>JALHQW010000012.1 GCA_022841745.1 Saprospiraceae bacterium | reverse complement strand
ATGTAATCTGATTCTGTCAAGTGTAAACAATCATTTTAAAAGGCAAAAAATACGGACTCTTTGGAAATTGCAGCCTTTTTTTGACACTTTTACAAATTTACCCCGGCTGTATAGTTACATTCTTGTAATCAGGGATGGAAATTTTTGTCTCATGTTCGGTAAATCTATAAACTCCGGTGAAATCAGGAGTTTTTGAATCTCCCCTCCCAGCCTGTTTTGTGCCGATTGCTTGGATGGCTCCCAAAATCCGTTCAACTTCATTTCACTTTCGAGCAGGTTGGTCAGGTGTTGGGTCAAGTTGACCAATACCCCGATTTGCTCCTCGCTGAGGTCTTTTGTATCGTACAACTCAACGTGGAACATCCTGAAAAATGGCATCTGCTTTTTGCGGTGCAAACCGTAGGTCGGTTTGTTCTCCTCCTCCCTGATTTTGTCGAGCAGCTTTTTGAGTTCCTGATAAACCAAGTCCCAATTGTGCTGATTGTCTTCGAGTATCTTTTCGAGGATTTCCGCCAGCGATTTGTAGAGTTCAGGGTCTTCCGGCAAATGCTCCTCGATATAGCTGCGAATGGCGTGTTCTATTTCGGCAGCTTTGGTCTTGGCTCTCCTCCTCTTTGCCACATCGGAAAGGAAGTCGTCGTCGAGGATGGAAAGCGGCGGTATCTTTTGGTCAATGCCTTTTGAAATTAGGTACTCGTCGGTGATGGCCCTCAGCTTGGCGGATACTCCCCTCATGCTCATGCGGGTGTCCCTGAAATGCCTGCCTGCCATGACGTTCAGTTCCGACAGGGCATTGAATTCTTTAAGGTAGTTCAATGCTTTCGGGTTCGGCAGTACCACGTCGAGCGCCTTCGATAGCTTTTTGAACAACTGGATAAACTGGAAACGGATGTCCTCATCGTAGAACAAATCATAGAACGCATCGAAGTCGTTCAGGTCTTCAATCTTGTATTGTTGAATGAAGTCCATGACTTCCTTGTGCGCCTGATTGAGGTTGTTGACCTCCTCGGTATCGTTGCTCAGGCAGTCTATCATTTCCTGTTGTTCCAGTTCGTCATAGACTTCGAGGGCTTTTTTGAGGTGGTGCCCGACGCCAACGTAATCCACCACGAACCCCTTTTCTTTGTCAGAAGAACCGACACGGTTCACCCTTGCAATGGCTTGAAGGAGGTTGTGCGCTATTATCACACGGTCGAGGTACATGACTTGTTCGATGGGCGCATCGAATCCAGTGAGCAGCATGTTGTTCACGATGACGATGCCCATCATGCCGTTGCCTACGTCGCCGCTATCGGTGAAGCCCAATTTGAAACGCTCGATTATCGTCTTGTGAACCCTGCCATCGGTATGCGATTTCAGGTGTTGTTCGTCATTCGTTGAGCCGGAGATGACAACACCAGTTTCCACCTTTTCCAACAAGTCCAATTTGATGTTCAAAGGATTGGATATTCTCAATGCTTCCACTTTAGCCTTCAATGCCAGGTCAATCGCTTCTTTGTACCTGACCGCAGCTTCCCTTGTCACGGCGACGATTTGCGCTTTGAACCCATTCGAGAAAACATGCTCCACGTAATGGTTCACCATGTCCACAGCTTTTGCTTTGATGGTGTCCCGTGCTTCGAGGTAGGCTTGTTTAGTGGCGTAGCCCAAAATCTCCTGTTGCTGTTTCAGGTCGTAGTCCTTGAAAACGTCAATAAATTGGCGGTTCATCCCCTCTTTGTCGGTAATAGCGGCGTTGTGCGTCCTCCCCTCATAAACGATTTCAAGGGTCACGCCATCCTCGATGGATTGGCGCATGGTGTATTTGTCTATGTAGTCCCCGAAACGCTTTTCGGTCTTTTCAATCGGCGTCCCAGTGAAGCCGATATGGGTAGCGTTCGGCATGGCTTTCTGCATATTGGCAGCCAACACCGTGTACTGCGTTCTGTGTGCCTCATCGGTCATTACCAAAATGCGGTCGCTGGTGTTCAACTCGTCCAATATGCCATAGTTGATTTCCTGCTTTTCCTGAAACTTGTGAATCATTGCCATCACAAGGTCAGCCGTTTCACCGGGGATGTATTCTTTCAGTTTGCGGATGCTTTCGGCGACTTTCACGGTGAACCCAATCGCCCCGCTTGTCCCGGTCAACTGCACTTCCAAATCGGTACGGTCAGTGACGAAGACGATTTTCCATTTGCTCAGTTCGGGGTCGTGCCTCATTTCACGCACCAGAAACATCATAGTCAGCGACTTGCCGCTCCCCTGCGTATGCCAGACAATGCCGCCTCTTTCTTGCGGGTTCTTGCCATTTTTCAGGCGTTCCAATATCATTTTCACCGCCCTGAATTGCTGGTATCTGCCCACCACCTTGTACATTTTGCTGCCGTCCGCCTTGAAAATGGTGAAGGACTTGATTAGCGCCAGCAGGTTTTGTTTGCTGAACATCCCGGCAACCAAACGCTGTTGGTCGTTGGGTGCGGTAGTGCCAGTGGCAATATCATTGACCGAAAGTGGATAGGGGTCAGTCCAACGGTAGAAATGCTTTTCGGTGTGGGTGGTGATAGTGCCGAACTTGGCGGTATCCCTGCACGTCGCTACGGTGATTTGGTTAAAATAGAACAACTCCCTGTTGCCTTCTGGTGCCTCCCCTCTCTGCATACTGTACCTCATCAGTTGCTCGATAGCTTCTCCCATTGGGTCTTTGACCTTCGGGGATTTTGCTTCGATAACCGCAATGGGCAAGCCGTTCAGGAACAAGGTAATGTCTGGGAAAATATGGTTCTCCGTACCGATGATACGAACCTTGAATTGCGAGACCGCCAAGAAATTATTGTTGTCCCGATGGTCGAAATCTATGAACTTCACCGTCGGGGACTTTTGACCTGTTTGGCGGTTTTCGGTGACGCTGGTATTTCCGAGCAGTGTTTCGAGCACGGTCTTGTTGTTCTCAAGCAAACTGCCAGCAGAGTAGGTCGTCAGCTTACGGATAGCCTCCTCGATTTGGTCGTCTTGCAGCCACGGATTGATGGTGCGAATTGCCTCCACCAGCTTCGGTTTGATGATGACTTGCGAGAAATTATCCCTCCAAGATTCTTCCGGGTACTGCACCCCTTCCGAGGGCGATTTCAGGCGCAGTACCTGCCAGCCCAGACCATCCAATTGTTGAAGGAGGGGTTCTTCTACGAAGGTGCGTTCGTCTATCCAGTGGCGGTTTTGGTGCATGATTGATAATAGGATAATAGCTTTTAGTTCAGCAAACTCATGTATTCTTGAAGCGACACTTGTTCCATCTTCTTTTCAAGAATTACCGTATTTGGGTAGTTTATCAATTCGGTATCTGGTTTCTTTGGAATAATGACAACCATTTTGCCCCCTCTGTCCAAAAAGTATTTCTTCAAATAATCGTTGATTCCTGAATCACCAAATCCATAGCCGATTACGATAAGAAGTTTTGATTTTTTTAGATTTTCTGCAAAATGTTTGAACAGCAATTCATAATATTCATTCCCGTAGCTAAGTACTTTTGTTGAAGTACCTGAAAGAAAGTCAGGGTAATTATTTTGCCATCCTTTAATGTAACTGAATCTTCCTGTTTCATCTTGTACCTCCTTTACGAACCGAGGTTCAACTCCATAGTCAGACTTTACTCTTGTTAAATCCCGATGTTGGTCGGCAATATTGAATTGGTAAGTATCAATGCTACCATGTAGTTTGTAAAGACAGATTTTTTTGTCAAATCTATTTTGGAAATATTTTAGCCTTACTCTGTACCTTTTGTTAATTGTTTGATTAACATTAACCTCTGAATAATAGGGAGAACCTAATTCCTCATAGCCATCTGAAAATTCTTGCCACAAAGGTGGAACTGACGCTACTCTTTCAAATAGCAAATCGTGGTTCAATGTGTGTACTTTGACTTGATTTTTTTCAATTAGGTGATTCAAGAACCCGATAAAGTCATCGTATTTAAAGTAGTTCAGATGAGAGACGTTCTCGTAATATTTTGCTCTTTGAAGAAAATTGCTTAGAAGTTGGTTAAAAGTATTGTGAAATTGTGATACAAGGTTGTAATTGTCTGCAATTGGATTGTATTCATTATCATTCTCATTTCTAAAGGTTTCACAAAACTCATCAATATACTCGTTATCTTCAGTTCTTAAATATTCTGAGTAATAATCATAGAAATCTTCATAATGAAAATTACCTTCTCCATCAATAACTTCATTGGAGTAAAATTTCAAAAATTCTTGGACGAACAATCTCTCTGCTTTTCTTGACCATTCGTTTTCATTTGTTTGTCCATTTAGAAAAAATGCTGTCCCCTCTGAATGAATGATGATTTCATCTTCATTAATTCTTCTCATTCTCTCATTAATCTCACCCACAAGTGGAAGTCCATCAGCTTTTGAAAAGCCAGAACCAATAAGGAATGAAACGGTATCCATCTTTGGATTTTTTTTCCAGTTAAAAAGATTTAGAAGCCAATCAATCATTGTTTAAGGATTTAGTTGTTTTCATTCAAACCATCCACACTGACTTTGCCAGTGAGGAGGTCTTGCATCAATCCTGTTTTTTGCAAATACAGCTTGGACAACTCCTTTTGCATTGCAACAATTCCTTTTTTCGATTCATCAATGATGGAAATAATCCTTTCTTGTTCCTCAACCTTTGGAACGTAAACGGATAGTTTTCCAAGATTGGTTGGATTAATGTTCGCCTGGTGGACTGCTTGTGTAGCAATGGTTTTAATCCAAACATGATTCTTTGGAAAATTCATCCAATAGTTCAAATACTCCGGCATTAGGTTCTTTTTGGGAACAAGCCTAACCAAGTATGATGCAAAAGTGAATGGAATTTTTTGCTGCCTGAAAATCCCAGTTCTTCCCACATAATCAATGCTGTTCGTGCGGTTGAAAAGCAAATCCAAATCATTTAAGATGACTTGTTCACTAACGGGTGCGGGGCAAAACTTCAAATCTGATATTTCGAGTTCACCGTTCTTCAAATTGTTCATTCTCAAAAGTGGAACTCCATTTTCAGAAGCAGAGACAGACAATCCATACTGTTTCAATTCGAGAAATGAATCAAATGGCGCAACTTCCCACTCTATCGGGATTCTTCCCAACGGGCTATCTTTAAACTCGTGCGTATCCTCACTGCGAATTCTCCCCTGCTCGTCAATGCCACGAGTGAGCAAGTCTTGCATCAGCCCTATTTTGATGCGCTCATATTTTACGATGAGTTTTTCCGTTTTTTCAATGGCTTGGTTTATTGTGGTGAGGATGGTGGCGATGGTGGTTTGTTCGGAGAGAGATTTAGGAATTTTTAGTAACTCATCTTTTTTATACTCCCTTAGCTTAAAGTTGATGATACCAGTGGTTTGCTGTTGGTATTTTAAAACCTTACCAGTTTGATAGGCATAAAAAAGAAGGTAGAAAACAAAGACATTAAAATGCTTTGGATTTACTTTACAAACTTCAACAAAATTAGAGCTTGTTCCGTTAAAGTCATCCTCAATAAAAACTACCCTTCCTGCTGGTTGAGTAGGACTGCCGCCAGATTTTTCAATTAGAATATCACCTTTGATTGCTCTTACTTTTTCAAGTTTTGAAGATGGAATAAATCTGTATGAAATATTATCAAATTTAATTTTTCCATTATTCTTAAAATTCTTTGTCCCAATTACAGGAATTTGAACAGAATTGGTAGGTTCTTTCCCCCATTCGCCAGGAAAGGTAGTCGTAAATAACTCACCTATTTTTACATCAATCCACTCTCCCATACCTATTGATAATTTAAAGCAGTCAAAAAATCATTCAACTTGGAAAGTACCGTTCCAAGTTCCTTTTCCAAGTCATTTCTACTTAAAGTATATTTATCCCAAAGTTTATCCACCAATGCCACCAGTTCACGCTTTTCACGGTTCAGGTAGCGTTCAAGTTGTTCCTGCATCAGGTCATGGTGTTTTTGTAAGATAAGGTCACGGGCTTCCTCGTTGGTGATGGGTAGCCCGATGGCAGCCACCAATTCCGCTACTTTGCCTTTCTTCTCGTTGTATTCGTCTATGCGTTTCTGGATTTTTGCTTTTTCGGCATCCTTTTCTGCTGCAACTTTTTCCGCTTCACGCAAAATGATAAGGTCGTTCAAGTGGGCGATGAAGCCGTCAAGTCCGTATTTCTTGGCGTCCACGAGGTCTTCGAGGCGAGCCTGTTTTTCTTTGAGCGTCTTTTTCAAGGCTTTGATACGAGCCTCCGTTTTGCTGATGCGTTGCGCCAGCGCCATGTATTTCAGAATCTCGATTTTGGAGCTTTCTGGGACTTGTTTTGGCAGGTTCGTTTTAGCGTCATCGGTCGCTTTCGGCTTGCTGGGATTATCAACGAAGTTGCCGAGCAGGTCGTGTGCAGCCGCCAGCAGTTGTTCCACTACCCATTTTGTGGTGAGTGCTTTTTCGTTGCCATCGTCGTCGGTTTCTGGTTCTACTTCCCCTTCCTCTATTGCTTCCTGTAGGGTGTTTTCCTCGTCAGAAATCTTGGTTTCCAGCGCATCGAGTTCATCCATTTCCTTTTGGAAAAATGCTTTTTTGATGTACTCGTCAGGGATAAGGTTCACGCTCCAACCGTGGGAGGAAATGGTTTTCAAGTCGTAATTGATGGTCTGCCACCAGTTTACGAAGATGCCCGATACCTGAAACTTATCGAACAGTTCGAGCGGCAGCAACCTGTTTTGAAATCCAGCCAGCAATTCCGCCCTGATTTTCGGCAGGTCGTTGTCCGTTTCCAAGCGGGTGAAATCATTCTTGGCTTCCATCCACCAGTCGTTTGTTTCCTTGCGGAAACGGGCGAGGGTTTGCTTCACCCCGTCATGCGTTTCTATCAGTTCCTTGATGCCGGATTTCCCTGCCCCTTTGGGGTCGGTCAGGTCAGTTTTGAAATCAAAATAGTTGGCGTCCCTATCTTGAAAGAACACGGTCTTTTTCATCCCGAACTTGTAGTAGAAAGGTTCTTGTGCAGCCACTTCGCTTTTCGGTACACCACCGAGCAGATGCGCCCTTACGTCTTCCGGTTCTGGGTCTGGCGTGTTGTCCACGTAGCGGCGGATGTTCAGGTTAAATTCGTTATCCTGTATTTCTTTCAGGTCAACGAGGCGGGAGTATTTAGGTATTGGCACTTTTGTAGAGAAGGCAGTGTCAATCTTTTCAATATCTTCCGGGCGAAGGAAGTTTTGGGCTTTGCCCTCCCCGTATTCGGCATCAGCGTTTACGAACAGGATTTTGTGGCGCAGTTCGTCCGGCTTGTTTTTGTTGATGACAATGACACAGGCAGGAATGCCAGTTCCATAAAACAGAGACGGCGGCAAGGCGATGATGGCTTCGAGTAGGTTGTCCTTTACGATGCCTTCACGGATAATCTTTTCCGCTCCCCCACGAAACAGGACGCCGTGCGGGATGATGCAAGCCATTTTACCGTCTTCTTTCAGGCAGGCTATCATGTGTTGCACGAACATCAGGTCGCCTTTTTTGCCTGATTCGGGCGCAGACCCGTAGGGGAAACGTGTAGGGAATTTAATATTGGCTTTTGAATAATTCTGGGAAAATGGTGGGTTCGCAAGTATGCGGTCAAACTTTTTCAAGAAACCACCTTCCGTATGCTGCGGGTCTTCGACGGTATCGCCGAGGCGAATGTCGGCATCGAGGACGTTGTGCAAAATCATGTTCATCTTGCAGATAGACCAGACCGTACCGTTGTTGTCCTGACCTGCCAAAGTGAGGTTGCGGGCATCCTGTCCTTGCTCCTCTACGAACTGTGCAGATTGAATCAGCATACCGCCCGAACCAGCAGTTGGGTCGTAAATACTCATTCCTGCACGTGGTTTCAGCAGTTGCACCAACAGACGTACTACTTGCGCTGGAGTATAGAACTCTCCTCCTTTCTTTCCGGCGCTGTCCGCAAAGAACTTGATAAGGTATTCGTAAGCCGCACCGAGCAGGTCGGGAAACTCGAAATTGTCGTTAGTGAGCTTGATTTTGTCGAAGTGGTCAATCAGGTCTTTGATTTTGTTGTCAGGAATGACACGTTTATTGCCCTTCGTTTTGTTGAACCCAATATTGTCATGCAGCACACCTCTTAAAGAGTCATTGGCATTCTCCAAAGCGGCAAGAGCTTGGTCGAGTTGCTCCCCTGCGTTGTGGTGGAAGTACCTGATTTTCTCCCATCTTGCTTCTGCCGGAACATAGTAGGTCTCACCGAAAGTAGTGGGTGATTCCATTACCATGTCCAAAGCCTCCCCGGTCAAGTGGCTATAACTTTCCTTGATAAGGTAGGTCTTCCGGGTAGCGAACTGGTCGCTCATCCTTTTCAGGAACAGCATCCCGAAAATGTACTCTTTAAACTCCGAGGCGTCCATGCTCCCCCTCAAAATATCAGCCGCTTTCAGCAGGAAACTTTCAAGTTGTGAGAGGGTAATTTTGGTGCTTTGCATCTAATCAAATGAAATTTTAAATAATTCGTAAAGGTAACAGATTATCGTTTTCAGGAAGCCATTTTCAAATTTTAAAGCTGCTTGAAACCTGATTTGAAAGTGTAAGAACTTGACTTTCAGAAGCGTTTGACTATACTGATGGCACAAACGTCCTTCGGGATTCTCCTCCGGCTTCGGTCGGAGAGAAAAAAGAAACTTAAAGCATCAGCGCTTTAAGTTTTTCTTTTACGTCCTTGAAATCCCCTTCCGATAGCGTCCCGATGCTTTCGATGAACCTGTTCTTGTCCACTACCCTGCACTGCGACAAGATTATCCTCGAAGTCTTTCCGAAATAGTGGTCAGGAAGGCGGTAGTAGAATTTGGTATCCTTCCCCTTCGTGGTCATTGGGAGTACGGCAAAGACGTTTCAAATCTTTTTCAAAATAAGAACGGGTCTTTTAAAATCGCCGCCTTTTCCATCCTCCTCAAACCCCACGTTTATTCCCAAGTGGGCATACCGGACTTCTCTTTCGTTTACGAAAAATTCCGGGCGGTTTTGGTGGATGGTCTTTTTCAGCTTGTTCCACTTGTCAAAATGTTTCATCCGGCGATGCTGGTAAAATTACATTCCTTATAGTCGCAATCAATTGATTATCAAGTCTTTTTGTTGGGTTTCAAAGCGTTTAAAACTTTAAAAACGTGTGTATATTGTTTGTAAAATAAATACCCATTTTGTTATGATAGGGCATACAAGGTTTTGAAGGAAGCTTTTAAATCTCTTGAAATTCGATGCTCAGTGAATAGGAATTGTAGGGTACGCAACAAAAAATTCTGTTCACATGAGTAAAAAACAAAAACCACCGTTGCCGACGCCGACACAGGAGCAGTTCAACTCCCTGAACGGCGCTTACCAGTTCTACAACCAGAAGCTGTTCGACAACAAGCTCCCCGGTTGTATCCTGAATTTTTCCAGGCTTTCAGGTTCGCATGGATTCATGGCACCTGAACGCTGGAAACGAGTTGACGAGGAAAGTTTCGGAACGCACGAAATTTCCCTCACCCCTACAACGCTTTACCGGACGCCAATCGAAATCTTCTCAACCCTTGTGCATGAAATGGCGCACCTGTGGCAATGGGAATTTGGAGAACCGTCTCGCAGTGGTTATCACAACAAAGAGTGGGCTGCAAAAATGCGAACAATCGGCTTGATACCTTCCGACACGGGGAAACCGGGCGGCAAGGAAACAGGTCAGCGCATGACGCACTACATCGAAGAAGGGGGAAAGTACCAACAGGCTTTTGAGAAAATGCCGAAACAGTACACCCTACCTTTTACCTCTTTGGAGGGCGAAATGATGAAGCGCCTACTTACGGGCGCAAGCACGTCCGGCACGGACGATGGCGAGGAAGGCGACGAGCGCAAATCACGCCTGAAACGGCTACGACCACCAAGCCGGAACAAAACCAAGTATTCATGCCCCGGCTGCAAAGTGAACGTGTGGGGAAGACCTGCTCTCAAAATCAAGTGCGACGAATGCGGTGAAATGTTTGAGGAAGTCCAGTGATGCAAATCACTAATTGTCTCCCCGAATCGGGGAGTTTTTCTTTGTCCTTAGCTTTCAAGCGAAAACTATGTTTTCCTATTGACTCGGTAGTTTATTTGATACCGATTTTTGACAATCGGAAAAGTTGAAAAACTGGGTTAGTAAAGTGGCTAATTGCGATTGGATAGACTTTTTCCGTTAGGCAACACCCCTGCTCCGAAAAACGTTATGAAACCGCAGGTTGACTGCATTTTTATCCTGTTCTTTTACAACATGACAATCCGGGTGGTGACATTTTCACGGTGACAACTTGGTGGCTTGAACGCCGAAGCCTTTTTGTTCCATACAAGGGAAGCTGCAATTGCGCATTCAAAAGCTCTGCTGTTTGAGGAGCAAAGCGAGCGTGACCTTCGTGAAACAGACTTTAGGCTGAAAACCGACACGCACATCAAGTACATTGACGATTTTGGCACTTACGCTTTTGAAATCGTAGTGGAACAGAAACAAATCAGGTAACATCCTGCCGATAGAGCCGACCACAAATCGGCTCTACTTTTTTGACCCTCTTTTTTTGAAAATTAAAATTTGGGAACAACACCACTCCCCTGTTTCCCCCGTAGTGTTTGTATTTGTTTAATATAACGTTTAAGTGTTTAGCCGTCCGGGATGCCAGTTCTCACCTATCATCCCGATGCCCTATCATAACAGATTGGATATTTATCATAACAGATTGGGTATATGCCCACTCTTCTACTATAACAGAAATGGTATTTCATCATAACACTGTGGGTATTTCTTTACTCCACTATCATAACAAAATGGGTATTTCCATGAAGGGGTATCATAACATTTTGGGAGTTGAAAAATACTCTTGATTTTTAGAATTTGAAACATAACATAACACCATATCAAGTTTTGTTATTTTAGTTTCTACCCGCTAAAATGGACACTCAGCAACAGATTTCGCTATTCGAGGAGAACGACGGCGTACTTGAAATCAAGAAGAGCAGTAGCTTGGTTCAGATGAACAACGTGACGACCTTGCAGCAGAGGAAAGCCATCAACTCACTGATTCGGATAGCCAAAGACCAATTGAAACGCAATCCAGAAAACAATACTTTCAGCGTTGACCTCTGAATGGTCAAGAAGCTTTCCGGTATTTCCCGCAACGACAATACTGAATTGAAACAAGCTCTCAAGGCTTTGGTGTCCCTTGCCATTGAGTATAACATTTTGGGCAAGGAGAAGTACGAACGGGGCGCATTTCCCTTTCTTTCCTTTGTGAAAATCGTGGGCCAGAAAAGGGGAAATACCGCAAGGTTGACCTTCGAGTTCCCAACCCCGATATTGGAGGCCATCAAAAGACCAACGATGTACGTGAAACTGAACATGTTCATCCGAAGGGATTTGAACAGCAAGCATAGTTTGGCACTGTACGAGATGCTGAAAGATTATCAGAATATCGGTAGAATCCGCATCGGAATGGAGGCTTTTAGGAAATTGGTGGGCGTAGAGGAGTGACAGTACAAGATTTTCACCATGCTCAAAAAAAGGATTTTGGATGTTGCCATCGAAGAAATCAATGAAAAGACCGACTTGAAAGTGGTGTACGACCTCGAAAACGAGGGTAGGAAAATCACCGCCATCGTTTTCAGGGTAAGCGGCATCACGAAATTCGAGAGCGAGGAGAAGATGAACGAGGAAATCATGCAGAAACTACATGCAATGGGCATCAGGGATGGCATCGCCAAAGAATTATTGGAGAAGCACGACGAGGACTATATCCTTGCGAATATCAGGTTCGTGGAAGGGGAGTTGGCAAGTGGGAAGGAAATCCGCAACGTCCCTGCTTATTTGATGAAGGCATTCGAGGTGGACTTCAGACCGATTGAAACCGAGCACGACAGGCTCAAAAAGGACAAAAAGCAATCGAAAGTCATAGCGACGCAGCAAGAGACAGCCCATGAAAAAAAGAGGATTGAACTCCTGAAACAGTTTGAAAGGCAGAAGGTCACAGCGGTTGAAAACCTTTTAAAATCGTTGGACGGGGAGGTTTTAAATGCCTTGAAAGAGGAGTTCCTGACTACGGTTCAAACCAATCCACTCTTTAAAAAGATGTTGGAAACCAAAGGTTTTGATTCTTCCATTATCCAGTTGCAGCGGAGGAACTTTCTTGCGGAGAAACATTTGCCGAAAACCGCTTACGAATTTGAAGAATTCTTGAATAGTGAAGGGTACGATACAACGGACGGGAAAATATAGGGTAGTAACCCCTGACGTTGAAATTCACGCAATTTGGCACGATGAGAACTGGGGTTTCTCATCGTTTTTTAACCGTTCAAAAATTGGGTTTTGAAAATCATGTCCTTCCTCAAAATTTTGGTTATACGTTCTTCATAATATCAATTTTCACAAGGAGCAACCAGGCGAGGAGTATCAGTAAGACGATAAGGAAGCCAAGCACAAGGTGGTATCTCTTTTCAAACAGGGACTTTTCACGGAACAGGGATTCCACTTTTTGAAGGTACTCGGTTTGTACCGTTTCGTATTTGGTCAGGATGTCCTTTTTTTCCGCTTTCTCCTCTGTGAGCATGATACCATACCTCGATAGCTGTTCCTGAAGGTTGAGGTTGTACTTTTCGAGGTCTTCCGTCCTTTGGAGCGCCAGTTGGTATTCGGTTTCAACCTTTGTTACATTCTCTTTCAAGTTTTCAACTTCTTTAGAGTCCACTGTTGGCTGCGGTATTTCAAGCTGGCTTTCAAACGGGTGTAAAGCCGCTTGAAAAAAGGTTGTAAAGTCTTCCATTTCAACAAAAGTCTTTCAAAACTCTTTCTTGGTGCGGATTTTACCCTCAAACTTTGAAAGGTAGTTGTAAACCGTTTGTAAAGAGATTTGAAACTTCTGGGAAATGTCCCTTGGGAGAACGTAATGCATGGTTTTACAATAGGTTGAAAAATTTTCAAGTTGAAAACGGCTTGAAAGTATTGATGTGTAGGGGAATTACAACCTTAATTTAAAGGTCTTTGAAAGTCTCTTGACACCTTATCGTCAAGCAGGGTTTGTACCTGCACTTTCAAGTTTTCAATAAGTTGATTTTGGATGAAAATTGTGTTTGCCTGGGTTTCTGTTGCACTCCTAAGGCTGGCAGAGCCTTCGGCAAGGAGGATGCCCGTATCCATTTTTTCTTCAAGCTGCTTTATCAGTTGGAGTAAACTGTCAGTTTCGTGCCTATAATACTTTGCCTCCAAAAACACTTTGTAGAGGGCTTCCATCTCTGGCTTTGTAAACGCTTTTCCCTGAAAAGCTTCCTGAAACCATTGGTAAAATTCCTCGAATACATTTTCGACATCGAAACTTTTGCCCAAGCTGGGATTGGGATTTTGTCCATTGCCGCTTGGGGAGGGGTTTTCTGATGGTCCGTGCGTCATTGAGGCTGGTGAGATAAAACAACTCTATTCTAATGAAGACACTGAGGTTTGTCAAAGGGGAGCCGGAAGGATTCCTCCCGGCTGTTTCCTTGTTGGCACTTTAGGTAGTTCCCACCCGGACATTACGACGTCACGCATCGGCGGTCGTTTTCAGATTCGGGGGAGTTTCGCCCCCAGGGGCATTCTCAAAAGACCTGCTTCCAAAAACTTACCCTATTTTCAATGCTGCACAGCAGGTACTTATTATTCTTTCCATCCCCCTTTTCAAGTTTTTAAATCGGTTTTTACAATTTTAAAAGGCATGGAATTTTGGAAATCCATGCCTTTTTGTACCTTTGAAATGTGCTTAAACAAGAGGGGAAGCACAGACTTTTATCTTCTTTTTAAACACCATGGAGGACATTATCAAACGTATTCTGGAAAGTGTTGACCTTTCTTGATTTACGGCGCTTCTCAAAGGAAAGCGCATGAAAAGGTATGTAGTTGCCTTTACCAACAACGAAATTCGGTCTATTCCTTTATTGGCTTTTCAAGCGGTGTTCTATTGAATGACCAACAACAACCTGACTATTGGCTGACGAACGAATCTGCAAAGTCAAGTTGTCGTGGACATCGGTACTTCGACGGATAGCCTTGAGGAAGCCCGTGCGTTGCAAAAGCAATACAACCAACAAGCTATCCGGGATTCTGTAAAGCAGAGGGAAATCTTCTAATCCTAACAGGAGGTTCCCCTCTCCTCCTGTTTTTACTTCAGCAGTACCACCTTCCATGTGTGGCCCTTCAACTTTCCAATCATTTTTTGCGGGTAAACCTTTCAATCGGTGAGTGATAGGAGAATGTACTTTCTTTTCATGGTCATGGCGGAAAGTAAACATCCAAAGCCTATTCTTCCCTTTCGATTTTTCAAGACATTTTTTATTGCAGTTTGTACCTTTGGAATGCGGGTTTGGAAGACCGCACTTTTAGTTCTTTTCCACACCACCATGAAATTGCTTACTCAGGAGATTCTAAAGGATTTCCGCAGGATTGGCGACCAGTCAGATGTAGCCGACCCGATTATCGTCTGCAAATTCTTTCATGCAGCCTCTGTCCGAACACGGTATCCGACGGAGTTCAATGAAGAAGATGGGGTTTTTTTCGGGTTTGTCATCGGCATCGAAAACGAGCGGTGAACTTTTAGTCTGGAAGAGTTGCAAAGTTTCAGGGACAGGCTTGGGCTTGGAATCGAAAGAGACAAGTTCTTCCGTCCGTGCAGATTTTCAGAATTGGAGGGCTTTTAGCCCTTCTTTTCTGAAAGTCGGATACGTTCTTTGTAGCTGGAAGTAATTGACAAAGTTTTGAAAATCAATAAGATACGAGAGATAAAATATAAACTGTAACAAAATTCTCGTGTCATGGTTGATTTGATTTTTTTAATCCAGATTTTGGCAGGAATTGCCGCAGTTTATCTTGCCCTGCGTGGCTTGAAAGTCAGGCAAGAAATAGATGAGTTGGTCAAAAAGAACTGCACAACACAAGTGTACTACGAATACACTGGGATGGAAGCCAAAAGACTCAGGTTTGTGGTTTTGGTGATTGTCCTATTGCTCGTAATAACTGCCTTGTGCTTTCCACAAATTCTGTAAACAAATCCATTTTTTTGATTCAATTTGCCGACCTGTTTCAGGCGGCTTTTTATTTTGCAGCGATAATCCAATGAGAGCAGATGTTGTACCAGGAAAAATCGTACCTAAAAAAGTTTTTGACGAACAGGTTCGCCAAGGTAGTTTTCATTGCTTTGCTGTTAATTGTACCCCTCCTACTTGGCTACAATATTTGGGGCTATGTTCGTCATGTCCAGACCGTTAAAAAGGTAGCACCAGTATTCGAGCAAGCCCAATCATTTTATCACCATCATCATCTTGATTCCGCAATCATCTACTTCAAGCAGTGCAAGGAAATCGCATCTGGTGGGAAAAGTCCTGCAAAACATTCCGAATCAGCATACTGGATTGCGAGGTGCTATTATGAAAAAGAGGGTGTCCAAGCCCTTGATTCCATCAAGTTCTATTCCCGGAAATCACTCGAGGGTGGTTCACATGGATTCTTGGGTTTTGGGAAGGATTTGAAATCAGGTAGAAAATCCCTTTACCTGTTGGCAAAGACCCATGAGAAAAGAGCATCCTATGTCCAAGCGAAGCTGGAGTTGGAACGTGCAATAGAACTTTCAAAAAGATGTGGTGACGACCAGGGCACTATCGAGGGCGCCGCAAAACTTATGAGATTTCACATCAGGAGGGAGGATTGGTACAGCTATGTTTCTGCTTTTATTGATAACTTGAAGGACGTGGATGAAGATGCCTTGGAGGATTACGGAAAAGAGGTATTGCCCATGTTTTGCGACTTTTTCTCATTTGCCTCAAAATATAACCTGAAAATGGCTTTGGTTGGTAACTTCCATCTAAAGGATAACTTTCCAGAAGTAAGCGTTGGCACTGATACCACCACCGATATTGAACCCCTCTTGGCAGTAGGAGGGTTGTTGAGTTTACAGGCACTTGAAGAAAGGGACAGCATTGAATTACTGAGAAACGCAGTGTCTTTTCAAAGTCAGATGCTTGATTTGACGGATTCCTTGAATGATAAAGAATTGAGGATTGCGCCAGCCTTGTCGTTGGGGGAGTTATACTTGGCATTGCAACAACCGGATAGTGCAATGTTTGTCTTATCCAGCATCCCTGATACCATCCTTGATTGGGTGCCATACATCAGGAGAAATTCGCTTTTGGCTACGGCAAGTTTCGAGCAGGGAGAGTTTGCTGTTGCAAACGGTTTCTTGGAAGATACGGACACCATAATTCAAAGGTTTTCAGCAATAGAACCACTTGAATTGTTCGAGGTTATCACTGTAATGGTGGAGCATTATTCCATTCAGATTAAGGTATTGGAGGCTTTGGAGGATACCGAAGGGATGGTAAATGCTTCAAGACGATGTGTGGAAGCCCACCAAAAAAAGGAAGAACTTCGCAACGGGTTGAGCTTTGCCAATATTACGGAATCTGCCAATAAAATCTTTAAAAAATACGAAACAATCGAAAAGGAAAAGGTCGAAAAAAAGAGTTGGATGCAGTCAGCCAGAGGGCTTATCATTGTCGTGATAGCTTTTGCTACGTTGCTTTTTTTCTACTTACCAAAATGGAACAGAACTCTGAAACGTAATGATGATTTGGAACAGGCACTTGTATTGACAAACCAGACAATGGATTTGAAACACGGTCGCCAGATAAAACTCGCTGACTTGGTCATGGTAAAAAAGAAGCCAGAGGAAAACAAGGTTCTCTTTTGTCTAAAAACGGGGGTAGAAATCGAAGGATACTATTCCTTGAAAGATTTGGAACAAGGCAATTACCAAAAAGAGGTTCAACGGCTTTCTCCACACTTTTTCGTCCGGGTCAATCATTCCACCATTATCAACAAATTGGAGGTAAGTGGTGTGCTCCCCCTCAAGTCAAGGCTTATGATGAAAAATGGCGAGGAGGTTACTATTTCAAGGGAAAAGAAAAAACAAGTGATGTCGCTCCTTGCAAACCAACCAATAAAAAATCTGTCCGACTCATTGAAGGTGGAATCAATCTTTCAGCAACTCGCCAACAGCATAGCAGAAATCACCAAAAAGTTCAGAATAAGGTAGTCAACGGAAAAAATGACAGCAAGTTATCACTGAATTCCAAACAGGATGACACATGGCTCTTGACTTTTAAAAGTCTGCCTAAATACATTTGACCCGTTGGATGGGTTGTTTGAAGATTTCCCCAACCCTCTACATTCCAATTTTTCTAATGTTTTATTAAAGTTCACTTAGTGTCAGGTACTGAGGTGGGTAATTATTGCCCTAAACCTTGCTTGGCTCAAAACACAACCAACATGAAAGACTGCCAATTTTGCGGGGATGACATGAATGAGACTTCCTACTACTGTCACAATTGCAACCATTTGCAACGGAACAAGGCGCTTGCCTACGAAAGGTACTTTCGAATTCAGATTCTAAGGTTCGGAGCCTTGGCGACCGTCATTGTTTTGCCATTGACCACTTTTTATTACTACATGGGCAGGTTGGAATGGTCTGTCGCCATTATGTTGAACTTTGGACAATTTATAATGATTGGTCTTTTCTGTTTCCCCTTGCTTTCAATGGTTTTCAGCATACTTCCAGAATCGTCTTTCGGCAATACGAAAATGCCATACCTATTGGAAAGGATTGAATACAGCCGGAATGTGATGATTCGCAATTGTGTCATCTTTCCAGTTATTGCCTGCTTTCTCGTATTCGCACAAATCAAACTTGCTCAGACCAAACCAACAATGAAGGATTTCAGGGCCTACCTGAAAACCGAAAAGGCGTATTCCAAGAAAGGAATCTTGTTAGAAGGGGAGTGTGCTTTGCTGACTTACCACTTGGTTGCAAACACGGAAGGATTTCGATGCTTTGTCGGTCTGAACAATAGCTTTTATTCCTTCGACCCAAGCGGGTTCAGTGAAATTTCAAAATAAATAAATCAACAAACATGAATACCTACAACAACTCCGGTGATGCGAACTCCGAAAAGGGGTGCATTTTGGTCATAGGACTTATCGTTTTTGGTTTTGTGGCTCAAGCAATCATTCAACTTCTGCATACACTAATAATAGTAGCAGCCATTGCAGGGTTTGGATACATAATTTACCGTCTGCTTGAGTATGACAAAAAGACAGGCAATGTCACTGTTTTCCTGGAACGCACTTTCAAGGTGCATGAATGGAAGAAACAAGCACCAAAAAGTGATTTGCCTTATAACGAAGAGAGTAATGCTGGTCTTCCCCCAGCACCTCAGCAGGAAATCATTGAACAATTGAACAACCTGAAATCAGAGGTTTCCGACCTTCATAAGGAAAACGAAAATCTGAAGACAGAACACAAACAAGACATTCAACAGGCTTTGGTGCAGATTGACCGAAAGAACAAGGAGAATTTGCTGACTGATATTTTTGGCAATTCCGAGGTCACTGGCTATGCCCGCTCCGACGAGTTCGAGAAACAGCAGTTCCAACAAGTCGTCAAAAAAAAGGAAGAGGAGCTTCAACTCCGGGAAATAAAGCACGAGGTCGCATCCCATCTATTTGAGCAGGACAAGAGAATCCTTGAATACCGATACGAAGCAAAAGATGAGAGCGCTCAACTTAGGGAGGAGGTAAGGACTGGCTTTACGAAAGTAGCGGAGACATTCTTGCTCGTTGAAAAGGAAATGATGACGTTCAAATCCTATGTGGTTGAAAAATTCTCCCAATTGGAATTGAATTTTTTCAATGAACTGAACAACATTCGGGAAACCATAGGAAGGATGCAGGTGGATGTTTCCAAGCAGTTTTCTGATATAAAAGTGCAGTTCGGGCGGGAAATAGTCAGGCTCGACCAGCAGCAAATCCGCATCGTGGACAAGGTGCAGACGCTGCACAACCAGGTCAAATCCTTCGGTGTCGAGGTCATGCAAATCAAGAACGAGGCAGAGCGGTATTCCATCCGGGCAGAGGACGTGTTGAACCGGGCGAACATTGCCTATCAGAAACACCAGGTAGCCATTCAGTCCATTTCAAAAGACCTCGATTTGAACTTGCAGCAGATGTCATTGCACAAGAAGGAATTCGCCAACGAGGTCGGGAGTTCCAAACTCCAACTCGAAAGGATTTCCCAAGACCAATACTTGGCTTTGAAGGATATTGCCTACGAAAAAATGGGTATCAACATCCTACGGGACGAATACCAGCAACGGGCTACACTTGAGCAAACGAAGATGCAGAACCTGCTTTCCGAGCAGAAGCGCATCGAAGAAAGGATTCAGGAGAAGATTTCACGGGGTCAGGTCGTGGACGACCTCAAGCATCAATTGCACATTACCCAAGAGGATTTGAAGTTCACATCGAACAGGGCGAGTCTAATACAGCAGGAGGCAGCGGCTGTTCGCCGTCAATCAAAATAATTCAATCCTAACATCATGGAATTCTTCAAGAAGATAATCCGACCTGCCGAGGTCGAGCAACTCTTTTGCCTGAACTCAGGCGAGGAGTCCATACCCATTGGCGAACTGGTCGAAGTTGAGCCGGAGGTGTTCATGCGGTTCATGGATGTCTGGTGCCAACGGTTGGACAAAATCGTTGCCTTGGACATGGAATTGAACGGTCAAAAAACCTTTATTACCGAAGAGGTAATGAAATGGAGGGGGTTCACCTATGATGAATATTCAGCCTTGTTCAACCAGCACATTATGCCTGAGCAGTTCCCATTCTATCCTGTATTCAACCAATTGAACAGGAACAAGGGTGGGATTAATACCGAGAAACAGAGGGCTGATGTTGTCTTCCATTACGGATTGAACGAAGACGATTACTACAAAATCCTTCAAGTACATGGCTTTGGGAAAGTGTTGAACCGCTACATCAGGGAGATTTTGCGTCCAACCGCCACTATTCCTATCAGCAAGTTGTTCATGCACTTGTACTGTGTTGCCCCGACAGGAGAGGGAAAGTCCGTATTGTTGGAATCCCTGCTGTTTGGCTTGCAGAACAAGTTCCCGCAATACAGCATGGTGGTGATTGACCCCCACGGCAGCTTGGCAGAAAATGCCAAACGGTTTTACATGAACTCAGACCATGAAAGGGTCATTTACATAGACCCCTATCTCGAACCGGGCTTTACCCCGACGTTCAACCCCTTTGCCATAGCCGACAAATCGCTCAAGAACATCAATTTCACAGCAGAACAGATTATCCTGGCAATGGAAGAAATCTTGGACAAGGAAGGAGGGGAGTTGTCCGAAAACATGGTCAACCTAATGGAAAAGTGCGTGTACTTCCTGCTTAGGAGAGATGGTTCGACCATGTTGGATTTGTTGAATCTGTTGAATTGCGATGCCGAGCTTTTCAAGGAGGCGCAAAAATTTGACACCATTTTCGACGACTATTATTTGAAACCCGGCAGCAAGACAAGGGATGCTTTGTTGAGCAGGACGAGCAGGGTAGTGGACAATTCTCCTGTCATGAGAAACCTATTGGGGGGAAAGGAAACCTTTGACTTGGAGGCAGCATTGAACAACGGGAAGGTCATTATTTTCAACTTGTCGGGATTGGGGGATATGAGTCAGGTTGCCTTTGGAAAGTTCCTTGTCGCCAGCATCAAGAGCATCGTCAGGAAAAGAAAGAAAAACGGACACTTCCACACTTTCTGCATAATTGACGAGGCGCAGAACTTTTGCACGGGAAGCCTCGAATTCATGCTGGTTCAACT
The DNA here is from genome assembly GCA_022841745.1 of Saprospiraceae bacterium. Classification (GTDB taxonomy): domain Bacteria; phylum Bacteroidota; class Bacteroidia; order Chitinophagales; family Saprospiraceae; genus UBA6168. The sequence continues at coordinate 144,572 of JALHQW010000012.1, read as the reverse complement.
CAGGGGTTTTGGTCTACACCTCATTCTTGCCAACCAGTACACTGAACAGTTCGAGAAACAGACCAAAGCGGTGATAAAAAACACAGCAGTAAAAATTGCCGGAGGGGGCGACGATAATATTGACAGCATTCAAGAGGTGATTAAACTCCCAACCGGTGCTACCCTTAGCGATTATGAATTTTTCCTGAAACCCCGGAACAGGGGAGTGATGAAGTTCAAGTCACCGAGCTTCCTGCTCGATAACCCAGGGGAGTATTATCTGAACAAAGAAGAGGAGAAGGCATTGGATGCCTATCAGGTCGCCCATTATTACAAGCCGATGGAGGAGTGGAAGGGCAATGGTCAATCCTCAGAATCCCAGAACTCCCCTTCCACTGAAAACCCAAAAAAACCCAAAGACGGCAAACCTCCTTTTGGACTTTTCATTGACGAGCCATGATTACCAGATTTTCACCAAAACAAATCCAGGTCTTACAAGCACTTGCAAGGTACAAGTTCCTCACCTACTCCCAGATGATGCAGTTGGGCATTGAACGTCACCGCTCCAACCTGAGCACTCTCTTGAAGGACTTGCGGGAGAGCAGCTTTCCGATGGTCAAAAAAATACCGCACGGCATGGGAGATGAAGTCAAGCACTACCTGACTGAGAAATCTATTTCAGTGCTACAAGATTTATGTGAATTGGAAGAAAGTGAAATCCACTGTCCCAAAGGAACGATTTTAACAGACACACAAGACCAAGTTCACCGTACAAGAATCATTGATTTTCACATTGCTTTGGATTTGGCTTGCCAACAAGAGGGAGTCACACTACTCTTTTGCGACCGCTATTTTGATACCGTTGGCAACAACAGGGTTGAAAAAAACCTCAAATCGAAAACGGCGTTCGAGTACAAACCCAACTCCTCCATCAAACCGGACATGGCGTTCAAGTTACAGACCACCTCACAAGAAGAACTATTTTTGGTAGAGTTGGAGAACGGTAGGGATGCCAAAAAAACGGTGGAAAAGTGTATTCGCCACGGCGAGGCGGTTCTAACCGGAAGTGTCAACCAGCGGTATGATTTCAACCGTGGTTATAGAGTCCTTTGGGTTTTGGAGTTTGAAGCCACCTTGGAATCTGTCCTTGGAAAACTTGCAGGCCTCCCCCTTTTTCAAAACCTCACAGAATACTTCCTTTTCAAATCCCTCTCCCAAATGGGCAAAGAGGTCTTTCTTGGCTGGCACAACGTCGCCGGGAATGAAAGAAAAATGTTTTACTGAGGTTAGTTGAAAAGAAAGAACCCTCCTAACTGGTTGAAAATCAATGGGTTTTTCAATAAACCGGGTTATGGGCAGGATTATGGATGAGATTCAAAAAAAAGAAGAAAAATCGTTCAACTTTGGGACACTTAAAATCAAATTTTTGACTACTCGACACCTCCAACTTTTTCCGAAAAATGAAATGGTTTTGTGGGAAAAGATGGGGAAAATTTACACCAGATTTACACCAGGAAGTTTTACAAGTTTCTCTATCTTTGCTAAATCGTTTACTGACAATACTTTGCGGAAGTAGCTCAGTTGGTAGAGCATCAGCTTCCCAAGCTGAGGGCCGTGGGTTCGAATCCCATTTTCCGCTCCCTGATAATAAAGGACTTACGAATTTAATTCGCAAGTCCTTTTTTCTTGGTTTACACAAAAGAGTACACAAAATCAAATTCCCTTCCTTGCTGGCACCTTGCCTTAGCTGCCAAATCCGAATTCACCTTGACTGTCAAATCAGTATCAAAACTGCGATGGCGTTTTTATAAAATAAAGCTGCCTAAAGGACTGGCGGGAGCCTCAAGCAGACCCAGGCGAAGAAACTTTTTGAGCGTTGCCATGAAATGGCCAACATTTTAACCACAGTAAAAAAATATTCTATTTTTGAACTTCAATTGGGCACCTTCTGTCCATTTCCGGCACTAAATCAATGAAGTACACTGATCAACAGCTTCTGGAAGCCATGCGCTGCGGCGACCCCCGCAAGTGGGAGTGGGCTTTGTACCAGTTCCTGACGCAGGACGGGCTGGAAGGCTGGGTGCAGAACTACGTGAAAACCCACGGTGGCAATGCCGAGGATGGGGAGGACGTTTACCAAGAAGCTGCGGTGATTTTCGACAGGAACATCCGGCAGGGACGGTTCGATGGGAAGAGTTCGTTGCGCACTTATTTCATGGCCATCGCAAAATGGCATTGGGTGACGTACCGCCGAAAAAAAGACCCTACTTCGGCTGAACTGAAACCTGAACATTACGATGGCGAAGTGGCCAGCGTGGAGGCTGAAATCTTCGACGGCGAAAAGCGGGAACTGCTGGAGTTGGCTGTCGCACAGGTGGATGCCCGCTGCCAGGAACTGCTGCAATACTACAAACTCGACTATTCCATGAAGGAAATTGCCGAGCAATTAGGTTTTAGCAGCCCCGAAATGGCCAAGAAGCAGGCCTACCGCTGCCGGGAACGGCTGAGGGAGGTCTTTGACAAAAACCCGCATTTGCTCAAAGCTTTAAATATTGCAACCAACGATGAGTAAACGCCTACAAAAGGAGAGAATTGAAGCCTATCTGACGGGGCAATTGCCGCCGGAGGAAGCCCAAGCCTTCGAGCGGGACATGGCTGGCGACGAGGCGCTTGCCACCGAGGTGGAAATGCAGCGGTTAGAGCACGATGCCATGGAACTCATGCTCGAAAAACGGCTGAAAAGCAGGATGGCCGACTGGAAAAACAACCCGCCGCCGAACCCCTTTGAAGCCCCTACGCCCTCGTCCCCGCCGCCCGCAGGTAATGGTTCTTGGAAAAAATGGCTGCCCTTGTTGGGTTTGGCCATTTTGGTGTTTTCGGGAATATGGTATTTTATGCAGCCGGACGATGTGATAGTTCAACCCAACAACTGGCCCGGAGAAACCCCAACTGCCCCTGCTGCTCCGCAGCAGAAGTCCGATGTTCCAATTGCTACGGAGGAAGAAAAGGGCACTGACGCCAAGCCTCAGGCGCCAACGACAAATCCCAAGAATGATAAACCGCCAGTCCAACAAAATAGCCAGTACCTCGCATTGGCCACCGACAACTACGACGTGGCCGATTTTTCCAGTGGCCTGAAAGGTGCGGGGAGCGAGCCATCGGTTTTTGAATTGGCGGCGGAGGCGTTCGATGCTAAGCAATACGGTAAAACCATAGAATTGCTCGCCAAAAAAGAAGCTGGCAACGAAAGCCAAGTGCGCTACCTGCGGGGCCATGCGCTTTTCAACTTGAAGCGATACGGGCAAGCCGCTACGGAGTTCAATGGAGTGGTAGGCAATGAATTCGCCCCGGATTTCCTATCGGCGCAGTGGTACTTGGCGCTGTCCTACCTTGCACAAGGCCCAGCCAAACGTAAGCAGTTCCTAAAACTGACCGAAGAACTGGCAGATGTGAAGAACCAGCACCCAAGGCAAGCGGATGCCGCTAAGCTATTGGCGAGTTTCAATGGTTTGAAACAGTAATTATTTCACTGGACTCATATCCCCCACACCAATGAACCCCGCCCAGAAGAACGGGTGCTGGCGCTTGGCGTCCTTGCCTTTTATGAGTTTCAGCTTGGCCGATTGCAGGGAGGCATCCTTGGTCTTTCCATTTTTCAGTTGCAGGTAAAACTCCTTGGTCAAATCCTTGGAGGCCGAGTCGTCCACCGTCCAGAGGGTGGTCACGATGCTCTTGGCCCCGGCGTAGGCGAAGGCACGGGCCAGGCTGATGATGCCCTCGCCCCGTTGCAGTTCGCCCTGTGCGGTTTCACAGGCGGATAGCACGACGAGGTCGGCGTTGAGCTGGGTGTTGTAGAGGTCACGCACGTAGAGGAACTCGTTTTCTATAGAATCTTTTTGCTCCGCAAAGGCGAGGTAGGAATAGTCGCCCACCCGTGCGTCGGCGATGCCGTGGGTGCTGAGGTGGACGATGCGGTAGCCGCCCGCCAGGTCGTAGAAGCGCTGCTCGGTGGCGTCGGCGTTGAGGAAGTAGTCGCCCTTCCAGAGCTTGGCGGCGGTGGCGGTCTCCTCGCCGCTGGCGGGCAGGGACTTGAACTCTTTTCGGGTGACGACATCGTCAACAATGACCGTGTCCCGCCCGTCGGCGAGGGTGTCGAAGCGGACATCCACGGTGCTTTCCGCCTTTTCGTAGCTGCCCTCGTAAAAGGGGGCGAAGGCGACGAAGGGCTTGGTGGGCGGCTGCTTGTGCCGTTTTTCCTTCATCTCCCGCAGCAGGGTGGCGGAGTAGCAGTAGGAAACTTTATGGTCTTTTACAAAAAACGAGTAGGTCGCAAAATTGGTGGCCTGCGTGGGCTTTGCCGTTAGCAGTGCCTCGAAGGGCACATAGCCGAGCACGCCGTCGGGGACGATGACGATGTCCCCGGTCAGTTGGTCTTGAACGGGAGCGATGAGTTTTTCATAGAGTTTTGGGGCGATGTCGGCGTATTGGGTGAGGGTTTGGCGGTAAAGGGCGTCGGACTGCTCCGACCTGTTTTTCCCATAATACCCGTAAAGCCCCTCCTGCAACTGCTTCACCCAATCCTCCAGTGGGAAGTCTTTTTTGACCTCCACCACGTCGTACTTGCCCTTGCCGACGGTGAAGATGAAGATGGAGGAGTCGCCGACGAAATATTCTAGGAGGGTCTGGTCAGTGGTCAGCAAGGTGTCCTGAACGTAGGCGAGACTGGCGGTGGAGAGGTCGTATTTGAGGCGGTAGTAGTTGGGGTAATCTTTTTCGATAATAGATTTAAGAGCCGCTATTTTCAATTTAATAGAATCGAGTTGATAGCTTGGCCCTGTTAGGTTGGAGAAGTCAAGATTGTCAATTTTGGCGGCAATCTGTTTTTCAAGGAAAATCTTTTTCACCTTGAGTTGGTATTCCTCGTCAAGTATCTCCAAGGGGACACCAGCTATCTTAATGTCTTTCTGCTCAGTAAAAGTGGATAATAGATTATTCGCTTTTCCAAGCTCTGTAATGATAAAAGCCTCTGTATGTTTTTGAAGCAATGCCGACATGATTGCTGTTTCAAAAAGATTGTAGCTGCTGCTAATCAAAGCTTGCCGGGTTAGCCCATCATTTGCACTGCTTCTTAGTTCATTGAAGATATTAAAAGATTTGGATAGCTCGGCATTTAAGGCTATTAATGTGTCTGAATCATTAATCTGCCAATAAGTGTTGAGCACAACATTTGAAAGATTAACTTGGGCAATCAAATAATCAACGGAGGATATAATATCTTGGCCATTATCATGAAATTTTTTTTCGTGCCGTTCCTTTGCAGACCGAAAAGTTTGCATGGCAGCTTCAAAATTGCCAAGCTTGTCAAACGCCGTCCCAACATTGTTTAAAGCCACAATAACTTCTGCATGAGTCTCACCAAGATTTTTCTCCCCAATATCAAGTGCTTTTTTGAAATAAAACAAGCTTGAATCTGAACTACCCCAATTTTGTTGAATATTCCCCAAGGCCACAAAGCAAGGCATTTCATAATAGCTGCCTTCCCCAAAATTGACCCTGAAAATATTTAAGGCTTCATAAATCATTGGCCTTGCAGTGAAATAATCTCCCGTTTCAAGGAGGTTTATACTGATATTCAACAAGAGGAATGCTTTTTTGAAATGCGTTTCGCTAAAAGCCAAGGCGGCACTTTCCTTGGCGGCCAGTAATATTTCTTCCGCTTTTGCATAGTTCTTGGCGTGCGTCCAAGCTACACCTAGGTTCATCAGGCCCAAGGCATATTCTTGGGTATTTTGCATCCCATTATCTTCGAGTAACCCTAAAGAGATTTGATAGTATTCAATGGCCTTTTCGAGTTCATTGCTATATTCATAAACGGCAGCAATGTTGTTGTATGAGTTTGAAATTTTCAAAGGCGACGGATTGTCGCTTGACAATTTGATGTCAAGCGACTGTCGGTACATTTCAATCGCTTTTTGTGGGTTTCCGAGTAAATCGTAAGCGACGCCTAAATTGTTTAATGTTTGGGCAAAACTGGAATGATTGGGAGGAAAATAAATTTTGAGTATCCTTAGGGCTTCCAATAAGAGTGGTTCGGCCTTTTGTGGATCTCCAGAATCAGAATACAAGGTTGCGAGCGAGTTGTAGGTTGTTGAAAGCTCAATGTAATCATTACCAAAGAGGGATTTCCTGATATTGATGCATTGTTGGAGCAAGGGTTCAGCTTCATTAAATTCACTGTTGTACAAATAAGCTACTGCCAAAGCCTGGCACGAATTAGCAGTAAGTGCGCTATTTTCGCCAAAATTTTCTACCGTACGAACGTGCAAGTCTTTTGAAAGCTGGAAAGCTTCGTCATGCCGTCCGGTATGGTTGAGGGTCTCGATAGAATCGAATAATTGCTTGAATTGGAGGCTGTCCAAGGGTTGTGCGTATATAACTTTACCTGTAAGTATCAAAAACGCCAATATCGAAATCTTCGAATTGTACAAGCCCATATCATCTTGATTTTTACAGTTAAACAATGTCACAAAGTACAGCAGCCAAATGGAATTGAATCCACTTGGCTGTTACAATTTTCATTAATGCTATACCGATAGCGCATTTTCCTTCACCTCACCACTAAAAAACGGCCAACCGCCGCTCCTCCCTCGCTCGTCAAGCGGAAGATGTAAACGCCGCCAGCCATTTCCGAAACTTCAACTTCCACCAAATGACTACCACTCGTTGTTTTCCCATCAAGGGCTGTTTTCACCAGCCGTCCGTCCACGGTGAGCAGATCGAGGCGGAGGTCGGTGGGGTGGGGGAGTTCAAATCGGAAATGCACCGTGTTTTCGGTAGGTGTCGGGAAGGTATAAATGGAAGCTACTGCCAACTTCGTTTCGGTTGTTGGGGAAGGAGATAAAACCTCTATCGGATATGTATCCCATTTTTCCGTGTTGTTATTATCAGTTTCGGCGTCTTGATTGGTAATAATAATACCGATATAGTATTCATCTGTCGTTGTATTTTGGGGTATCACCACAGATGACGAAGTAAAGGCACTTGTGTGTTTCGCTTCTATGCTTACATTGCTAAATGAAGTGGTGCCGATTAATAGGTCGTTGCTAGAAACAATTGCATTTGAAGACAGATACACTTCAGCTGTAACCGTTCCTAGAAATGCTTCTGAAGCGTAATTATGCACATAAAAGTCAAGATTATTCAAAGCTTCACCAGCTTGAACTGACTTTGGAGACACAGTTACTTTCAACGGTATTAAGTCGGGACTCCCCGGTGTGTGTTCATTTATTTTGTCCAAAATGTCATTGTAGCGTACGCCTGTCAATCGGGTATGACCCGTATGAAATGGAGATTGACTGTTGCCATGTGAGAGACAAGCATAGACATATCTATCAGCGTTGGCGTCTTTGAAATAAGAATTGCTGCCGCTTTGGCCGCTATACGCTTGGTTGTTGTGATAGATGATGTTTGGTGTTGACGTGTAGTCATAGTTTCCGTACCAATAATACATGTATTCACCATCGTAGGGGGTAGATGCGGGATACCCAGGATTGTGAAATGTGTTGTTCAAGTAAAAATCATCACTGTCATTGTAGCCATATCCAAACCATCCTGTTAAAGCCCCGATGGGACGGTCTAGTTCAATAAGTGCCATGTCTTGTTCGTATGACTCATTTTGAGTCCAGCCGGTCCAAGACATTAAATGCACCTTTTCTGATGTTCCGTACCATTGGTTAATGCCATTGTCATAAGCTGGTGCGGCTATGATGCTTTCTGCCCACCCACCCTTGTCTATTGAGTGTACGCAGTGTCCTGCAGTCAAGACATGCCTAATGTCAATCAAAGCCCCAGAACAGGTAGTGCTTGCTCCGTTGGGAAAATCAGCGAAAAGTTTTACGTTCACCCTGTATGGAAAATCAGCGGAATTGTCCACCAATGAAAGTTCGTTAAAGTCTTTTTCACTGTCTTCTTCAAAGGAGTATTGAAAAGGGGAAATACCTTCACTGCCTTTTGTCATAGCAAAAGATGGGAGACTTCTGTTTTGGTCTTTCTGCTGAACATTACCAGCATTGTCCACTGCCAGCATATTATCTAGGGCGGGAAACTTTAAGTCATTTTGTGCCGGAAAGGGCATGGGGAGATATTCCTTTCCATTGAATATAGTGCTTTGTGCCGTGAGGTGAAATGGAAAAACTGTCAATAACAGTGCGATAAAGGTTGTTGTATTTCTAGTCATAGCCTGATTGTATTGAAATTCGTAGTGGTTCATACTGAGGGGTTCTATGCATCGTCATCCTATCTTGGTACGTAAATCCTGCTAATCAAATTGTCAATGATATATGACTTCGTCCTTGCGTAAAACGTGTCCAAGTCTTCCAAATATCGGTGGTAATAATAATTGAGGAGCAAGCCTAAAAACAAAGCGACGAGAGTGGTGTCAAAGGCAAAGTTCAAGCTGCTGGTTATCTTCGGCATCCCCTCTTCCGTTTTAGCAAGGTCGGCCATACCGATGGCTGCCGATAGGCCGATGAGGGTGCCGATAAACCCAAGCGACATGATGGCGTTTATCATGTATTTTACCATCTCAAGGTTGCCCTCAATTTCTCCCTTGCTGTTGTTCACCTGTGCTTCCAATACATGGAGCGTATCGCTAACGGATTGGTCGTTCCTGTACTGGGTGCAGGCTTTCTTGATAAACGTGGAAACCAAGAAATTGAACCCTCTTTTCTCCACCTCGATGGTGCCCAATTTTATATCGTTCACTTCTTTTGGCGTAATGACCAACTGGTCTTGGGTGGGCAAAAGGTTAAGGTTGAACCCACCGTACTGCCCCTTTATGAACTGGTGGTTGTTCCTAAGATCGAACGTTCCATATAAAAAGGCGGCGTACATGAGCGCTTGGATATAGCCATTGATGTTGCCACCGAGGAGTTGGAAAAACCGATTAAGCCCGGGGACAGACTCTGAGAATGAGGACAATACCATCAGTACAAACCAAAAGGCTATGGCTGAAAAAAGGCTAATGACTATTTGAATGGCTTTCGAGTTCATGATTTAGTTTTTAATGAAAATGAATTCCCCGTTCTCTTTTAGCTCGACTGTTCCCAATAGGGTTCTTTCTTGTTTACTCAAGGGCAAGGATTTGAAAAATGTCTCCCCCTTTTCTCTTCCCCCGACGCCTCGGGTATAAACCAATCCCTTCACACTGACACTATTTTTCCCTTTACCGCTTTCTTTGAAATGGGCATATATTTTATAAGTGCCTGGAAGTATTTTATCGAACTGCCTTACTGCTTCTTGGGTGGTACGTAGGTCGCTGCCCAAAAACTTGGTTTTTGATTTTCCGGGGTCCCATTGACCGATGTTGTTGTTGTTTCGTTTCCCACTGGCTCCATAAACGCAGTCCTTCCCTTTGCAAACAAACAAGTCCACGTTATCCCCAATATCTTCCCAAATGACTTCAAATGATACCTTGCAAGGCACAGAAGGTGGGTCGCCATTGTACTCATTACTGCCCGAATGTTCGCCACCGTTCTGGGTGTTAGGGTTATTTGGAGGGGCTGGTGTAACAGGGTCGTGTTTATCAGGTTTTACTGTTACATCTTGGGTTGGTGAATTCTCTGGTTGGACATTTTTGTCAACGACATTGCCTCTATCCCTCCTTACTTTTGGGCATTCTGGGCAAATAATGGGTGGAGGGCAATCTGGACAATCTTCAACAGAAGGCATTTTTTTGAATTCAGTTACCAAGACGAGCAAAGTGTCCCCTATATCCTTATTTAAGAGGCTGTCGTGAAGGCTTCCGAATACCTGTTTGTGCAAGGTGTCAATGGCCACTGTAACTTGCTGTGTTTTTGCCGCAGGTCGACCGCCTTTTGGGGTAATGATAAAAAGGAATATCACTGCCCCCAATGCCCCGGAAAGCACGTCCAAAAAGGACAGGTTGAACATTTCGGTATTTCTCCTCGACATGGCTTGTGGTTGTCTTTATGTTGGATATTTTAAATGGACTAGCCAAGATTTCTCAATACCTTCAAGGTCGGTTTGTATTCAATGATTTTGTTTTCCAAACTTTGTTGCCTTTGCGGAAATTTGCAGTGGCCGCAGTTCATAGAATCTATTGGCGTTTCACTGCCGCAATTCTTGCACACTACCATTGCATTTGATGCTTCCGGTTGGCTTTTGCCAAGGTTGTTTTCCCCTATGGGCGTCAAGTTGCCAACCATCCTGCACTTCACGCAGCGGGCACTGCCATCGGGGTTTGCTGACCCGCAGTTTTTACAGACAAGCATAAGTTTATAGGTTAGTATTTATCGCCGATTCTGAATTCAAGGTGGTGCTCGTAGCTGATGCTGATGCCGAAAGATTTGGATTTCTTCTCCCCGTCCAAACTTACCAGCGAAGTAGTCCCATAGGGGTCTGTAAAAACAAATCTATAATTCTCGTTAATTGAAGTTGAAAAGTCCTTCTCCCAAAATAGATTGATGTTCAGCCTTCCGTTTTCCCCAAGTGGCAGCGCCACCCCTGGCGAAATAATAAAACTCGTCTGCTGGGGCTTGTATGCATCCTGAATGTCTTTGCCAAAACTATGTTTATTGGGCGGAAAAGTCTCACTTTCTGTAAGCCCCTCAAAACTGATGTCTTGCGTAGCAGACCCAATACCTATGTTGAAAGCTGGGCCAAGCGATAGCGTTACCCCTACGTCCTTGCCAAAGATTTGATATCTTACCAGCAATGGTATTTGGATGTAATTTTGTGTTTCTTTTATTTTCAATGTCCCCACATCCTTTAAATCAAAGTATTGAGGAACTGCGAGGTCATAGTTCGGGACAAGGAAATTATAGTCCCTTGACTCAAACTTGCCGCCCTTCTGCACAAATCTGCCACCCGTCATCACTGAGAACCGATTGAATTTGAAGCCTAATGTAAGCCCGCCACTGTAGCCTATCAACGATTTTGAGTCTATGTTTTGCAAATCGGCAATAAAATCTCCTCCATCATCTCCCCACGGGGTAATGACTTTTGAATAATCACCTGACACGTTCAACTTTGAAATGTGCCCTGTTGCCATAGGCCCAACAAAAAAAGATGTTTGAGCATTCAAACAAACAGTGCATAGGCTCAAGGAGAGCGATAAAACCCAAAAGGATTTAGCAATTTTTTTCATTTTTTTAAATTTGAATTTTTAGTTGAAAAATATAGAGATGCTTTACGCAAGGCAATTTCACGTAACACATTAATTTCCAACACGTTGCGGCGTTGCGTGAAATTGCCTTGCCTGAAGCATCCCAAAATATAGCCGTTCAAAATCTATCAATCTGTTTTCAGCATCAAATAAGCCGACTCTTCAGCCCGTCTTTCCTACCCCTCGCCACAGCCACCCTCGCCCCATTCCCAAGCACCAGCCCCTCCCGCACCCATAGCTCCACCCACCCCAAATTCACCAGATGCGACTGGTGTACCCGGCAAAAAACCTCCCCCGGCAGCATCGCCTCCACCTCCTTCAGCCGCTTGCAGAGCGAAAAATCCTGGCCGTTTGCCAAGAAAACCGTTGTATAATTGCCTGCCGCTTCGCACCGAACGATGTCGGCGCACCGGGCTATCCGGTAGCCGTTCTTCACCGGGAAGGCGACCGTTTTGCCGGGATTATCGGGTGGCGCTTTCATTGCGTATTCGGTTGGAGTAGCTGCATCGGTGTACTATTTTGTTACATGGGCGAAGGTATCGGCACCAGCTACTGCCAGCAACCCGCTTTGAGCGGGTTTGTAAAAGAGAAAATTGTGATTATTAGCGTATTTTTTATGGATTTTTGACTGATTAATTATTTGATTTGCAATCACTTGTAAAAATCCATCAATTGAAGGTTTGCCGGAAAACCGGCACTCGAAAAAAACTGAAAATTATGCCCCGCAACACATTGGACAGCATGATTAGGCTGCTGGGGAAGGCCGAAATCGCCGAAGTGTCCACCTTTCTGGCCTGCCCCCTGCACGGTGCGAAACCAGAACATATCGCTTGTTTCAAGCTGCTGTCGCAGCCGTCACGTAAAGAAGTACCGGACGAGGCGTTGTTCGCCCACGCCTTTGGCGACGAGCCTTTCGACGACGGGAAACTGCGCCGCCTAAAGTCGGAAACCTGCCGCCTGCTGGAGGACTATCTCGTGCTGAAGGAACTGAAAAAGTCGTCCCGTTTGCGCAGCGAACTGCTTGTCGGTGCGCTTGCCCGCAAGGATGACTACCACCTGTTCAAAGAGGCCATCGGCAAGCGGCTGCGGAAGCTGGAGGAGGCCGGCGAACGGGGCCAAGCCTTCCACGCCGAAGCGGCCTTCCTCTACCAGTCGCTCTACCACCACCCCGAAACGGATGTGTTGGACAAGGACAACCGCCTGCTGCAAAAGGCGATTGAGCACCTTGAACACCAATTTGCCATTGCCTACCTCCAAAATGCCGGGGAAAACCTCGTACGTCAACAGGTCATTGATGCCCACGAGCGGCTGACTTTTTTGGAGACAACCAGACGTTTTGAAGAGAAGCAGCCCGGCAAGTTCCCCGTGCTGCAATCCTTTCAGGCCCTTTTCCGGCTCTTGAACGACCAAGACGGGTTGGGCAGTTTTGAGGAAGTGAGGTCGTTGGTGCTCAACCACCTTCCGCACATGGCGGTCAGTGAGCAGCAAATGGCCTTGAAACTGCTCTCCTCAAAGGCCATCCGATTCTCTGCCACAGGGGCAGCATCGCCTTCACGTTGGGTCTTCGAACTTTACAGAACCTCTTTCGAGATGGGCCTCTCGGTGGGTTCGAACGGCAAAATCCCTCCGAACCATTTCCTCAACATGGTCATTTCAGCCGCAAAACTGGGGGAGTACGACTGGGCACTCGAATTCCTCCAGCGGCAGAAACGATACTTGCCAGTGGCGGAAAGAGAAATGGTGGAACGCCTCTCCCTCGGCTCCATTTATTTCCAACGAGGCATGGGTACTGGCCAGCATTCCCACTACCGCACTGCCCTAAAACATTTGGAGCCAATGCCACAGCGTAGCCATGACATTTATAACCTTCGTGCCCGTTCGCTTTCGCTGCGCGCCTGCTATGAGCTTTTCCGGCACGATGGGGAGCTTGAGCCTGTGGAGCGCCAATTGAAGAATTTCGACCGCTACCTACATGGCAATAAAACGATTTCAAAGTCCAAAAAGGAGGAATACCGCAATTTCTTGAAAGGGTTCAAGGCTTTGCTGAAGTTGGCGCTTACGCCAGGGCAGTCCAAATCCGCCGTGGATGCTTTTATTGTCAACTATATGGGCTTGAAACCGATTGCACTTAAGGATTGGCTGAAAGAAAAGACGGAGGAACTGAAAGCGTCCCTCCGCCATTGAACCATTGGCCGCTCAATTGTCAATGATGTCCTCCACGCCAATGAAACTGCTCTTCTCACCGTTGCAAACAGCCGCTACCTGGAACGTATAATGCCCGGTAGTCAAATTGCTGAACGTGAAGGAACCGTTGGGAGCGGAGAACTCAGGGCTTGCGTACCCATCTTCTTGGCGGGTGTACTTCACGGTGTAGGCACTTGCGAAGGAATTACCACTCCATGAAATGGAATACGAGGTGCTCGTTTTTCCAATGGTTTGGAGGTTGGATACCTGTGGGCAGTTGCACAGTTTGTTGGGCTGCATATTGCCTGGTAAAAAATACAGCAGGAAAACAAGGATTTTAAACATAGCACAAATAGTTTATTGCCCGAAAGGGCGGTTAAAAATGGATATAGCGATGCCAGGGCAATCGAATGTCATTGCTTGGGGCCCCGATTGCACCGGGCATTTTTTCATTTACCGTGGTATGTGGATTAAAGTGTCCCAGCCCTCATGCGGTCTTCAATCGTAGGCCAGCGTCAAGTTCCCATTGCTTCCCTGCGACACTATTTTGTAGTTGTAGCCATAAGGCGGGGCGTAGCCGTCCCATGCGCAGTTGTTGCCGATGCACTCCCAGATGCTGAGTTGGTTGCCGCTGGTCTTGGCGGGCACCCACATACTCTCGCCGGGCTGGATGGTATGGTAGATGCCGTACAGCCAAAAGGTGATGGCGTAGGTGGTGTTGGCGGCATGGCGCACTTTGATTTTTTGGTTGGAATAGATGCGGCCAATAAAGTTCTTGTCTGTGGTGGAAAGTTGGGTGCTTTCCGTGATGGAAAAGCCGTTGGTAGTCAATTGGGCTGCCACTGGGTATTGCATGATGGATTGTTGGTCATAGTCGGTATGCTGCGTTTGTGCCCATGTCTTTTTGGTCAAAATTTGTTGGTCAACCTTCTGCTGCGTCCAACCAATTTGTTCGTAAAAAGTGTAAACAGCAGGCACGTTCCAGGGTATGTTTGCCAAGGGGCTTTGGTGCTCGTGAGTGAGTCCGATGGCATGGCCAAACTCGTGCAACGCCTTCCTGCGGATAATCGCCTCGGAGCTGTTGTCCGTCAAGGCTAGGTTCATGGTCTTTTGGCTTTGGGAAACGGCCTGCGCATCGGTGCCGAGAACCGAAAAGTTGCCCTCACTGCTGAAATTGACCCGTATCTCTGAATTACCGGAGGTCACTTTCACCAAATTGATATTGGCGTTTTGCTCCCATTGCTCGGCGTATTGCATCACCTTGTTTTGCAAGTAAGCAGAACCGTTCAGGAATTTCACCCGGATGGTGCCGCCAGTTGGCCAAAACTTGTTTTTCATTCCGGTGGCACGTTCCTCGATGCCTTCCGTCGGCGGTGTTTCGTCGAAGGTGGTGGCGAGGTCGTCAGGGATGACGGTTAGGCAGGTGTTGTCGTTGATTTCTGCCAGTTCAGCATCGCTGAAATAAACAGCGGCTGGGTCGAGTTCGTCTTTCTGGCAGGCGGCAAAACCAAGCATGAAAACGATTGCAGCAATTAGGTTGAAGAAGATTGAATTTTTCATTTTTAGGAAGTTGAAAAGGTTTGAAAATATGTTTTACAGCTACTTTATGCAGGTTTTGAAAAGGTGGTACCCACGCCTTTTGATTAATTTTAAAAAAAAGACCCGGCACATTGCCGGGTCATCCAAATAACGTCTTCACCGTTTTGTCCAGGTCACGCCGCCGCTGCCAGTGCCAGAAAGGGCTGTGCCGCCGGATATAGCGGATGGCGAACTGGAAATCAAAATCTTGTACGTGGAGCGGCTTGCTGCTGGTGAGTTTCAGCAAGTAAAGGACAGCAAATTTGCCGTCGTGCGAGAAACAACTTGATTCGTAAAATACTGAAAATGAGCTATTTGTGAATCAAGTTCTTAGAAGTGTTCATTGTTCAGTTTGCGCACTATTTGCCACTGCTTTTCGTCGAGCGCTATCATTTTTTCAAACAGGCTGACGTTGCGGGTGGCCAGTTCGGATTGAAGCACCTTGATTTCCGTAACCGACTTCCAGCGGATTTAATAGTCGAGCTTAACCGTCCAAGGTTCGCAATATTTGAAAAGCATGGCCATTTTGAGTTGTTGCTCCAATTTGAGGCGGTTGTCGTTGCCATAGACGTAGTCCATTTCTTGCCGAAGCTCGGCCCGGAAGAAAAGCCCATCGGGCATGGGATCGCCTCCGGCATCTATGCGTTTGACGTCTCTGCCATAAGCGTCCAACTCGACGAGGTACATCAGATAATCTTTTTGGGTACGGGCTTGGTATCGCTTCGTGGTGGTTTTGCCACTGACGGTTTTACTGGCTGTGATTATGTAGCCTTTGCGAAGGCGTTTTTCATAGCAGTCACTGTTATTTTGTGCCGAAGCCGACAACGAGCTCAATAGGCAAGTGAGCAATGAAGCCCACAAAATGAATTTATTGATTAAAAACATGACTCAAGATTTTAAAGTGTGTGGATTTAGGCGTTCAATTTCTTTTCTTGGACATGCGCTCAATTTCCAAATCCATGAAACGCAAAGAGCCTTGCACATCGGTCATGTAGCGGTGATGGTAGTAGTTAGCGATATTGCAGAGCGCCAAGTTGTTGTCCCATGAACGTAGCGTACCTGCGTTGTTGCAGTAGGAACAAGTAGGCACTTCAAATTCATAGTATTCCTCCCACTCGTCTGTTAAAATTCTCTTGAAGTCAGCTTTGGACAAAATGGGAAGCATACCATACCCATTGTAACCCTTAGATGTGGCAAAATAGGCAGCGTGCTCACGGCTCATGGCATAGTTGCAGGTTTGTGCATTGACTTGGTTAGAAAGGCAAACCATTGAAACCAGCAATGTCATGGAAAACAAGATTGAATTTTTCATTTAGAATTAATTTATCTGGTGAAATTGAATTGGTGACGACGTTCAGGTCGGAATGCTGGGAAATGCCGCTATCAACTATCCAAATCCATTTGGAAGAAGGGCCAGTGCCTGGGCCATTGTGGCGTGTAATCCCGCAGGGCTTGGTTTGGGGCTTTGGCATCCCAACCGCCTCGAATTTGGGCATTTCCAATTCCACCACTTGGTCTTCGGTCAATGAGAGCACCCTTTTGTCGGAAAGCAATTTACTTACTTCTTCTTCGGTCAAGTCGGCAGCAAAGCCACTTATTGCTTCTGTATAGATTTCCAAGATTTTATCCTTGTCAATTCCCCATTCCTTGAACAGTTCATCCATTTCCTAGCTCCGCTCGGTCAGCCTTTTTTCGGCAGATTTGGCCAAGGCCTCCCGGTTGGTTTTCGATAGGGTATCCAAGAGCGAACCGGGCATCATCTCTTCATTGGTTAATTGAACGATGTAGCGGCCTGCGACACGTTGCCCCTTTGCAGGGATGTATTTTTCAACATCCGTGTTTGTGGCGTCCACGAAACCATTGCTGCTGTGCTGGGCAGGCAATACGTCTTGGATGGAATCCTGGAAACATGCCGAAAAGCCAAGCATGAAAGCGATTGCTGCAATAAGGTGGAAGAAGATTGATTTTTTCATTGTATTTTTTTAAAGTGAAAACTGGTGATTGTTTAGATAACCCATTAGTGCAGGGCCAAGAAGGTGGTGCCCACAGGTTTTGATTTTTCTCAAAAAAAAATCGGGGCGACTCCCGTTTTGGAAATCGCCCCGATAAAGCTTTGATTTTCTGGCTGTTTTTTTAAGTTGAGTATAATTGTGGAGGTTGCGCACTATTTGAAAGCCATGGCTTTTGAGAAATCCTCTTAAAAACGTAATCAATTTTTGATAGGCTCGTTGAGGCTAAAACAGCGGTATTATAGCTTCTAATCTCTTGGTTCCGTCAATAACTTAGTGAACCGTTCCAAATTCCTCTTTGACGTCTCCTCTTTCCCTATCCCATTTTTCAATCGGTAACGGGCTTTAGCAATCTGTGACTTGATTTTGGCTATCTTTGGTGAATAGGTCGCCAAGAACGTTTTTTTGAACAGCCGCTAAGGTAAACTTTCAGTCTGTTTTATCCTTATACGCATGGAGAAAAAAACGGGATGCTGTAAGCTTCAGCCTTGAACTCCCTCGCCCAGGTATTCAAATCGTTCAACTTCCTTGCCATCGAGCAGGGCTTTGGATTGGAACATTTCCAGTGGACGCACCCACATTTTCCCTTCGCCGTACTGCGGGACGTAAACGACCATTTCTTCCAAGGTCTCGGAATGGGTGGCGGTGCCGATGACTCGGTAGTAGTTGCTTTTGAAGTGGCGGTAGCGGCCGGGTTTTAGCATGATGGTGTTGAATTTTTAGGTTAAGTTGGTATTTGATTCAAGCGTCACCTTTCTATTTTCATTTATCCGCCACAATATGAATGACAGCCGAAGTAACCGATGCAGCCCCAGTTGACAAATTATCCCCGCTGCTGCTTCTTTTTTGCATGGAAAAAGATTGATAAAATGCCCGCAATATTGGATTGACTTCGTTTGTGCTGCCCCTTGCTGATAAAATGGTGCGCAGGTCTATGGGGTCTTCCGTTGCAATGAGTTTCAGTACATCGTATCCAGCTGGCAAACCGGCATCCCAAAGTTCATTGCCACTGCTGGTGCGTAGCCGCTTGCTTTGGCCAGGCATCAGCAGCAAATCCTGAGGTGGGAATTCTCCAGCTAACCCAGGGATGAGTGGTGTTACGATGGCATCTGGTTGGATGTCCAATAGGTTAATATAGCACGCTTTTTCACCATTGTTTGTTATTTCAATATAAAACTGCTCTCCTACTTCAAGTTCGACGATGCCATCATCATAGGCAGTGTCAGGTTGGTCGTGTACCGGTTTGATTTTCATGGATACCCTGAGCCAAGGGTCATCGTATTGGAGGTTTTTCAAGAATTTGTACTTGTAAAATTTCGAGATAACATCTTCTATTAGATAGGCGGCATCAGCAAAGGGAGTGCTGAACTCCGCTTCGCAAAGCACGAATTCATCGTGAGTACTTAGGCGAAATTGATTAGTCGCTGTTTCTTCCAGCAAGAGGTCAAATTTGCCATCAACAAAATAAGCAGCCGGAAAGGTGGCGATTTGCTCCCGAAACTCCATTTCCAAATCCTTGTGGTTGGGCAAATGGACTTGAATCGCCAAGCGGGAATCGCCAAGTTGTTGGTCTGCTATAAAAGCCCAAGCAGAAATGATTTTACTTGGTTCAATGGGTGCGTCCAATTCAACATCGGCTCGTATCAATTCGCTGTAGGTTATTTTTCCTGACGCAATGGCTATTGCTTTTGCAGGCTCCCAAGTATCCGAAGGGTAAAACAATAGTTTGGTGCCTGGGTGCAACTGGTGCAACAACCCACCATTGATTTGCAGTTCTTTCTTGTCTTTTGCAAAAGCCACTGTAAAATGGGGTGATTCCGATTTCATGGTTTCGTTTTCACCTATCACCATGTTTAAGGTACCCTCCGCAAAGGGGGTTTGCTTGGGTGCTATAGCAGCCATTTCCGAGCGGACCTTATCGAAAAGCCCTTTGTAGGTTGTTTGTGTGTTTTCCGGCAGCACCTTGGCGAGCGCATAGCTCAATGGGCCATACCGCTTGCCATCATCAGCTGGGAATTCCCAATTCGCTTGCCGCTCAGATGATGCTGTGAATACAACCACAGGTGCCAGTTTTGTATTCCTCTCGGCTTCATCAAGTAGGTGGCCTGTTTCAGCTGAGTCATTGTACTTGAAATCGGGAGACGCCATGACAGCATCAGTACCTCTACAAATAGAGATACTCCGGGTCGCCGTTCCAGAATGGCAGGCATCCAAGGTTACAAAAACCTGCCCGGTCGGGCCGATTTTTTCCCGGATTTCAAGCAGTGCTGAGCGCAGCTCATCGTCCAACAGGTGGTTTTGCCCCGTGTAACCACTGGTATATATGGACGAGGCATCGAAGGGTACAAGTGCCTCGTCAAGGTTGTCGAACTCATCGCCACTAACATCCTGCACTTGCTGGCCGTGGCCGGAGAAGTGGAAGTGGAACATATCGCCGGGCTGTAACTCCTGTATTGCATTGGAAAGAGCTTCCAAGATGCCTTTTTTGGTCGCTTTTTCATCCACAACTTGCTGGACAGCATAGCCTTGTTCGGTAAGCACAGTGCCCAATACTACCAAATCGTTGGCGGAATGCAGGGTTTTCCAGCCTGAGGTGGGTGGGTAGGTGCTTACACCTATCAATAGTGCTAATTTTTTTGGCTGTGCCGAAAGTTGCGATACCCATGACAAAACAATCAGCGCTATCCAATAAGTGAATTTCGGGCTCATTTTCATTCTTATTTTTTGCGGTTAGTTCCAATATTCAAGCTTGTTGTTATCAGCCATTCATTAATTCAACCGAACCTTCTTCAACTCCTCCATAACCATCGCAGGCAAAAGGGCAGCGTTCCCAGATTTTTCCGTCAACTGGAACGTTGCCTTTTTCTCGGTTCCCTTGAACACGTTCACGTTCAGGCGCAGGGCCTGTCCTTGGCTGCTGTAGGCCCCACGGAGGTAGTAGCCATCGGGAAAGTCCCTGACGGGGATGAACACGATGCCCCTCCCCCGTTGGTGGGCGGTGCTGAAGTCGAGCAGCTGGGCGTCCACCTGCTGGCCCAAGTTCAAGGGGTCGTTGAAGTTAGCCTCGTCGAAAAAGGCGGACTGGAGGAAAACGGGCTTTGCCTGGGCCAAGGGTATTGCCTCCTTGTCGGCAGCCTCCAGCCTGCCCACGTCGAAACTCTGTGCGCCGTAGGGCTGGAAGATGCGGGGCTCCTGGATGCCGCCGATTTCCTTGGCCAGTTGCGGCACCCGCTCCCGGGCGTACTGGAACCACTGGCTGACGTCCACGAACCGCTCCTCCCGCAGCGCTGCCCCTTTCATGCCTTCAAGCAAGCTGTAGGTGAGCACGCCCTGCCCGTAGCGGTTGGCCTCGTAGCTGACGGCATCGGCGGTGCAGCCGGTGATGATGTGCATGCCCGTGCGGTCTTTCATGCGGTCGAGCGCCCGGAGGGTGCTGGAGGGGACGTTCCGCTGTGCCAGCAGGTTTTCCATCTTCTCGCCCGCCTTGCCGGAGGCGCATGCATCAATGATGAGCACTTGCTTCAATGCGGGTATCTTTTTGAACAGCTCCGTAAGTTCCCGGCTGCTGATGGTGGCATTTTGCCGGATGGCCGGATCGTTGTAAGCATCCGGGTTGGCGGTGTAGGCGTCCTGGGTGAGGTAGTAGAAATCGCCGTCCTGGCCGCCCCAGTTGATGCCGTGGCCGGCCAGGTAAACGGCCACCACGTCCTGCGCCTTTGCCTGTCGGCCAATCTCCTCAAAGGCCCTGCGAAGGTTCGCCAGCGTGGGCCTCAGGGTATCGGCGGACTGCTGGTCGGTGAGCAGCCATTCCTTGGTAGCGCTTGCTCCAAAAAGGCTCTTCCCTCCTTGTTTGAGGGCAGCAGCCATATCGGTGGCATCCTTGGCGGCATACCGCAGGTCAATCTCGGTGCCAGTGTAGTCCGACACGCCACAGGAGAGCAGGTAGAGCTTTGGCGGCTCCTCAGTTGACGGACGAATGCCCGCCGGGCTGTAACTGACGCCGGTTCCCCGGCCAAGCAGGTAGCCTTCCGAGTTCTCGGCCCGCACCTCTACCTTGTTGTCAAAATCGGCCAGGAAATAGGGCAATTCCCTCAAATCGAAACGGATGGTCAGGCTATCGGACTGGTCATCGAACCCGGCGGGGCGGGCATCGCTCTCCACCTCTTTTTCGTTGATGAAGATATGCACCTTGCCTATTCCCCCTCCCTTGTTCTTCAAGCGGATGGTGATAGCCCCAGTGCTGTCCACCGCCGAGACCTTGGCGGACGGGTGCAGCTTCACCTCACCAAAAGTTTCGACGCTGCGCAGTGGCTCGGAGGTGTAGCCAAGGGCCTTGGAGAGCAGCCCCGGCTCATAGTAGCGCTCTTTGAGCTGCTCCAGTTCAATGACGTTCCAGGGGGACTCCTCGTCGTCGGGGGTGTTGACGACATAGTAGAGCAGCTTCATGGCGCCGGGCGAGGCATCGAAGAGGCCGGAGGGCGTGGTGACGACCCAGTCGGCGCTGTCGAGGGCTGTTAGGGTAACGAGTTCCCTCCCGGAGGAGGTTTCCCATATTCTAGTAGTATAGTCGCCGGCAGTCAATAAAAGTTTCCCGTCTGAACTAAACCTAATTGATGAGACGCCATGCCCAGGAAGATGTCCTCTCCATATTTTAATTAGACTTTTGTCATTAAAATTCCAGATGTAAATAGAACCATCATTATCACATGCAGCTAAAAATTGTCCATCTGGGTTAAACGAGACGTCAATAAATGATTTGCCTAAGAGTGTATCAACCAGATTGCCTGTATTGGTTTCCCATATTCTAACTACCCCATCTTGACTGGCAGTAACCACATAATAACTATCTGGACTAAAAATAGCTGAATTAACACACCAATGGTCTCCAATTAATTTGTGAAGAACATCTCCGGAATGAAAATCCCATATAATAGCAGTGCTGTCCCAGCTTGAAGTTACTAATAAATTTTCATTTGAATTCAGCACAGCCGTCCATGTTCCAGTTGAATGCCCTTCGAAGCTTTTGACTACGCTTCCACTTTGATAATCTAAAGCGTCGGCTGATATACTACTTGAAACAAAAATATTATTCCCCGATGGAGAAATTGAGCAAGAATTTGTCCATCCTCTTTTAAAGTTTGCCAATAAGCCTCCGGTATTTACATCCCAAATTTTAATTGTACTATCTTGGCTAGCGGTTACAATTTGGGATTCACTTGGGTTGAAAAGGGCAGTTCGAATTTCATCAGTGTGTCCTTTGAGGGCTTGTAGCGTTGAACCCACTTCTAGGTTCCATATCCTGCCTATTCCATCTTGACTTGCAACTACTAACTTTGTAGCCTTTCTATTGAAACTAGCTTGATTACAAGCTGAAACATGTGACGCTATAGATAGGGTTTGATTACCACTAGAAGTTTCATAAACATTAAGCAAATCCACGCCACCAAGAGCAAAATATTTTCCATCTGGGCTGAAAGAAATACTTTTTAGCCATGTAGGCAGATATATTTTAAACAACAATTTGCCAGACGCAACATCCCAAATTCTCGCTGTGCTATCGGAACTTACAGCGCCAAGCATTTTGGAGTCAGGGCTAAACATTACATTATTTACCCTATCACCTAATTCAAATTTCGAAATATTCTTTTTGTCAGAAAGTTTAAATATTACAGCATAATTGTCGAAACCAGCGGTAGCAAAATGTACGCCGTCGTTTGCACAATTTATATCTCTTACTGGTCTCGTGTGAGGTGAAGAAATTTCTACCTGTTCTTTTTTCAAATTCCATGCTGCTATATTGCCATCAGCCTTTGCTGTAATGATGGATGTTTCATCAATAGAGAAACTAGCAGCAGTGATATTTGGGTAATCAACGATTGTGTTTATGTTTTTTCCACTGCTTACTTCCCATATTTTCACAGAAGATGTGATAAGAGTGATTTCGTTCTCCTTAAATATATTGCATTCGTTGGTTGTTAAAAGTAAATCTCCACTTTTACTAAACTTTGCCGAACTGATTTGGCAAGTATCACTAAGGACGGTAATTTTTTCATAGGTGCTTAAGTCCAATATTTCAACTGAGAAAGACTTTTGAACTGCTATTAGTCGGCCCTTGGGATGCAGGGAAAATCCATCAATGTAATCATCCTTATCCTTTAAGATATGAAGGATTTGTCCATTTTTTGAGTCAATAATGAAAATCCTTCCACCCGCTGCGGCAATTAACCATCTCCTATCTGGGCTAAATTCAAGGGAACTTACCAGACCATCAATTCCAATCGGCAGCACCAACTCCGCCCTCTGCCCCCAAGCAGCCACTGCCACTCCCACCCAAAAAGTAAACAGCCAAATTTTTTTCATAGACAGCTTTGATTTTACACAGGTTAAACGACGACGATGGTAGCGTCCATAAACATCATCTTCTCAAAGGTAAACAGCAAGGCTGAATATTTCATTGTCCTTTGGAGGCAAGGGGGGGTAATTTTTTTTTTGAAGTTTTTTTTCCAAACCTGATAACAGGGGAGAAGTAGTCGGTACATACGGCTGTAAGCAACGATGAAGAACTTCAAAATTGCTTGAAATAAACATCAATTTTCACTATTAAAATTAACGTCATGAAAAAGCAACTCATTTCTGCAACAGTTTTGGTTATTATGATGATGGGCTTCACCGCCTGCGAGGACCTGTTTGAAAACCCAGAGGCCGCCTGCCAAATCAAGCGGGTATGCGACTTGCTCATCCCGTTGGCCGTGACAGTTGACAATGCCTATGACCATGAGAATCTACTGATTACCAATGAGCGGACAGGTGAAACGTTTTTTAGCGACGAGGAGCCAATCTGGGGTATTCAGGAGGGAGACGAACTTGAAATTGCGGTAGTGGTTTTCAATAGTTTTTTGAATACCCTCTGCGAGGAGGGCAGTGATGCGCCTTCAACCAATACACTCCCTAGATTGGCGTATTATGGGAATGATGGCCAATCCTCCGATGAAACGCTTAACTGGGCACACACCCCGCCAATTGCCAACGGAGGCTATACGATTGCTGCTACCAAAATGAGGGTGAAGAAGGAGGGCAGCTATTTTTTCAGCTTCGATGCCAACCATAGCCGTGAGGTTTCAGAACACTCCTATTCCAACAACCTTTTCTCGCCGGATGAATATGATTACGATGGATTTACCAATGGTGGCGGTTCGGAAAAACTTGTTGTAAAGGTTGGCAAAAATACCGAAAAATCTGGTGAAGCTTTGGAAGACCGTTCTGCTTCCCCGATTGAGCAACTGCACAGCGGCACTACGGCTGAGAACTACCGTGAACTGCGCTCGGTACAGCATTTCGAAAAGCACCTGAAGAACCGTTTGAGCATCAAAAACTAGTCCTATGGACGCCCCAAAAACCACCTTCATCCTAGTTCTCAACCATTCAATTGATTTGCCATGAAAAAGAAATTCTTTAAAATAGCCATGTTTATTGCTGCCACTACACTTTTTGCATCTTGTGAAACACTATCCATGTTAGCGGAGGTCGCAGCTCAGTATCCTTATAATAGCAGTCCGACAACTGATTATGGCAGCGGATACCTATATGACCCAAACGAAAGGGTACCCACTCCTGTTATCAATTTTCAAGAAGCTCCTACATATAAGCCAGCTACCCAAACTAGCCGTTCTCCAACAAGTTCCTCGTCTCCCTATAAGCTCAAAAAGCAGTGACGTTATGATAATTGATATTTCGTGAAGCCCGGAGTTGATTTGTTCAGCTTCCGGGCTTAACAGCTTTTATAGAATATGCTGTTTATAATTGCATCGTTAAGGCAACAGATGGCTTGCACCCGGGCATCACCGAGAAAAAACAGGTCGAGGATAAGACCAGTTTCCTTTCAAAAACGCACTACTCTGTGCCTTTCCAGGGGGATGATATCCGGCACGGACAATTTCCCCCTTATGCACGAGACAAATCGGAAGTTCTGCCGGGTATGGGAGATGAAGTATTGAAAAATAAGTAATTGCTCTGGATATTATTGGGATGGCTTTTTGGAAAAAGTCATCCCAATAAAAATCCTTCATATTACTCCACCAGCACAAACCCCGCCTATACAAACGGGTCTTAGTACCGTTTCCGCATCCATTGCTGCGTCTCGTAAAACGCATCCCGGATTTCCTTGCCCTCCGCCAGCCATTTGGTGTAGAACGTCTCCATGAACACCGCCGACTCCTTATCGGGAACTGACCATAGGCTGACGATGAGCTTCTCTGCCCCCGCCATCTTCAGGGAGCGCTGTAGGCCCATCACACCTTCCGAGCCTTGTATATCGCCGAGGCCGGTCTCGCAGGCGGAGAGCACGGCCAGTTGGATTTCTGTGAGGCTCATCTGAGCAGTTTAATCGCATTCACGGATTTTTTCACCGAAACGATAACAAAGCTTTCAAATCTGGCACTTACCTAAAAATAGCCACCATGTTCAAAGTTCATCAATACCCTTGCGGCACCATCAAAGCCCATCGTGCTTCCCGGCGGGGCATCGCTTTTGGCTGTGCCTGCGGCGAAGTCCACTATATCAACTGGGAAGAACCAGCCAACCCTTTATGGTGGCTGCTGTTGCTCAAGCTGCTTTGGCAGCGCATTTTCACCTGGGGGCAGTTTAGAACGTTGGCCCCAGCGAATGATAAAAATCAGACAGCCAAGAATGGCGCTGCTGGGCGAGCCAATCAAGCCTCGGCCATCCATGGCAATGGGTACCAGCCTTTTCTGCACCAAGCACCGAACGTGGCAGCATCACCTGTAACCCGCTCCGTTAACAAGATAACCACCTATCCACAAGCGCCTTTGAAAAAGACGATGCTGGCGCTGATACAGCAAGGATGGAAAGACACTCCAGCGCATGCTGAAACGAATTTCATCTTGCATCATGTGCAGCTCATGCCCTTGAGCCTCGAAGAAGCGGCGGCAAAGATGCTCCGCCATGCAGCCAGGGTGGCACCGCTTTTCAATGTGCCTTTACTTACGCCATATGTGGTTTATGACCTTACGCCAATCAACACTGCTGGACAATTTAAGGTGGATGGAGAAGGTTGGGTGACGATTACCATAGACCAAGCTTACAAGTATGACAAACAGTCATCCCTTTCCATTCTTGCCCATGAGCTTTGCCACTATGTACTCGAAAGTTCGGGTATTCGAAAAGCAGATACATTGGACAATGAGCGCATGACCGATGTTTGCATGTTCGTGCTGGGTTTTGGCGACATCTATCTTCAAGGCTATTGGAGAAACAAAATCAATTCCCCAAATGGAAAAGCACTTCGTTTTGGCTATCTCGATGACGGAGATTATCAGATGTTAGCAAACCATGTAAAAATGCTTCGAAGTTCAGTGCCAGAAACATTGGGCGTTTCATCCAGAAATTCGGAGCTGGAGGGGAAACTGCTCAATATGTTCATGGGCAACCGAAGCCGAATGACGGACAATATCAGTTTCTACCAAAGGAAATATCCATCCATGCAGGAAACGGAGGTCATGGAAAAAATCCTCTGGGATTGGGAGCGGGACAGGAGATGATAGTGGGTGTGTTTAAAGGTTTCCTCGTGGCATTGCCCCTGACCCCTGAAGGGGAACCTATACTGCACACTAATAGGTTTTGTGCAAATACCAAGCTGCGTTGATGAGGTTTATAAGGGTTTCTAAAAGGTTCATTTGCACAAGACCTATTTGCGTAGCGTACAGCAGGTGTGAAATTTAACGCTGAAACATGAATCATCCCGAATTTTCAATTGGTGGCAATCAGATTGGTTGTAATCGGCTGATTTTCTGGGGAAAATCAGCCGATTACAACCATAAATAATATGGGCGGCGGCATCTTAGATGCCACCGCCCATATTATTTATAGGTTTTCGGTGGTTTCGCTTAGCAAAACCACCGAAAAGCCATTTTTTGAATCACTGCTTCGCTCAAAATTCGGGATGATTCATGTTTATTTTCCAGAATCCATTTTTTCCCGGTCAGATAACATAAGCCTAAAATCAGGAACATATCCATAAAATAAACCTGATTCATGAAAAAGTTGATATTGCTTTTGGTTACGGTTTTTGCAGTAATGAATGGCATCCAAGCGCAGCATAAAACGGGGTTTTACCTTAGTGGCGTCTCTATTTCAGTTTGGCCAACTAGCGCAGTAATGCCAATGGCTGGATTGTCAAAAAACTCCCACAACAGCAATTCGCTAAATATAAAGGAGGTAATCTCAAAATTAAATATCCCATTCATGGGCCATAAGGCACGGGCATGTTTCAGGCTCAAAAAGAAGCAGTTGATTCGGATTCAAATTTGGTTTTGAAAAGAATCGCCGGAGTCAAAATAGTTTTCAAAATTTTTTCTTGGAATTGATAACAAGGCAAACCGTGCAGGTACATACCAACGTAAGCAACAATAACGATGCTTGCGGAGCAACCGGAAAATCCGAGGCTAAATGACCTCAAGAGTACGGCGGGGATGCTGAAAACCGGAAGAGTAGGCTAATTGAACCAATATTTTAATCATGAAGAAGCATCATTTTTTACTAACCGCCTTGGTCACCATGTTTAGCCTTGCCTTTATCTCTTGCCAAAAAGAAAGTGTCGGCAGTGCAGAAAAACCCCAAAATGAAATAACAACCGATGCTGAAGAAGCTGGATTGGACGCATCAATCAATATTGACTCCTTAAAACTGGGAGGTGTTCTGTTTATGGATTCAGTGGAATACTCAACGTTGCCCCAAGTTGATATTGCTGAAATCAGTTCAATTGCAGGAGATGAAGTTTCTGAAAGGAGTGGCTACAAAAAACTGAATACGCCCCCCGTTCGCAGTCAGGGAGGGGAAGGTTCTTGTACGGCTTTTGCGGCGGCCTACTGCGTCAGCAGCTACTATGCCAGTGTGTTCAACAATTGGAGCTATACAAATGAGCAGGCACTTAGAAGCCCAGAGTACATCTACAACTCAACCAAAGCCCCAGGTGCCTGCAACGTAGCTGGCGCATATTTGGGCAATGTTTTTAATTTTATGAAAACCAAAGGTGTATGCTCTTGGTCGCAAATGCCTTACAGCGATGCCAACGGCTGTTCTACTCAGCCAAATTCCACCCAGATTTCACAGGGAGCCATTGGCAAAATCGCTTCTTGGAATACGGTGGCCAAAACCGTCAGTGCCGTTAAAAACCTATTGAATTTGGGCTACCCAGTGATGTTGGCTTTTGACGTGAACAACAACTTCATCAACCAGACCTTTAACTATCCCTACACCTATGTGAGCAAATCTGCTGACAATCAAGGTGGCCATGCTGTAACTATCGTTGGTTATGATGACTCCAACCAACGACTAATTGTCCAAAATTCATGGGGTAACTGGACGCACGACCAGGGTTTTTTCTACATCTCTTACTCACTGTTTCCCTCCATTGCCAAAGAGTTGTACGTTACCATCCCCATATTCCCTGGTAAAATCAAAATCCGCAACACCTCAGCCTGTGGTGATGTCACTTTCAACTTGAATGGCACATCGGTGTTGATTCACTCAGGACAAACAATTGAGATGCCCGCCTACCTGGCCAGCAATAGCTGCTATCTCTGGGAGTGCATCTGGACAAACGGTGCTTGGGACTGCAAATGGGACGGAAATTATGCCCTGGGGCATAGCCATAACTACAAGATAATTGATAAAAGTAACCAGTGGGATCTAAAACTGGTGGGCGAATGATATACCCCTTGCATTAAGAAGGGCGGCTTGTACTAACAGGCCGCCCTTTTTTATTCACTCCACCAGCACAAACCCCGCCCAAACCAGCGGGTTCTTGTACCGCTTGCGCATCCATCTTTGCGTCTCGTAAAAAGCGTCCCTAATCTCCTTGCCCTCGGCCAGCCATTTGGTGTAGAACATCTCCATGAACACCGCTGATTCCTTGTCCGGCACGGCCCAGAGGCTGACGATGAGCTTCTCCACGCCCGCCATCTTCAGCGAGCGCTGGAGGCCCATCACGCCTTCCGAGCCTTGGATGTCGCCGAGGCCCGTCTCGCAGGCGGAGAGCACGGCCAGCTTCGTTCCGGTCAGGTTCACCTGTGCTATCTCGTAGGCGGTCAGGATGCCGTCCTCCCGACCGGGGAAGGGCTTTCCCTCCTTCCACGCCTTGTTGGCACCGGCGAGCAAGAGGCCGGAGCGCATCAGCGGGTGCTCGGAGAGCGGGATGGAGGTGCTGCCGCCGAAGTCCATGCCCTGCGATTTTTTCAAAGCAGGGTCGGGGAAGAAGAAGCCGTGGGTGGCGATGTGCAGGATGGCGGGCGAGGGGCTGCCCACGCCTAGCTGCTTGAACCGCTCCTCTGTGGCCACAGTATCGGTGAAGGTGGACGTGCCGTAGCCTTGCTTGGCCAGCAGCTTGGAGAGCCTGTCCACCTCCTGTTTGGTGCCGGGCAGGTACGACCAGCCGTCGCCACGGTGGCTGCGGGTCGGGGGCAGCACTCGGCTACTATAATCTATAAAAGCCATTTCGTTAGTTGCATCGTTGATATTTACCGCTGCCAATGGTACGTGATTCAAATCATCATAGCTGATACCGCCAAATAACATGGCTGTATTTAGGTTTGCTGTTTTTGGTGCAATTGCGTTTATGGCTAAATTTCTAGTGCTAAAAAGTTGGTATAGCTTAAAACGGTCGGCCAACACCTCCTCTTTTTTTCCAGTGAGAATAGCATCAAACGCAATTCGGTGCAAAAAACCTGAGGGCGCATAATATATGGTTTCAACATCTTTTAATAGGCTATCAAGGGGTGCCCACAACAAATGATAAAGCTGGGGAGCAATGGTATTGCCACCAGGTGAAACTCCTCTCTTGCTTGTGTGGTCATAGAGTTTAGCTGCAGCGGTAATGGCATCATCTGCAACAAATAAACTTTCGAGTTCATTGTGCTCACAGAGGTAAACCAACTTTGGCGTTTTCCATCCTGGTCGCAAAACTATGGCTGCGTATAAAGTAGAATCGGTTGGTTCAGGGTTGTGGTAAGTGAAATGTATGAATTCTATTGTGGCTTCATCGGATTTCAGGTTGGCAGCGATATTGGGCCATTTTGCCATGCGGTGTGTCTTTGCAAATGTGGCAGAATGCTTGACAAGAACACGCTCAAGGCTGTCTGCCTCAACTTGTAGTTTGGAAACCTCTGCCTCGACTCCATTGTTGTTAAAATAATGCTTGGCCAACTGCTTGTTTTTGTCAGTGAGCGCCTGATAGGTTGCCAAAACACTGCCCCCTTCTGAGGCAATTGATTGAAGTATTGTTTTTTTTGTCTCTGCCGCTATGCCCTTGTGCGAGAGTACATCATTGTAAATGGAGCCAGCCAAGCCCTGATGAGATGTTTCAAAAGTAAAAGGTAGGGAAAAATAAAAATCAGTGTATTTTGAAAAATTCTGCCAAAAAACCATGAGTTCGGACTCCGTCAAAAAATCAGCCCCTTTAAATAAAATATCATTTAGGCATTGGCTGGCATTTTCTAATAATTTGCTTCCAGTTTCATTGGCACCCTTCAGGATATACAACCTCCCTAGTTCAAATTTTCCAGATAGCGTATTGGGATTGCATTCGCCAAAAAGGTTCTTTTGTATTTTTACCACTTTTTCGTTCAAACTAACGGCCTCATCATAATTTCCCTCGGCAGTTCGCAAGTAGGCCATGGCTGATAATGTCTCGGCGTAGAGGTAGTGGTTTTCGACCATCCGCTTTTCCCGGATTTCAAGTGCGTCGGATAGCAGTTTTTCAGCTTCTTGGTAACTTTCCAGTGCAGTATATAGTCTTCCTGCAAGTGTTGCGACTGTGGCATAAACCAGATTCTCCTGTTCGTCTCTTCTTGGCGATAGCAAATGGCATAATTTGTCGAGAATTATTTTGGCTTCTCCATAATTGAGTGCTGCAAAGTGAAGTTCAGCACGATGTATCCTAGGCCAAACATAAGAATTATCGTATTTGTCTATTTGGTTGCTGTCTAAAACTTCTTGAGCTATAAGCAAATATTTTTCGGCTTTTTCGAATTGGCCAAGTGTTGCGTAAAGGTTGCCCAGCCCCAGCACATGTAATCCATAAGAGCGTGATTTTCCATCGGCTTTTTCCTCTAACTTCAAACCTTCCAAAAATGTTTTCTCTGAAATTTCAAATTTCCCAGCTTGGTGATAAACACGTGCCAATTCACACAGGTTGCCAATGTATGTTAGGTTTGACTCGCCCAAAGTCTTTCTAAATCCTCGCACGGCTGCCTCATAAAATGGGATGCTACGTGCCATATCTCCCAAACTTTCATAAATTACTCCTATCCTACGAAGGCTAGATAAGTAGTCACGAGCCTCCAACCCAATGAGTTCCTCCTGCATTTTTGCTGCTTTAAATGCCGCACCCAATGCCATACCAACATCTTCGAAATAATAATAAGCTCCGGCTAATTTTCCCCAAGCATTTGCACAATGGGCGTCAATCCTGGGAAAGTTAGTCCTCGCATAATGAAGCCCGCTTATGCCAGCATTTCGTGAACCGACTATATCCCCTCTTGATGCATAAATGAAAATCAAATTGTAGATGCTATCTAAATTTCTTTCTATTTTCTCTATGTCCGCAGGGATTTCTACTTGATTGACTATGGGCAATGATTGATCAATGGAATCAATAGCTCTCAGTATTTCATTAGAAATATCAGGTCTCGGCAATTCCGATAATTGAGCATTTAGATGAAACGGCAAACACAAAAACAAGCCAATCAAACAGTTTTTCATAGGTCTGAATTTTAAAGGTTAACAAAGCCGAAAGATACCCCACCGCCCAAAAATCCCAAGCACTCAATACCATTTTTTCATTACTGGCAGAAAATAGCCATCCCTCCCAAGAGTTGTCAGCGTTGCCCTACTCCAACTCTCCCTCCCCCTCCTCGGCATCTTTTCCAAAAAAAATCCCGCAAACTGATAACAGCCCCCCGAAGCATGGAACATAGACCAACCCGAAGGTCAATATGAATGGCCTTCGGTCCTTTTCCATTAATCAAAACTTTTCTCCAATGAAAAATGCTACATTGATTTTCGTTTTCTTGCTTTTTGTAAGCTTGGTTGCAGCGCAGACCGGGCCTTCGTTCCAATGGAACGATTCCTATGGCGGCACGCAAAATGACCAGGCCAAGACTTTTTTGCAGACCAGCGATGGGGGCTACCTCATGGTTGGTTTTACCCAATCCAACAATGGGGATGTAACCGGGTATTTGGGTGGTATGTCCGATGGATGGATTGTAAAGACCAATTCAAGTGGTGCCATTCAATGGCAAAAAACCTATGGCAGTTCCGCCAACTACTTTGGGGACAAGGTATCTGGTGCCGTAGAGGTCTCTGATGGTTATGTACTGGTAGGCGAACTCGCTACGGAAAGCGATAAAGCACGCATCATCAAAGTCAACAAATCCACCGGTGCCACTATCTGGAACAAAGAAATCCTGAACATATCAGAGGCAAGTAGCATTGTGACGACGCCAACTGGGTTTATGGTGGGAGGTCAAGCCTCTAGCGCCGGGTTTGGTGTAATTGTGAAAATGGATAATAATGGCAATGAAGTAAGCAGGAGATCTAACTATACAAATGGTATTTGGGGTTTTTATGCTCGTGTTGAAAAATCTGGCAGCAACTATTTGCTGTTGGGCAGAACAGATAATGGGCCAGCCTGTGGAGAAATAGGGTATACCGATGTATGGTGCGCCCAATTGGACATAAACCTTAACGTTATTTGGAGCAAACAATACGGGAGCTTCAGGTCTGATGATTTTGGCCGTGATATTGTTGCCGCACCTGACGGCACCATTTACATTTTAGGACATTCAAGAGACTATTGCCCATTCAATATTTCTCCTTGGGGGCCGTTGAGCGTTGGCTTGGGGGATTGGTTGTTGAAACTGAATGCTTCTGGGACTGCATTGGATGCTGAGATTGTGTCATCAGACCTCTCTGATTACACCTTGGATTTTTATGGCCTTGGTTTGTCCTGCGACAACAGACCTGTTATTTGCGGACGCTATAGCAATTTTTGGGCGTCTAGCGATGGCATATCAGTCAGGAAATTTGATAGTGACCTGAACCTTGTGTGGGATTCATCCTATGGCTTTGGATTTTATTCTGCTTATGGAACCGACATCCTAAAAACAGCCGACAATGGCTACGCCGTCATTGGCGGTGGGGAAGCTGGTGCTGGTTTTGACAATTTTAACCTTTACAAGATAGCGCCAGACCCGGGTTGTGGTTCAACCAACTTTTGCGCCAACGCTACCACGGTCACTTGCGGAACTTTCCTGCAAAACCAAACAACTGTTGGCGGTGGCAACAATATTTCTAGCTATCCATGTGTGGCTGGAGCGACTTTTCAAGGCCCTGAAAAAGTCTATAAAATCACCGTCAATCAACCGTCTGACTTGCAAATCGGCCTTGAAATACTCACTTCAGGGCTTGACCTCGACCTGTTCCTGTTGTCTGATAACTGCAATACGGTCACTTGTCTTGCTTCCAGCACATCCACTAATTCGGCAAGCAACCTCGAAGCCATCGTCCACCCTGTTTCGGCTGGCACCTATTATATCGTTGTTGACGGTCAATTCGCTACTTCACAAGGTAACTTCAATATTGACTTCTTCTGCAATGAACTGAACTGCAGCTCCATCGCACAGGAACTAACCTGTGATGTCCCTTTTTCCCACTCTACGAATTTTGCGCAAAGCAATGTCAGCATTTATAGAAAGCCCGCCAACAACAACCAAATGAACATCTCCAACAGCGGGCCAGAGCGGATACACCGTTTTAACCTCCCAAGCCCCACCACCGTCATGGTTACGTTGACCAACCTGACAACCAACCTTGAGTTGTTCCTGCTCTCCGCTTGCGACAAAGACCAGTGCATCGAATGGAGCACCAATGCTGGTACATCGTCCGAAACCATTCAGGTATCCCTGCCAGCGGGCATTTATTATGTGGTTGTAGATGGATACAACAACCAAGTTGGCAATTATACCTTGACGGTGGACTGGAACTGCTGCCCACCCACACCCGTCTATAATTTCAGCTGTGGCACCATCGCCTACTCAGCTGTTAGCAACTCGCTGCAATACAATTTCACCGCCAGCGGCCAAGCAATGGCACCGGGCCAGACATGGCGGGTGAATGGCCAAAACGTGTCCAATGCGACCAATACTACCTTTAATTATACCTTTCCCTCTGCAGGCAATTATGATGTTTGTTTCCCCATCATCGGTGCCAATGGCTGCGTGGAGTATTGCTGCCGCAAATTCTGTATCGAGCCTCCAGTGAACTGCGAGGGCAGTATTCTCTATAGCTTCAATGGCAACCAGATGGTATTCAACCTGCAAAATGCCAGCCAGTACACAAACATTTCTTGGGCATGGGACGATGCACCGAACACGGTCATCGGCAACACGGGGCAAGTCAATTGGACCATTCCTTCACAGTGCGTACCCCGTACCATTTCCGTCAAATATTACAACCCTGTCACGGGTTGCTGGAAAATCTGTTGCAGGACAGTTTATCTGTGCAACCCCTTCACTTGCTACGATTTCACCTACAACTATTTGTCCAGCAGCAACAGCTACCAATTCGACCTCAATTTTAATGGTGCAACCAATATCAGTTGGACGGTGGACGACCACCCCGGTGGCGCTTTGGCCCTTGGCACAGGCGAGATTTCACAGCCCTATCCGATACCTTCGCCCTGTGGCGAGCGCACCATTACGGTTCGTTATTTCAACCCTGGCTCAGGCTGCTGGTATATCTGCTGCCGTACGATTTACCTGTGCAGTCCGTTCAACTGCGGCACCATTGCACCGCCAGTCTATGTCACTGGCCAAGGTTACCAGTTTACCTTGTCTTCCGGCAACTACCAGAACATTGCCTGGCAGGTGGACCAAACTGGTCAATCCTTGGGCAATGGCTTTACTTCGCAGCCGCTGCCAGTTCCATCGCCATCCAACTGCGGGCCAAGGGACATCAGCGTCCGTTATTATGATTTAAACTCCAACTGCTGGTTCATCTGCTGCATCCGGGTTTATCTCTGCGACCCAACTATTTGTTCAGGGACTATTACGCCAACTTTCGGGCAAGGTGGCAACACCACGTTGCAGGTCAACAGCACCTTCCAACAAGTGACGTGGTTCAATGGCACCAATCAAATCGGCACTGGCAACCAGACAACTGTCGTACTGCCTCCGGGCAGCGCGCAGACCATCTATGTACGGTATTACGACCAGTCATCAGGTTGTTATTACTACTGCTGCAAGACCTTGGACATTCCAGTGGACTGCATACTCAACCCTGCGTTTACCTTTAGCGTTTCGGGCAGCACGGTGAGCTTTTTCAACCAAAGTAACGGCACACCAAGCCCCAACTCGTATTCCTGGAACTTTGGGGGAATTGGCGCCAGCACTCAGCAGAACCCAACCTTTACTTTTCCGTCGCCGGGTTCTTACAACTGCTGTCTGACCGTATCTAACGGCTGCACTACCTCGCCGCCCATCTGCTCAACCATTGTCATCGCTTGCCCGCCGCCAACCGCATCGTTCAGTTTTACCCAGAACAACGGGATGGTCAGCTTCACGAGCGCCACGACTGGCAATCCGACCGTTTACGCATGGACGTTTGGCAACGCTGGCAGCAGCACCCAACCAAACCCGACACAGCCATTGCCTCCGGGCACTTACAACTGCTGCCTGACGGTGACGAACAGTTGCGGTAGCTCAACGCAATTTTGCCTGCCCGTCACAGTCTGCCAGCCGCCCACTGCATCGTTCACTTTTACCCAGAACAGCGGGACGGTCAGCTTCACGAGCGCCACGACGGGCAACCCGACCGCTTACGCATGGACGTTTGGCAATGCTGGAAGCAGCAGCCAGCCAAACCCAACGCAGCCATTGCCCCCAGGCACTTATAACTGCTGCCTGACGGTGACGAACAGTTGCGGAAGCTCGCAGCAATACTGCGAGGATGTGGTTGTGCCTGTTACAGTTCCGGCCCAATTTATTCCCCAGTTCAATTTAGATGATGATGTATGCGGTGCGCAAGGTCAATTGCTGGAAGTACCCATCAGGGTATCTAATTTCACCAATGTTTCCACTTTCCAGTTTTCAGTAAAACTCGGCAATACCAACGTTGGACAATTGGTCGAGATAGTGCCGGTGAACCTGCCAGGTTTTCCATTGACCACTGACGACAATTCGACGACTGGGTCAATGCTTTGGTCGGATGGCAATCCTTTGAGTTTGCCAAACAATACAATCATTGCCATGCTGAAGATACAAGTTGCAGGTAACAGCGGTGCTAGTTCGCCCATCTCGTTTGAGAACATACCCACCGCCATTTATGCCCAAATCAAGTACAACGGCGCAGACACTGATGTGAACCCAACCATGACGGGTGGGTCGGCCTGTGTGCTATCTACCGTGCAGCTTTGCGGTAAAATTACCCGGGAGGACAACGCCGGAATTGGAAACGTGACGGTGACACTTACAGGTGGCTCGTCGCCTCAAACTACCACTACCGATGCACAGGGCAACTATTGTTTCCAAAACGTGAGTGCCGGGGGCAATTATGTTGTAACACCTAAAAAGGACATCAACTACCTCAATGGCGTGAACGGAGGCGACTTGGTGAAAATCCAACGGCATATCCTCGGACTTGAGCCACTCAATTCACCGCATAAACTGATTGCCGCCAATACCAAACCGACCAGTGCCACGAATCCCATCAATGGTGGCGACCTCGTTGACATCCAGCGACTGATACTTGGCATCATCACTGATTTTCCAGATGTAGAGTCGTGGCGCTTTGTGCCAAAGACGTTCAGCTTCCCTAACCCACAGAATCCATTTGCAAGTGCTTTTCCAGAAAGCATCAGTCTAAACGGGGTGTCCGCTAATACGGCCAACCTGGACTTTACGGCGGCCAAAATGGGCGATGTGACCAACAATGCGAACACCAACCAGTTTGGTGATACAGGTGGGGATAAGTCAGGCGAGCGCAGCAATTCCGACGTCGGCCTATACTTGACCAACGCTTCTGTTGAAGCAGGCGAAACAGTAGAAATAAGCTTGGGCGTAACCAATTTCCAAGATATGCTTGCCATGCAGTATTCGCTTGGTTGGGATGCATCTAAGCTGGAGTTTCAGGAAATTGTTGGGATGAACGGCAACATTAGCTTGCAACCAACCAACTTCAATGTCAACGATGCAACAGGTAGTCTTGCCTTTGTTTGGTTCAGTGGCGAACCAAAATCTTTGGCCGATTCCAGCTACCTGTTCACACTGCGTTTCAAAGCTATCGGCAATGTAGGCCAAAACGCAACAATGAACTTCACCGACAATCCTACTGCACCCTACTTTGAAAATATTGACGGAGAGTTACAAGCAGTTACGTTAGGTGGCTCAGTCAATATCCTCTTCCCATGCAGCACCTCTGGCCCAAGCGTCGTCAATCTTACCGACAATGGCGACGGCTCTGTAACAGCAACCGTGGAAGGCGGCACCGCCCCTTACACCTACAACTGGTCAAATGGACAGACCGGGCAAACTGCAACTGGATTGGCACCCGGTACTTACACGGTCAGCGTGACGGATGCCAATGGTTGCGGCACATCTGGGAGCTTGGGCATCGTTTCCAGTAGCCTTGAGATAGGCTCCGTGAAAAATTTGGCCATCTTCCCGAACCCCACTTCGGGCATGTTCAAGGTTGATTTGGAAATGGAAAGCATTGAAAATGTCAGGATTGAACTGCTGGATGCAGCAGGTAGGCAGCTTGAAACCTTCCATACTACTACCACTGGCGGACAGTTCAGTTTTGATGCAAGCGCAAGGCCAAACGGGATGTACTTGTTGAAAATATCCGTTGGAGGTTCATCCATGACCCGCCGAATCGTGGTCATTCACTAATCCTAAAAAATCTTCTTTTGAAAACGAGGGGGCGGCCAAAAGCTGCTCCCTTTTTTTTGCTTTGAAACTGGAGTGATGTGAGCAAAAGCGAGCGCACTCTGCACTGAACGGGTTGAAGCATTTCACTTGGAAAAGAATTTCATTTTTTTTCTTCAAGTTGATAACAAGGGGGAAATGACTGGTACATACGGATGTAAGCAACGATGAGACAATCAAAATTGCTTGCAGGGAGAAAATCCGAAACTCCTTGAAAGAAGTAGGACGCAATGCCGGAAGCGATAGAGAAGGCATCATTATAAATGAATCATCCATGAGAACTTGTTGTTTCATCGCCCTGTTCACAATCACTCTTCCATTGTTTTCCCAAAACTTCAGGTGTGCCTTTAGTGGCCAGGCTGTAAAGCCGGTTCCAATGGTAATCGAATCAGAAGAAGATGAGGAATTATCACAGATGATGCAGGAAGCGATAGAGGATATCAATTCAGAAATGGGAATATCCAGCTACAAATTCTTTGCATTGCCTGCTAAGAACGTTCGGAACATGCAAGCCGAATTTGATAAATTAACTGGAGAATATAAGATTTATTACAGCCCAATATTTATAAGAAACCTTGAACAAAGGTTGGGTTTAATAGGAGACAGCGAGGAAGTTGGAGCGGTAGTAGCAACCATACTCTTACACGAGATTGGACACTGGCAGAATGGCCATGTCCATGGCGTTGATGAACAGCGCGAAAGCGAGCTGCAGGCTGATTGGTTTGCAGGTAAATGGTCCGCACATTTCGACATTGACTTTGAAATGGTCAAACTTGCATATATGCTTTGTACGGCAATAGGTGAGACTTCCACGCACCCTTCAAGGGCAGATAGAATTGAGTATCTCGAAGGTGGCTATGACAATTACGAACTACATCATGAAGATGACGATGACGATGAAGATTATGATTAATGCTGAACACGCATTGTCACAATCAACCACGATTTAATATATCTTTCACCAATTCAATCCAATTCTTATGAAAAATCTTCTTTTTTTGATTGTCTTCATTGGCTCAACTGTAAGCCTTTTTGCCCAAAACTATTCCGACGGCGTGAACGACCTGCTTGAAATGAAATTCGCCTCCCGCGATATTGCCAATGCCATCAAGTGGGAGTGGGACAACGAGTCACCTGAATACAAAGGTGCTATCAAGCGGTATAACGAGATTGCCAATAGCGTGGATGCCATGATTGGTGCCTTCGAAGCAAAAATCCGCTCAGGACAAAAGGTGAGCGACAGCGACATAAGCACTTATGTCAATAGGATTGATAGCAAGTTTCAGGCATTTTTCGCCTACTACGATGAGAATTCCGTTCAAGGAGGTGCCAATGCATTGTTCGGAATCGATAAAATTTTCACCGCCGCAGGCGAGCTATTCGGTTTTGTTTTCAATGCTGTCAACACGGTTCAAAATGCACAAATCGAAAAGCGTGTAGTAAGGATGCACAATGCCCTTGACCAATGCAGGCTTACGCCATGGGCGCAAATATGACCCCCCATTGACCACCCCTAAAAACTTTTTAATAAGAGCTCGTCAACGATGTTGACGGGCTTTTTTTTTGCAAATCATTTGCGATTAATTACGACTACTATACTACACGCCAATAGGTCTTGTGCAAATGCCGAGAAGGGGCAATAAAGTTGATAAAGGTTGATGAGTTTGATTTGTACAAAACCCAATGGTGGCCTGTGTAATAAAGCTGGCAATCAAACTTATTTCATACTGATTTCCAAAATGAGATAACAACAAGGCGATGCATGGAACATACCCCTGAATCTAAAATCCACCATCATGAAAGCATTCATTCTTCTCAGCATCGCCGCCCTTCCTACGATGGGCAATCTTACAGGGAAACAAATATTCACCCAAGCATTCCAGGAAAAGAACGCCTGTCTGCTCGAAGCCTGGATGGGGCAAGAGGTGGTTGTCAGTTTCTTCGAGAACGAGGTGGAGGCTTGCCCTGCCGTGGCAACTGAAGCCATCCAACGCTTCCTTGATTCGAACAAAGGCAGCCAGTTCAAATTTCGGCATGAAGGTGCCTCAAAGGGTGGCAAATGTGGCTTTTGGATGGGAGATTTGAACACCAAAAATGGTGTGCTCAGGGTAGTGGTTGACTTCAAAAAAATGCCTTCTGGCATCTCAATCATCCGAATCACGGTGGACTCGCCGGGTATGTCGGAAGCCACCGTCAATCGGTTGTCGAAGGCTTTTCATTTTACAACAATAAGGGCATAGTATTAAACATAAAGTAGCGTTTTGGCAATGGGAGAGCAGCTTTTATGCATGCTCTCCCATCTTAATTTCCACAAATCCTAGACATGCTCTTAGTCCTTAACCTTGTCCGGGAAGTATTTTTTCATTAGTTTTTGCCATTTCCCCTTCTTCCTCATCTTCGCAAAATCTGGCATCAACTGCAAATCATCATATTTCAATTGGCCGTTGCCAATGCCCTTCTCCAGTCCCTTTTCAAGGTATTCCCAAGCCAGCTTTTTTTGTTGCCTGATAACATGCATTTGGGCAATATGGATATAAGTATCAGGGTAAGTGGGTTTCAATTCAAGCGCTTTCTGGAGCAGTATTTCTCCCTCTTTGATGCGTGAAGGGAGGTGTATGTGCGCATTGCCAAGGATGGCAAGTAGTGCTGCGCTTTGAGGCCGAAAACTGACAGCCTTTTCCAGTGCTGCCGCCGATTTTTCCCATTCCGAAAGGTATTGATACACCTTGCCAAGGTTGGCGTAGGCCGACCAGATGGTTGAATCTATTCGAATCACTTCGATATATTGCTGGACAGCCTGCTGGTATCGGCCTGTTGGTGTATATACAACAAATGCAAGGTAGTCATGGGCATGCACCGCCCCCACAGCTATTGTAATTCTTTCATGTAGTTTTTCGGCTGCTGAAAATCGGCCGGATTCAAGATAGACATTGCCAAGGTTGTAGTAACCTTCCACTAGCGTTGAGTCCAGTTCAATTGCTTTCAAGTACAGGTTTTCCCTTTCCGGAATATGGCCTCCCTTTTTTGAATATATGAACCCAAGGTTAATGCATGCATAGGCCAGGGTTGAGTCAATGCCAAAAGCGGTTTCATAAGCAACTTCTGCTTCATCTAACTTTTTTGACCAGAAATAGGTATGAGCAAGGCCAGTATAAGCATTGGCATTCAACGGGTCTTTGTTTATTGCATTCTTGAATTGTTGCTCGGCACTGTTATAATCTTCCAGCGTTAAATAATAAAAACCCCAAGTGGTAAAGGTGACGGTAGAGGACGAATCAATTTCGCTTGCTTTTCCCAGAAAATATTTGGCCTTTTCCAGGTCTTTCCGTTTGTTTATTAGCATGTATGCCATACTGGTATAAGGTAATAGCCACGCTGGCGAAATTGTAGCTGCCTTCATTGCGTAGTGGGCTGCTGAGTCAGGGTTTTTTAGGTTGTTGCCAAATACAGCACTCATCTGCCAATATGCTGGGGACATATTGGGTTGGTATCCCAGCGCTTCCCGAAACTTTGAAAGTGCCGCTTCACCGAGTTCTTGGTTAGGGTTGTAGTTCGATAATGCCATCAAATAACCTTCAAAGAAGAGTTTTCTCGCTTTCAATACAGGGTGCATATAATGGTCATCGCCCAACAACTCTGCAGCCCGGTCAAGGTACCTGGGGTAAATTTGATAGCGATCCTTCTGGGTTTTCTTTGAGAGCATGAGTTCGGCCATATCGGTTTTCATCCATTTGTTCAATACTTGTTGGGCGTCGTCTTGCAGGGCCGCAGCGTAGTTCCTGCGCATGGTGTTGTGAAGCCTCGCCAATTTCGGTTCCGCAATTAAGCGGCCATAGTAGGAGTCTGCACAAGCCCCCGCTGGTTGCAAAAACTGCTTGTTTTCCAGGGACTTTGTAAACAGCTGGTAAACTTGCCGCAACATGGTATCCAACGTGGCGAGCACATCTTCTTCAATTCCTTTTTGGTTGGTCTGCTTAAGCTGGGGCATTTGTTCAGACTTGGCTTTTGCGATGTCTGCCACAATATCTGGTATGGCTTTCCCCAAATTGTGCGTCTTATTGCCAGACACCATCGGTACTTGGCTAATGGGGGCCACATCTGGAGTCACATGGTCTTCGAGGTAGCGCCCTATTTCCATGAGGTTCACAAAGCCATCACTGTTGCCGTCGGCTAGGCCGTACAGCCCATCCACGAGGTAGTAGCTGAAAACGCCCCTTCCATCGCCCCATTGTACCCCCTCTACACTGAACTCGTCGGGCTGGCAGGATAAGATTTTGATTTCATTGGCGAACTGCTGCGCCAAGTTCTGGCTGGTGAGTTGCGAGCCATTGATTGAACTGCCTGCCAAAGTGCCAGCATGGCAAGCATCCGTAATGACGACGGCTCTAGCCTTGTTTTTAAGGGTCAGTGTTGCTACAACATCCTTTAAGAAATACACTGCAAATGCCCCTGTCATATAAGATTGTGGAGGAGAATCCCAACAAAGCAGGTACCCTTGCTGGCTGTAGGTTTTTGTTTCTACATCGCCATGCCCGCTGAAATAGATGATTGCTTGGTCGCCCTCTTTGCTTTCATCAATAAGCCAATCAAGTGATTTTCCAAACTGGGCGACGGTGGCACGCTGGTTTGTCAAAAGCTTCAACTGGTCATTATTCAACGAGCCGCCCGCTGGGGAGCGTAGCCAAGCAGCGAACGCCTCGGCATCCCGGTCGGCGAAATGCAAATCCGTAATAGCGGGGTCTTGGTAGTCAGAAATGCCTACCACTACCGCCCTGGTAGTGGCAGTAGCGGCTGGACGAACAGCAAATTCTTGGGAGGTGACTCCCTTGGGTGTCTGACCTAGTACCTGCCAAGTAAGGAGGGAGATGAGGGCTATTGCCAACTGCTTCATTCCATCATTTTTCGGTGCCTTTGTACTCATAATGCAAAGCAACAACTTTCGTAACTATTTAGCAGGGGGTGTTTTTTGGGAAAAATTATCAATTTTCCCAAAAAACACCCCAAAATATGGGGGTAGAGAGAAAAAATGAAATTTTTTCTCTCTACCCCCACACCCTCCTAAGGAGTTACCAATTTTCATTGAATGCAAAAATTGTGATTTTCCTTGAAAGGTTGAGAATGATCCTACAAAATGGTAACAATCAGTTTCGTCTTGGTACTCATATGAAAATCACAATGTTTTTAAATCGCAGCACCATGAGTAAATCAATCAAATCTTTCCGGGGCTTGTTCCT
Source organism: Saprospiraceae bacterium (assembly GCA_022841745.1). Classification (GTDB taxonomy): domain Bacteria; phylum Bacteroidota; class Bacteroidia; order Chitinophagales; family Saprospiraceae; genus UBA6168. Next base: position 101,407 of record JALHQW010000012.1, on the reverse strand, counting down.
GTCAAGTTCATTGATAGTGCTTCTTGTAATGACTTCTGTTAGTTCAGCCAATGCGCAGGGAACATTCATATTCCTTGACATTACAGGTCTTCTGCTAATGAAGCTTGGAATGCTGGCTGGACTGTTTTTGGCAAGGGTAATATTGGCAGCCATCAGGGGAGATAACTAAGGAGGCTTTTGGCTTTCCCTTCAAATTTTTTGAAAGGAAATCAGTTAACCAAGGGGCCTCCTGCTCACTCCACCAGCACAAACCCCGCCCACACCAGCGGGTCTTTGTACCGCTTCCGCATCCACTGCTGCGTCTCGTAAAACGCATCCCGGATTTCTTTCCCCTCCGACAGCCATTTCGTGTAGAATCTTTCCATGAACACCGCCGACTCCTTGTCCGGCACGGCCCAGAGGCTGACGATAAGCTTCTCTGCCCCAGCCATTTTGAGGGAGCGTTGGAGTCCCATTACTCCCTCCGAGCCTTGGATATCGCCGAGGCCCGTCTCGCAGGCGGAAAGCACGGCCAGCTTGGTGCCGGTCAGGTTCACCTGTGCGATTTCGTAGGCGGTGAGGATGCCGTCTTCCCTGCCGGGGAGGGGCTTGCCCTCCTTCCATGCCTTGTTTGCGCCAGCCAGCAAAAGGCCGGAGCGCATCAGCGGGTGCTCGGAGAGCGGGATGGAAGTGCTGCCGCCGAAGTCCATGCCCTGCGATTTCTTCAATGCCGGGTCGGGGAAGAAGAAGCCGTGCGTGGCGATGTGCAGGATGGTGGGTGAGGGACTGCCGACGCCAAGCTGCTTGAACCGCTCCTCAGTGGCCACAGTGTCGGTGAAGGTGGCCGTGCCGTAGCCCCGCTTGGCCAGCAGCTTGGAGAGCCTGTCCACCTCGGCCTTGGTGCCGGGCAGGTAGCCCCAGCCATCGCCACGGTGGCCACGGTTGGGGTTCAGCAAGCTGGTACTGAGCGGCACGTAGGCGAGCTCCGTGGAATCGGTGGAGGTGCTGTCCGCAGACCAGTTGGTCTCGTAGCTGATGCCACCAAAAAGGGCGGCGGCCTGCCGCTCCGGCGTGGCTGCCACGGGCTGCACGACGAGGCTGCGGGTGCTGAAAAGCTGGTTCAGCTTGTAGCGGTCGGCCAGCACCCCAGCCTTGCCTCTCTCAGCGGGAGTTGGGATGGCATTGAAGGCGATGCGGTGCAGCGAGCCGGAGGGCGAGAAGTGGACGGTGGTGACGCCTTCGAGCAGGCTGTCTAAGGGCTGCCAGAGCAGGCGGTATAGCGCTGGGGACAGGGCCTTGCCGCCGGGCGTGACGCCACGGGTAGCATACAGCTTCTGCACGGCAGCGGTGGCGTCGTTTTCGTTGAGCAAACTATCAAGCTGGCGCTGCTCGCAGAGGTAGGCCATCTTGGGGCGCTCCCAGCCGGGGCGAATTAGTGCCGCCAAGTAAATCACTGAATCAGAAGGTGTAGGGTTGTGTACCTGAAAATGCACAAATTCTAAGGCGGCTTCGTCATGGCGTAAGTATGCCTGCAATTCCTGACAACGAACTTGCGCTGCCTTTGAATTGACGAGTTTGGCAGTATGGCGGGCCAAGTATTTTTCTAAAGCGTTGGCTTTTTCTTCCAGTTCTGCCACACCATTACGAAGATCAACAGGCTTGGCATATTGGGTGGATAGTTGTTGGCGGGTGGCTTTCAATTCATTATGCTGACGCAGTGCAATTGTATCTTGGGAATTGAGAATAGCGCTGAGTTGTTCTTGTGAGTTTTGCAATAGCAAGCCTTTATGCAGCAAGGCATTGTCAAAAACCAATGTACCAAAGTTTGCATTGCAATGGGATACGGTTTTAGGCAATTCCATCATCTTTTTATTGGCTTGCCATGCACAAGCTGTTGTTTGTAAAATGGCAGACTCCTGTCTGAAATAGCGCAGCCGGGCCTCCATCTCCTGCGTTGAGGCATAACTGGCAGCACTGCGCAACAATTTTTCTTGCATGGCAAGTGCTTCGTTGTATTTACAGATAGCTTCATCAATTTTACCCATACGCGCAAAGATGACAGCAAGTAAATCAAGGTTTTTTATAATAGGAAAGTATTTGTCGTCGAAGACTTCTTGGAAGATGTCAAGCGCAAGCGAAGCTTCTCGTTCGGCTGCTTCCAAGTCGCCCATCTCAAATAAGCACCTGGACAGTAAAAACCTGGAATATGCAACTTCCTGGTGTCGCTCACCCTGTTTGGGAATCAACACTTGTAGTTCTTCTTCGAAAAACGAGCGGGCTTGCACCCAATCCCTTTTCTCCATATACAACTTTCCAAGCAATTCAAGGCTGGCAGCGTAGTGTGGATGAGTGGTGGTCAGCATTTGTGCCCTCAAGACTTTCGCTTCCTGTAGGTAAGGTTCTGCTTGTTCAAGTTGACCTTGTTCAAGTAAAATGTTGCCCACTTGTGCAAGGCTCATAGGATAAGCGTTGTGTCCGGTGCCCAATACTTGTTTTTCAATTTCAAGGGCATATAGGGCAATGGTCTTTGCTTTTTCCGTTTGCCCCAGTTCGAGGTAGAGGTCGGCAAGGTTGTACTGAACTATGTAGCACTTAATACTGGATTTTCCATATCCTTTTTCCAGCAAGGAAAGTGCTTGTAGGTATAATAGTTCGGCACTTTCATTGTCACCCATTCGCCAAGAATATACGGCCATGCTTAAAATCGCCCTACCTTCAAATGGATGACCCTCGCCATAGGTTTGAAGGCATAGTTCCCGTAATCTTTTCGCTGCGTTAAGGGCTTTATGGTTCTGCCCTGCGTTGCTCCACAGGGCTGCTTGGCAGTAGCGTGCGACGACATTTTTTTCTGCACAAGGAGCGCCACAGGAATCATATTGCTCGATGGCTTTCTTGAAAAATGGTTCGGCAATAGTGTAATTTCTTAGGTTGTGCTCGCAATATCCCTTGTAAAAAATCACATCCGTATGAAGTGGGTGCTGCATCGGCAGGGTGCGCTCAGCAAGTAACCGTGCTTGCTCCCAATAAAAGGTAGCACTATCAAATTGTGCCATGATGAGCCGTACATTGACCCGTTGAAGAATTGCCTCCAAGCGCACTTCTGGCGGAAACTGTTTCCCAGCAGCTTCACAAATGCGGTCGGCCACGCCGAGGCAGGAATCAGCTTGGAGGTATTTGCCAATCTCGGGAAGAATTTTCGCAGCTTTGGTCAGCGCACTAACGTAATCCGGGCATTGCTCACCGAGGTGGTATTTCACCAAATCCAAATGCGTTAGTGCCACGGACTCGGCAGCTTGATAAAGTCCCTTAAAAAGAAAAGAGTCCAAAGTTTTTTCAGATTTAGCTATTGCATTAATCTTATTATCATTCAGTGTAATAGCAGCCGAATCAACAACCACCTGCCCAATAACCCAATAGGGCAAAACCAAAAATAGGAAGCGTAAAAAGTTCTTCATGGGTTCAAATTTTAAGGTTAAACAAAGCCGAAAAATACCCCTCTCCCTTCACTTTTCACCCCTCAGCCCCATTTTTTTTCAACAAATTTTAAGAATTTGATAACAATCGCCCCCAAGTTGACACCAACTTTCAAACAGTTCTTTGCCAACGAAATAACAAGGTTTCGGATTTTGTCAATAGGTTTGTCAGCGTAAAACAGTTTCAAACTTGCAGATGATGACGATAGATTCAACCCTGTTCCAATCCCTAAAATCCGGTGACCCTGCCGCCTACGGGCAGGTTTACAAGACCTGCTACCGCAGTGCCGCCTCTGCTGTGCTGAACAACGGAGGCACGGCCACCGACGCCGAAGACCTGTTTCAAGAGGCGCTGTATGTGCTAGTGAAGAACCTGCAAAACCCGGCCTTTGAAATCAAGGCGCAAGTGGGTACCTGGCTCTACGGTGTCATGCGCAACCTCTGGCTCAAGCGGCTGCGGGATAGCGGCAAGGAACTCCCTGTGGAGGATGAAAAAATCAAGGCGCTGGCAGATGTGCCGGAAGAAAGCGCCATTGAAATCCTCGAAAACCTGCGGGAGCGGGAAGCGAAATACGCCAACGTCATCCGGGCCATCGAGCAGACGGGCGAGGAGTGCCGTGAGGTCATCCTGCAAGCCTACTACAACGAAACGCCCGATGACAAAATCGCAGAGATGCTTGGTTACACCTACAATTTCGTGCGGGTGAAGCGGCACCGGTGCATGGGCAAGCTGCGGGAGATTTTGGGGATTTAAGGGGGAATTGGGAAATTGAGAAATTAGGGAAATTGCTTGGTAGTTAAAGGCTGCAAGGCCTAAAAAAATGGATAAGATGGAAAAAGAATTTACAAATATAGAACAATGGGAAGCCCATCTGCGGGGCGAACTCACGGAGGCAGAAATGCTGGAAATGCAGCAAAGGTTGGCATCCGATGAGGGCTTGAACGCAGAATTCGAGGCGTTTACCCAACTGGTCGAAGGCGCCCGGACGGTGGGCGACCTGCACATCCGGCAAGTCATCGCACAGGCACATTCGGAAAGCAGAAAGCAAGGTTTTTTGCTGACAGAAGATGATTTGACGGACTATTTGCGGGGGAAATTAGACGATGAGAAATCGGCCATCTTGGAGCAAAGAATGCAATCGGATGAAGTATTCGCCGAGGACATGAACCGCCGAACCGAGCTGCTCGAAGGCATCCGCACGAAGGGCGACCTTGACATCCGGGCGCAAATACGGCAGGCGGGGCAGCAGGCCAAAGTCGAGGGCATTTTGCAGGAGGATATACAGCAAAGCACTGCTCGTATCGTTACCTTCCGACAAAAGATGGTGCGCTGGGCCGCCGCCGCTTCGGTGGCGCTGATGGCCATCGCCGGGGCATGGTGGTACCTGATGCCCTCAAAATACGATGCCGTGTTCGCTGACCATTACCAACCCAACCCAGGTATGATGGCGCCTCTGCTGGATTCGTTGGAACAGACAGGTTTTGCAGCGGGTAAAACTGAGGCATTCAAAGCCTATGTGGCTGGCATGGCGGCGTACGAAGCTGGAAACTTTACCGTTTCGGAAAAGGAAATTGCCACTTGGCTTCAGCAAAACCCAAACGACGACAATGCCCGATTGTTCCTTGGCTTAAGCCAGTTGGCACAGCGTGACTTTAGCCGTGCTTCGGATTCATTTGAGCCGTTGATTGAAAGTAGGGATGCTACCATCGCACAAGAAGCCAAGTTTTACCTTGCCTTGGCTTGGTGCAAACAGCCCATGAAGCGGGGAGCGGCCAAGCGGCTATTATCTGAAATTGCAGCAGACCCTGCGTCGCCCCACCGCATGACCGCTGCAACCATGCTGGAGAAACTCAACCAATAAAAAGCAATGAAACCTTGGAAATACCTCTTTTGCCTGGCTTCGCTTTTGACCATCTTTGGCTGTGAAGTAAAACAAAGCCCAATTATACCTGCTGAAGTTGTCAGTAGCCCAACAGCTTCGGAACCAACCGACAGCGCACCTGCTACACCCACCCATGACAGCACACAATCTACTCCCACTGCACCCCGCATACTTCAGCAGGTGCTCGACCAAGTATATGAGGCGGGCGGCGACTACCGATGGGCCAAGCCCAATATCCGGCTTGCAACGAGCGCCAGTTTTGTGGCCACGTTCCGGCCACGTTCCAACGAGATTCTGGTTGAGGAAAAGGCCTTGAAAGCTTGTCGCTCCTTAGGAAAAGATTCAACGGCCATGCTCGCCTTCCTAATTGGGCATGAGTTGTCCCATTTTTATGACAATGAAGGCAAGAAATCAGGTGTCTCTACCAATTTCCTTGCCTTCGACCATCATCACGATGGCGACCTGCAATCAGAAATCAACGCTGACCTTCGAGGTATTTTCTTATGCCATGTGGCAGGCTACGACCGCATCCGGGCATTATTGCCTGAGTTTATCGAAAGGGTGTATGACAATTATAAAATGAAGGAAAGTGAATTGACCAATTACCCTCCAAAAATGGAACGTCAAGCCCATGCCATGTTGGTGCAAAATCGTGCTGATACCTTGTTCCATGTCTTCCAAGCGGCCACTTACCTGACTGGCTTTGGCAAATACACCGAGGCTACCGCCTGCTACGACTTCTTGCTCCAATATTACAATGGTGCCGAGGTTTACAACAACCTCGGCGTGCTGAACGCCATGCAGGCCATGCAGGTTGGCGGCAAATACCCCGACTCGCTTTGGTACCCTTTGGAACTGGACGTTTATACCCGATTGGAAGCGGCAAGGAGCGAACCGTTGACGCCAATGGAAGAAAAGCAACGAAACGCCTTGTTGGGCAGGGCATTGCAGCAAATCGAAATGGCATTGGCGATGAACCCCAACTACAAGGCCGCATACGCCAATCGGCTCTGTGTGAAACTACTCTTGGGCCAAAACGAGGAGGTAGCCTCGGCACTTAAAAACAGTAAATCGTTGGTTGGGGGTGATTTGAAGAAATTGCTGTCTGCTATCCTCAAGGCCCAAACTGGGGAAGACCGGGAGGGTGTTGGGCAAGCGTTCAAAGAATTGGCAAATTCCAATGACCAGCAGGTGGCGACGGTGGCTAGGTTCAATGCCGCTGTCCTATCGAGGCAAGAAATCAAGGCCATCCCCCAAAGCTGTGGTATAAAGGATGCCAACAATTACCTTGATGGCATCAAACACCGAGACCTGCGTAGGCAGGGAGGCTTCGCCCTTGACAAGGAGGGCAAGTTGCTTATCCAATGGCAGGAAAAACAGCATTCGACCTTTTACTTGTTCAACCGTGCCGGACAATCCAGCGCATTTCAGGTCATCAACTCACCTGCCGTTTTTATAGACCCACGTTTGAAAGTGGGGCTGTCCTTGCGACAAAAAAACTTCCCTGTAAAGCAAGTGCTGCTAGCTGCCAATATAGGTTCGTTTTGGCTGGCTTCTCCTTGCCAGTTGCTCATTAAAACGGTGAAAAAGGGTAGGGTAGAGGAATGGGCAAAGGCGTACAATTGAATATTCACTTGTTAAAGAGGCTATTATATTTCTTCAACTCAGCAACCCTAAATTAACCTTGTCCAACGTCTCGTTCTCAAAACTATCCAAATAAACTTGGGTCGTCTTTTCACTCGTATGGCCTAGACCCTCGGATATGACTGTGGTGCTCACGCCCATTCGTTTCAAAATGGTTGCCCAAGAATGTCGAGAGACATAGGAGGTCAGTTTTCCTTCGAGTCCAGCCTGCTTTGCGAAAATCTTCAAGTGCTTGTTGAATGTCCGAAGGCCACTGGTGATGCGTTGCCGCCTTTTCTCAAGGGTCGTGTAGGTTTCATCTAAGATTGGGAAGACGTAGGAACTGTTGGCGTTGTGTTCCCGATAAAATTCAAGGATTTCTTGGACAGGTGGGAGTATCTTGATGGAAAACAGCTTCCCAGTTTTAGTACGCTTATAGTTGATGCGCTCACCGACAATATCCGTCCAACATAGTTGGGCCATGTCGTGGAAGTTCATGCCCATATTGAAGAAGCTGAACATAAACATGTGTTTGGAAAGCAGTTGTTTCGATTCAGGGTCTGGTTCTACATCGAATATTTTGTCAATCTGAGCTTTGGGTAATGCCCGCTTCTGGGTGCTGTGGTCAAGCTTGCTGATTTGATATACCTTGAAAGGGTAATACTCGGGTTTACACAACTTCTCTTTGATGGTTGAGTTCAGCAGCGCACGCAGTGTACGAAAATGGAGGCTGATAGACGTTTCTTTGAAGCCATTTTTTAATAGGAAATGCTCAAGCCTGGTCAAAAACCGGAAATCAATTTGGCCAAATTGCAGCGACTTCTCATTGTGGAACCTTAAGAGCACCCGCTTTGTATCCCTATACACATAGGAGTTACCAATTTTTCCAATCTCATTCATTTGGGCAATCTTGGCATCAAAGTACTCAAACACATCTTTGGGCTTTACCTCTTGGAATTTATCCTGAAAATCGTTCATTGTCCAATCCTTGCCATCGGCCTCGAACTCTGAAATAATTTCCTCTGCACGCCAGTATTGCTTGATGAGCGCCTTGTTCTTGTTTTTGAAATGCGGAACGTCACCAGAAAACTTTCCACCAATTTCGTCGTCATCCAGCCACTGGTTTTTACTGGCTGAATAGCCCATAGAAAAGTACTTGCGAACCCTGTCCTTAGTGATTCTCAAGAACACCGGATGGGTGCCATCTTTTAGTATCTTTGAAGTAAAAAGTAGGATGCTGATAGAAGCCATCTTGATTTCGGTTTACACACTTGGTTTACACAAAAGAGTACACAACAAAGGTGAAAATCGAAAACTAAATAAAATAGTATTTTTTAAAGAACTGATTATCAAGGTAATTACACTTAAAATAAAATCATCAATAACTATCAAAAAAGGCATGTACCCTGCTTCCCAAGCTGAGGGCCGTGGGTTCGAATCCCATTTTCCGCTCGAACGAAAAGGAAGGGCTTGCGAAGAAGATTCGCAGGCCCTTTGTTGTTGATGCATTTGCCACTAGCAAGGTAGGGTTGGTCGTAGTAGTTGGAATAAGCCAAGCTTCCGCCAATCAGCCATTGCCTCGGCAAAGGTTTTGTGGCCAACTTGAAATGCTAAGATATTATTCCTGTTGATTTTGTATTCAATGGGATGATTGAGGCTTTTCTCACTTGCGTCTAAGTTGGCAAGCTTTTAAAGGTTTATTAAGGCGTCGTCCCTTTCTTTTTTCAATTGCTCAACCACCTTTTTGGAATAGCGCCTTCCAAGTTGAAAGCCACGAAGAAGGTGGCCCCAATGGGTTGGATAGGTGGTAGTTTTCGCTTGTGGTAGGTTTTCATCGCTGTGCGGAATTTATCATGCAAGTATCACTTTTGGAGTTCGGAATTCATTCCGCCGTCAAAATTATTTTCTTGTTTAATGCAACAATGGAGTGCGGAATTTATTCCTCCTGCCCCCATCTGGAGTTCGGAATTCATTCTAGCTCAGCCAAGTGGGCATTGCCTTCCGAAAAGACGATGCCAGGGTGAGAAAAGGACATGCGGACGAAAACTTTGCTATCGCCAGGCATATAGCCCTCAACAAATCGAAAAACGAGGAATCCTGGAGAAAAAGAATCAAGCTCAAACGCAAAAAAGCGGGTTGGGACGATGAATATTTGACGAAAGTGCTGGCTTGTTTATTTTTAGATGATTGCCACAGAAGAAAATCCGATGCGACCCGATTTTTTCGGGCTGCTGTCCCTCCGAACCCTCACGCTTCCGGCTGTGGTGGCCGCTCCTCCTGTCCTTTCGGCAGCTTGCCTGCATTTTTCAGCATGATGAAGATGACCCATTCCAATTGGCCGTTCACGCTGCGGAAATCCTCAGCGGCCCATCGCTCCAGTGCAGCGTACAGGTCGTCCTCTATCCGCAAGACGAATTTCTTCTTGGCCATTTTCTCTTAAAAGGCAAAGTCCGTGGCCCAACGGAATGTCGAGCCACGGAGCTTGTGCAGAATCAGTAAGTTAAAGGCTCCAGCGTGTTTTAATCTTTAAATCCGTGAAAGTGATTTGACAGCAAAATGATTTTATAACGATGGTGCAAAGATAGTTTTATGATATTGAAATGATGTCATTTTTGATTTTTTCTTTAAAAAAGTTTTCAACATGCTTCCAGAAGGGGCAAGCTGCATGGTGAGGATGGCCTAACCTTTTTGCCCGAAACCCGTTAATGAGTGCCTAACAGCCAATCGGACAAAGCATCCGAACCCTGTGAACTGCTTATCTTTGCGAATCAAAAAAATCATAATATGAGATTGTTAGCATTCCTTGCATTTGCGGTCTTTTTGACCGCTTGCGGCAACAACGAACCACAGCCGCAAACCCCCTCGGGCGGGGCGCAACAGTACAGCGACACGTACTTGGAGAATAAGAAAAGAAAGGAACAGGCCGAAAAGCCGAACATTACCGTGCGGGTACAGGGCCTTCAGGGTGGGGCCTTTGCAAAGCTCATCGGCAGCTTTGAGGGGCAGAACTACCTCGCCGACTCGGCCATGATTGACCCCAACGGCCAGATGGTGTTCCAAAAAGGGGAGGCCTATTTCCCGGGCCTGCTGTACCTCCTGCTCCCCGGCGGACAGAACATCCAGCTATTGGTGGACCTCGACCAGACCTTTACCATGAACACAAGCCTCAACAACCTCGCGGGCGATATGAAAGTGGAGGGCAGCCTGGACAACCAACTGCTGTATGAGTCCCTTAAATTTGATGAACAACAACGCCCAAAAGTGCAGGCCGCAGCCACTTCGTTGGTGAGGTTCAAGCCTGGCACGCCTGAATACAAGCAAGGCAAGGAGCAGCAGGACAAAATCGTGGAAGAGCGCAGGCTGTACTTGGACAAGCTGTTCAAGGAGAACCCGACCTCGCTTTTCACCTCGTTCAAAAGGGCAGGCCAAAACCCCGACCTCCGGGACTGCTACAAGCCGGATGGCACGATGGACACCCTCCGCTACTCCTATTTTTACCGCAACCGCTTCTGGGATGGCATGGACTTCAACGACGAGCGCCTGCTTTACACGCCCGTTGTCACGAAGATGCTGGAGCGCTATATCACCGAACTGACGCCGCAGCACCCAGACTCAGTCGTGAAATATTCCATCTCGCTGGTGGATAGGGTGGTGAGCAAGCCCGAGTTCTTCAAGTACTTCGCCAACTGGATTGTGCTGAAATACGACCCGAAGGAGTCCACGCTGATGGATCCGCAGGCCGTTTTTGTGAACATGATAGAGCGTTACTTCACCTACGACAAGGCTGTATGGTCGGACTCGGCGGAGGTGTTCGCCCTACAACAAAGGGCCTACGAAATGACGGCCAGCCTGATGGGCAAGAAGGCTGTCAACGTGCAAGTACCCGGCCTCGACGGCAAGCCCCATGCACTTTACGACATGAAATCGCCCTATATCGTAGTCTATATGTGGAATCCCGAATGCGAGCATTGCGCCGAGCAAACACCCAAACTAGCCCAGATGTACCAGCAAATAAAAGCCCAAGGTGTTGATGTTTACAGCATCGCCGTAAATTCGGAGGACGCCAAGGTGAGGGACGCCGTCAAGAAGTACAATATGCCTTGGCTGAACGTGTTCGACCCCACGAACAAGAGCATCTACCCCAATTTCTACGTGGACAATACGCCGGAGGTCTATGTGCTGAACCCAGACCGCACCATCATTGCCAAGAACCTGCACGTTGACCAGATTATGACGATGGTGGAGCGGGACAAGGCAAGCAGGAAATAATAATTTTAGTCCTTGTTAGGGTTTTCATCCCGATAAAAACAATGACGGCGGCAGGTATTTGCCGCCGTCATTGTTTTTAGGCAGGGTTTGGTAGCAATACTGCTTGGCTTGTTCCCTTCCGATTTCAGCATCTATCGCTGATTTCTTTGCTTCCAGGATGGAAATGGTCTTGCCGTCCTTACCAATTAGCGCATAACCGCTGTACACATAATTGGTATGAGGTGTCCTACCTCGCCCCATCCAACCTCACCATCACCTCATCCTCCTTGTCCTCCCTTAAAATCTTCACCCGCACATTATCCCCTGCCTTGTACTTTTCCAGCAGCAGGATGAGGTCGTTGCTTGATTCCACCTTGTCGTTGTTGATGCCGATGATGGCATCGCCGAGGCGGATGCGGCCGTTGCGGTCGCGGTAGGTGGGCTGCAGGCCGGCCCGTTCTGCGGCGCTGCCTTCGGCAACGTGGGTGATGAGCGCACCTTTCATGCCGAGGCGTTGGGTCGTTTGGGCGTTGGCCAGTTCAATGCCGAGGGTAGGGCGGTTCACCTTACCGTATTGGATGAGGTCGGGCACCACCCATTTCACCACGTCAACGGGGATGGAGAAGCCGATGCCCGCCGAGGCACCGCTTGGGCTGTAGATGGCGGTGTTCACGCCGATGAGTTCGCCGTTGGAATTGAGCAGCGGGCCGCCGGAGTTGCCGGGGTTGATGGCGGCGTCGGACTGTATCACGTCCCGGATGGGAATGCCGCTCACCGAGTTAATCTCCCGCCCAAGGGCCGAGATGATGCCTGTCGTCAGCGTCTGGTCGAGGCCGAAGGGGTTGCCGATGGCATAGACACTCTGGCCCACGAGCAGGTTGTCGGAGTTGCCGACGGGGATGGGCCGCAGCGTGGACTTTGGGGCGGTGATTTTCAGCACGGCCAAGTCTTTTTCGGGGGCGGCGCCCACCAGTTCGGCGTCCCAGGTGGTGCGGTCGCCAAGGGTAACCTGGGCCTTGTCTGCGTCCTGTATGACGTGGTAATTGGTGATGATATGGCCATTACGGTCCCATACGAAGCCGGAGCCGCTGCCCTGCGGGATTTCCATCACGTTGCGGGACCAATAGTCCTGCCGTATGCGGCTGGTGGTGATATAGGCCACCGACGGGGCAGAGCCTTCAAAGAGCCGGATGGTCGCCTTTTCGCCCTCGTTCAGGCCGGGGGGCATGGCGGTGGGTGCGCTGGTTTCCTCGTCATTGACGTTGTGGGGCGTGCCCTCCTCGTCGGCGCTGGTCTGCGGGGCGGTGTTCAGGTTGTGCTTGGTGTTCCATGCCGAGCCGATGAAGAAGCCGCCTATCAGCAGGCCAGCCCAGAGCAGGAAACGGAAAATGGATGAGCCTTTCATATACCTTGTTTTTTTAGTGCAAAATTAGGGATGTTTGATGGTTTCATGGTTTCATGGTTTCATGGTTTCATGGTTTCATGGTTTGGTGGTTTGGTGGTTTGATGGTTTCATGGTTTGATGGTTTCATGGTTTGATGGTTTGATGGTTTCATGGAGCGGCAAAGCAATTTGTTCCAGAAGTCAGAAAACGCTTTGGCGGTGAACTTGTTTTTTGGCGTTCGATGAAACTATAGGTTCCTTGGATGAATTTGGAACATCGCCCTGATTTCTTTTGTTGGGGCAGTTGTGATTAAAACTCAAGCCATGGAAATCAACAAGGCACTACTGCAGCAAATGGTCGAAGAAAAATTGGTGATGGTGCAAAAACACCCTTCGGCACCCCTCTATATTTATAACTACACAGCGAGGGTTCAGTACGATAAATTGTGGAACGAAATCACCCTCGCTGCCCGTGGCTTGATATTGAACGGTGACCTGGAATTGGTGGCAAGGCCGTTTGGCAAGTTCTTTAATTTGGAGGAACATGCGCCGCATGAAATACCCCAATTGCCTTTTGAAGTGTATGAAAAATTGGATGGCTCGCTTGGTATTTTATACTGGTGGGAGGGCCAGCCATATATTGCAACCAGGGGTAGTTTCGATAGTGACCAAGCCAAACATGCCAATGGTATTCTCTATGGAAAATACCAGCATTTGTTCTCTGCCTTGGATACCAACAAGACCTATTTATTTGAAATTATTTACCCAGAAAACCGTATCGTTGTTGATTATGGCGGCAAGAACGATTTGATTTTATTGGCTATTATTGACAATAAAACAGGCCACGAACATATAGCTGAAATAGGGTTTCCTATCGTCAAAAAATATGAAGCGATAAGTGACCTATATACCTTGAAGGCACTGGATGAGAAGGATAAAGAAGGATTTGTGGTGCGTTTCCAGAACGGGTTCAGGGTAAAAGTGAAATTCGCCGACTATATTAGGCTGCACCGGATTGTCACGGGAGTTTCCAGCCTAACTATTTGGGAGCACCTGAATGAAGCTAAGCCATTTGACGAGCTGTTGGAAAGGGTGCCCGACGAGTTCCTAAGCTGGGTGAGCCAGACAAAGCACGATTTGGATAGTGCATACGCACAGGTTTTGAAAAATGCACAGTTGGCTTTTGAAAAACATTACCATCCAGACAAAAACAGTTTGCTTTGAATGTAATGGCATCGGATGCCTTGCTTTCTGCCATCCTTTTTCGACTTTACGACGGCAAGCCGTTGGAAAAAGCAATTTGGAAAATGATAAAGCCCAAGTATGCAAAGCCCTTCAAAGCAAGGGTTGAGGAATGACAGCCATAGCCCCAAGGCAGTTTTACTGCGATTTTTCCAAATTTTCCAACTGGTTGACGATATTGCCCCTTTTTACGGCAAAAGTTTGAAGTAAAAAGTAAAAAAGGGCAGTAGCGAATCCACAACTCACTGATTTTCAATGCCCTCCACTTTTCCCTTTCCACTTTTTCCTTTTTCCTTTTCCAGCTTTGAACCCTATACTCTACGTCATATACTACTTGCTGAAGTGGACGGTACATTTCGCAACCTGGGCTTTTTACCGCAAAATCACGGTAACGGGCCATCGGCACGACCGTAGCCACAACCCTTGCGTACTGGTCAGCAACCACCCCAGCACCTTGCTCGACCCCCTGAACGTGGCCGTGAAGGCGGATGCCGAAATCTTCTTCCTTGCCAATGCCAGCCTCTTCCGAAACCCGTTTTTCGGTTGGTTGCTGCGCAAACTCTACTGCATCCCCATCGAGCGCTACCAGGACACTGGCGGCAAGCCTCTCGACAATGCTGCCAGCTTCGAGCAAGCGGAGAACCACCTGATGGAGGGCGGCTGCATCTACGTGGCACCGGAAGGCAGCAGCTACGTGGAACGGCGCCTGCGCAAGATGAAGACGGGAACTGCCCGCATCGCCCTAGCAGCCATGCAGCGCAGCGGCTGGACGGCCAATATCAATGTCCAGCCTATCGGGCTGAACTACTCCGACCCCACCCGCTTCCGCAGCGAACTGCTAACCATCTTCGGGGAATACATCCCGGTTGCAAAGTTCCGGGAAGATTACGAGGCTGACCCCGTGAATGGTGTCTATTGCCTCACCGAGTCTATCGGCGAGGCCATCGGCCAGCTCATCATTGATTGCGAGGACGGCCACCAGGACGAACTGCTGCACCGCCTCGAAACCCTGCTGCAAAACGAGCAGGCGCTCCCGCCCTTGGAAGCACACGACCGCTCCCGCCAAGTGCTCGCCCGCCTAAAAGAATGGAAGGCTGGAAACCCGTCGGACTACGAAGCTTTTTCAAAAAGCGTTTTTGCTTATTTTGAAAAAATCAAGTCCCTAAAAATCAGTGATTTGCAAGTTGCGCAGCAAGAAAAAGGAAGCAACGCCCTTGCCCTTTTGCTATCGCTCCCGCTGTTCGTGCCGGGTTACCTGTCGCATCTACTGCCCTGTTTTTTCACGAAGAAAATCACGGATGCCCTCAACGCCGACTTCCATTGGGTGCCCACTTATAAGTTTGCCGCTGGCGTGGTCATGTACCCGCTGCTTATCTGGCTTCAAGTTTGGTCGGTAGGGCTGTTGGCCGCCAATTTCGGGCTGGGCGCTTGGGTGAAATGGGCGTACCTCGCCGCCATCATCCCGCTTGGACTCGTGGCAGAATGGTGGCTTAGAACGGGCAACCGTTGGCTGCAGGAGCAAAGGTCGGCAGCATTGCGCAGCAAAGCGGGGAATGAATGGGAACGGCTTTTGAAGTTGCGGCAGGAAATACTAGATAAGATTGAGTTGATTGATTTATGATTTGTAGGATGTATGATATATGATGTATGATTTTTGAGGCCGGAAATGCCCGAAAACAAAGAGGTTCTTCGATTTGGCACTGCTCCAATTAATCAATGAAATCAACTATCCCAAAATCCCACCAACCACACGCTTCCCGAATCCCGAATTAAGGATGGTAAGAAAATATGTAGATACAGAATTTTCTATGTTCCAGTGATAAGCCCATTCCACCGAAGGTGGAAAACATAAAAAATCTGCGTCTTTCTGCGTCAAAAAATTGCGTCAAATTTTTTCTTAACGCCCACTAGTCACGAATCACCAATCACGAATCACCAATCACGAATCACCAAGATGCTCATAGCTTTCGTCATCCTCTACCTCCTCCTCACCCTCCTCATCGGTTTTTGGGCGGCCCGACGGGTGAAAAACGCCGCCGATTTTGCGTTAGCAGGCCGTAAACTGCCGCTGGTGATAGCCGGCTCGGCGCTGTTCGCCACGTGGTTTGGTTCAGAGACCGTCATGGGTGCCCCCGCCGAGTTTGTGGAGGGTGGGCTGCTGAGCGTCATGGAAGACCCCTTCGGGGCGGCGCTCTGCCTGATTTTGGTGGGCCTGCTGGTGGCCCGACCGCTTTATCGGCTCAATATCCTCACCTTCAACGACTACTACCGGATACGGTTCGGTAGGGTGGTGGAGGTGGTTTCGGCCATAGCGTTGGTGCCTTCCTACCTCGGCTGGATTGCGGCACAGATGATGGCAATGGCCATCCTGCTCCATGCACTGGCAGGTGTGCCGATGGTCTGGGGCATACAAATCTGCATGGCCATCGTGGTGCTTTACACCTTCGTGGGCGGCATGTGGGCGGTGTCCATCACCGATTTCGTGCAGACCATCATGATCATCATCGGCATACTGGCGCTGGCCTTTGAGGTGGGCAGTGAAGCAGGGGGCGTTGAGGCCGTCCTGGCAGCGCAGCCGGAGGGCTTTTTCCGATTTTTCCCAGAAAACAGCAGCCTGCACGACTGGGCGCACTACATCGCCGCATGGATGACCATTGGGCTTGGGAGCATCCCGCAGCAGGATATTTTCCAACGGGTGAACGCCTCCAAAGACGAAAAAACGGCGGTGCGCTCCGGCTATTTTGGCGGCATCCTGTACCTGACGGTGGGCTTCATCCCCTTGTTCATCGGCCTTTGCGCTAAGCAACTGCACCCTGAACTGCTCGAAGGCGACCCACAGTACCTGCTCCCGCTCATGTCCTTGAAATACAGCAGCTTGCTCGTGCAGGTGCTGTTCTTTGGGGCCTTGATTTCGGCCATTTTGAGCACGACTTCCGGTGCTATTTTGGCACCGGCCACGGTGATTGGCGAGAACCTCATCAAGCCGATGTTGCCCGGCATGAGCGACAAGCAGTTGCTCCTCACCATGCGGATAGCCGTAGTGGGCGTGGCCTTGGTGAGCATGCTGCTTTCCTTGAGTAGTGATAGCATTTTCGAGCTGGTGGGGCAATCGTCGGCCATCAGCTTGGTGTCCCTCTTCGTGCCACTAATGGCGGGCCTGTACTGGAAACGGGCCAATGGGCTTGGTGCCCTGCTCTCCATTTTGGTGGGCTTGGCGGCATGGACGGTCTGCGAGTTTTTCCTGCACACGGAAATACCGAGCCTGCTTTATGGGTTGGCTGCAAGCGTACTGGGCATGGTGGCCGGGGTTATGTGGAAGGGGTGGAGCGAAAGGCATCTTCGACGCTGATTGTTTAGTGGGTTTCGCTTCGCAAAACGTTTTATTTGACGCTGAAGGACGCTGATTTTTTATGATGCTTTATGCTTTGTCGTACTTTGACAATTCTTGTGGTAAAAGCCCTTCAGGCTTTTACCACAAGAATTGTCAAAGTACGTGTTTTGTTTCATGTTACCTCCCAATATAACAAATCATGAAAAACCAGGTATGAGGGAGCCGTGGTTCATACCTCATACCTCATACCTCATACCTCATACCTCATACCTCATACCTCATACCTCATACCTCATACCTCATACCTCATACCTCATACCTTGCTAAACAGCATTACGAATTCCTCCCGCCTGCTGCGGGCGATGCTCACCTGTTGCAGGTTGCTCATGAGGATGTAGCCACCATCGCCCTTCACGTATTTTTCGATGTGCTTCAAGTTGATTAAAAACTGCTTGTGGATGCGGAAGAAGCCCCTGCCCTTTAGCGTCTCCTCCACGTCGCCGAGGGTGCGGGACACGAGCAAGTGCTTGCCGTCCCGGAGGTGGAACGTGGTGTAGTTGCTCTCTGCCTCGCAGGTCACGATGTCGTCGAGGTGGAGGAACTGGAACCCATCGAGGCTGGGTATGGCGATTTTATTGGAGAGGGCAGCTTCGGGATGATGCAGGTGGCTCTCCAGCATGGCCAATTGCTGCGGGTGTGGGCGCTGCGATTTTGCGGAGCGGCCCACGGCGTTTTTTAGTTCTTGCGGGTCAATTGGCTTGAGCAAATAATCGAGGGCGCTGAACTTGAATGCTCGCAGTGCGTAGCGGTCGTAGGCAGTGGTGAAAATGAGTTGGAAGGGCACTTCGCCAAGTTCCTCCAACATTCGGAAGCCGTTCATCACGGGCATTTCCACGTCGAGGAAAACGAGTTCAGGGCCATAGTGCTGGATGACATTGATGCCCTCCTGCCCATTGCAAGCAGTGGCCACCACCTGCGCCTGCGGGCAATACTGCTGCAATAGCACCTGCAAATAGCCCACGCAGTGGGGTTCGTCGTCTATGATGATGGTTTTCATTTTTTGTTCGGTTTACGGTTTACGGTGGACGGTTTACGATGGACGGGTTACGGTAGACGGTGCACAGTGGAAGTATTACGAAGCGCCATAGTTCGCCGTCCACCGTAAGCCGTCCACCGTTTTAAACCGGTATTTCCAACACGACCCTCGTCCCAATTGGTTGCCCATCGGCAGCCACGAGGTCGTGGAAAGTAACTTTCCCTTCTTGGTTATTTCCGAGGTTGAGCATTTTCAGCCGCTCGGCGGTGATGAGCGAGCCTTGCGGCTTGTGGGTGAGGGCGGTCTTGCTCTCTAATTCGGCGGCCCGCTCCCGGCCCACGCCATCGTCGGTGATTTCGATAAGCAGCAGGTCGTCGGTTGGCTGGCGGACGTCCACCACTACTGAGCCACCTTCTGGCTTGTGCATGAGGCCGTGCCAAATGGCGTTTTCGACATAAGGCTGAATGAGAAGCGGCGGAATTTGGGTGTATTGTTCGTCCACGGCATCGTCCACCCAGACCTCGTAGCGGAACTTGCCATCGAAGCGCAGGGCTTCCATGTCCATGTAGAGGCGCAGGGCTTCCAGTTCTTTTTCGAGGGGCACCCGTTGCTGCCGGGAGTTGTCGAGCACGAGGCGCATGAGGCGGCTGAACTTGGTCACATAGCTGGCCGCCATTTCGCCGCTGTTGCGTACGATGAGGTTGTTGATGGAATTGAGGCAATTGAAGATGAAGTGCGGGTTCATCTGGGAGCGCAGGGCGGTCATTTCCTTTTCGGAGAGTTCCTTGTAAAATGCGGTTTTCAGCTTCTCCTCCTTGCGAACCTGTGCCGTGCGGTAGCGTATAATGCCCCAAATCCCCAAGCCCAGCAGGGCTGCTAAGGCTGTTGCGAACCACCAGGTTTGGTACCAGGGCGGGCGGATGGTAAAACCATAAGCCGAAGACTCACTCCATACTCCATCCTCGTTTTGAGATTGTACTTCAAAGACTACGTCCCCCGGCGGCAAAGCCGCAAAATGGAGGGTCGTACTGAATGTTTGCTTCCAATTGTCATCATTAAGCCGATAGCGGTAGGGTATCCGCCCGTTCATTTTATAGTTGATGGTAAAGTAGTTGATGGTCAGGTTGTTTTCTAAAAATGAAAGTCGGGCGGGCGCAGAGAGGTCGAGCGGGCGGCGGTTGGTCAGGATGGATTTTAACATAGGTTTGTTGGAAACGGGGTTCGGGGCCTGGGCCGAAAATCGGGCCAGGCCCTTGGTGGTGCCCACCCAGATGGTTTCGTCCCAAGTGGTCACGTCGGTGATTTCGTTGGAGGGCAGCCCATGGGCGGTGGTGATTTTTTCTACGAAAACCTCGCCTTCCCACCGCCACTTGATTTTGTTCAGCCCGTTGAGGGTGCCTGCCCAGAGCGTGCCTCCGCCGTCCACGTGCAGGTTTTCTATCATGTTGGCCGTGAGGCCGTCGGCCTCGGTGAGGGTGGCAAGCTGGCCGCCCTTCCAGAAGACCAGCCCATAGCCCTTGCTGCCCAGCACGAGGGTGCCATCGAGGAGTTCTTCAATGGCTTCGATGCGGTTGCTGAAGGCTGGGTGCTGTGCGTTTGGTGGCAAAAGCTGGTCGTTTTTCAACTCGAACAAGCCATAGATGTTGGCTACCCAAGTTCGGCCAGAGGATGCAGTGTAGGCATCCAATGTGCGGGTATTGTAGCGCTGCGGCTGCTTGAGGTTGTTCTGTAAATAATCCACTGTTGCATTGCTCAGGTTGATGCGGAAAAAGCCTGCATGGGAGGTTGCCCAAATGGTGCGCTTGTCATGCGAGAAATGGAAATGCCGTGCAGCGAAATTAGTTCGCCTTTTTTGTTCCTTAGTAGCGACGGCGTTTATCATTTCATGCCATTTGCCATTTGAAAAATATTGCAAGGTATAGTCCTTCGCTGCGCCCCAAAGCCGGTTGTTCTGGGTGTCAAAGGCAAGGTCGGCCACCTTTTCGCCAACCGAGGGCACTGGCGATTCGCTTTTAAGCCTGGCGTCGAGACTTAATATGCCGCCGCCTTCCAGCCCAATGAAGGCTTCCTCCTCATTTTTCAAAGCGATGGAAGTGATATAGTTGACCGGGAGGCCTGATGAATGGTCGAATATTTCGACACTTGGATTGGGTAGGTAAAAAACGCCCGCTTCTGTTGTTGCAAACCAGAAGCCACCCTCCCGGTCTTCGAGCAGGTGCGCCACGGAATAGCCTTTCAGCAGGGTCTCGTAGCGGCCAAGCGGCAGGTCGGCCACCGAGCGGTACCGCCTTGCGCCCTCCCGGTCGCCAAGGCCGAGGTACACGCCCCCCCGGCTGTCCTGGTGCCAGGCAATGATTTTTTCCTGAAAGGGAACCTGCCAGACCAACCGACCCTCCTCAAAGCCGAAGAGGTAGCCGTAGCCTGAAATGACTAAGGTCTTTTTGTCAAAAAGCCACGAGTCAGGATAACTTCCTCCCGATGCTATTGGCAAAATATAGTTGAATCGCCGCTGACCGATTTGGATGCCGAAAGACCATTGGCCTATTTGATTCAATGAATCCTCCATTGCCCTTTCTTGGGGCGTTTGCGAGGGGCCACCACAAAAGACATTGATTGATTGGTTTTCCGTTAAAAAAACGGCGTTTGAGATGTCGTTTTTTATCAAAAATGCAAGATTGCCACCGGGTGAGAACCGCATAAGTCCAACTGGGAAGATGGAGTTGAAGATCTGTCCCGTTGAGTCCACGTAGAAATTACAGTTGAAGCCGCTCATGCTGCGCTCGTTGAGGCTGTCCAATGCCCCGTTCCCGGCGAAGGCATGGATGCTGTCCTTTTCAAAATAATAAAGCCGCCCCGACATGCCCTTCATCCAGGTCCTGCCCTGGGTGTCTTCCTGCAAATAGAAAACAACAGGGTCGGCCAGCCCCTGCAATGCGCCAAAATTCTCGAAGCCATAGCCGTTGAACCTGCTCACTCCGTTGTCGGTGGAAAACCAGAGGAAGCCCTGCCGGTCTTGTATTACCTCATAGACCTCGGAGCTGGGCAGCCCGTCGTCGGCGGTGAACTGGCGGTAACCGGGCGGCGGCGATTGGGCGCCAGCCCATCCGGCGATGCCCAGCATGCCGTACCAGATTAGTGGCAGGATTCTATTCATAGCTGCAAGGTATGGCGAGTTGGGGAAAAGTATTGGCAGGGAATAAACTGTCAATCAGACCGGACGAATCTATGGGACTTATCCAACAATTGTCAAATGCAATTAGCGAACGGTGGTTTTGACCGAGTGAACGGTTTTGAAGCTGCTTTTGCCTTTCGCTCGGTATAACAGTCCACAGCCTAAGCCGAAACCACCGTTCGCTCATCGCCGCTTTTCAAATTGAAGGTGTTGCCACAGTTTTGCAGCGTTGGATTTAAAAACAATCCACCTAAAAAACAGCGTCCATGAAACCAATACCCGCATGCCCACATCGCCTACTATGGCGCCCACCACAAATTGGCACAGCCTACTATTCAGTATCTACCTTTCAAAAACGATGAATATGCCTTTTCACACTATTAATCACCTTGTTTTTACCGAATACCAAATGAAAGCGACCGAATATAGAGTGAGGGCCGCCGAATGTTTGAAAACTGATTTTGTGGTAATTTTCACGAATAGGTTTGATGAAAATTTGCCCTCTTTTTTAGCCTTCCCTCCACGATCCGAAACTCCCGCTCCGAAAAGAAAAGCATAGAGCCAATTGCATCCTTTTTTATTTTAAAACTTGATGACTTATGAAACCCTCCTTGTGTAAAATCACCTTTTCCGGTTTACTGTTTTGCGGAATATTGGCCCTGTTGATATTTTAAAAGTTGCCAGACTGTCACAACCATAAAAATTCAAATGAAATGAAGCATCTAATTCCATTGTCCTTATTGCTCTTTATCGCCCACGAAGGCAAATCCCAATATGTCATTGGCTCCATTGGCGGCGAGGGCAATGCCGGGAGCATGAACATAAGTTACACGGTTGGCGAGGCCGCCATCACCACCATTGAAAATGACGGAACGATACTGACACAGGGCTTCCATCAACCCAGTTATGAGGTGGTGAGTGCCATTCAGGAAACCTTTTTGCCGGGAGCGATAAGGGTTTTCCCAAACCCGACCAGCTCCAATTTGCAGGTGCAGTTGGAGGGAGTCGAGCTTGAAAACATCACCATTTCTTTACGAGATGTGCTTGGCAGGAGCATCCTCACTTCAAAAACCGATGCAGCTATTTGGCAAACCGATCTTTCCGGCTTGGCGAGCGGCTACTACCTGCTCACGGTGGCAGACCTTAAAAACCATCAATCAAATTCTTTCAAAATTCTAAAATTCGACTAACATGAAAACCATCATATTCACCGTCATTTTTGCTGCCGTAGCATTTACACTTTCGGCGCAAGCACCGCAAGCCATCAATTACCAGGCGATAGCAAGGGACCATGCTGGAAACCCCATCACGAACGCAACGATAGGCGTTCAGTTCAGGATTTTGCAGGATAGGACTTCAGAGAAGGTGGCCTACGCAGAAACCTTCACAGCCGCCACGAATCAGCTGGGTTTGTTCAATCTTCATATCGGCAGGGGCACCCCGTTCAGCGGAATTTTTGCAGACATTGATTGGAGCCGTACCCCCTGCTTTTTGGAAGTGGCCGTTGACCCGGCAGGGGGCAGGGACTATCAGGTGGTGGGGACTTCTGAGATGCTTTCGGTGCCTTATGCGCTGAAGGCTGGAAATGTGGAATCAGAAAGGCAGGTGCTTTCATTGGAGGGAAATCAATTGAGCATCAGCGAAGGAAACAAGGTTGTACTTCCGCTGAATGCTTGCGATGTGTTGGAGGATTGCACTGGTGGCTCAGACACTAAAGTAATAGTGGATGATGGCAGCAACAACGACGAGATCCACATGGATTTGGGGATTAACCCTGATGGGACAGCAAGAACTGATGTGCTTGTTTTACGGAAGAATGCAAATGGCAATACGATGCTGGAATTGGATGACAAGCCGAATGGCGAAAATACCTTTGTTGGCAAAAACGCTGGCAATGCCAACATTACCGTTCCAGGCACTACAGGCATCTTTAACACCGCCTTGGGCTACTGGGCACTTAAGGACAACACAACAGGGTTGCAAAACACGGCTATAGGGAATGGCTCCCTCCAACTCAACATAACAGGAAGGGATAATACTGGGATTGGATATTATACGCTTTGGCAGAATCATGGTGGCTGGTACAACACCGCTGTTGGATCTTTGGCATTGAAAAATAATGAGGATGGATTTCACAACACTGCAGTAGGATACAGAACTCTCGTTGGAAATCGCGGGTGGGAAAATACGGCTGTTGGGGCAGAGGCTATGTATAACAATTTGTACAACAGTCGAACCACAGCCATTGGTTTTCGCGCCATGTTTAATGCCAACGACAATTCGGTTGGCAGTAGCTACCTAACCTACAATACCGCGGTCGGCTACCAAGCCCTATACGGCAGCGGAACCCCAGCGAATAATACTGGCACCTCGAACACAGCTATCGGCGACCAAGCACTTCATGCCAATGCAAGCGGCAACAACAACACGGCAGTTGGTAGGGAAGCACTTCTTTCAAACACTACTGGCAACTTCAACACCGCTATTGGATTTGACGCGCTTGCTGCCAATACCACAGGTTTCGCCAACGTCGCAAATGGAACTTATGCGCTTTTATCCAATAAAACGGGTACCGAAAACACGGCTAGTGGCTTTAATGCGCTACGTAACAACGACAGCGGATCCTATAACTCCGCCACTGGAAAGGAAGCGCTTAATGCCAACACCATTGGCAACTATAACACCGCCAATGGAACAGGTGCGCTTTCACACAACACAATTGGTGGTGACAATACCGCCAATGGAGCACAGGCGCTTTCTTCCAACACCATTGGATATGACAACACGGCAATTGGAATAAATGCGCTTATCACCAACACCACAGGTTCCAACAATACCGCCATAGGCTCCGGAGCGGATGTAGATGTGACAAACGGGCAGTTGAACAACGCAACTGCCATCGGAGCAAATGCTATCGTGACGACATCTGATGCTTTGATTCTCGGCAATAATGTGAATGTCGGTATCGGACTTTCCGATGATCCGCTCGGCCCGACCAACAGCCTTGAAATAGATGAAAATAAAATCTTGCCGTTTGTACCGGGTGCAGCCGGAACCAGTGGTCTAACTTTCCGAAATCTCACCTCCGCTTCGCTTTCAACGTTATCGCTTCCGCTTTCACCAACCCCTCCCAAGGTGTTGAGTGTGGACGCTAATGGAGTTGTCGTTTTGGCGGAATTGACTGGCGGCGGCGGCGGCGGAGGAGGAGTAACGAAATGGGACATAAACGGAAATCTGGGCATTACCGCTGCGAACTTCCTTGGCACAACCAATCCCTTCGGCACCCTCGTACCGCTCAATTTTAAAGTAAACAGCACCCATGCTGGTGCCATTCACCCGAACGGCCCGACGTTTTTCGGCTACGAAGCGGGCCTCGGCAACACCACCGCCAAGGAGAATACCGCTATCGGCTTTAAGGCACTTACAACCAACATTGCCGGTACGTTCAATACGGCGACTGGTTACGAATCTCTTTTCTTTAACACCGGGTCTGGCAACACCGCAAGCGGCTTCAGGGCACTCCAATTGAATACCATCGGTGGCAACAACACCGCTGTTGGCTCGGAAGCCTTGAGAGGAACGACAAATCTGTCAACAGGCAGCAACAACACGGCAGTTGGTGTATGGGCACTCCATGTAAATACAACTGGGTTTGACAATACTGCAACCGGGACATTTGCACTCGAAAAAAACACCACCGGATCTCAGAACACAGCAAATGGAGTGGGTGCGCTTAATGCAAACATTGCCGGAATTAGAAACACTGCAATCGGCGCAAGTGCGCTATACCTGAACACCGGAACTGACAATACGGCTACCGGCGCAGCTGCGCTTCAAGCGAACACTACTGGGACCCTGAACACGGCAACCGGGTCGTTTGCACTTAATTCAAACATTGTTGGAGCCAGAAACACAGCGAACGGGCACAACGCCCTTAAACTGAACAAAGCGAGCGACAACACCGCTATTGGGGCAAATGCACTTGCCACCAACGCAGGTACTGCATCCACTGGATTTAGAAACACGGCGACCGGGTCATCTGCGCTAAGATTGAACGCTACAGGAAGTAGAAACACGGCCAACGGTTATTTGGCACTTGACAGAAACTTAGCGAGCGACAACACCGCAACAGGTTCAAGTGCGCTTGAAAGAAACACCAACGGGATAAACAACACTGCAAATGGATCATCTGCACTTTTAAATAACATTGGCGGGAACAACAATACAGCCGTCGGGAAATCAGCACTCCAAGCTAACACCACCGCATCTTACAACACGGCTACGGGTTACGGAACGCTTCAATCCAATACCATCGGAATTGAAAACACGGCAAACGGGGCATTTGCGCTTCAAGCTAACACCATAGCATCGCACAACACGGCTATGGGACACGGAGCACTTCAAACCAACACAACCGGGATTGAAAACACAGCCACTGGGGCATATGCACTCCAAGATAACACTACCATCGGAGCGAACAGTGGATATTTCAATACGGCCAATGGTGCCTATGCTCTTCAAAGAAACAAAACCGGGAGTAGCAATACAGCCTTAGGACACAAAGCACTCAATCTAAACACAAATGGAATTTCCAATACGGCAACTGGGGTTAGCGCCCTTCAAAACAACACCACTGGGGAGCAGAACACAGCAAATGGCGTGGGCGCACTTTTGAATAATACCATCGGATTAAACAATACTGGAAACGGAAATTTTGCCCTGGAAAAAAACATTGATGGGGATGAAAACACAGCAAGCGGTTATTATGCCCTCAGGCTGAACACAACGGGCAATCAGAACACAGCGGTCGGCAATAATGCACTTTTATACAATACCACCGGATCTAATAATACCGCATTGGGTTACAATGCCGGACCAGGTTCAACTTTTACTAACCCCAGCAATACAACGGCCATAGGCAATGGTGCCACGGTTAGATCTGATAATGAGATTCGATTGGGCAATGCCGCTGTTAAGAATGTACTGCCAGGTTTTAATTGTACGACTACCGCAAATGGCGTTTCTCTTGGAAATACGAATTGGAAATGGAGAGAAGTTTGGGCTTGCAATGGGACCATCCAGACTTCGGACATCAGGCTCAAAACAAATATCTCCAATACCAAGCATGGGCTAAAAGATATCATGCTCCTGCGCCCTGTACAATATCAATGGAAAGAAAGTCCCGATGGCAACCTGATGTTGGGATTTATTGCACAAGAAGTCGAGAGCGTCGTCCCGGAAGCCGTGATCAGCCCAAAAAACGAGGATGAATTTTATGCAATGAAGTACGATGCTTTGATTCCAGTTTTGACAAAAGCAATACAGGAGCAACAAGCACAAATCGAGGCGCTTAAATTGCAAAACGCACAATTGGGTACGCTGACACAACAAAACCAATCCCTCCAAACCCAACTCGACGAGCTGCGTACCGAAATGCAATCCTTTAGGGCTGCATTGGTAAATCAAGCTAACCCGAACGACAACAACCGATAGATTGAATCATTGAAAATCAAATGAATATGATACGGACATTAAAGCATCCACGCCCATTCCTCCTTAGCGCCGGAACGGCGTGGATGCCGTCGGCAAGTTCAGCGGCCTTAGATTCGTTGCCGTGCTGATGTTGTCCGCCACCCAAATCCTTGCCCAAGACTTCCAGCCGGCGCTATCGAAGGTATGAAAGCCAAATAGCAGGGTATCCTGCAGGACAATCTATGTCAAATCATAAGAATCCGGCCCCTGCACAAACATCTGCCAAAGGAAAAAGCGCCCGCCTTGATAGGGGCGCTACACCACCAACCATTTTAATTTTTTTAATTATGAAAAACTTTCTGAAAAACCTGATCCTCACAGCTTTTGGGCTGCTGGCTGCCACTCAAGTGATGGCTCAACCCTGGGTCGTCACCGGCAATAACATCGGCACCAACAGTTGGCTCGGAGGCACAAGCGCCAACACAAATCCCTTGGTTATCAAAACCAACGGTATCGAGCGGATGCGTATTCTTGGCACCAATGGGAACGTAGGCATTGGTATCAGCGCACCCACCCAAAGGCTCCATCTGGCAGGCGCCGCCATGATTTCCGGTGCCAGCCCCTTCGGCGGGCCGATGCTACTTTTTAGCGACGACGTAAGCATCAATCAATTCCCCAATGGCCGCTGGGGCATCGAATATGTAAAAGACAATGTAGCAAACAATAGCATTACCGATGGTGGCCTAAACTTCTGGCGTCCCTTCAGCAACCCAGGCAACCCGGCTGGGGCAAACTGGGACCTTTTCCTCAAGGACGACGGCAAGGTCGGCATAGGGCTTGACCCCGCTGGCACCTGTCCCAACTGTCCCAACGGCCCCTTCCCTGCTGGATACCGCCTTTATGTGAAAGGGGGCATTTTGACCGAGCAGGTCAAGGTCGCCATTTATGGCACTTCGTCATGGGCGGATTATGTCTTCGAGGAAGGCTACGACCTGCTCCCTTTGGATAAAGTGGATGCTTTTGTCAAGGAAAACGGACACCTGCCAAATATTCCCTCTGCAAAGGAGATTGTGGCAGACGGCGGCTTCGAATTAAAGGAAATGGCGGTCAAGCACCAGGAGAAAATCGAGGAAATCTACCTGCACCTGATTGAACTGAACAAAAAAGTGGCGGCACTGGAAGCTGAAAACGCAGCATTGAAACAGGCGGTGCCAACGGGCGGCAAATAATCGTTCCCCCTCAAACCTGGCCGCAGCCTGCCGTCGTGAAGCGGTGGACGGCAGCGGCCCAAAAATTACCGTCATGAAAAACAGATTTTTAAAAATAATGCTCCTGCCGTCCTGCCTGGCGATTTGTGCCGGGAACTTACAGTCACAGGGATCCTACAATTTCAACAACCCTGCAATGAGGGCCATTGCCGATGATGAAAGCACCCTTGGTTGGGTGCTAATGAGGGAAGACCTGACTTGTTGCACGGAAGTTGAGTCGTTTTGGGCACAGCATGGAGCAGCTTTCGGCTTGAACAGCGACGACGAGATGCTGCTGACGGATTGTTGCGGCGATACACTGAACGACCCGATGCGCCACTATAAATACCAGCACGTTTACAAGGGTTTGGAGGTGGAACAAGCGGTGTCGAGATTACATTCCGTGAACGGGCAGGTTCGCAAGGCGACCGGGCGGATAGTGCCCGACCTCGACCTGGAAGTGGCGCCGTCGTTGACGCTTGCCCAGGCGCGGGCAGCTGCGCTCAACTCGGTCAACGCTTCCATTTTCATGTGGCAGGACACAGCGGAGGAGAATTTGCTTAAAACCATCTTGCAAAACCCTGCCGCCACCTACTTTCCCGAAGGGAAACTGCTTCTCACCACCGACACGGACACTGCAGAACTGGAGGCGGGAAACTTTGTGCTGGCTTATTTTTTCGAGGTTTATACAAAAGAACCCCTCGGCGGCGATGCGGTTTATGTGGACGCCAACAGCGGCGTTGTTTTCAAGAAAATCCCATTGGTCTCCAACTGCGTAGGTACGACGACAACAAGCCACACTTTGTATGATGGCAACAACCGGCAGTATTTCACCGAATACACTGGTGTCGCAAATGGCTATCGCCTGTTCGATGATTGCCGGGGCAGCGGGGTTCATACACAATTCAACAGCGCCGAAGTATATGATGCCGACAACGACTGGACGACTGCCGCCACTGTTCCCTCCGCCAGCGCACATTGGGCGACGGAATGGACCTACGACTACTTATTGCAACAACACAACCGGAACAGCTACAACAACGCTGGTACGCTAATGTACAGTAATGTGTCGAGCGCAGGTTGCGACAATGCTTTCTGGTTTGGCACTTACGCCTTGTTCTACAAAGGCTGCTCACTGGCAAGCAATTACTTGGTATCGCTGGACGTGGTGGGGCACGAATTCGGGCACGGCATCTGTAAGAGCTCTGCCGGGTTTTTCAACGCCGGCGAGGCAGGCGCACTCAACGAATCGTTCAGCGACATTTTCGGAGCCATGGTTGAGTTTTACGCCGGCGCCAGTACTGGCAACATTGGCGATTACCTCATTGGAGAAGACTTCTGGGTAGCCAACGGCTATCTCCGGGACATGAAAAACCCCAAATCGAAATCCAATCCCGACACTTACTTAGGTCAATTTTGGGGCAGTTCCAACAGCCACAACCGCTGCACAGTGCATAACCACTGGTTTTACCTGCTGGCAGAGGGCAGCTCGCTCACCGACGGCAACAACGACAAAAACGGGGGCACCAACAACTGGGTTTACACGCCCGTCACCGGCATCGGCAAAAACAAAGCCGCAGCCATTGCCTACCGCAGCCTCACCGTTTATCTGACGCCCGGCTCCGGATATGCCGCCGCTCGTCAAGGGGCCATCGAGGCAGCGAAGGATTTGTTTGGTAACTGCTCGTTCGAAGTCGTTCAAACCGCGCTGGCATGGGATGCCGTCGGGGTGTACGCTCCTGCGACCATAGCAGTGAATTTGGATGCTTGCGACGATTTTTACAACTCCACCGCTCCCAATATTTTCATCGCTTCGAATACCATCCGTGCGGGCAACATCTGCAACTCCGGTTACACGACGGTGCATAACGACGGCACCCTGGTAATGAAGGCTGGCCAATCGGTGGAACTTCGCCCAGGCTTTTGGGCGAAGCCGGGCAGCTATTCACATGCCTATATTATGACCTGTGCATCGGGCAACTACCTGGCCCCACCGAGCGACGAAACCGCCAGTCGGTCAGCCATCAAGGATGAACCAGTTGCCCAAGCGGAAAGGAGCAGTGAACTGTTCATCCAGCCCAATCCCAACTCCGGCGACGTAAAGGTTTCATTACCGGGCAATTACGTTTACGACAACTCCTTTTTGCGGTTGAGCAACGTTGCCGGGCAGGTATTGCTGACTTTGCCTTTTGAGGCTACCGAAATGCAGTTGGACCTACACCAATTCCCTGCCGGGCTTTATTTTTTGTCACACTGCGATGGCAAGGGGATTATGATTTCGAGACCGGTGAAAATCGTAAAACAATAAACCAACCTGCGGCAGGTGCCCCGGCTGAGTACCGGGGTGTCTGCCGCTACTTTTTACTACCAAAAATCCTCAACAATGGAAAAATTCTTCAACCGATTTATCAACTTTTACTGATAGCCCTTCTGCTGGCGGCGCTTCTAACAAACGCACAATGGAATGCCCTGAACAATAGCGGCACCAGCCCCTGCTCCATGGTGTAGCGGGTGAAATAGGGGGCGTCCACCGCCTGCCCCAAGACCAAGCACGGCAGCAGGCACCATGCGAGCCAACCGAAGCGGAGGAGGTTTTTCATGGACGAAATGTAGGCAAATTGGGGAAATAAGCTGAAAGATAGCAGGCTAAATCGAGAACTGTGAACGAATCTACCCTGCGATTGGTCGGCCCAGTGGTTTCAATGAGCGAACGGCGGTTATGGGTGAGCGAACGGCAAGGCGGGCATCTATTTTCCCAAAAATGCGGCAGGATAACCCAAAACCGCCACATGCTCATTGGTGCTAACAGTATGATGTGGGCCATGCCATTTTTGGAAAACAATCTATCCAAAAAACCTGCGAAATGAGAGCGGGCGACTTATCACAGAGCCGAATATGTTGCCAACAACACCGAATTAATGCTCAAGGCGACCAGTTTTATAACACCCAAGCAAAAGTCTTAATTACTGCTTTAATTGCTTGGCACAACCTTCCAACATCACTTTAAATTCAATTCAATGAAAGGCTTTATTAACCAAATCAAGACAAGGGAAGTGGCATTCATTACTGCCACTTCTTCTATTTCATTTTTAAACATAAACAAATGGTTAACCTGCCTTATCATTTTGGCTATGGAGCTACCCTCCATGGTTTATTCACAGGGTGGATGCGGTAATATCACCTTTTCGCTGGACACGATTGGGTCTTGCTGCTATCAACTCAATTACGTCAATTCTTCGGAATGTTACCGTAATGGGACGGTTTTGATAGATGCTGGCAGTTTCAACAATGTGACCGTGAATGCGGGTGCTGGTTTTACAGCCACACAGATAAGCCCGACGGTATTGGAGTTTAACCATAACCAAGGCTTTTTCCCTTTGGGCACGCAGTCCGTATTGACGTTTTGCGTGCCAGCGGGGGTCAACCCACAATTGGACGTACTCTGGGATATGTACTGCGGCATAGGCAAAGGCTGTGCCCAGACCCTACAAATAACCGGGTGCCAACCCCCTGCAAATAGCATCATCACAGGTTTAAAATACCGGGAGTGTACCCAAATGCCCTACAGCACCCAACCAAAACTATCGGGATGGGAAATCCAACTGCTGAATGCCGATGGTGTCGTCATTGGCACATCTGTAACAGATGACAATGGGAATTATGGCTTCTACAACCTGGCTCAAGGGCTGTATGTCGTTAAGGAATCTGCAAAGCCTGGTTGGACGCCAAACGTGCCTCCCACCGGACAATACGATGTGGACTTGGGGATTTCACAAACCTTGACGCTCAACTTTGGCAACTGCCCGGATTGTTCCTGCGATTCGCTTTATATGGAAGTCTTGCCACTTTCCCTACCGACGCAAAACCCTTGCTCTTATGGTATTGTCTTGCAGAACACAGGAGCTTATTGCTTCGACCATGTCACCATTTCCTTGGCGGCAGGGACGATAACAGGTTGGGCCAATTTGGCTGCGGGTTGGAACATTCAGCCGAATGGTCCACAACAGGTGGTTCTGACGCACCAAAGCGGATATGTACCGCTTGGCTTTAGTTATCCTGTAGAGATAATGGCCACTGGCAGTTCCCAACATATTTTTACCATAAGCACTACTTTGTTGCAGAATGGCTCTGTTACGGAATGTGAGCGGGCGCTCTCGTTCCCATGCCCGCCAGCACCGATTCCGTCTTGCTGCCCGGCAAGTTCGGTTGTGGGGTCGAACTTGGCGACGAATGGCGATTTCGAGGCAGGGCACACGGGCTTCACGAGTTTTGGGCTGCCTTATTATTTTACGCCAGGCACCCCGACTGCCATTGGCAAATATTCCGTTTTGCAGAGCAACCAAGTATATAGCGCCAATACACAATGGGCCTGTGTTGACCATACGGTCTCTTCATCTACAGGCAAAATGCTGATCATTGATGGCCATAATAGCACCAGTAATATTGCTTGGAGCAATACAGTGACCGTACAATCGGGCGTTCAATATGCTTTCTGCGCCTACGTGAACAACCTCGTCATCCCGACGAAGAATTATGCCGACCCCATTGTACAGCTTTGGATAAACAATGTGCAGGTAGCCACGACTGGCAGCATACCCGAAATCCCCGATGCTTGGGTGCATTTGTTGGCCAATTGGACGGCCAATGTTTCGGGCAACATCCCCATCGAAATCAGGTTGGGATCAAATGCAAACATCGGGAACGACTTCGCCGTGGACGACATCAGCTTCCGGGCTTGTTCGCAGCCACCTATGCCCTGCACGCCGGAATTCACCTTTCAAATCACTTGCGGCAACGTGCAGTTCACCAACCAGTCCACACCAAGCACAGGGTTGACCTATTGCTGGGACTTCGACGGGAATCCCGCTACCTGCGAATCAACAGCCGCCAATCCAACTTGGTCATTTTCCACTTGTGGCAATTACAATGTCTGTCTGACGGTTTCTGGCCCAGCCTGTCCCACGACGACCATCTGCCACACGGTGACTATCTCGGACATTGTGCCACCAGTCGCGCTTTGCCTTGGCGTGGGTGTCACCTTGGATGCAAATTGCCAGGCGACTATCACACCTGCGCTGATTAACAGCGGCTCCACGGACAACTGCCTTATAGCCAATATGACCGTATCGCCAGCCGTAGTGACTGGTTGCGGCCTCCATCCGGTCACGCTGACCGTCACCGATTGGTGCGGCAATATCAGTACCTGCTCAACGAGTGTGCAGGCCATCGAAATCGTGCCGCCCGTGATTACGAATTGCCCAATGTTAAATCAGGTCAACACCGATTTCGGAAAATGTTATTATTCCGGCAGCCCTTATTCGCTGACGGCTACTGACAATTGCGACCCGTCTCCAACTATCAACTGCTTTTTGTTCAATGGCGTTGGGTTCACCCCTATCACGCCAGGTTTTCAGTTTCCGAAAGGTGAGCATACCATCCGTTGCAATGCACTCGACAACTGCGGCAATGCCAGCCTTTCCTGCACTTTTACGTTAAAGGTGGTGGAAACAACGCCACCGGTCATCGTTTGCCCGCCATCAGCGACCAAGGCTTGCAATACAGGCACCACACCCAATGACTGTGGCTTCGCAACGGCGACCGACAACTGCGACCAAAGTCCAACCATCACCTTTGCAGATGCAACGACTGGTACTTTGCCTTGCAATGCTGCCATCACCCGTACCTGGTTTGCTGCCGACGATTGCGGGAACATCGCTTCCTGTATTCAAACCATCACCGTCCGTGACAATATACCGCCTGTCAATATCTGCCCACCGCACGTCACCAAAAGATGCGACCAAAACACCTCACCCGCTGACTGTGGCTCACCAACGGCCACTGACAACTGCGACCTGAACCCGACCATCACATTATTGACTGATGTCGTAACCGGCTCGATGCCATGCAATGGTACCATCCTACGGTCTTGGACAGCCAGAGACGACTGCAACAACACCAACACCTGTGTGCAAGTGATTACGGTCATTGACAACGTGCCGCCGACTTTGACCAACTGCCCACAGAACATCACGGTGCAGGGCATCATCGGCTCGAATGGGCAATGCACGGCTGCCGTGCAAATCACCAGCCCCACCGCCACCGACAACTGCGACCAGAACGTGACGCTGACGAATAGCTTCAATTTAACCAACAATGCCAGCGGCACTTACCCGAATGGCACTACGACAGTGACTTGGACGGCGACGGACGACTGTAACAACAGCGTTACCTGCTCGCATACGTTGACGGTCTATTGTGGCACTGGGATTTGTTGCCCTGAATTCAAATTGGCACTGGTTGACCATACCTTGCCTTGCCCCGGCGATAATCCATGTGCGAGTAGCCCCAACCATGCTCCAAGTATCGGGCCTATGTTTATTTTCGCTTGTAAGAACAGTACGCAGAGCTACAACATCGTGCCCAACCTGCCGGGATTTACCTACACCTGGAGCATCATTGGCGGTACGCCCGCCTCCTTTACGGGCAATCCTTGCATGATTACATGGGGCAATGGGACACAAGGTTATATCGAGGTGATTGTCACCGATGCGACGGGCACTTGCAAGGACACTATCACTCAGCCAGTCTGTTTGCTCGATGGCCCGACGGCGGCCTGTACGGTTGCGCCCGGCACTACAGTCTGCGCCAATCAGGCTGTAACGTTTACAAACACGTCCACTGGGGCCAATACCTATCATTGGGATTTTGGTGACGGCACGAGTTCATCTTCTCCCAATCCGCCACCCCATACCTACGCCACCCCCGGCACTTATACGGTAATGCTGACGGTTTCCAATGGGGCAGGCAGCAATGTTGACCTCCCATGCGGCTGCATTGATAAAAAATCTATTGTAATCACCGTCCTTGCAGCCACAGGGCCAGTCATCACATCGAATTGCCAGAAGATGCTGTGCCCTGGCGATAAGGCCGAGTATTGCACACCACTTGGTTGTGCGCCATATTCTTGGACGGTAAACGGTGGCACCTTCGTCCCCAACAGCGCCGGGAACTGCATCACAGTTCAGTGGGACCTGGCTCAACCATCCACCTTGCCAGCCTCCGTTTCTGTTACCACGGGTTGCCTTGGCGCTTGTGGAAGCTCGGCGACCTTGGAGGTGCCGGTATTGTGGCCAAATATTCCCATTGTCGGCCCCAAATCTGTTTGCGGAGGTAGCATCACTACTTATTCGCTTCCCGCCATGCCGGGCACTTTTTATTCTTGGACCATCTCTACCACCAACGGGACAATTATTAGCGCCAACCTGAACACGCCGACCATCAGTGTGCAATGGGCCACCTTTGCCAGCACTGGCAACATCATTACCTGCAACTACACCAACCCTTATTCCGGGTGCAGCGGCACCAGCACCTGCGTAGTGGACGTGAAGCCAAGGTTCAATATTGGCGGACCATCGCCTGTATGTGCAGGGGCACCGACCAGCTACAGTACCATCCCAGGCGGTACTGCCAACTGGGTTATCAGCCCTTTGACAGGATATACAGTAGGCTCCACCACCAATACGTCAAGTATTGCAGTCAATTGGACAGCACCTGGAACTTATACGATAA
The DNA here is from genome assembly GCA_022841745.1 of Saprospiraceae bacterium. Lineage (GTDB taxonomy): Bacteria > Bacteroidota > Bacteroidia > Chitinophagales > Saprospiraceae > UBA6168. The sequence continues at coordinate 65,749 of JALHQW010000012.1, read as the reverse complement.
CGGCCACAACAACAAGCCCTGGGTTGTACTGCAACTCGACTGCTACCACTGTTGTAACAGTTAACCCGACACCTATCGTGAGCCTCACAGGGCCGCCGCCTATGGTTTGTCCAAATCAACTGTATGATTTTACAGCGACCAGCACGGCACCGGGTGGGGATTTTACATGGATACTTACAGGGTCAGGAGGAACAAGCTCGCCTTATGGGCCGAACAATTCGAGCAGTTCGGTGAATTTCACGGGTTCTGGGCCTTGGACTCTGGTAGTGTCGCAAACCGTGAATGGCTGCACGGGCACGGCCTCAATGAACATCACGAAAGTGCCTGCACCCACTTTGCCTTCTGCCCCAATAACGGCCTGCATCGGTGGGCAAGTCACGGTTTCCGTGGCTACGGGCATAGGCCCATTCACATGGAGTTCTACGCCTGCTGCTTCCTTAATCAGTGGCCAAGGCACTGGTACGGCTATTTATGAGATTCATGCGGGCGGCACCATCACCGTGTCGAACTGCTGTGGGCCGAGCAATGCCATAACGGTAAATACGACAACACCGTCAGCAATAACTATTTCACAAACGGGAAGCTTATGTGCAGGAAACCTGCAATTAACGGCACCTGCCTGTGGAGTAGGAACCATTTATCAATGGTTTGGGGGGTCATCATCTAATAATCAAACCATTAGTGTTACAAATCCAGGCACTTATACGGTACAGGTAAAATGTCCAAATGGCTGCATATCAGTTGCTACATTTACGGTAGCTCCCGTGCCTATTCCAAGTGTATCCATATCAACGGGCGACCCGTTGTTATGGTGCAACCCTCAAACTCCTTCTGTACTGTTGCAGGCATACACATTAAGCACCGGATGCAGCTACCAATGGTTCCATAACAACAGCCCTGTGGGCACTAATACCCCAACATTTACTGCAACTGCCGCAGGAAGCTATTGTGTGATAGTCACCTGTTCAGGCTGCGTGGCTAAATCCAACACGATAAATGTTCTTCAACAAAATTGCCCACCAATAACTGGTTGTAGTACTTACCCTATTCCACCTAATTCATTTCCTTTAGGTGTCATCAATTCTACAGGTTGTAACCCTAAAACATTTAGTGTAAATGTGATTGGCTGTTCAGGTGGCACAGTTAACTGGAATTATGGTGGCTTAGGCACTGTGACCGGACTTAATACCTATACTTATGCAGCACCTGGGGCGTATGCGGTAACTGCATCCATTAATTGTAATGGTTGCGATTTTACTGTACATAAAACTGTCAATGTCCCGGTCGTCGCCGATTTCAACACGAGCATCGTTTGCGGCACAAACGGCAGCTACACGGTCACTGCCAGCAATACTTCTCAGACACTGGGCGGATGGACTGTGACGGGCGTGACTTGGGCAACAAATTGTGGAACACCCAGCATAGGCTCAGGAAATACATACAACTTCGGCACTACAGCGTTTTGTAGCAACCCGACCATCACGATGACCATTACAGTCACCAATGGTACAGAAATCTGTTCGGACACCAAAACGATTCCCCTCAGTTTGCCAACGGCACCGCTTTCCATTATAGGCCCAACCATGGTCTGCAAGGATGAAACCTATATTTTCAACAGTTCCATGACGGCGAACATCTTGCAGTACCAATGGACGGTGAATGGAAACCCCGTTTCGCAGAACCATCCATTGAGCTATGCCTTCAATGGGACACCAGCCAACCCTGTTGTCGGGCTGACCGTCACCGATGCTTTTGGCTGCACCTACACTGCGACACTTCCAGTTACGGTGAAGATGCCCCGGCCATTGACCATTTCACCCGTTGCCATCTGTCCGGGCTGCACACCCCCTGCTTCGTTGAGCACAACCCCCACTGTTGGTTTCACCAACTACCAATGGTACCAGAATGGGTTACTAGTCGGCAACAGTGCCACCTACCAGCTTTGCAACGGCAACCCGACGGGCAACTATTACGTCACAGCAGACGATACCCAGAACGGCAACTGCAAAGTGACCTCGAATACCGTGCAGGTTACCTATCATCCAAAGCCCACAGCAAATATTCAGGGGCAATCTGTGATGTGTGTATCTGGTAGTGGGCCATATACCATTTCGTTGGCGAATGCTGGCGGTAGCAACCCCAACTATTCGTACAACTGGTCGGCACTGCCTGCAGGCTCGGTCACTTTTACCCCAAACAACACGACGTACAATGCCACGGCAACGGTGACGACGGTAGGAACCTACCAGTTCATTTTGACAGTAACCGACAACACCACGGGCTGCATGACGAGCGACACCTTCTGCGTCTATCTCTACCCAAAGCCGAATCTGACTATTACCAGCCCTTCAGGCACTTTATGCGAGGGCAAGCCTCACACCTTTACTACAACCGTAACGCCGCCGGGGAATTATGTCTATCAATGGAGCAACGGGGCTACTGGCCCGACGATGACCACCGCTCAGGCAGGCGTGTACTCCTGCACCGTGACCGACCCACTAAGTGGCTGCTCTTGCACGGCATACGCTGTTCAAATCAGGCCAAGCCCGCCCGTCATCCAGCTCCCAATGGGTTGTGATACGCTTTGCGACAATGAATCCATCACCCTGCCGTTGGCGCTGGGCGGGAGTTGGTTTCCAGCGGGTTACACAATTCAATGGTTTTTGAATGAAGACTACAATAGTCCGCCATTCGCTACAACCACAGGCACGTCCCCGACCCTGAACCTTACAGGCTTGGTACCTTCTCCCTTGGCTTATGGTACCAACATCATTACCGTGGTCGTCACCTTCGGGGGGTGCAGCGATACCTCTGGGGTTTACGAATTGTTCATCAAGGAATGTTGCGAGTGCCAATCAGCCCTGACCCTTTATCATGGAGGCAATGAATATTCGCTGTCCTGCGACCCGCACGTGGGTTTCATCCCCTTCCTGCCTTGTCCTGCCGGTGACGTGATTATTTCAGGCTTTCATGGATTTTATGACCCGATAACTGGCGAACCTTGCGATGAAACAGTAGTCATCTGGGAACTGACCAAACCTGACCTGTCCACTGTAGGAGGCACCACGACCAACTTCACGAGCTTCATTTTCCCAAAGGATGATGTGGATGAACCCGGCACCTATTGCTTGACCTTGACGACCGTTTCTGCTAACGGCCTGAATGACTGTGTTTGTAAAATAATATGGGTTCAGGATGACTGCGGTGATTGCGAATGTGGCGACTTCTCCGACATGAACTGGCGGCCAACGCAAGGTGCGCCCAACCAGTCCATCAATTGCGGCAGCGAATTGACGCTTGGCTGCTTGCCGCCCAATTATAATGTCCAGTTCGGCGGTAACTTCAATTGCATTGGCGACGACTGCCCGCCGTCTGTGGTGAACTGGGAACTGCGGGAAATAGGAGTCGGTAACCCCCTTGTAGCTTCTGGCACGACGAACGGCCCTGGCTTCACGATTTCCATCCCCGCATCGAGTTTTGTTTTCCCGAAATCCTACAAGCTGACCTTTGTAGGTATTTGCGATGGGGTGGAATGTGATATGTGCATGTTCACGATATTCACGACGGAATGTCCGTGCTATTGTGGTACCTTCTCCCAACTTTACTTTCCACTGTATAGAAATGTACAGGTTACGCCGGGGTTCTGCTCCAACTCACCCGATGACCCGGAAATCGTACTGGCATGCCCGACACCGGGCAATAGCCTCCACCTTACTGGCTTGTTCCAGTGCGCTGGCCCGAACTGCCCATCAACTGCCCCAGTGACTTGGAAACTCTACCGCTTGCCCGATCTCATTAATCCGGTTGCAACGAGCAGTACAACGGCCAACCCATTTTTTGTCGTCAACATACTACCGTTGTGGTATTCAACGCCCGGCTCCTATCAACTTCACTTGACGGGGCATTGTGGCCTCCAGGAATGTCCCTGCATCATCAAGTTCAAGGTGGACTGCCCGGATCCTTGCCCGTGCGATGTTCCGGCGTTCGATGTTGCCGTGTCCCAAGGGTTTGCCATCACGAAGTACCCAACTTCTTGTAAGGCCTGCTTTTCGCCGCTGGCACTCGACGACTGCGACGAAGTGGAATGGCACCTAAATACAGCGACTGGACCACTTATTGGCAACACCATAGGCAACCAGACCATTTGCCATACTTTCTCAAGTTCAGGCACCTACACCGTGGTGATGATAGTTACCAGGAAAAAATCGGACGGAACCCTTTGCGAAGTCTTTACAAAGTCTCAAACGGTGACCATCACCTGCTTGATAATTAGCGAATGCACTGACTCGACCTTCACCAATCCCACATTTAGCCAGGGGGCAAACGGTGGGGGCTTAGGTTCGGGGGGCACGTCCGTTGGCTGGAGCGCTTATGCGGGTAGCCCGCTGGTGGTAGAAGGAGAGCCTGGTAGCTTCGACGCTTGGACGATACAGCTTTCTGGCAATTTTGATACTTCGGAGATACTAAGCAGCTTGGAACCACTTTGCTTGGAGAAAAGCACGGGAACCATCTCGCTTCGTTTTGGCATCAGAGAAAAGGGAATCAAGGCTATGATGTTTGTCGACCTCTACCGGGGCGATAATTTTGATTTGAATGATTGCGAGGGTAGCAGTTGCTATGAACTGGCCTGCATACAATTGGATGGCATTGATACGGATGAATGGCTTGAAATGGAGATACCCTATGACCTGAGCAATTGGGACGCATCGGATGCTTGTGGAGACCATGTCGGACTGCTTGTCCGTCCCGCCGTATATATCTTCAACCATTTGGTGGAAGAGCAGGGCACAGACATCAACTCCGTCATTTCCTTGGACAATTTCTGTTTCGGGGGAACGCTAGTCGGCACGGACGACAGGTGGCAGAACTTGGACATCCGACTCTTCCCCAACCCTACCTCTGGCGCCCTCACCCTCGAATTCAAGGGCGAAGTGCCAAGAGCCGGGTCAGTTCAAGTCCTCGACCTCCTTGGTAGAACCCTTCTTGTGAAGACACTACTGCCTGGCGAGCAACAGCACCAGCTTTCATTGGCAGCCATGCCAGCAGGCGTCTATTTTGTGAAGGTGCTGGAGAGGGGTGAGCCGATCTGGGCGGAAAAAATCATCAAGCAATAACCCAAGCAGCGGCGGGCGGTTTGCTTAAAAAACCGCCCGCTTCTTGCTTTCAATCCAAAAATCGCCAACATGAAATCATTCCACAAACCGATTTATCATCTTTTACCGTTCGCCCTGCTTCTGGGGGCTTTCGATGCAAAAGCACAATGGAATGCCCTGACCAGTGGCACCACGCAGTCCCTCCTTTCCATCCATTTCCCTGACAACAATACCGGCTATGCGGTCGGCATCGGCGGCACCATCCTGAAAACCACTGACAGTGGCGCCAACTGGACGCCCCAGGCAAGCGGATCGGGGGAAGCCCTTTATTCCAATTTTTTTACCGATGCACTGACGGGATGGGCAGTCGGGGACAACAGCACCATCCTGAAAACAAACGATGGCGGTGTCAATTGGACCTCAGTCCTGACGGGTGTTTTTGCCCAATTCAGGGTCGTTTGGTTTTTGGGTGCCAATACCGGGTTCATTGCCGGAGGAACATCGGGAGCGCCTCCTGTTATTTTGAAAACATCGGACGGCGGCATTTCCTGGACGCCTTTAACGACGGGCACTTCCCAGGCTATCTACGGTATTTTTTTTACGGATGCGAGCAACGGCTATGCCACCGATTATGACGGCAAAATACTCCATACTGCCGATGGGGGCGGTTCCTGGTCCGTTATTTTCGATTCGCCGGGCTACCACCTCAACGGCGCCTATTTTACGGATGCCCTGCACGGGCATGTAGTCGGAAGGAACTTGGCCAATGAATGGGGAGTCATCTTCAGTACTGCAGACGGCGGCCTCAACTGGGCGCAACATGACGAACCCTCCGCCTTTCTCTCCGACGTAAAGTTTTCAAGTGCAAATACAGGCGTGGTGGTGGGTGGGAATGTGGCCAGCAACACCGGGATTATCCTAATAACAACGGACGCCGGCACCACCTGGACTACTGAAACTACCAATCCGGCCACTACGAGCCGCCAGTACCGGGTATCCTTGCCCGGCTCCAACTTGGGCTTTTCGTGCGGGCTGGACGGGGCCATACTTAAAATCGATGCCCTGACCGGCAACCATGAGCAGGTAGGCACCCCCCAACATTTCAGCCTCTTCCCCAACCCTACCTCCGGCAACCTCACGCTGGAATTCAAGGGCGAAGTGCTACGGGCTGGGCAGGTGCAAATCCTCGACCTCCTTGGCCGCACCCTTTGCACGGAAGCATTGGAGCCGGGCAACCAAACCCACAGCTTCTCCTTGGATCCTATGCCCGCTGGCGTCTATTTCGTGAAGGTGCTGGAAGGCGGCGAGCCGATATGGATGGAGAAAGTGGTAAAACAGTGAACATAAAACGGGTAGGCCGTCTCGTAGCGGTCTGACCGTTTTCTTGAAAAATTAGGGGTAGATTCAGAAAACTTAAATCACTTGGAATGGAAAACATCTTTGCACACCATTGCAATAGCTTTGCTCACAACCGAATCAAGCACCTAAGCCTCGTGGCTGCGGCCCTGTGCATGGCACTCACAAATGCAAGTGCTAACACTTACACGGTGACCAACACCAACGACGCGGGGGCAGGCTCACTTCGACAGGCCATCCTGGATGCCAACGCCAACGCTGGCTCCGATGCCATCGAGTTCAACGTCGGTGGAGGCGGGCCGCAGGGCATTGCCATCACTACTGCCTTGCCTACCATCACGGACCCAGTTAGCTTGGACGGCACGACGCAACCCGGCTTTTCGGGGGTGCCGCTCATCTCCATCGGGGCCACCTTCGTTGGGCAGGTGCTGACCGTTAACGCAGCCAGCGTCAGCCTGATTTCCCTTGACCTTTCCAAGACTGGAGCCAACGGCGGAACAGGCGTGGATGCTGACTCCGATGGCTTTTCCATGACGGGTTGCTTCGTCAAAAACAGGTCAATCGGCGTATTCGTCCACAATTGTGCGAACGTCACGATTGACAACAACAATTTCGAAGACAGCGGCAACCACCCCACCAACTTCGCCTACGCCATTGACCTAGACTTCCTGACAGGGGCTTTGTCAGTAACGGGCAACACCTACGGGGGTACTTTTGACTACGGGGTGCGGACTCGGAACATCAGCAATATTGACATCAAACAGAGCGGCGGGCATATCAACCTGCCAGCAGGAAACGGGCTTGAAGGCTGCACAGACTACCCACTATGGGTCGAAAACGGCTCGAACATCCTCATTGACGGTCTAAATTTGACAAAGTCCGGTTCGGCCAGTGGCAATGGCATCGTCGTTAACTTCGTCAACAACTACACCATTCAAAATTGCGCCTTCCGAAACTGGTACTACGGCATTGACCTCCAGACTGGCACGAACGCCACCATCCAGAACAACGACCTGACCGATTCGGGCGTGAGCGGTGGCAATGCGCTGCACATCAACTTCGTGGGGGGGAGCTTGCTCGCCACAGGCAATACCTTCGGTGGCGCCACCGCCAACGCTATCTACCTCGGTGGCATCAACCGCATCATTTCCGACGGTTCGGTGCCGGGCACCAACATCATCGTGCAGAATGGAACCATTGGCTCTTTGGGCGGCAGGTCCATCGGCATCGTAGGCGGTAGCGGCAACCGGGTAGAGAACGTGGACTTGGCAAACACGGGAGGTAGTCGGGTCGGTTGGGGTATCCAAGTTGACAACTCGCCAAATTTCACCGCAACGGGCAACCATTTTGCGAAGCGGATTTATGGCATCGTAGATGATGCCGGAGGGAACAGCACCTACACCTGCAACAATATAGAGGACTGTGGCATTGGCATCCGGTACATTGACAACGTGGCTGCCACCCGCCTTGCGAACAACAACGCCATCCACCTCAACACGACGGGCATCAGCAATGAAACCTCCCCCACGCAACCGATTGACGCCATGAACAACTGGTGGGGTTCAGGTGCAGGCCCCGGTGCTTGCGGCAACAACGGCGTGAGCGGGCCAAACACCACCACATCTCTGTTCTCCGTGACCATTCCCGGCTGCGCCTCGGTGCCCTCCTGCACGGATGCCGATAGCGATGGGCATTGTGCCGGAACAAACCAGGATTGCGACGACACCAACCCCGCCAAGTACCCCTGCGCCACGGAGATTTGCGACGGCATTGACAACGACTGCGACGGACTGGTGGATGCTGCCGACCCAGGTTTTGTGCCGGGTCCATCACCAGTTTGCAATAATATTGTCCAGATTTTAGTAGATGCCAATTGTGAGGCGACTATCGCTGTGTTTGACTTGTTGGAAGGAGGGCCTTATACCCCAGGGTGTGTTTATTTGCTTGAAATTTTTGAAGGCCCCGGATTTACGAACCCGATAGTCAGCGGAACGGGTAGCGTCATTCTGCCAAGTGGTTATGCTGGGCAGACACTGGTGTACCGCATCACGGATGTTGCCACAGGAGCAAGTTGTTCCGGGGACATTGTGGTGGAAGATAAAATCTCGCCCGTCATCACTTGCCCGCCGAACCAAATCATTGTGGCGGATGAGAATTGCCAGGGTTTACTTAATTCATGGGAACCTGCTTCCTTGAGTGATAACTGTACGGCTAATTACGATATTATTGTTGCCCAAACCGTTGTTCCTCCTAATTTCTCAGGAATCAATGATGTCTTGACAGCGACGCTGACGGCAGATGATGGCCATGGAAACACAGCATCCTGTTCGTTTACGGTCACACTGGCCTTGGCTTCGAACACCGTTTTTTTGGGGCTTACTTCGGCTGGCGGTACGCAAGGTGACGGAGTGCTTTTCCAATATGACCCGGCAACGAATACTCTCACGAAGAAAAAGGATTTCACTGCCATTGCCGATGGTCGCAATCCGCTCGGTGCCATGACGGAATTCCCCAACGGGATGCTGTACGGCGTTGCCTCATTAGGCGGCCCGGGCGATTATGGTTATATCTTCGAATACAATCCGGCGACAGGCAGCTATGCGATAAAAAAGGCATTCAACCCAGCAGACGGATGGTATGCTTTCGGTTTCCTGAAACTGTTCAACGGCAAATTCTATGGTATGACTTCAAGAGGGGGCGCATCCGACCTTGGCGTGTTGTACGAATACGACCCTGTAACTGGCAGCTATGCCGTAAGGAAAGAGTTTAATTTCGTGGATGGCGGGTATCCATTTTGCAACGGGCTGACGGAACTAAACAACAAGCTTTACGGGGTTACTCATGGCGCAGGGTCGAATTCTACCGCGGTGGATGTGCTGTTTGAGTACGACCCCCTGAACAATCATAATTACACAAAGAAACTGAGCTTTACTTCGTCCACGGGCAGGTATGCGCAGGGCACAATGATTGTCTTCAACAACAAAATGTATGGGTTGACGAACACGGGAGGTACTTCCAATTTTGGCACTTTGTTCGAGTACGACCCTGTTTTGAATACCTGCATTTCGAAAAAGAATTTCGATGGACTGAGCGGAAAGTATCCCAGTGCGAGCAGCCTGACAGTATTCAACAACTTGCTCTATGGGTACACCCACGAAGGAGGGGTAAACGATAAAGGGGTTTTATTTGAATTCAATCCGGCGACAGGGGTCTATGTCAAAAAATTTGATTTCAGCCAAAGCCAGGGCGGTAGGGCCATTGGCAAAATGATAGTTTACAACGGCGAGATGTACGGCATGACGCCGATTGGCGGTGCAAACGACAAAGGCGTTATCTTTAAATTCCATCCTACGGCTGGTTACACGAAGCTGCATGATTTCAACGGATTGGACGGAAACTTTCCTTATGCGGGAGAATTTGTTGTGGTTCAAGTCGCTGTTACGGAAATTTGCGACGGGCTCGACAACAACTGCGACGGCTCAGTGGACGAGGGCTTCGACCCCGATGGCGACAACATCGCCTCTTGTTTCGACAACTGCCCCAACCATGCCAACCCCGACCAGTTGGACTATGACGGCGATGGCATCGGAAATCCGTGCGACCCTATTTTGAGCGTTTGCAGTGCCATAGATTTGTTGATTGCACAGGTGCAGGCGAGCAGCATACCCAACAGCCTTAAGAACCAACTCATCGACAAGTTAACCAAGGCAAAAATCAAATACCAAAGCGGGAATTACACCCAGGTCAATATCAGACTCAACCTATTTATTAACCAAGTACAGGGGCAATCTGGCAATGGGATTCCAACATCAACGGCCAACGAATGGATTGCAATTGCACAGTTCATCATCAATGCCATTGCCAATGGCATCCACAATTGCACCATCTCGATGGGCATCGTCGGGCCGGTGGGCAACGATGGGGCGGCAACTTCCCCCGCCGAGTTTCACAAAGGGATAACGCTGTTCCCAAACCCGGCTTCGGGCAACATCAGCCTCCGCTTCGGAAACGGGCAGCCTGTTGCCCGCACCGTGCAAATCCTCGACCTGCTCGGCCATGTTCTCCTCAGCGAAACGCTCATGCCCGGCCAGCAGCAGCACCAGCTTTCGGTGGCCGCATTGCCCGCAGGGGTTTACTTCGTGAAGGTGCTGGACGGTGGCGAGCCGGTCTGGACAGAAAAACTGATTAAACATTGACCCACGCAGCGGCAGCCGCACCAGCGATGCTGGGTTGGTTGCCGCTGTTTTCACACCTTAAAATTTATCAACCATGTCAAATTCGAAATTGAGTACGAATATACCCATACGTTCTTTTTGCCAGGCCGGGTACGGTATTTCCCTGCTGTTGGCGCTGGGTTTCATCCTTTTTGCCAACGAAGCCGACGCCTGTACGATGACGGCTCCGCCACCCATGTTTATCGGCAACTCGCCCGGCGCCTGCCATGCCACCGTAACTACGCCAATTCCAACCTTTTCCCCAGCCGGTTGCAATAATGGCAACCTGCTGGAGTACAGCGTCAACAACGCACCGTTCATCTCGCTGGGCACGGGTCCGCACCCCCCTTCTGTCACGATTCCGAACCTACCCGTCGGGTTAAACACAATTACCTGGCGACTGCTCTCGGCCACCGTGACACAGTCGGTCAGGGTCGTGGATAATACCCCGCCTACGATAAATTGCCCTTCACCAATTGTAGTCAATTTGGCACCAAACGAGTGCGAGGCGGTTGTCACTTATACCGTTACGGCTAACGATAACTGCTCGACTGGTCCAATTATTCAGACTTCAGGTCTGCCTAGTGGTAGCACCTTTCCACCCGGCTCTTTTACAAATTGCTTTCAAGTATCGGACCCATCATTCAACCAAGCTTCCTGTTGCTTCACCATCACGGTCAATGCAAATCCTACGCCTGATCCAGCACCGGATTGCACCATTACAGGCAACACCTCCATTTGCTCAAACGGGTTCACCCAACTCTGTGCGCCAGCTGGCTACGCCAATTATTTATGGAACACAAGCGAAACGACAAGCTGCATCACCGTGAACAACCCAGGAAACTACTGGGTGCAGGTTGTCAATGCTGGAGGTTGTTACAATACGTGTAATGTAAGTGTCACCCTTCTGAATCAACCACCAGGTTTCACATTCTGTCCGCCAGGCGGCAACCTTGGCTGCAACACAACGGGCGTGCCACCCCCAGGTGCTGCCACAGCAACAGATGATTGTAGCACCCCTACTATCACCTCCTCGCTGGGCCCAATCACATCAAACGGCTGCCAACGCTCCCAAACAAGAACTTACACAGCAACTGATAGTGATAACAACACAGCGACCTGCCTACAAGTATTCACTTGGACGGTAGATACTGCCCCTCCAGTTTTCACCTTTTGCCCACCGGGTAGCACTCTTGGCTGCAACCCTCCAGGCGTTCCCCCCCCAGGAGCTGCCACTGCAACTGATGGTTGCAGCTCACCGACAATTACCTCATCTCTTGGCCCTATTGTCTCAAACGGATGCCAACGCTCACAGACTCGCACTTACACGGCCACTGACAACTGCAGCAACACTACGACCTGCCAACAAGTATTTACTTGGACGGTAGATACTGCCCCGCCTGTTTTCACCTTTTGCCCGCCGGGTAGCACTCTTGGCTGCAACCCCCCAGGCGTCCCCCCCCCAGGAGCTGCCACTGCAACTGATGGTTGCAGCTCACCGATAATTACCTCATCTCTTGGCCCTATTGTCTCAAACGGATGCCAACGCTCACAGACTCGCACTTACACGGCCACTGACAACTGCAGCAATGTAGCGACTTGTACCCAAGTTTTCACCTGGACAGTAGACCCGCCGGTGGTGATAAATTGCCCGGTAACCACGACTGTTTCGTCCTGTCAGTCGCAAGGCAGTATCAACGCCCAATTCAATGCCTGGCTGGCTACGGCAAGCTTTACCGGTGGCTGCAACGGGGTTATGACCAATAACAGCCAAGGCACTCCCTCTGCTTGCGGAGGCAGTACAACGGTGATTTTCACTGTAAACACAGCTTGCCAAGCGCCAACAAGCTGCCAAGCGACCTTCACCGTTTCCGGTGCGTCCCCTGTTGTGCTCAACTGCCCACAGAACATGACTTTACCTGCTTGCCAAACGCAAACGGCAGTGGATGCGGCTTATGCGGCTTGGCTTGCTACTGCTTCCGCAAGTGGTGGCTGCAATGGCGTGTTGACGAACAGCAGTTCAGGACCGCCTTCCGCCAGCGGCGGCTCATCAACAATTACGTTTACTTATACTAGCAGTTGTGCTCCATTTACGACCAGCTGTCAGGCAACATTTACGGTGCTTGCAGGAACGAATGAGATATGCGACGGGATTGACAACGACTGCGACGGCCTCGTGGATGAGGAGGACCAAGACGGCGACCTCGTACTTGATTGTATTGACAATTGCGTATCTATCCCCAACGCCGACCAGTTGGACTACGACGGCGATGGCATCGGAAATCCGTGCGACCCTATTTTGAGCGTTTGCAGTGCCATAGATTTGTTGATTGCACAGGTGCAGGCAAGCGGCATACCCAACGGCCTAATGAACCAACTCATCGACAAGTTAACCAAGGCAAAAATCAAATACCAAAGCGGGAATTTCAATCAGGCCAATATTAGACTCAACCAATTTATTAACCAGGTACAAGGCCAATCAGGGAATAATATCCCAACGGCTATGGCCAACGCCTGGATTGCGACGGCACAGTTTATCATCAATGCCATCAACAACGGAAACCACAACTGCACCATCTCGCAGGGCATCGCCGGGCCGGTGGGCAACGGTGGGGCGGCAACTTCCCCCGCAGCGTTTCAAGAGGAAATCTCGCTGTATCCCAACCCTACCAACGGGGTCATCAACCTCCGTTTAAATGCTGAAACCTCACCTTATTGCGTGGTGCAGTTACTCGACCTGTGGGGCAGGGCCATCCGGACGGAGACTGTGCCGCCCGGTAGTAGTACCCACAGCTTCTCAATAGAGGCCATGCCATCGGGCGTCTATTTCGTGAAGGTGCTGGAAGGCGGCGAGCCGATATGGGTGCAAAAAGTAGTAAAACAGTAAACATTGCGTCGGTAGGCAGTCAATGGTTGTGCTGCCTGCCGACGCTTTTTATTCATCAAATGGCAAAGCTCAAACGGGCAACACTCCTGAAAACCATTATGCCTAAAACTCAATAACCCCAGCCTCCGCAGACAATGCGGGGGCTTTTTTTGATTACCCAATCTGCATCTTCCCTTTGGTTAAAGCATCACCCCAAATTTTCAAATCCCCTAAACTTGCTATTGATACCTAACTATACTAACTTGGCGCTATGAAAGCGGGCGTTTCAAGAAACAACAAGTAAAGACAATTATAATCCGCTATTCACGCTTGCCACACCTGAAGTCCAACCCTTGAACGGCCATCCTGGCCTTTTTACCCAGTATTCCAATCTTGCTTGTGCCCATTTTCGGTAAAACCTTTTTGTATGAAAACAAAATTTTACTTCGCACTGCCTGCGCTGCTTTGCTGCACCCATTTCCTCGAAGCCCAAAACCTCCATCGTGAATGCGGCAAGGCCGTCGTCACCTGCTTTTCCGGCTTCAATTCGCCCGCCAACTACCTATCCGGGGTGAACACAAGCGCCCCCGTCATGGCCATCGTGGACGTGCGTGACCACTCAACCGCTACGCCCGGCACCCTCTGGGGAGTTGCCTCGGCCACCGAGTACAGCGACCCAACCTGGACGCCGACCAACCTCGGCCAGGTCTTCGGTATCGCCATTGACCAGAACGACGACATCTTCGTCGCAGCTTCCTCTATCTACACCTGCGCCACCACCACGCCATACACCTACAACCCTTACACCTCCTCGGGCGGGCCGGGGGCGGTTTACAGGATAAACGGCATCACCGGGGCCATTTCGAACTACGTGACCACGGGTGCCTTTTCGCCCGGCGGTACCAGGATTCCCAACAACGGCTCGGCCCTCGGCGACATCGGCTACGATGCCACCAACAACCAGTTCTTTGTCACCAACCATGCCGATGGCATGATATATCGCATCAAAAACGGGCTGGTGATGAGCCGCTTCGACCCCTTCGGCACCCTCAACCCACCCGCCAGCGGCAACGCCAGCGACCCCAGCTTCGTGGCACTCAGCGAGCGCACCTGGGGCGTGGCTTACTACGGCGGCAGGGTCTATTTCGCCACCTGGAAGGAAGACATCGGTAGGCAAAACGCCATTGCCAGCAACGAAATCTGGAGCATCGGGCTGGATGGGGCAGGGGAGTTCCAAGGAACATTTTACAATGGCGGCGGCCAAAAATGGGAGGACGGCGAGGTGCTCGAAATCACCCTTCCCTGTTATCCAGTGAACGCCAATTACTCCAACCCCGTCTCGGACATTGCTTTTTCAAAAAACGGGCAAATGCTGCTCGCAGAGCGGACGATGGCCAGCGATTGCGGCGGCGCTTTTTCAACGAGTTGGTACAATTACGCCCATGAATCGAGGGTGCTCGAATACGAATACAACGGAAGCGCATGGGTGCTGACGCCTGGCCACCTGCCCGCTCCTTGCAGCTCAAACCTCAACCTCAAGTTCACCACTGGTGCTGCCTCCGCCGTTGCCGACAACAGTGCGGGCGGCGTGGACTATGGCTACGGCAGCTTCGACCCAGCCACCCCACAGCCATACGACTGCGACCGTTTCATCTGGAACACGGGCGACAACCTGCACCCACCGACTGGTTTCAACAGCTTCTGCTCCCAGCCCGGAACGACCTGGGTCTATGGGATGCAGGGGACGCCCGCCGCAGGTGGCACCAATGCCAATAGCTTGCTGGTGGACTTCGACAACAATGTTTGCTCCCACGACAAAATCCTCATCGGCGACGTGGAGATTTTCAAATGTGGCTGCAAAGAGCCGCCCTCCGATTTCCCTTGCGACTCGCTTTGGGTCACCAAAAAGCCCATCCTCAATATCCCCGGAGCGGCGCAGGACACTTGCTGCTGGAGCATGAATTTCCACGTACACACGGGGCCGTTGGCGTTCATGGAGGTCGAGTCGGTGACGCCGGGCGTCATCTTCAACACCCCAAGTTTGAGCAGCAGCTTCTTGTGGAACGGCTCACCGACGGGCACCTTGCTGCCCATTCGGCGCAACCCGGCTGGCGGCATCCCACCGGGCGACTACAACGATGCTTTGAAATTTTGTCTGGGAAATATTTTGACCCCGGCACAGGACACGCAGTGCGTGGTCATCCGATGGTATATAAAAGACGCTGTGGACATTCCCTATTTGGCTTGCACCGACACCTGCTATTTTTATTGCCCACCGCCCGTTTATGGCGACACTTGTTTATTGGTGAAAAATGACTCGGTGGTTTGCAACCCCGACCGACCGCTCGAATACTGCTATTATTTTCAGGTGCAAAACCTGACCAATTTCAACGCCAATCAAGTGGTGCTGAGCAACCCGACACCGGGCTTCGGCTTCAAGCCCTGCCCGCCGCCGTTCATCGGCATCACCAGCCCGTCCATCGCATTGCCTTTCTCGCCGGACGTGGCACCGGACTCTTGCACACCACAGCTTTGCGTGAAAATCGTGGCGACTTCGCCCATCCTTTCACCCACGCAGTTTTGCTTTGAAACGGGCTTTTCCAGCAACGACTCGTGCTGCCATTCCCCCAAAAAACACTGCATACTGCTCCACCCTTGCTGCGACCCTTGCGAGAAAAACGGGGTGGCAGTGAAGACGACCAATCCCGATAGTTGCTGCCATTCGCTCGACATTAGAAATGACTGCAACCTCCAATTTTTCACCAAACTCGAACTCGAACTGCTCACGCCGGGTGTCATCTTCGGCTCCCACTACACGGGCGGGCCGATGCCGGGCGATTGGTTCAACCCCATTTCTACCAACACGCTCGTCCAGTGGCAGCATATCTCAGGTTTTGTTCCAAACGGCACGACGCAAGGATTGATAAACTTCTGCCTGGACGGGATTGACATGCCCTCCGAGGTGCCTCAAATAGTGGTGCTGAACTGGATAGCCGTCGGCGCAAATGGCGAAGACAGCGTCGCTTGTTCCGACACGCTGATTTTTGATTGCCCACCATTGGACTACGGCTGTATCAAGGTCGTGGAGGACAGCATCACCTGTGAGGAGGATGCTGCCGGCAATGTCTATTACCAGTACAACCTGACCTTTAAAAACGCTTCAAGCCCGGCGCATTTCGCCACCGAGCTGATTTTCACCCAAATCGGCGGGCCACCAGTGGTCGTATTCCCCAACCCGGTGAACTTCTTTCCGCCCGGCTCAAACTGGTGCGACACGACCACTATCACCACCAGTTTTTTCCCTTCGGGAACGGTGAACCCCGGCGATAAGCTGACCTTCCTCGTCCGACTGCACGACGCCCTGCACCCCGACAACTGGTGCTGCTTTGAAGGCGATACGCTCTGTATTTTTGTGCCGCCCTGCCACGATTGCACATGCTCCAGCGACAATTTTGTGCTGACGCAAAGCAACGGCATGACCCACGCACTTTTTTGTACACAAGGCGCTCCAACACCCGTGCTCGGCTGCCCTGCCGGGGACATCAACATCTCCGGTTTTTTTGGCTGCGCCAATGCCACCGGCCTGCCTTGCCCTGAAACGGCGGTCAATTGGGTACTGACGGTTCCTAATGGGGCTACGACCAGCGGCACCACGACGAATTTCTCTTCACTGACCTTCCCGGCTGCCCTCGTGGACGACCCCGGCTCCTACTGCCTGCGGCTGACCACGCTATGCCCGGGCGCTGTGGACAGTTGCGTTTGCAAGCTGCGGTGGATACAGCCGGACTGCCCCAGTACTTGCTGCGACGACTTCGATGCCTTCTGCGACCTGGTGGCAAAGGGCTTCTTGGTATCGCTCGGCGAAGATTGCAAAGTGATTGTCGAATCCCCACAGTTCGACTCCTGCCATTGGTTCGGTTCGCCGCCCGATTGGGGCGATGGGACGCCCGTGCCGCAAGTCCTCGTGCCCGCCAACGGGATGTGGATGCACAATTACGCACAAAGCGGCACCTACAATATCTGCGTGACGGTTTACGAGCAAAACGGCACCGGCGACTTCTGCTGGAGCAAGGAAATGTGTACGACTGTCACGGTGCATTGCGACACCCTTTGCCCGAACAATTTGGTTCAGAACAGCAGTTTCGAGCAAGGAACGCCCACTGGCAGTGACGAAACCATCAGCTTGGCGACGAACTGGAGCGGCATCTGGACTGGCGGCAGCACGGGCGATTTTTACCATACCGTTTCCCCGCTGCCCCCGATTGTACTCACACCGCCGCTGCCGATTACGCAAGGCAATTTTGCGGGAATGTGGAATTACGTGAACAGTTCGCCGGTCTGGCGGGAAGGCATCATGAACCAGTTGGGTGGCGTCGTGCCCCAAAATTCGGGCTGCTACGACCTTTCCTTGAAGCTCGCCTGCCTGCTCGACCCCTTCGGGGCACCCGTTTTCAGCGCCTTTGGGGTGCCAGTCGGAGCGGTCAGTACGGGGACACCGAGCGCATTTACGCCAACGAACCCGAACCTGTTTGCGCCAGCGGCCATCCCGCTTGGCAACTACACCATCCCGCTGACCTGCGACGAGAATTTTCAGACCATCGTCTTCAATTTCAATTCCGCCACCCTTCCGCCCGGCGGCATTGACCGCATCTTTTTCACCCGGGGCGATGGTGCCAATGGCGGCGTATATGTGGCGGTGGACGACGTTTGCCTTGCTCCCGCCGAGTGCCAGCCGGAGAGTTGCTGCGACAATTTCGACACTTTTTGCGCAGCAGTTGAAAACGCCGTAACGGTCAGCGTCATCGCCGATACCTGTAAGGTCAAAATCAATATCGGCAACCTGCCCGCCTGCGATTACCTCGAATATATAAATTGGGGCGATGGCCAACAGGACAACGGCCCGTTTATTTCTGGCGGAATGGCGATGCACACCTACGCAGGGAGCGGCAGCTATATCCTCACCTGGCTGGCCATTGAACTCAACGACAATGGGCAAATTTGTTTTGAAAAAATACTGCACGACACCATTACGGTGCAATGCCCGCCTGTCTGCGAGTGTGGTGACTGGTCGGTAGCACTGACCAATGCAGGGGCGAGCCACCTCCTGTCCTGCAACAACCAGCCGCCCCTCATGCTCGGCTGCCCGGTCAGCGACATCAACATCAGCGGTAGCTTTAATTGCGTAGGCCCTGTACCGGGCTGCCAACCTTCGCCCATCAATTGGACGCTGTTCACGCCAACCGGCACGTTGAGCGGCACGACTCCGGCGGGGGCAATGAACATCAATTTCCCCGCAGCCTCGGTGAGCGCCCCCGGCAACTACCAATTGGTGTTGCTAAGCCTTTGCCCCGGCAATCCCGATAGCTGTATTTGTGTGATAAATTGGGTGCAGCCGGACTGCCCGGACTGTAGTTGCGGAGCATTTACCAAAATCAAAATCAAGAACAAAAAAACGGGCTTCACCCAAGCACTTACCTGCAACAACCAGCCACCCATCGCCATCCCATGCCCGCCATCCGGTACGCCGCACGTGCTGACTGGCATGCTTGCCTGCAATGGCAACTGTGCGGGGTCTGGCATCACTTGGACGGTAATGAACCCCAACGGGACAACGGTGCTTTCCGGCAGCGCACCTGGGCCTTGGTTCAACCTCTCCATCCCCAGCACGGCAGTAACTGTCAATGGGCTATACATGGTGAAAATACAGGGCATCTGTGGCGGCGACACCTGCGAATGCAAGCTGAACCTGCTATTCGACGGCTGCGGCCCCAACTGCAACTGCAATAATTTGGAGATGCAGGTAAGCCAGGGCATTTACTTGACAGGCAGCTCAGGTTGCATCAAGAACATCCATTCCACCGCCACGCTGACAGAATGCGATTCCGTTTTTTGGGACATCAGCAATACCACGGGCGTCCTGCTATCAGGTGGCATCAGCCTCGGCGATGCGCCGTTCCAGTTCACCTTCCCTGGGTCGGGCAACTACAAGATTTGCATGAAGGTGAAGCGTACCCTGCCCGATGGCACGATGTGCATGTTCCGCCGCTGCTGGGTGGTGGACGTGAACTGCGGGCTTCCCAACCTTGTTTGCGCAGCGCCCCTGCTCGACAACCCCGGCTTTGCCGAAGGTGCCCAACCTGGCGTACTTGGTCAGGGCGGTAGTTCGAGCGCCTGGGGCAGCAATGCTGGCAGCCCCGAAGTGCTGACCGACGAGGCTTGTGTGGATCCCGTTGCCTTGAAAATAAAGGGCAACTGCATCATCCTCGACGTGGTGGACCACGACCCAGTACAGCTTACCGCTGGCTCGGCTTACAGCTACCGGCTATGTTTCAACCAGAGCGACTTGTCGGTGGCTTCGCCACAGCCAGGTGGTATGTTGGTGGGCCGTATTTCCACCACTGCCCAAAGCACGGGCGCTTGCGTCGGCGAGTGCGAGGAGGTCTTCCGAATCGCATTGAATGGGACACAGGCTGGGTGGGTAGAGGCGACAGGTGGCTTCACCCCGCAGTCCGTTTCGGGCAATTCGTTCTTCACGGTGCACTTGGAAAACGACTTCACCGAGGACGACCCTGCGACGCAATCGGCGGTACTAGTGGACAATATTTGCATCGAAATACCGCCTGTGGATGCCACCAACAACCCGTTGAACCAGCAAGCATTCCGGCTGTACCCGAACCCAACCACGGGCGAGTTGATGTTGGAAACACAAGGCATGCTGCCCAAATCGGGAACGGTTCAAATCATTGACCTATACGGCAGGATGCTTCACCAAGAACCTTTGTTGCGGAGCAGCAAAGTTCACCAGCTATCCATCACCCACCTGCCAGCAGGCGTCTATTTCGTGAAGGTGCTGGAAGACGGCGAGCCGATATGGCTGCAAAAAATTATAAAGCATTGATGCCCCGATGTTTGGCATCGTGTAATAGCTAAACCTCCAATTATTTCAAGCCTTCGGTGTAAAAGCCGAAGGCTTTTTTCATGGGAACCATTCCTTCACGCAGCTGGTTTTTTCTGCTATTCGTTGCAAAACAATTTTCAGTTTTGAAAAACCCTCCTACCTTTGCACCGGAGAAATGGCAGAGCGGTTTAATGCGGCGGTCTTGAAAACCGTTGTACCGAAAGGTACCGGGGGTTCGAATCCCTCTTTCTCCGCTGAAAAATGAAAAGCCTCGGCATGTGCTGGGGCTTTTTTGTTTGGCGCATGCTCGTTTTTCTGGGGCACGTAACGCTGCAGCGGGCGCAAGGGCTTCACTATCATTGCAGTGGGGGTGGTCATCCCTCGTGATTTTCACAGCCTCGATTTGAAGGATGCGGTCCTGGGCGGTATTGGTGCCAGTGGTTTCGAGGTTGAAGAAGATGATGGGTTTGGTGAGTTGCATTGGGTGGTTGTTTTGGGCGAAAGTAGGGGAGATTTAGGGGGGTAGCGGTGCCCCCTCACGCCATCACCCTCTCCAACCTCCCCTTCCATTTCTCCCAATCCCCCATCTCCTTTGTCTGCAAATCAAAGAACCGCTGGGTGTGCTCGTGATAGACCAAATGGCATAGCTCATGCACAATGACGTACTCAATACAGCCCTTGTGCGCTTTGATGAGTTCAGGGTTCAAAATGATTTTCCCTTTTGGGGTGCAGCTGCCCCAGCGGGTGGGCATGTCCCTTAATACAATCGAACTTGGTTCAACTTGGTACTTCTTGAACCGCTCAATCAAAGGTGCTGCGATGGCGTAGAACTTAGCTTTGGCCTGCTTCAAATACCAGGCTTCCAAAATAGATTGCACGTTCCCTTTATCTGGCGTAGAAACCTCCAAGAACTTACCCTTCAGCTTCACCGATGCCGTAGCTGCTATTTCTACTTTCAAACGGTACTGCCGACCTAAATAAAGATGCGTCTCACCAGCTACGAATTTCTTTGTAGGCGTCTTGGGATGAAAGGCCAAGAAAAAGCTTTGCTGCTTGATAATCCAAGGTGCTTTCTTCCGCAGTTTTTCCTTGATTTTGTCTAATGGAGCATCAAGTGGCGCCCTGACCAGCACCTGCATATCGGGCGTGACGGTGATGCCCAACGATTTGCGCTCTGCATATTCCAAATGGAAGTCAATCTGCATGGAGCCGAATTGTATAGAAGATTCCATGCTCATTTATACCGCAATTTCGCCACATCAATACAAGCCTTCGCTATCTCGTCCATCTCGCCGAAGGTCAAGTTGACGCCATATTTGTCCCGCACCTCGTCTATCAGGTAATCCCCGATTTCAATCAATAGCTTGCCCGTAATGCTGGACTTGTTTTGCCAATCCACGATGGGTTTGCCTTGGTCGAGCACGGCGGCTTTGATGAGTTCGTCCACCTTCAAGGCAGTTTGCACGCTGATTTCCCGCTTGACGATGTCGTCCTGCAATTTCTCCTTCAATGCTTCCACCGTCAGGCCGAAGAAAGCCTTGGCAACGTCTTCCGAGCGTAGGGCTTCTGGCATATCGGTATCGGTATGGGCCAATACGCTGTCCATGATTTCCTGCACCCGGTTCAGGTACTGCACCTCACTGAGGCGGTGCGCCTCATAGTCGGCAATGGCCTCCCGGAGCAGTTGCGAGAACTTCTTGTAAAACGCAGGGTCTTCGTCCATCTTCTCGCTGATATACTTCGACGTGCGGCTGGCTATCTTATCCGCTTTGGCAGCCTTGCCCACGGTGTTTTCCACCTCAGCCTGAAACTTCTCCTTGTCGAAAATATCCACCAACGACGTGATGACCTCCACGCTGTCTGTGGTGATATGCGTGTCAATCAGCTTCTGGATTTGCCCCTCGTACTGCTTGTAGTCTATGGTATCGCTGTACCGCTCCACCACCGCCAAGCGTAGTTTCATGAAGAAAGTTAAATCCTCTTTGTAGCGGCTGATGGTCTTTTCGCTGGCTTGCTCGTGGAATTTCATGCTGGACAGCGCCAGTTTCAGCGCCTTGGCAAATTTCGCCAGCTTGTCGTAAAACAGCACCCGTATCGCCTCGTCCTTCAACAGCACTTGGTACGCCTCTGCATCCCGTTTATTGGCCACGGTCTTGAAGATGTCCCAAAGCTCCGAATGCTTTTGTGGCAATTGCTTGATTTCCTCGTTGATGTCCGTCATCGTGCCTTCCAAGTCGTCCTTGTCGAATTCGGCAAGGCTGGAGTACAATTGCAGCGCATTGTCGAGGTTCTCAATGACGCCGTAATAGTCTATGATATAGCCGAATTCCTTGTCGGGATAGATACGGTTCACCCTTGCAATAGCCTGCAATAGCTTATGCCCCTGCAAATTCCTAGTCAGGTACAGCACCGTGTTCCTGGGTTCGTCGAAGCCCGTCAGCAGCTTGTCCACCACGATGATGATTTCCGGGTCTTTCTGTTTTTTGAAACGGCTGATGAGGTTCTTTTCATAGATTTTTGAATTGCCGTGCTCGTTCATCATCCGCTTCCAGAACTTATGCACCAGTTCTGAGGATTGCTCGTAGGCGCTGTCCTCGCCCTCTCGTTCGTCAATGGAAGAAATCAGCACCTCGCTGCTCACCCAACCGATTTCGTCGAGCATTTCCTTGTAAATGATGGCCGTGGCTTTTTTGTCGCAGACGAGTTGCGCTTTGAAGCCCGTGCCCTGCCAGTTGTCCCGGTAGTGCCGACTGATGTCCCAAGCGATGGCATAGACTTTCTGCTGGGCGCTGTTCAGTTGGTCGGCCCGGCTGAACTTCTTCTTGAAATCCACTTTCTGCTGGTCGTTCAGCGGCTCCGTTACCATGTCGAAGAAAGTATCAATAGAACGGTCGTTCACTTCTTGGTGCGCCAACCTGCCCTCGTAGAGCAGCGGCACCACGGCCCCGTCCTTCACGGCTTGGTCAACGGTATAGGCATCAATAATGCCGCCGAACTTCGCCGCCGTGCTCTTGTCCTTTTTGAACAACGGCGTCCCGGTCATGGCGATGAAGCAGGCATTGGGCAGGGTCTTCTGCATCTCGATATTGAAAGTGCCGTGCTGGGTGCGGTGCCCCTCGTCCACCAGCACGAAGATGTTCGGACTGTCCAGCGGCTTGGCTATCTTCTTCATGGCTGCCGTGAACTTGTTGATGATGGTCGTCACCACGGCATCGCTGTTGCTTTCCAGCAGTTCCACAAGGCGCTGGCCCGTGGTGGCATTGTCCACGTGCATCCCGCATTTGCGGAACGTGCCCGTTATCTGCCCGTCCAAGTCCGTTCGGTCCGTCACCAATACGATTTTCGGGTTGCGGATGGACTTCTCCATCGCAATGGCCTGTGCCAACATCACCATCGTCAAGGACTTGCCGCTGCCTTGGGTATGCCATATCACGCCGCCTTTCCTTCTGCCGCCGTCCAATTCCAGCATCCGCTTCATCGCTTTTTTGATGGCGAAATACTGCTGGTACCTCGCCACTTTCTTTTCACCGTCATCGAAGACCACGAAATTGAACACCAAGTCCATCAAGCGCTCCGGCCTGCAAAGGTTGTAGATATATTCGTCCTGCACGGTGGGCAGAACTGGCACCGATTCCAAATCGTCGAAATAGCGCCGCACATACCGGAACCGCTCTGAAAACAGCTTGTCCTTTTGTTCCTCACTTAAAGGCGTATTTTTCAGTATTGACAGCGCCCCGTAATTATCAATTCTCAATTCTCCATTCTCCATTTCCTGTTCATTCCATGTGGCCCAAAACTTCTCCGGCGTCCCATTGGTAGCATAAGCTGCTTCCTGTGTGGCCATGCTCATCACCAACTGCGCATACACGTACAGCGACCGGATACCGTCTTCCTGTTGGTTGCGGAGGTGCTGGCTGATGGCCTGTTTCAATGGCTTCTCCATATCGGGGCGCTTGCACTCGATGATGCAGAGCGGGATGCCGTTCACGAAGATGACCAAATCGGGGCGGTAATGCTCCTTGCTAGTGCTGCGCATCACACTGTACTCCTCGGTGACGTGAAAGACGTTGTTCGACGGGTTGGCCCAATCAATATACTGCACCGTGATGCTCTTCTTGTCGCCATCGAAACTCTGCTCGAAGGTCTTGCCGAGGGTGATGAGGTTGTAGGCCACCTCACAGGCAGCGATATAGCCCTCCTGCATGGGCAGTTCCTTCAAGGCTCGGATACCGTTCTCGATATTGGCGTCGCTGATATAGGTGGTCTTGGTGCTGCTGATGCGCTTCTCGGCATTGATGGCCTTCAACTGCTTGCGCAACACCTCCTCCAGCAGCACGTTGGTGGTCTTGCCGCCCCGCAGCCGCTCGGCCTCCGCCGGGGGAAGGTAGGTATAGCCCAGCTTTTGCAAGAGTTGCAGGGAGGGGATTTGCGAGATATGGTCTTCTTTGAAACTGGGTGTTTCCATGCTGTTTTTATTTCACGATTTGAATGGTGGTTGGGGGTAGAAGGTTTGGTTCTTCTGTTTCTTCTTCTGTTTCTTCTTCTAATTCTTCTTCTAATAGTTCTTCTTCTGTTACTTCTTCTGTTTCCTTCTGTTACTCCTTCTAACTCTTCTTCTAATAGTTCTTTTAATAAAATTTCCTTAGCCTCTAATTTTATTAAAAGAAGTACATTCGCTATTCGGTTGAATATCAACCACTTGCATTCCCCTATTTGCCAATCGCTTGTACTTCTTCTAATTAATTGGTAACTTTGCCACGTTCATCTTACCGTTATAGGAAGAAGGAGCTTCGAGGCTCGGTACACCATGATGTGTGCCGAGCCTTGCGTTTTTTTGATTGCTTAAAGGAAATTCACACCAAACTGCCGACCCCAGATGTTTAAAGCTGTTCGTAAATCTGGTTGATTCAATGCTTTATCAGCTTCACTAATCAAACTGTCCAAAGCCGTTTTGAAATTAGTTTTCTGGTTAATGTCCAACTTGGATGTAAAGTCATCGTTAGGCGTTGCAGGATTTGTACATGATACATTCCACCAGATTGAATTCTTGATAGCCTTTGCTGTTTCGTGAAAGGCAACGTCATCCCTAAGATTTGGCTTAAAGTTGTTTGTTACCCAAATGGTTAAGGCAATCCCACTTGGCATTTTCCCCGTTCTCGCATTGGCCCAGATTTTAAAATACTTAATCACCCTTGACAATTGGTCACCATTCCCTTTTACTTTTTTTTGGTTTTTGAACCAGTCACAAAGTTCTTTTGGGTCACTTGGTTCCCAACCGCTCTTTGTGGCAAGGTATGGATGCCTATCGTAGGGTGTTTTATAATAAACTGGAAGGTCAATGTCGAAATCACCCTTATATTTCACCCGAATACATTTATTTCGGTGTTCAGTTGGAGTAGTTGTGTGCCCATTTACAGCATTCCACACATACCGTTGCAAAGTGTGTGCTTCAATACCCGGTCGTTCAAGGAAGTAAATACCCAAATCCACATCATATTCCCCATTCCTGTCACGAACCATAGTCTTCATCTTGTAAGAACCTTGGATGTAGAACTTGGGAATCAGAAAATTGTGATTCCATTTGAAATAATCTATTATCTTCTTTTCCAATGCTTTTCTTGAAGCAATCAAATTTGCCTTCTTAGTTGGAGTCAAAGAGTAGTCTCTATCTAGTCCTAAAAAATTGTTGTGTGCATTTGCCATGTCATTAAGGTTTTTTTCATCATCATCCAGTAGTTCTTTGATTATCCAACCTCCGAGACTAACTGCAATAATTCTGAATAATATTGGTACCATATTCGTAAAATTGATTTTGTGCTTTTTGAGCCAATGAAAACAGCTTGTTTCTATCCGTCTCATCCATTTCAACGCAAAGCGTACTATCTAGCTCAACATTGATTCTTTGATACTTAAAAACTGGGGCCTCGATTTTTTCCTTGTCAATGCCATTCTGCAAAAGTTGAACATAATGTTCTATTTGCTGCGATTGTGCTTGCATGAACAAATCAATCAACCTTTTTCTGTTGAAGTTTATCCAATAGGTGATTCCCCATTTCTTCCGCATAGCGCCATCTGAGAATTTTTGGTGTCCCGTACCCAAAGACAGCACCCTTAAATCTTCAAGCTTCTTATAAAATGCTACTTGCGCTTCCGTGATTCCAATCAATGTTGGGTTGTTTGCAAATACACCGCCATCAACCTTGTTCTTAAACGGCCTTGTTACTCCATGCAAATCCACATACTCAGCAGAATAAGGGTCAAAATACACAGGTGCCGCCGCAGTAGCCATAGCTGCCTGGTAAGCAGGTATATGAAAATCTCTTGTAAAACGAGGGTGATAGTTGTTCTTCAAAACAGAAGGCTTGCCTTCCAATAAATCAAAAGTTGGGACACAAATATTTGTCTTGCAATCTTTCAAAACTGGGTCTATCCCATTATTCGATTCCTTAAATTTCTCCTTGATAAGCGACTCAAGCGTTTCTCTTGAATGAGAGGAATATGATAGTTGCTTAAATGCATTTTTCTTCTTACCAAAAATCAATGCAGCATTTTCAAGGTATAGTTCGAAAATCTCTTTTGCAGGTATTCCCAATGATAAGGCTATTGCAATAATTCCACCTGTGGACGTACCACAAATCAAATCGAAGTTCTGATAGATTTGCCAATCCTCTTTGCCATTGGCTTTCAATTGCGCTTCTAAACTGGTCAGGAACATTGCAGGGAAAACGCCCCGAATGCCTCCTCCATCAATCGACAATATTTTGAAAGGTTTTTCCATGCTCATTTGATTTTCAACCGTTTCCTCCCCGTCAACAAAACCCCCATCACCCCCTTCTTCTGCTCCCGCAGCCGCTCCCCCTTCGCCCGCAGCAGCCCCAGCTCCTTGTCGGCAGCTTGGAGGATTTGGGCTACGGCGGTCTGTTCGGTGATTGATTTAGGTATAAACACCTTCCTTTTTTTGAAAGTGTCAAAATCAAAAATCATTTTTTCCAGATGCACTCCATTTGAAGATAAATACGCTAAGTGAGTTAGCAACGGTGTTTTACAAAGCCAATCCCAAAAGTGTATATCCAATTTGTTCTCGTCTTTTACAACTAGACAATCGTATTCATCAGATACTTTGAAATCGTGAAATTTGGGAGTAACAATTCCCCAAGCACCATGTGATACTTGCCGTTTTGAAACCAAGAAATCTTTGTAGTGTGTACTCTTTATCTTCTTTACCTCAATTTGATGCCCGAATAAGTCACCCCTTTCGAATAGCCCTCCAAACCTTCTACGAATACTTACTAATTTGTAAAGACTATCATCCTTCCACTCTGCATAACGATGCACTTCTTCGAGCAATTCCGAAATTGGAATTTGCATCCACGCCCCCCCAAACCCTTTCACCCGCCTCTTCCCCGTCAACAACTGCTGCATCAGCCATTTCTTGCGCAGTTCTTTTTGGGCGATGACCTGTTCGTTCAGTTGGATGGCCTTGTCCATCAGCCCGAGGACGTGGGCGATGGCGGTTTGTTCGGAGAGGGGTGGGATGTTTAACCTAATGGATTTGACAAGTTCTCCATTCAAATTTTCTTGATTACCTGTGTTACTTAAATTCCTTATGTCATCATATTTGCTCACCAAGTATTGAAAAATATATTGCTTGTTTGCTTGTTGTTCATCCAAGATGATTGCAGCACAGGCTTGATTAGTTGAGGCTTCAATTTTTAGAATCGCAGTTTTCCCCCTTGTTTTACCCTGGCCATAAAGTGCCATGAGCAAAGTTCCCGGAGGGAATAATTTTGTTGAAGAATTTCGTAAACCTTCGGCGGTGATAAATTCTTCAGCACCTTCAATTTCGTTGAAATCAATAAGAGACGTAGTAATCCAAGGGATATCCCCATCCCAATAAGATTTAACTATACGACTTGGAGTTCCTCCAGAGGTGATTTTTGCAATTTTGCCCAGTTCCTTCACCACCCACCCCTCCGGCAGTCCCCCACCCATCCCCGACTTGCCATTGTCCATTTCCTGCTTCATTATTTTTTCAGTTTTGAGGTTTTGTCTTCCTTTCCCAGTTTTTTGATGCTGCCAGCCACGGGCAGGTTTTCGGGCATGGTGCCGCCGATTTCCTCTATGGTCTTCCTTACTTTTTTGCCGACCTCATAATGCGTTTGGTTGGCTTGCTGCTTGCCTTTGATATTGTCCCTAATGAGCTTTTCCTCGGTCTGCGTGGCACGGAACAGGTTGGCGGCCAGTTCGGTGCTGCCCATGTGGTCCAGTATCTGTTCGCTTTTTTTCAAGCCTTTCCGTTGGTGGATTCCCTTGGCATCCAAGCCGCCGTATAGCCCCATATAGCCGTGGTTCTGGAAAATGGCATAGTCAATCGGCTCTATCACCCCTGCAGTTTTGGCGGCTTCGGCCAGGTACTTGTTGTGTTCCGCCATTTCCTTGCGCAAGAAGATTCGTTTTTCTTCCTCCGTTTTCAGTTGCTGGTAGGCCTGCATTTGCTGTATTTCCTGCAAGCGGGTCTGCACCGCAAAATAGGTTTGCCCCAATGCCACGATTTCTTTGCCCGGGTCGGCATTTTGCACGATGAGGTAGCAGGCGTAGCGGGACATCTTTATATTTTCTATTCCTCTTCTTGCCCCTTTTCCCAATTCTATCATTTCGAGGATATCCTCGAAATGATGCGAAATATCGTAGCCGCTATTCTTACAGGCTTCTTTTGCCCGGTCAATCACCGGTTTGAAATGGCGGTATTCCGAATACTCCAACACCTTGCTCAAATCTCTGGCAGTCCAGTATTCGTTGTTGTTTTCGTCCATTTTTTTTAGCTGTTCAAAAATGGTCTGGTTTGGATTTATTGGCTTGTTTTCCATTGGATACTATTTTTAGTTGCAACTTAAGGTTTAAGTATGTTCCATTTTGGAACCAAGTGGTATGTGCAATTTTTGCACATATTGGTTGTGGCCAAGTTAGGCGGTAACTCAAAGTTACCGCCTAACTTCTGCCCCGCTGCTCAAGCCGTCAACTCATCCAAATACAGCTGCAATTCCTTCTGCACCTGCTCCAATTCCCCCTCCAACCGTTCAATCTCCACCTGCACCGCCGCAATATCCACTTCCGCTTCTTCCTCGAACGTGTCCACATAGCGGGGGATGTTCAGGTTGAACTCGTTTTCCTGTATCTCCTCGAAGGTGGCCACATAGCTGAACTTTTCCTCCACCACGCCGGGGGCCAGTTGGCCATCGTGGAAGCGGCGGTAGGTGTCCACGATATGCTCGATGTCGGCGGCCCGCAGGCGGTTCTGGTTCTTGGTGCTTTCGTAGTGCTTGCTGGCGTCTATGAACAGTACGTTGCGGTTTTCGCCCTTTCCCCGGTGGAAGAGGAGGATGGCGGCAGGTATGCCCGTGCCGAAGAAGAGGTTGGCGGGCAGCCCGATGACGGCTTCCAGCAGGTTCTCCTCGATGGTCTTTTGGCGGATCTTGCCCTCGCTGCTCCCCCGGAACAGCACGCCGTGCGGCACGACCACGCCCACCCGGCCCCGGCCTTCGTAGGTGGTCTCTATCATGTGCGTGATGAAGGCCCAGTCGCCCTTGCTCTTGGGCGGCACGCCCCGCCAGAAGCGGTTGTAGGGGTCGGTTTCGGGGTCGTAGCTGGTGGTGGTGCGGTCGCCGTCCTTGTCCTCCACCTTGCCCCATTTGTCGAGGCTGAACGGTGGGTTGGCCACCACGGTATCGAATTTCATCAGGGCATCGCCTTCTTTCAGCTTGGGGTTCCGGATGGTATCGCCCCAGCGGATGGTCGCATTGTCGAAGCCGTGCAGGAACATGTTCATGACGGCCAAGGCCCAGGTGCTACCGTTGGCCTCTTGGCCATAGAGCGAGAAGTTTGGCGAGCCGACTTCTTCCCCCGCCTTTATCAGCAGGGAGGCCGAGCCGCAGGTCGGGTCGCAGATGCGGCTACCTGGGGCCGATTTGGTCAGCTTCGCAATCAGGGTGGAGACTTCTTTTGGGGTAAAAAACTCGCCCGCTTTCTTGCCTGCATCGCTGGCGAAGTTCTCGATGAGGAACATATAGGCCCCACCGATAATGTCCGAGCCTTCGAGGTGGGAGGGCCGCAGGTCGAGGCTTTCCTTGTTGAAGTCAAGCAGGAGGTTTTTCAGGCGGGTGTTCTTGTCCTTCACGTCGCCGAGCACGCTGCTGTTGAAGCTGATGTTCTGGAAGATGCCCGCCCCGTCCTCGCTGGAGAGTTTTTCCCGGTTGGCTTCTTCTAGGTCTTCGAGGGCGATGTCAATCAGTTCGCCGATGTTCACCTCGTTGCGCCGCTCGAAGAGGTATTTGAAATGGCTGTTATCTGGCACCACGAAGCGCTCGTGCTGCATGGCCCGCTTGGCCCGTTCTTGGTCGCCGCTGTATTTGAGGAGGTACGCCTCCATTTTGTCGTCGTGTACATCGCTGAGGTACTTGATGAAGAGCATGGTCAGCACGTAGTCTTTATAGACACTGGGGTCAATACTGCCACGGAAGGTGTCGCAGGCTTTCCAGACGGCGTTGTTGATGTCGGTTTGTGTTATTTTCTTAGACATGATAATTACTGTATAGCGTTTAGGATTGTTTGTTGGATGAGTCGTTCACGAAGCCCTTCGAGCTGTTGTTTCAGTTGCAATTCGTGCTGACGTAGTGCCGAGATTTTCAGTATCGTTTTCTGTGTTTGCATATCGGGTATATAGATTTCAAGTTCTTCCAGCGCAGATTTAGAAATGGAGACGATAGAAGTGCCCCTTGCCTCGCCTTTTAAATAGGTCAGCGCATTGGGATGATTCAGCCACCATGTCAAATATCTTGGCAGTATTTTGCTCCGGTGGCTGTCCTGTATCCTCATCACAAAGAATGAAGTAGAAGCCACTGCTGGCACATCCTCGCTTTCATAGCACGCAGCAAAATTCTTCGTGCCTTTTGCCGCAAACAGCACATCACCGGGCCGTAGCAAATGGCGTTCTATCAAATGGTCGTGCCTCAAGTCCGGGTGAAGCATGGCGCTAAGCTGCCCTTGTTCGTCAAAGTGTTTGGCTTGCAGGTACACTACTTCTCCTTCGAGTTCCGTCTTTGCGAAAACCCCGGTTTGAATAGTGGCGATTTGAAATAAGGTCGTTTTCAAAATTTATTTTCTTGTAATAATCCTACAAAGGTATAGACCTTATTTCAAGATAACAACTAAATTCGAAAATATATTTGAGTAGGGGTTCTACAAATCGCAAAAAGTTCTTTATTTTCTATGGTACGGCAGTAGTATCTTCATAGACTTTTATAAGAAGTGGCGGCTTTTTTTGGTTGTGCTTTACACTTTTCAATAAAAAGACCTTCCAAGCCACTACGCCTTGGAAGGTCTTTTCACGCCCCAGAAGAAATACCTTTCCAGAAGGTATCACCTTTGCGGTTTGTCGTTTGTATGAATGGGTGGTTTACGGGTTTCATGCTGTTGGATATATAGAGCGCTGCAATTTACTATCCTCCCAAGACATATCGCACCACTACACATAACTTTTTCCCATCAGAAGTGACAAACCGCCAAAATCTCCCTTCCACAACAACCCCAGTTCTAAAACCGCACCCCCACCCCCACATTCAACCCGTACAAACTATACCGCTGCTCCAGCCCATAGCTCGCCTTCGTGAAGCTCTTAGGGAAGTGCCGCACGAACGGCGAGGCAACAAGCTCCAATCGGTCGTTGAGCATAAAGCCTGCCGTCAGGCCGAGGTAATAGCTCAGGCCGATGTTCGTGCGGTACAGCTCGCCATTGGAAATATCAACGTCTTCCGTGGCGGACTGCGAGGCTCGGCCTGTTGCCATCATCCGCAGGTTGACGAAAACGCCTGCCTGTGCACCGAACGAAAACTGGTGGCCTTCGTGCCGCCAACCCACCAAGAGCGGCACCTCTACCAAACGGTATTTATTGTAGATTTCCTTGCGGTGGGTCGTGCGCCGCTCCAACTGAATGTCCCCATAAACGGGGATGGTGTCGTTCTCGAAATTCAGGTAGTAGTATTGTATGCCATTGACCGTGTCAAGCGTGGTCACGCTGGACTTGTAGCGGTAAACTTCGTTCAATTGCGCATAGTTCAGCCCAGAGCTGAAGCCGAAGCCGGAGCGGTGCTCAACGCCGAGTCGGATTCCTGCATGCACGGCTTCCAATTGCCGTTCCGAGCGTTCCCGAAGGTCGAGCAGGTAAATGTAGGCGGAGTCCGTGGCGGTCATATTCCGGTCCAAAAAGCTGATGCTGCCCAGTACGGCGGCTGTCAGGCGGAAGTCCCGCTTGCGCAAGGGGGGCGTTTCCAAGGGCTGTTCAAGTGCTGTCGGGGACAGGGTGGGCAGCTTTGGGGCCGTGGTTGCCAAGGGTTCGCCGGACAAGGCGGGCACTGCTTCCAATAGCCGCTGGGCCGTGGATGTCGGCATGGCATTGACCGTATTTTGCCCTGCAATGGGCGCTTCGGCTGCCGTCGGGCCGGGGCTATTGGTTTGCCAGCGGCCAGTATTTGGGGCTTGCTCCGCAATGGGCGATGCGGGTGCTGCCGCCGGGTCGAGGTTTGCGTTGCGCTTGGGCTGGTCGGAAGTAGCCATTGCCGTTTTATACGAAGACCTTTTATTCTTTTTAATTAAAGATATGGGATTATTCGCCTTGGCATTTAATCCTTTATTTTCCGTAATAATCAATGCATCGGCATTATTGCTGGGCTGTCCTGTTTTATGGCTATTTTCTTCTTGCGTTTGCTGGGTTTCTATTGGGTTTTCATGAGCATTAAAAGCCGATTTATCCACCACCTTATTATTGGTGGAATCTATGGTATTTAAAGCTGTTTTAGCCTTGTTTTCATAGGTGTCATCATTAAGGTAAATATAAAAACCTATGCCATGTGCCACCAATAATGGCAACAACAGCCAGAACAGCATGAACCGCCGCTTTTTCCGCCGATTGATGGCGTCCACCTGTGGCTCAATGGCGGCCCATATGGCGTCCACGTCCACCGCCGATTGGTGGCCGAGCAACGATTTCCGTATTTTATTTTCGAACAATGGCCATTTCATAACGGCGGTGGTTGTTTAATTGATGAAGCTTTTCCTGGAGCGCCTGCCTTGCCCGTGTCAACTGCGAGCGGGAGGTGTTCTCCGTGATGCCGAGCATTGCTGCTATTTCTTGGTGGCTGTAGCCCTCCACCACGGCGAGGTTGAACACCGCCCGGAACCCAGGCGGCAGTTCCATGACCAATTGCATGATTTCCTCCACGCCCATTTGCGCAGCAACGCTGTGTTCAACTGTTTGATAATCGGGCAAATCCACGGGTTGCAGCTCGTGCTGGAAGGCCGATTTTTCCAGCCATTGCAGCGACCGGCGGACTGCTATCCGCCGCATCCAAGCTTCGAAACTGCCAGTCGGCTCGTATTTGCCGATATGGGTAAAAATGCGGAGGAAGGTCTCCTGTAGCACATCCTTTGCCATCGCCTCGTCACGGGCGTAGCGGCGGCATACCGACAGCAACATGCCGGCATGGCGCTGCACCAAGAGGTACTGCGCCGCTTTTTTGCCTTGCTTGCAGTCGTGTATGAGCTGTGCTTCCGTCATGTTGCTGGTTTAGTGAAAGCGAAAAATTAAACTAAGGTGTCATCTTTCTTTGGGCGACCGCAATAAAGATGACACCTTTTTTCCCTTGAAAATAATTGTAAGTTAAAAAACCCGAGCAGGGGAAAAAGATGTCACCTTATTGCTGATTTTCTAAAAATCTCGGGTGATGTTGAAATCGCCCGAAACACTTACTGTTTGCGGCGGTTGCGTGGCGTTGTTGATCAAGGTTCCATAGAAGTTGCCGATGATTTTATCGCCGACATTGGCGCCATATTCGGTAATTTCAAGGTTGTCGAAAATTTGATGTTCTATTTTCCAGCCATATTGGGAATCATCAATATTATAAATGTAGTTGTAGAACAGCCCACCATAGTTGCCAACGCTTCGGCCAGCCACTTCGAAAGCAATATGGGTGTTGTGTAGGCCAAAATAAATGAATTTGAAAAAAGTCCCATTGCTGAATACACCACTGTCTTGCTTAGCGGCGGATGCGACTGTATAAATAGCGGTAACACCATCCACCGTCAACCGGATAAAATTCTCCAACTGCACATCACAGGCGCTGATTTGGCCAAGGTCGGTGGTGCTTCCTGCTGGAGCGTTGACGGAGTTCGACTGCAAGAGCGCATCTAGGTCAACCGCAGTAACTGTTATATTACCAGTGGAAGAGCAGGTCGAAAACGTCATATCGAAGCTACCCGTGGTCGTGTATTCGTACACCGTTTGGCCGTCAAACTGGAAGATGGCAATACCGTTCAAAAGAGGTAGGTTGTTGCAGTCCACCAATTGGCCCGTGAGCCTTGTAGTGTTCAGGGTCGAGCTTTGCACCACGATTTGCCCAAGGTCCACATCAACTGAGAATGGGCCCACTGGCACAGCATAAATACTATTGCCGCATGGGTCAAGCACATCCAGCGTAAAAGCCTCGTCCTTTGGCACTTTGCCACTTGTCGTGCCATTGTTGTCCGTGTAGCCCGAACCAGCCCATCCGTTGGTAGGGGTTAGCCTCACCCAATAGTTCACCAGCGGTTCTCCATTTTCATCCACAATAGTTGCGGTGAAGTTCACGAAAGGGTAGGGGTAGTCGCAGTTCCAGAAAGAGAAGTGCGACACCTCGCCAACGTAAATACCATTCTGCAAGGTAGCCTTGCTTTCCTCTGCCCAAACCCCGTAGTCCTCATAGTACGACCAGAGCGGGATTTCGGCGGGCGCATTGGCCAATTGGCTCGTTTGCACGGGCATTCGGATGGTCGCTGTTTTGCCTTCCAGGATATTGAGCGGATTGCCGTCCTCGTCCTGTAGCTCAGCGACCACCATGCCGTAGGTGGCCAATACCATCTCTGTGCCTTGGTTGTTGATTCCTAGGAGGTTGCCTGGCATGCGGTCGAGGGTGCGTGGGTTGGTGGGGTCGAGCCAAGTGGCGGCCAGTTTCACTGTGCCGTTGTAGGGCGTCCCGTTCGCCTTGCGGATGCTGTTTTCAGGGAAGGTGATGGATGCGCCGCCGTTCAGTTCCACCACGCCGCCATCTTGCGAAGCGAAGCTGTGGTCAAACTGCTTGGCAATCAGTTCCACCCTCACACGGGTCTCTGCGCCGTCCACTGGGAAGAAGCGGCGGCTGCCCGTGAAATAGGCCGCATTTTCGACCTTGATGAAAGTTCCCTCGGCGTTCATATTGGCGTCCCTGAAAAATGCATGGCCGTACTGGTCGGTGGAGAGGGTCAGGTTGCCGAGCTTTACCTTGGCATCGGGCACGGGTGCGCCTGCCTCATTTCCTACGAAAACGATGAGCGTGCCGGTTACGGGGGCGACGGGCTGCTCCCATTTATCCAAGATGGGCGGCACGTATTCGGTTTCCTCTGTGGTGACTTCGTCAAGGTCCTTGCGGCAGGCGAATACGGTCACGAGCATGGCAGCTAAGAGCAATAATGCGATTTTTTTCATTTCAATGTTGTTTACGAGCAACTACTTAGCAGGGGGTGTTTTTGGGAAAAAATTTTCAATTTTTTCCCAAAAACACCCCAAAATTTGGGAGGGGAGAGAAAAAATGAAATTTTTTCTCTCCCCTCCTACGCCCTCCTAAATAATTACGTTTACGAAAAGCTGATGGCGGAAGGTTGGGTCGGTCATGGAAAACCGTTGTAGCCTTTTGCCAAGGCGCTGTTCTTAGAAAGCATTTTCGGTTAAGTAAACTAGGAATTGCAGGCCTGTACTACTGCTTACATGACCTAAATCGGGAAGGAGGGCGGTTCGCTGCAAGGGGGTGGGGATTTTTTTGAAAAAAGATGGAGAGGTAAGAAGGGAGGGGCGCAGGTTCTTATGGATACGGTGAGGTTTGTCTATTGATTTTCGCCATTGAAATTGATGTTCGGGTTGAGCAATTTAGCAGCCCCCATCGAGAGGAGGGGTTATCAAACCCCGGCGTTCCGGAACGCCGGGGTTTGATAACCCCTCCTCTCGATGGGGGCTGCTATCAACTTTAAATGCGTTCATCTACAAAAGCCGCATAGCACCGTCATATTGCGGTGCGCTGCACCTTGAGGGCGAGGGTTTTGTGTTGCCTACAAAGATTGCGGTGCGCTGCACCTGTTTCAGTGCCTAATTCACAGGGGTCTCACTAATCTTGTAAATTGGCGTATATGAAGCGGTCATTGGGAAACATCACGTTAAGACTGTTATACTTCCCCTTATGCAGCATAGCTTGTTCTCGTTTTATCCCCTACTAGGTTAAATGCATCTTCAATGATTAAAATATTCAAAGCCCTGCATTTTTGAAGAATTAAATTTATGTCATCCTGTGAAATAAAAGATTCAAATTCATTTGATTTGCCATCAAATGGTACCCAATAAACTTGATTGGTATTTCTGTCGCCATAGGAATATCCTGAAAAATAAATAACAAGGTTATCTTTTACAGTTAGCATTTCAATGTTTCTGCCCAACGCATCAAGAACCGACATTTTGGTTGCTTGCTTGTCCAAAAAAGTCGCAATCTGGGGACGCTGAAAATCATAATACTTGGAAAGCACATTATGCAATTCATTTACATTAGTAATTGCAGCCCGCATAGGGGGGAAACCTTCGTATTGACTAATCCCAAATGCCATGATATAGTTGAGGCTTTGCGTGTCACCTTTCACTATAGGTCGTTTGGTTGCACTTTCTTTTCGCTTTAATAAAAAATTACCACCATCATGGCCAACAAAGGTTGACAGTTCTGGCTTATCTTCAGTAGAAAACCTGCTGACTTGAAACGTCACCCTTTTCGCTAATTGTGCAATACTAATCTCAGGCTCCGTATTCCTGTCCAATTCCTCAACAAGTGCCCTCGTAAAGGGACTGAATTGAACTTGTGCCAATTCAACGGCCAACGCTTTCTGGCCAGATGTTAATATAAACCTTGAACGCTTTGGCTCGTCGCCAAAATCAGTTGGTTGATTTTTCTCAAGATTGTCCAAAATGCTTAAAACAGCATGCCTGATTTGAGCAGATGACATATTATAATATTCCGTGGCAATTACTTCTCTTTCCTTATCTCGTTTGAGCGCATTCCACCTGCCTAATTGTATTATTATATCCTTGTTTTCAGGGAACATACGCCTCATTTCATTCAATCCTTGTTCTATATTATCCTCTGCTATAAGGTTCCGTATTTCATTAAGTGATAAAGTTGAAGCTGTCGGTTTATTTACCGAATGCATCAACCTCCCCCGCTTCACCTTTCCTTCTTCAAGTAGCGTTATGCCAAGCACCTCCCCTTGTGCATTGAAAGCAGGAGCACCAGTCGCATTATACTCGGTAGCTGCTTCATAGCCAAAACTTTCATTACTGAATTCAAAAATGGGACAATCAAGGGCAAACTTAGGCGTCAATTCGCCGTTCGGTGGGAGATAAATGACCGAAACCTTGTCGCCAGTGCCAGGGCCTTTGCTACTTATTGAAAGGGCTGGCAGATTCGTTGTGAATATTGAAGCTGTTAGCTTCAACCGTACCCTAACGAAGTCGTTATCATTGTTCCCTAATTGGAATTCCGAGGGGTCTAGCTCATAGGCCCGAGTGGCGCTTGTCTCCACACTATAGAAATTAGCTTTAGCAAGGTTAACTTCTTCTATATTACGAATCACAGCTTTTGAAGTATAAATGTACCTATCTGCTACCAAAAAACCATTCCCACTCCTACCATCCGGCAACGTAATCCTGCACACCGACCTCGCCCGTTGCCGCCATTCTTCCGGAATTTCTGGTTGCGCTCCCATTTTTTCCACCGCCTTCTTCAACGTCTCTCTCGTCTGTGGCCCCATAACCCCATCCGCCACCAACTTATTCTCCCGCTGGAACTTGACAACCGCCGAACGGAACTGCTCACCAGGAACCCCATCAACCACCCCCTCATAATACCCCAATTTCTTCAGCATCTCCTGATCCTGCGCCGTCTGGTTCGGCGGTGGCGGTTCCTCCACATTTTGTTGGTACGAGTTTTCTTCCATCGGCATAGAACCAGCGTATTGCTGCTGCACCTGTTCTTGCTGCTGCTGCACTTCCACGGGTCTAAATTTCTGGTCCCACACTTCCGAAAGCGCTTGCTGCAATTCTCTTATGTTGTCGGTCACTTGGTATGCCCCTGCCTCCATGAGCGTTCCCCGCAGGTTCATGCCCCGTGTATTCGTGAAAAACACGACAGGCGGCACTGGCGACTGGCGTTTCACCATTTCCAGCGTGGCCGAGGCGGAACGTTCCTCGTCCTTACGACCAATATCGGAGATGACGAGGTGGAAGCGCTCCGTTTCCAGCAACGAAGCCGCCTCGGTGGTGCTGAGCGCCTGCCGGAAAAGGATGCCCAGCGATTTCGACCAAGCGTCTATCAAGTGCTGGTTGTTCGCCGGGTTGTCGTCAATCCAGAGCACCCGGAAGCCCTGATCGGCCATCCAATCGAACATTTGTTGGCGGATGCCAGCGGCATGGGTCGCTTCGCCCACCCGGTTCTTGGAGATTTCGAGGATGCGGCGGATTTCGCCTTCCACCAAGGCGAGGTCGGCGGGCTTGAGGTTGCGCTTCAGGTCGCCCAGCATGGTGGAGGGCAGGTAGCCCCGCCTGAACCAATAGAGCCTGCTGAGCAGCCGCATGGCCTGGTTCCATTGCTCGTGCTGCTCCCACTCCGAGAGGTCGGCCATGGGCGGTATGGCCTCGTCGTGCAGGATACTTGTCAGCTCGAAATAGAGTTCGGGATAGACGGCGCAGGCGCAAAGCCAGCGGAA
Source organism: Saprospiraceae bacterium (assembly GCA_022841745.1). Lineage (GTDB taxonomy): Bacteria > Bacteroidota > Bacteroidia > Chitinophagales > Saprospiraceae > UBA6168. Next base: position 26,461 of record JALHQW010000012.1, on the reverse strand, counting down.
AGCGTCCTTGCCCAAGTAGCGGTAAACGTCCATGAACACCTCGGCGGGCGCCCGTTGCGCAGCAGCCCCCGAAAGCTGGGTCGGTACAGGTTCCGGCAGCAACATCTGCCAGTCGCCGAAGCTCAGCTGGGCCTCGCCGTTCCAAGCGGCCATCAGCTTGCCTAGCCCCTCGGTACCCATGGGCAGCACAGGCATCAGGGTTTGGAGCGAACGCTCCGCAGCACCCCATTCAAGCGGGGAATTGGTAGCGAGCAGGGCCACATGGCCGAAGCTGTCCGGCAGTTCGAGGGCGAGGTTGCTGGGGGTGCCCGTAGCGGGGTTGATGAAGCAGGAGGCATGGCTGAGCAGCAGCAGCCGGGCGCCGTTCCATTCGCTTTTCAGCAGTTCGAGGTTGACGTGCGTCAATGGGTCACGCCATACCCTCCAGCACCGGGCCGGGTTTTTATCGAAAAAATAATACGCCACCTCTAAGTCACGGTGGTTGATTTCCTTCACGAGTTCGGCGGCGTAGCCCGCCAGGTGGTCACGGGGGCTTTGCTGCTCGATGAGCACGAGGTAGCGAGGCGCTTGCCGCCTGCGGCGATAGGCCAGCTTCGGATAGCCACCTGACCGCATGATGGCACGGATGGTGCCGGGCACGTCCCATTCCGAGGTCTCGGTCAGCACTTTTTCCTGGAGCAGCATCAGCGCCTCGCTCATGCCCCGCAGGTTCCAGATGCGGAACGGCTCCTCTGGGAAGGTCAGCATCGGTAGTACAGCGCCCATCCGTTGTGGGCTTTTGCTGTTGGGTGGTGGTGGCAGGGGTGGTGGCTTTGCGCCTTCGTCGGGCTGCCCAGTGGTGGCTTCGTCGGGTTTGTTTTCAATCGGCTTCGCCACAGGTTGCGGCAGGCTCAGCCCAATTTCCCCTTTCCCAATCGGCCTCATTCCAGGTGGCGCATACACGTCGAAAACACGCTCGAACCGCTCCTGCTCTTCCGCCGAGCGGCAAAGCAGGGCGCTCAGGTGCGTCTTCAAATCGGAGCGGCTTAGCTGCTCATCCTTCGCAACGAGCTGCCAATATTCGCCCATCCGCACACGGGTATCCACCCCGAAGCGGAAGCCACTGCCCTCCAACAAGGTGAGCAGGGAATGGAAGGGGAATATGTCGGGCAAGCCCGTTTTTTCAGCCATTTTTTCGCTCGATTGCGAGGTTGTATTCCTCCAATTTTTGGACAATCACTTTTTTGGCCTCCTTCAAGCTGACCGCTGGCTTGTCGAAGGGGAAGAGCGCATCTTCGTCGGGCGGCACGGGGGTGGTTCGGCCTTTGAAGACCTTTTTTTGCCAAGCCGCCACGTCCTGAATTTCAATCATTTTAAGGCCGGTCAGGTTTTTGACCCGGGGCTTATATACCGGGTTGTCGGCCAGTTCCTTGAACAGCTTGGCAAACTCGGATTCGGGCTGGTAGTACTGGAAAGTGAAAATCACGGCAAACGAGGCGCTCAGTTCATCCTTCAACTGCAAGCCGAATTCTTCGAGGTAGAAGTTCAGGAGCAGTTTCACCTCCTCAACCGACTGCGGGTTCCATTCAATCAAGCTGTGATGGATGAGGAAGACGTTGTCGCCCTGCGTGGTGGAGCGGAAAGTGAACTTGCCCGCCACCGTATCCTTGACACACTGGAAATAATGGCCATAAATCTCGTACAGCCTGCTTTTGAAGGCCACTTCATCGGCCATTAGGTTCAGTTCTGGCAACTGCACATCGTGCCAAATAAAGGTTTGGGGGCCAATGTTCAGGCTGGGGAACGCCTCGCAGAACTCCCCCGCCCCGAAGGTTTTCAGGCGGTCGCCAAAATCGGTGGGGCAGGCGTGGTTTAGTTCGTGGATGAAAAAGAACTGGGGGCTGACCCAATCTTTTTTTTCCTTTTTGCGCTCGTCCACGAGGCCCGAAAGGCAGGTTTTGAACACACCAATCTGGAAATCACGGTTTAGGTAAAGTATGTTCTCGGTGGGGATGAAGTCTTTTTTCACATTCCCCGCCCCGGATTGTGGCGGCGCCGGCCAGTCGCTCCACCGCTTTTGCTTGAACTCGTCGCTTGCCTCCAACTGGTACAGTTCCTTGACGGGCCGGGGGCCGTGGCTGACCGCACCGCCGCCCCTGTTCATGATTTCGGCTATATGTGTATCAATGCCGTCGTTCTCGAAATTACCTTTTAGTGCTGTGATGAATGCCTTTGCGAGGTCAAAAGCCTGCCCCAAGGTGGCGTTGTTCTTGAAAAAAGCCGCATAAAACTGTTTTGCGAAGAGCATCCCCAGTTTGTCGTTCAGTGGTTCCGTGGTAAAAATCACCGCAGGTATCCCCACCTCCTTGAACGCCTTGACCTGCGCCTCGGTCGAGCAGCCGTTCAGGAAGACCAACTGGACGGGGTGCAGCACCTTGATGATGCTCGCCAAGCCGCCCACGCCTACCAAGTAGTTCACACCGGCTTCCATTTCTTCGATGGTCGGCATCCGGTCGTTGAATTGGAGGTTTTGGTCAATGGCATGGCCAGCGAAGTGGAACACCTGAAAACTGAAATCCTTTGTGCTCCTGAAATGCTCCGTGACTGTTTCAATGCTCGCCTTGTGGATGGGCAAACACTTCCACCCCTCCGTAGCGGTGACTACGGAATTGACACCATCCGCCTCCGTAAATGCCTGGTACAACGGACTTGTGGTATCAAATGTGGATGCTATGAAAACGGCTCTTGTCACGAAAGAATTTGATGCTGGATACTGGATACTGGACACTGGACACTGGATACTGGATGCTCGATACTCGATACTCGATACTGGATACTGGACACTGGATACTGCCCACTTTGGACTGGCGACCAACTTAACCCCAAAGCAGCCACTGACTGAACATCCCGAAAAATCGGGACAAGATCTGCCAATTGACTGCCCCCTGCCCACTGTCGAACTGAAAGACTGACTGCGGACTGAGGACTGAGGACTGCCGGACTGCCGACTGCCGGACTGCCGGACTGCCGGACTGCCGACTGCCGGACTACAACCTAACCTTAATCCGCTCCTTGATGCGCAGCAAATCCTCCTTGTTTTTGCCGAGCAATGAAAGGGAAGGTTCCAACCGCTCAAAATCGGCTTTGGAGAGTTCGTCCTTGGGGTTGATGCCCAGTTCCCGCAGGTACTCCACCCAGGCAATCAGTTCTGCTGTGGCGGGGTTGCGGCGCAGGCCGGAGGAACGGATGTCGAGGAAGAAGTCCACGGCACTGTCCACGATGGCCTTGTTTTTGGAGGCATCGTACAGCCCTTTTATCTTCAAAATCTCGATTAATTTTTGCTTGCCACCCTCCTTGTCCTTGTCCGTTGGGAACGGGATATGGAAAAAAGCGCAGCGCCGTAGGAAGGCATCGGGCAGGTTCTTCTCCGAATTGCTCGTCATGATGAGTACGGGCTTTTTCACCGACCGCTCGGCACGGGGCTTCTCCCGCTCGGCTTTGTCGGCGTAGAAGATGAAGTCCTGGGCGTCCATGTCGGGCTTGCCCGCCACTTCAAGCCCTGAGAGCGAGGGCATGTCCTTCCATTTAGCGTATTCATTGAGTTCTTGCTTGGTGGCCTCCTCGATGCGGAAGCCGAGCTTTTCGAACTCGAAGAGCAGGTCGTTGGGGAAGTCCCTTGGCGCCTTGTCTATCTCGTCCACCAGTACCACCCGGCGTTTTTGGTTGCGTGCTGCAACAATGGCCTGCCCCAGCGCTTCGAAGTGGATATAGTCCAGCACGTTGAGGTCATCGCTGCCTTGGCTGTCCTTCAACCGCTGGTTGTCCCGGAAGTGGCGGATGGCATCGTAGCGGTAGAGCAGGTCCTTGGCGGTGGAGGTGGTCTTCACGTTGAAGCGGAGCACCTCGCCGCCAATGTCTTCCTTGCCCTGAAAAGCCTCGGCCACCCAATAGGCCAATTCCGTCTTTCCAGTGCCCGGCTCGCCCGTCAGGAAGAGCGGCAGTTCCATTCTGATGGCCATCTCGACCGCTGCCTTCAGGCCTTCATCGGGGATGTATTTTAGGTTTGACATGGTAAGGAATTCTTGTTTTCAATTTTTGCTGCGAGGCACAAAGCAAACAAAAATTGCCCAGCGAGCAAAATAGCTCGCTGGGCAATTAGGGGCTTTCCCTTGTTATGCTCATTGCAATATCGATCAACCTACCTAGTGCGTCAATCCATGAGACTCGATGGTGGCATTCGGTATGCCCTAAAACTTGATTTCCACCTCCTCCGAAGTCGGGTGTGCCTGGCAGGTGAGCACGAAGCCCTGCTTGATTTCGCTCTCGTCGAGGGCGTAGCAGGCGTCCATTTTCACCGTGCCTTTTACCACCTTCGCCATGCAGGTGGCGCAGGCGCCGCTGGTGCAGGAATAGGGCGCATCGCCACCAGCGTCTATGATGGCGAAGAGCAGGTGCTTGCCCTTGGTCACGGTTGTTTCGATGACCTTCCCGTCAAGGTGGGCAATGAGTTTGGCACCGTTCACCACATCTCCGCCAGTGGCGGGTGCGGCGCTTGGCGAGGCCGAGAAGTATTCGTGGTGGATGTTCTTTTTGTCAATGCCACGGTCGAGCAGGGCCTTTTCCACCGAGTCAATCATGCCGCCAGGGCCGCACAGGAAGAACTCCGATGCCTTGTGGCGGGGCGGGTGCTCTTCCATGAATTTGCGGAGCATGGCCCCGTCAATGCGCCCGGTTTTGCCCGTCCACGTGGGCTTTCCTTTTGAAAACAGGCCGCCGAGGCCCTTGGCTTTTTCCAGCTTGGGCTGGCTGATCACATGCTCCACGTGCAGTTGGCCCTCGTAGCGTTTTGTCAGGGCATCCAACTGGTTTTTGAAAATGATTTCCTCCTCGTTGCGGCTGCCGTAGAGCAAAGACACGAAGCTCATTGGCTCGGCCTCCAACACTGTTTTCAGGATGGACATGAGCGGGGTGATGCCACTGCCTGCGCCCACGAGGTAATAGTTCTTCTTGTTCTCGTCGTTGAGTTCGGTGAAAAAACGGCCATCGGGCGTCATCACGTCCACCACGTCGCCAGCCTTCACCTTATCGTGTACATGGGTGGACACCTTGCCGCCCTTTACTTTTTTCACGGTCACGCTGAGGCCGCTCTCCAATGGGCTGCTGCACATGGAATAGCTGCGGCGCTCTTCCTTGCCGCCGAGCGTGAAGCGCAGGGTGAGGTGTTGGCCTTGTGTGAAACGGTATTGCTCCGCAAGCTCGGCTGGTACGTCGAAGGTCAGGGTGACGGTATCGGCGGTTTCACGGGTTACTTGCTTGACGGTCAGGTTATGGAAAGATTTGCTCATTTATTTTTAAGTAAAAAGTACAAAGTACAAAGTACAAAGTACAAAGGACAAAGTACAAAGTACAAAGTACAAAGTACAAAGTAGAATGTACAAAGTAAAAAGTTGAGGGAACTGCGTTGTTGTTTTTTTGCGGCGCAAAAATAAGCAGGTAGAACAAAAAAGCCGCTCCCTGGTTTGGGTGGCGGCTTTTTTGTTTTCCGAAAGGGGAAAATCAGAACTTGTACGTGAGGCCGAAGCGCAGCGAGAAGGGCGACGAAAAGCTGGATGCAGGGTGGTTGAGGTTGTACAGTACCATCAACTCATAAGCCCAAATACTGCCGCTGTTGTAACCCGCTCCGATATAAGTATTGTTGTAGGGGATGCGTCCTGTTATGATTTTGTCGTCAGGTCCGATACTTATTCTACCATCTTGGTCGGGGTCAATGGACTCTGTGCTCTGGTGCTCGTATTCGAAATGGGCAAAGAAGTTCTGGAAAGGCTTGATCCTCGCAAAGGCGCCATAGGAAAGCGAAACAGGCGACGCTTTGTAAACCGGACCGTTGGTAAATTCCTGGAACCGGAAATGGTTGTATTCAAAACCGACCCTTGGGCCTACCGAGAACATATCGTTGAAAAATTTGTAGCCCACCATCGGCGATAGCCCGAAGGTGAACTGGCTGCTGCCGTTGGTGCCGCCGAAGCCGAGGTTGAAGTTGCCGCCATACCAAAGCTTGTTGGCGAAGCCGCTGTCGTCGAAATACTCGTCTGTTTTCGATGATTTTTTCTTCTTGCCTTTCTTTTGGGCATATGCATCATGCTGGAATGCCATCGTGAAGAACAAGGCCAAGAAGCTGAACAACAGGAATTTTTTCATAGAGCTTAGATTTAGAACGGTGGACGGCCAACGGCTAACGGTGGACGGCTCCCGACCAGTTTTTTTCTTTTTGGTGAAAACTAAACGGTTTAGGTTGCTTTCTGTTGGGACTCTTGATGGGCAAATTTGTTACAAAAACGATAATTTTTTCCTTCCCGTATTTGCCATACACGCAGGGAACCCCCAATCCGCAATCCCAAATCCGCAATCCGCAATCGTTTCACGCTTGCAACTTCGGCCCATAAGCCAAGTCCCCTGCATCGCCAAGGCCGGGCACGATGTACGACTTCGCCGTCAGTTCCTCGTCAATGGCTCCTGCCCAGATATGCGCTTTTGGTAAGGTGCGTCGCACATAATCAATGCCTTGGCGGGAGGCGATCGCCGTCACGACGTGTACCTGCGTGGGTGTGCCAGACCGCTTGAGCGCCTGTGCAGCCACTTCTATGGAGGCACCCGTGGCCAGCATGGGGTCGCAAAGGATGAGGACGGCGTCGTTCAGGTCGGGGCAAGAGATGTACTCCAGCGCAATTTCGAAACTGCCGTCCTTGTGGTGGCGGCGGTAGGCGGAGATGAAGGCGTTTTCCGCATCGTCGAAATAATTGAGCAGGCCCTGGTGCAGCGGTATGCCAGCCCGCAGAATGGTGGCCAGCACGATGCGGTCATTGGGAAGGTTGGCTTTGGCGAGGCCAAGCGGTGTCTCTACTTCCTGTTCGTGGTAGTTGAGCTTCCGGCTGATTTCGTAGGCCAATACCTCCCCCAACCGTTCCAGGTTGCGCCGGAAGCGCATTCGGTCTTTCTGGATGTGAACGTCCCGTAGTTCCGCCACGAAGCGGTTGGCCAGGCTGTTTTTTTCGCTTAGGTTAACGACCATAAATCATTGTTTTCTGCCGGTCTTTAAAACAAAAAACCAACGGCGCAAATGTAGGTAAATACGGCTTATGGTTTGTGGCCTACTACAGACAGGTGTAGAGATTTATACTTGACGCCATTAGGTTTTGTGTATTTGCCAGGCGAAGATTTCCGAAATCCTTAAGATTTCGGAAATCTGGTTTGCACGACCTGTCCCGATTTTCGGGAAACCCTATTGGTGCGAAGTATAACTGGAATTATCCACAATTTGGGTTATCTAAGTACCTTATTGAAATTAATTTAGGTTATTTCGATGGAAGATAGCTGACAATGGTTCGTGAAGTTTTCGGGTTTTCGGGTTCTAAGGTTGCGGCACAGTAGCCGTTTTTGAAAAGATAGGTTGCTTTTCCAACCTTGTCAAAAATGATTAACAGTTAGGTTTTGCACCAAATCCCGAAAACCATAGAACCTTAAAACTTCACGAAGCATTGTTTTAGAATACCTTATTTATTCAGCCTACGATGAACCCTCGGCACCAAAATCCCAATGGCCGCACCGGTCAGGTATCCTGTTAGCACGTCGGTGGGGAAATGCTTGCCCGCTGTCATGCGGAGGATGCCTGTGGTGAGCGGAACGGCTGCCGCAACGCCCCATACCACCGGTTTCCACTTGCTATCCGGGTGGTAGTCGGCGTACATCTGGGCGCTGAGAAAGCACATGCTGGCAGTCTGGGAAGTATGCCCCGACCAGAATGATTGTCGCGCATCGCCTGTCATCTTTTCCTCTAAGGAAAGAGTGGATTGATAAACGTAGGGGCGGGGCCGCTTCACGATAGATTTCACGACGGCGGTGAGCCCAAAGTTTATCATGCCCGTTTGGAAGTACATATTGCTTATAATGCCAGCGTCCTTGCGCATGGTGGGGTCTGCGAAGGTGAGTGCAACGGGGAACAACTGGCTGGACACGAGCAGGACATTGCTTGCCTTGTGCGAACGTACGGATCGGCGGGTGGTGACCCAGCGTTCAAAATCGCTCAACCCTTCGGCCCGGAGTTCGCCAATCTGCATGGCGGTGAGCGGTTCAAGGTTGCGCTCCAGCAAAAAGCCCGTGCCTAATAAGCCCAGGCCCAGGCCGTGCATCCCGATTTCACGGCCTTTCTTAAACTGGTAGGGCGATTGTGCGGACACCACCCATGCAAAGGCTGCCAGCAGCCAGAGCATCAAGATTCCCTTTTTCATAACTCAAATACAGTTACTTGTTTTCAGATGCAAAGCAAATAAAAAAGGTGGGCGGTACAGCTACCGACCACCTTTGGAAAATGGTAATTACAGTGGATTCAATTACATTTTGTTGTCCTTGCCAATGTCTTTCATCGTCTCACGGACGTTGGCCTTGAACTGGTCCCACTCGGCCTCGGTCTTGTCGCCAAAATTTTCGAGGTCTTGGGCCAGTTGCTTGCGCTTGGCTTCGAGTTGGTTGAGTTCTTCCTGCATTTCGGCCTTGGCCTCGGCAGTAGCGTTTTTCATGTCGTTGTTCAGTTTCTCCATGCGGCGGTCAATGTTGGCAGTTGCCTCTTCCATTTCCCGCTTCAAGTCGTTCTTTTCGTCTACCATAGCATCGCCAACAGCGTCAGCGGCATCCTCTATTTTTTGCTCAGCACGCTCGCTGTGAGCGTCGTCGCCGCAAGAGGCAAGGGTGAAGATTCCGAGCAAAGATGCTGCGAATAGGATGATTTTGAGCTTTTTCATGATTAGTTGATTTTTAAATTCTTTTTTAATGAAGATTGATAGATTTTGTAGGGTTAAAAAGGGCGAGTAAGAGATATGTTCATGTCAGTTTCAGTTTTAGTGAAAAAAATATGAATTTGCTCGTTATATCATTGGCATCGTTAGAAACTGGTAGTCACGCATGTTGAACATAGCTTTGAGACTCACGTTAGCTTTATTGCTTGGTGATTATTAACCTTGCAGATTATTGAGGTCCTTTTGGGTGTTCATTGAGCAAGAAATTTCAAATGACAAAGCAAAGAATTAGGGATTCCATCGTGTCCACCACTTCGGTGCTTGCCGTAGTGATACTTGCCATTGTATCGCTCATGGTGCAGAACACCGCCGAGGAGTGGATGAGCAATTCCAATGACGTAAAGCTGAAGGCTATTGAAGTTTTTGACATGGTCCAGCTTGGTGAGAGCAACCTGCGGGGATACCTGCTCACGAACGACACAAGCTATATGCAACCGTTTTCGACCATGAAAATAGCGGTGAAAGTACGCTTGGAGGATTTAAAACAGCTGACCACCGACAACCCCGTACAACTGGCTAACCTCGCTAAGTTCGTCGAAACCAGCAATGCCAAATTCGACTTGATGGACCGCACCTACCGGGCCCAACACTTGGGCGACTCAGCCACAGCCTTGCAACTCATAAACAACGAATTAGGAGAACAATTGATGGACAGCCTTAAGACCATCAAGGAAGAACTCATCGAAGAGGAAGACCGCCTGCTGCTGGAGCGCCGAACGGACAACAAGTTCTTCCTGGAGTTGTCGCTGCTGCTCCTGATACTTGCCATTTTTTTGGCGATCTATAGCATATACAAACTGTACAGAAGGGTAGGGCCGCTCATTGACAGCCTCAACTCCGCCAATTACGAATTGCAACAATCCATCGCCGAAAAGAGCCGGGAAATAGAGCTTCGCAAAAAGCTGGAGGCCCGCAACCGCCAACTGATTGATCGCCTGACAGCCAAAAACGAGGAACTCAACCACTTCGCCTACATTGCCTCACATGACCTACAAGAGCCGCTTCGCACGGTGGACAATTTCATCGAGGTGTTCAAGGAGGACTATTGCGATAAGCTTGATGATAAGGCACACCAGTATTTTGATTTCATCAACGGCGCAACAGGCCGCATGAAGGCGCTCATCACCGGGCTGCTCAACTACTCCCGGCTTGGCAAGTCAAGGGGCGCTGAGCCAATAGACTTGAATCAGTTGCTGGACGGTGTGAAGGGCAATTTGGCGGCGGCCATCAAGGCCAAAAAAGTGGAACTGCACATCGGCGAAATGCCCAAAGTGGTGTGCATGAAGACAGAGACGGCGGTGCTTTTCCAAAACCTCATCAACAATGCTATTAAGTACACGGCGGCAAACGTACGTCCCAATGTAACGGTGCTGGCACAAGAGATGGAGGACAGATGGCAATTCAGCGTGGCGGACAATGGCATCGGTATTGCCGTCAACCACCAGTCGAAGATATTCAATATGTTCTCCCGCTTGCACGGCGATGGGGAGTACCAAGGGCAGGGCATAGGTCTTGCTTTTTGCAAAAAAATCGTGGAGCTGCATGGCGGAAGCATCTGGGTCGAATCAGTGCCAGGGCAGGGCAGCACTTTCTATTTTACCATCTCTAAAAAATTGAAAGATGAAGCAGAAATTGAACAAAATACTGCTGATTGACGACTCTGATGCGGATAATTTCATCCATAAACGGGTCATCCAAAAGGCGGGCATCGCACATGAAATCATTGTGAAGAACAGCGGCGAGGCGGCCTTGGAATACTTGAGCACTGAAGCTGCTGACGGCCAATATCCTACGCCAGAACTGGTCTTACTCGACATCAACATGCCTAGCATGAACGGTTGGGAATTCCTCGATGCCTATAATGAACTGTCCATTGAGCAAAAGGCGGATATCATCGTTTGTATGCTTACTACGTCAACTTCCCCTAAAGACAGCGCTAAGGCCAAGACACTGCCGCAGATTAAATCTTACCTGAACAAGCCGCTCAATTTGCAGGGGCTGACAGGCATTTTTCGGCAGCATTTTCCGGAACTGGTGGAAGGTTGGATTGAAAGTAAAAACTAAAAGCGAGCGGCTCTCAGTAGGTTTGGGCTGCCACCAAAATTATGGTTTTGCCCTTGGTCCGTGCGACATTTAGAGGCTTTGCGCTTTGTTTGGTAAAAGGAAATCGGCCCTGTTTTGCTAGGTTGCAAAGCAGGGCCGACTTATTTTATAATGAAACGATATTTGACAGGATAGCAGCCATTTTTGCCTATTAGTTTATAATGCGGCTATCACTGACATCAAGCAGTAACCATTGCGCTTAAAGCACTGCCGCCCCGACCTTGATAGCCAAGGGATTCACTTCGTTGATGGCCAAGTCGTTGAGTTGCTGGTTGGTAGCTTTTTCTTCTTCCAATGACTGCGAAAGCACACGGGTGGCCTCGGTGAGGTCAAGCGCATCGGCATAGTGCCGAGCCGTGCCATAAGCTGCTATCTTGTAGTGTATGATTTTTTGCACAACGGCAATCAGGCCTGCATCTTTTACTTGGAAGTCAATTTGAAGGTCGCCCAATTGGTTGGCTTCTTTAAGCAGGCCCTTCACGGCTTTGCACTTGCCATCGGTCGGGTTAATATCCAACAAGGCAGCGACCATGTTCAGGCGCTCCTTCTTGACCTTAAGTTGCTGGTTGTAAGTTGCTAGGGCATCCTTCAAGCCCGCATACATGGCCGACTGTGCCACCAACGAGAGCTTTTCTTCCAGCTTCGCCTCGGCGGCGTTCAATTGCTGTACTTCATGCTGTAAGAGTTCATTTAAGTTTGTCATATTGATTTAATTGAAAAAATGAGTTTTGCAAGTGCCGGAGGTGACATGTTTTTTCGCCAAACCACCTTAACGGGTTAGCAGCGTTTTTAGGGCGAAAAAAGGTGTCATCTCCGGGCTGCTGCATTAAGATGACACCTTTTTTCCCTTTAAAAGCCTACCGCATTGGAAGACCCAGGTTGGGAAAAAAGATGTCACCTTGATGCGGAGCAAAAAAAAGGCCCTGTGCGACTGAACGGCCATCGTGATAATGGCCAATAGCTGCACAAGGCCCTTTTGCTTTTTTGCGCCAGGGCGCAGTAGCTTTCCTTATTTCGGGCCGAAGCGGTACATGGCCGATAGGCCAAAGCCTGTATTGTTGTACTTGCTTTCGTCATCAACGCCGCTGTACTCAGGGTTGATTTTCACCATGCCCAACTGCGTGTTCAACTGCACGGAAAGACCGCCAGCAAACTCGTAGCCAAAGAACAGGTTGCCACCGGCGTCGAAACGCTTTTGGTAGTAGGTGTCATTGTTGCCATTGCCATCTACTTCCTTCGTGAACTCCACGTCCCAGTCGCTCTCCTGTCCGCCAACTTCGACGGTAGCCTTGCCATTAAGGCCAAAGCCTAGATAAGGACCGAAGCCGAGTATGAGGTGGCCGTTGCCAAGCTGTGGCTTGAACATAAAGTGCAGCGGAACTTCGAGGTACCCCGTCTTAGTGGTGCTGGTGATTTCAGCACCCAAAAAATCGTCGGTTGACTTGGCGCCCTTCACGGAGTAGAGCAGACCCGTTTGAAACAGGAAGGTTGGTGCAATGGGCGCCTCGGCTATCACGCCCAAGTGGTAGGCCGTGATCAGATCGTTCTCCAACTGGTCGCCGAGGGCGTCCTTGCCGTTGATGTTCTGGAAGTTGACGCCTCCCCGGATGCCGATGCCCTGCGCCTGAATTTGTATGGCTGTTACGGTAAGAATTGCGACAGCAATAAATAACTTAAGGTTCTTCATTTAAAGGATGATTTTGGTGAAAGTTAATAATTTCAATGGTTCGTGAAGTTTTCGGGTTTTCGGGTTCTAAGGTTGCGGCACAGTAGCCGTTTTTGAAAAGATAGGTTGCTTTTCCAACCTTGTCAAAAATGTTTTACAGTTAGGTTTTGCCCCAAATCCCGAAAACCATAGAACCTTAAAACTTCACGAACCATTGTAATTTAAATGGCTAAGAAATAACGTTTTTAGCTTCTTAAAAATGGCTTCAAACGATTAGTCCGTTTTATGCAAGGCTTTGAAAATCAAAGCCTTGCAACACTCGAAACTCGAAACTCACAACTCGAAACTGCTCAATTCCCCCCTGCCTCTTTTTTGGCCTCATTCTTCATCTTTTCATTGGCAGTGATGAGGAACTCAACCCGTCGGTTCTGCGAGCGGCCATTCTCGTTGCTGTTATCATACTCAGGGGCGGACTCGCCGTAACCGAGGGTAGTCATACGCGAACGGCTCACGTCTTTGGTAGCAAGGTAATTGCGCACTGCGCTGGCACGTTGGATGGACAGCTTTTGGTTATAGTCGTCCGAGCCTTTGGAGTCGGTATGGCCTTGTATTTCGATATCCGTATCGGGATAGTCGGTGAGGATGGCAGCCAACTGGTTCAAGTTAGACTTGGCCTCAGAAGAAAGCTCGTAACTGTCGAAACCGAAGAGGATGTTGTTGTTGAACTCCACAACGATGCCCTCTCCAACCCGCTCGACCTTTGCGTCGGGCACTTTCTTTTGCATTTCCTCGGCCTGCTTGTCCATCTTGCGGCCAATGACGGCGCCTGTCGCACCACCTACTGTAGCCCCGATGATGGTGCCCAGCTTCGTATTACCGGATGCCCTGCCGATGACGGCACCAGCACCAGCACCGGCAGCCGTGCCGATGGCTGCACCTTTCTGGGTGCGGTTCCAAGATTTGCAGCTCGCCAATACCAATACGGCGCACAGCAATAGAAAAATTGATTTTCTCATGGATTTAAAGTTTTTTTTAAAGGTGAAAGTTAATGGCAAATTGGCTTTTAGCCAGCAATTAGATGCCATTTGTGATTGATGGCGTACAATGGAAAAATTAATTTTTCCTAAAAATATTCTGAAAATTTAATTCTAATAGACTGCGTGGTGCTAGTAACAAGACATTTTATCGAAATAGAATATTGTAAGTTTTTGAAAAATAATCACTTACAAGGTATTTTAATCAATATACGCCATTAGCTGAATATCAGCCGCAAGTGCCCAAAAGGAACCATATAAGCAGGAAAACGACAATGGTGCCAAGGCATCCTCCGCCTAATTTGCTGGCTCCCCAGCCTGCCAATAAACCTCTGAATATGTTGTTCATTTTATCAAGATTTTAGTAGGTTAACAGATAAGTATAGAGCGCAACAGTGGGCTAAATGTTCAATAATTTGGAAAGGTTTTGAGGATATTTTTTTAATGAAACCATGAGCAATGGTTCGTGAAGTTTTAAGGTTCTATGGTTTTCGGGATTTGGGGTAAACCTAACTGTAAATCATTTTTGACAAGGTTGGAAAAGCAACCTATCTTTTCAAAAACGGCTACTGTGCCATAACCTTAAAACCCCAAAACCCGAAAACCCCAAAACCCCAAAACCCGAAAACCCCAAAACCCCAAAACCCAAAACCCCAAAACCCGAAAACCCCAAAACCCCAAAACCCGAAAACCCGAAAACCCGAAAACCCCAAAACCCCAACCCCCAAAACCCCAAAACCCCAAAACCCAAAACCCCAAAACCCGAAAACCCGAAAACCCGAAAACCCCAAAACCCCAAAACCCCAAAACCCCAAAACCCAAAACCCCAAAACCCCAAAACCTGAAAACCCCAAAACCCCAAAACCCCAAAACCCCAAAACCCAAAACTTCAGGACCATTGATGAGGTATAAATGCACAAAGCCTGCCCACTCAATTTTGTGGACAGGCTTTGTGTACAGTAAGGGTTATCAATCCTTTGCGTAGGCTTCCATTCCAATATGGAATCAATGCGGTGTCTTAAAGAAATTGCTCAATCGGAATTTTTCCTTGTCCCACTTTTCCCAGAAATAGTGGTGCTTTTCGGCAAGGTCATCGCTGATGAGCATGCTCACGGGTCGCCAAGTCTCCGACTGCTTCAGCAACTCATTGAAAATGGCCGTTAGCGGCAGCGAGAGTATCATGCCTGCCACGCCCCATATCTCTGCCCCAACAAGCAGCGCAACAATGGCGGCAAGCGGGTTCACGCTCACCGAAGAGCCTACCACTTTGGGCGTTATGAAATTGCCTTCCAGTGCCTGCACCACGATGAACAGAATGACCACGGCTATTGGCTGCCACGACTCTTCAGCCGTCGCCAGTGCGTACAGAAAAGGCAATAGCCCGCCCAGAATGCTCCCGATATAGGGGATAATGGCGAGCGTGGCTGCCAGAAAGCCCCAAAAAAATGGGTGCTCAATGCCAATTACGAACAGGCCAACGCTGTTCAAGATGCCCAAAATTACAATCACCGAAACCAGTCCTTGCAAGTACCCCCGCACCACTTTTTGGATATTGGTCAATACATTCTCCGCACCATCCCGCTTCTCCTGCGACGTTTGCATGATGATGAACGCCTTGAAAGCAGAGCGGTAAAGCAGGAACAGGAAGATGTAAATAAAAGTAAGGAAAAAGCCCGTAATGACTGCCGTGGAGGTACTGAACCCACTGCCGAAAGCCTCGGAAGAAGTGACCATCTCCGGCAGTTTTTCGGAGAAGAATTGATCGGTTTCGGCGCGAGTATAGCCCAGTATATTTTTCGCCCAACCGTACACCACACTGATGCCCTTGTTAAGTTTTTCCTTGATGGATGGCATGTCCGCCACCACCTTATAGCACTGTTTTGAGAAAAAATAAAAAATGCCTGTAAGCGGCACCAGCACCGTGGCCATGGACAGTCCAATGGCAACTGGACGATTTTTTATCTTTCTTTCATACCAACTGCAAATGGGCTTTAGCATAAATGCAATCAATGCCCCAAAGGTCAGTGGCACCAGAATGGACTGGCCGTGTACCAGGATGTACACAATCATAAACAGCAAAAGGCCAAAATTGGCGAGCCGCCGAAGGCTGATATTGTTGGTCTTCATTTTATCCAGATTTGTGATTCCATTCACATTTTGATTACTGGTGTATAGGCCCAGCTGCCTCCGTTTTGTCATGCACTTCTACTTCATCCATAAACTCGTTCAGTGCCACGCTGCCATAAGGCCCGTAGGCCGACACGATGAGTCCCTTCACGCCATCCTTGCATTCCACCGCATAAACGATGGCATTATCGGCGGGGTCAGAGTCGCCCTCGAAGCGGTGGAACTCCATGATGTCCATGTCCTTGGGCCCGTAGCGCTTTCCGGATTCGGTGTGGAGTAATTTGCCATCCTCCAGTTTGAAGTCGGCGGTATAATCACGTTTGCGCAGTTCCGTCGTTGCTATGGACAGCGTCTGATAATTTCTGATTGACATGGTTCGGTTTGATTTTTTATAGACCAAGCAGGTTTCAAAAACCTGTTTGGCCTGGCAGTGGATACATTTGCAAAGTATTGAAAATCAACATTTTGCAACCCCACCATTTATTTAAGCTGCTTTCGATTGTCGCATCAACTGGTTGAGTTGCACGCTGCCCTGCATCCCGTACATCGAAATGGCGACGCCCTGAGTGCCATCCTTGCATCGCACGGCATATAAATAGGAGTTGTCAGGACGGGCGTCCGTGCCCTGAAAGTGGTAGCACTCCATCACCCGCACCTCACACGGCACGTATTGCTTGCCAGTGTCGGCACAAAGGATCTGTCCATTTTCAACTACGAAATGCTTGCTGAAGCCTTTGCTGACGAGTTCGGCCTTCAGCGTTGTAATGGTTTTAAAATGTTTACGTTTCATGGCTGAATCTTTTTAATTGCTCTTTCACCTGGCATGGGTTCAAAAAACCTGCTTGGATTTGTGTTGTATTTTAAGCCGTCACGGCCTCCCGCTGGTGGGCCAGCCAAGCATCCAGCATCCACGATTTCTTTTCGATGTCACCGAGGAAGCCAGCAATGAGGTCGGTCGTGCCCTCGTCGCCCGCCGTGCCGGAAGCATCCAATACGCTGCGCATGCACTCGATGAGTTGCTTATGGTTTTCAAGGGTAGTGGATACCATTTCACGGTCCTCCTCCACCTTGTCGGCCTCCTCAATCATGGAAGCTTCGAGATAGTCGCTCATATTGCTCAACGGGTGCTGGCGCAAGGTGAGTATGCGCTCCGCAATTTCGTCAATCTGCCTGCGGGCATCTTGGTACAGCTTCTCAAATTTTTCATGGAGGGCAAAAAAGTTCTCGCCCTGCACGTTCCAGTGGAAGTTGCGCAGGTTCTGGTAATAGACATGATAGCAGGCCAGGAGCTTGTTCAACTCCTTCACGGTTTTCGTCGTCTTTGCTTTGTCAATACCGAGGTAATTCATGACAGGATGTTTTTTATGGTGATTTATTGGTAGAAAAATCGGAGCTAAAACGGGGAAGCGTTTGCGATGTTCAATCGCTCAACAACGATTTTTAAGCCTTGGTTATCAGTGATTTACAATAAAAAAGGCAAGACGATAACCGCCCTGCCTTACCATTATGAAAATACGGAATCTGGATAATTCGTTTGAATTTTACTTACCTGTCACCTAATATGACAACAAGCGTGTAAATCATGCCTGGCACGAAGAATAGCAAGGTCAGCAGTAGCGAAATCCAAAAGCGGTTGCTGATGCCATCGTAAAGTGCCATTGCCAAAGGCGGAATCAGTATCGCCAAAATGACTAGAAGCACCAAGGGGACATCCGAATCGCTTTTCTTGGCATCTTTCAGTGCCTTTTTCACTTCCTTGCGCATCGTGCGCTTCTCTTTTGCGGTCATTTTTTCCCAGTCAGCGGTATGGGTGGTGTTGCTCGAAACCGTGGTTTCGTCAACAGGCACCACGGCGCCGGCCGAAGCTGAAAATCCAGGCGT
Organism: Saprospiraceae bacterium; assembly: GCA_022841745.1. Taxonomy (GTDB): domain Bacteria; phylum Bacteroidota; class Bacteroidia; order Chitinophagales; family Saprospiraceae; genus UBA6168. The sequence goes on along the minus strand of JALHQW010000012.1, from coordinate 8,822 downwards.
GGCCAAAAAGCAGAAGCCCGCAATGGCAAGGATGGAGTAAATCGTTTTAATCATGATAAATTGATTTTAAAGTTTTGAAAAATTGGAGCTAAAAAGGGCGAGTGCCCAAGTTGTTCAATAGCCAATTTTAAATATCCTTGAATTTAGTTTTCCTTGCGCTTGGAATCCATGTAATCCTTTGGTGGGGCAATGAAAAACGTAGCTGCCACGAACACGCTCTGGCTCGGAAAGGCACCAATGCGCCCTTCGTTGCGGGTGCCGGGCAGCGTGAACCGGCTGTTGAAGTTGTTGGAATAGCCGCCCTTCAGCGCAAGCCACGTCCAGCGGCTCAGCTTGTTGGTTTCCCACTCCACGAAAAACTGCGCCGAGGCGCTCCTGAAGATATAGGGCATGGGCTGGGTGGTATTGGGCAAGGTCAGGTCGAGGGAATAGGCGCTGCTCCAGTACTCGGCGGCAAGGCTGACGAGGTTGCGTTCGTTGAGGTTGTGCCGCAGCCGGAAGCGGATGGGCACCAGGGTCTCCAGGCCCCATTTATCATTAAAATTATGGTTGTAAATGAGGAATGGCAGCATGGTGACCCGCCCGAAATTGTTGCTGTACAGCGCACCAAATCCCCATTCCGTGTCCTCGTTTTTCTTCACGCCATAGACCAGCGCCGCCCGATAGACCAAGTAGCGCTTATCAAATTTGACGAAGCCCTCGTAGTTGCCATTGGTGCTTGCTTCGAGGCGCAAGGTCAGGTAATCCCGCTTGTTTAGCGCCTTGAACACATAGCCGGTGAGCCTCGTGCGGCGCAATCTCACCCCATCCAGCGGCTGGAATGCAAAATCGCTGCCCGGCTCGATGGCCTCAAAATGATAGGTCTCGGAGGAGTGGTAAAGGTCGCCGAGTACCTTCCACTCGTCGCGGTTAAGCAGGGGGAATTTCAACTTGGCCTCAAACCGCTCCTTGGCCTCCACTTCGTTGGAGCCGTCTTCCAATTCGCCCCATCCGCCGCCTTTCAACTTGAAGCGGGGCTGCCGCTCGTACTCCACGCTGAAGCCCCGCCCCGGCGAGCCGTTGCGGATGCCCGGCTTCACGAACAAGTTGCCCACGATAGGGGTCGGGAGGTCTTGTGCTGCCGCAAAAAAGGGCAGCGCAAGTAGTATTGCGAAGCTGGCTGATTTATTCATGAAAGTTAGTTGGTTGTTGGAATTATGAGGGTTTTGAGATTACACCTTTTTGCTTTTAAATGCCTGCCAACTCCGAGGAGCGGAGCGGGCAAAAAGAGGTCACCTCATAGCCTATCCATCAATGCCTATCCATCAATGCCTATCCATCAATGCCTATCCGTGCCCAGCACCTGTCCATCGGCAGTGATACGGATGTCCTGCTTGTGGCCGCTCGTCCTGTATTCAATGTCGTAAAACTTGCCCTCGCTTTTACTGTCCACGAGTTCAATTTCCACGATGTCTTTTTTCTTGTCATTTCCCTGGAAAGCCTTTTTCACGGCATCGGGCAGGTCGCCCCATTTGGCCTTGGTCTCGGTCTCGACCCAAGCGCCGCTTGCCTCGAAGTCGGCCCGGAATTTCTGCCCGTTCAGGGTAAAATCGGCCTCGTGCCAGCCGTTCCGGTCAATGTTCCAGGTGATTTCTTGGGCGTTGGGGTACTTGGCCCGGAAGGTTTCGACCGCTTTGGCGGGCGGCTCTGCCAGGTTGCAACTGGTGAACAGGTAGCTAAATAGGAATAGGATTCGCATGATATTTTTTTTTGTGTAAAGGTGGTGGTTGTTTATGAAAAAGGGCATCCCATATTGAACGGGACACCCTCTTTCCGCCCAGAAGGGCAGGTCTTAAGAATTGCGGTCAATGAAATCTTGGATATCTTCCTTGGTTTGACCGGTACGACGCTGGATGCGGCCCAGCAATTCGTCTTCTTTGCCTTCCTCGTACATCAGATCGTTGTCGGTGAGGTCAGCGTACTCTTTCTTCAATTTGCCCTTGACAACATTCCAGTTGCCACGGACCTTGTCTGTGAATGCACTCATGATTTAAGTGATTTTAATGGTTAGATAAAAAAATGGTTGAATCGGTTTGGTTAAGGGGAAACTCAAATTTTTCTTCTAATTAAGCTTTGTAAAAAAGCGCCCGTGCGTGCATACAATTCGCACGGGCGGCTTGGTCTTCTTCTAAGATTAAATGCAAGAATTCGGGTAGTAAAAATGATTTTTTTTTTAATGGGGCGCTAACAGGAATCTTTGGATATGTTGTTTTTTATTAAAACGAGAAGGGTAGGGTGATGTTCAAATCTGGTTTATTTTTTTTTAAATAAAATTGATAAAATGAGTAATCACGCAGCTTTTGCCATCAAATCAGTGCGCAAGTTTTTCTGTCGGCTAAACTTGACATAAGGCGTTGACAATATCCTTTCAATGCTCATTTTAAGTAATTGTTGGTGATATATGCTTTGGCGGAACACCTCATCCGATTCTTCTTCACCATAAATTATTTGCTCATAGTTGCCCAATACCTCATGCTCGTTCTTGAGGCAATGCCGCAATATTTCGGGACGGTTGTTCGCGATGAGGGCCAATTTCATATTGCGCCAGCCCTGCTGCAAGTACGACAGCACATTGCGGAGCATCCAAAGCTCTTTGTCCACCTCCTCGGATAACAGTGACTTTAGCGAGACCGCCATTTGGGAGCGCCCTTCTGCCAACGACTTAAACAGCTCCCGGAGGTCATCCTCGGTCGTGATATTGGCGCAGGCGTAATAGTAGCCTGCACTATCTTGGTGAAATTTCACGAGTTTTTTCAGTTGGAGGTTCTGGTCGCTCATACAGTATTGGATTTAATGGAAAACGGCCATCCCACACCGATGTTCACTTCCTCATTTCACCGTTACCCGCAGCGCCTTCAGGCCTTGGGTTTCTTGCAACTTCTCCAATTCCAGTTCCTCGATTTCGGGTTCTACCAGGTCCTGGACAATGAGGTAATCACAAAACTCCAGGTACAGCTTGCGCATCGGTTCGGTGGCGTACACAATGGCGATTTTGCCCGGCTGTGTCAGGCGCTCCCCGGTGTCCAGCACGCAGGCCTTGTCAATTCGCTTTTTGATGATTTCGTAGCGGAGGTTGTAGGCCCCGTCCACGTCGAAGAACTTCTCGTCCATGCGGAACTTGATGCTGATGGGTTGGCCATAGACGAACACCAACTGCGCCGTTTCAAGCGGCATGGGCATCACTTCCTGAAGCTCCCGCATCCGGCGGGTTACCTCGCACATGGTCTTCAATTGCCATAGCCGCAGGTTGTTCAATTGGAACTCCGAGAACTTGCCCCGCCGCAGCAGCGACTCGCCCGCATAAAGTTCGAACTGCAAGCCATCGGTCTGGTATTTTTCAAAAAAATGCGGCGTCATGCGCTGCGCCTGCTCCTCGGCGGCGTCCACGCACTCCGACAGGGCGTCGTTGATGAGGTTCACACTCTCCTCGTAAGCCTTGCGGCGCATATAGACGATTTCCAAAGTCGGGTCGAGCTTGTTGAAATAACGCTGCACGGACTTCCCTATGCTGGCGTCCCGTTCCGCAAACTCCCGCAGGACGGGGTGTATGTCGTTCAGGATGAAGTTCATGAAAAAAGGCTCGTCGCTGCTTTGCATTTCGTCTTGGAGGCCTTCGAGGTAACTGTCCACCTTGCCGAGCAAGTGTTGCAAGAGCGGAAATTCAAGTCGCCTCGCTAACTGTTGCAGCAGGTGCTGCAGTATCTCCAACTGCGCTTTGATGTCCTCCCGAATGGTGCGGTTGCGTATGAGCGAGGAGCTGACAATATCAGACTGTGCATAAAGCGGGTAGATGTCCTTGAACTGTATGGGTTCCATCACGGCACGGCCCTTCGATTCCATCTTGGAAAGGTAACGCTCGGTCACTTCCACGAACCGCCACTCCACGCTAGGGTGCATGGCCGTGAACTTCTGCCGCATAATGGCCTCAATGCGGTTCTGCTGTTCCTCGTGTTGCTGTTCCATGCATCGGCTCAGTTGCGGTAGTACCTTGTGGAACTGAATCTCCGTGAAGCTAGTGATGGCAAACGGCTCGTCGGCGCCCAGTTCCACCAGGCCGATGACCTTGCCATTGCTGTTTTTCAGTGGTGCTACCAAGTGGGAATGGATGCCTTGCTTAGCCAGTGCCCCGCCTGCCTCCACTTGCTCCGAGATGACTGTGTCACCATAGTACCATGCCTTGCCGTAGTGCGCATTCACATCCAAGGAGATATTCGCCCCTTTTCTCAGATTCAAAATACCGAGCGCAGGCTCGCCAATAGTACAGGCACCATCCATTTCATCGTTGTTCAACGGCAAAACCCCCACCCGCAGCCGGGGCATGGACAGAAAGGAGGAAAGCAGTTTTTCGAGCTGCGCAATGTTCTCCTTCGTCTTGAAGGCGTCTTTGCGGAGCAACAGGGAATTGAGTAGGGAGAGTGCTGTTTCCACGGTCACTTCCTCATACAGGGTGGTTATAAAACCTTGAATTTCAAACTTATGTGGCGGAAGCTGCTTGAACAGGGACTCCAAGTCGTAAATGTTTTTCAGCAACTGCTCCACACCATTTTTACTGATGGATGGCTTGCTACCAACAGCTTTCACTTCCACGAAGTCCATGTTCACTTCCGGTCGGTAATACCGCTCAATGCCCATTTTGTCTTCCACCACCAAGGCTGGCGGAGCAGGCAGGTCGAAGCGCAGGGGCTTGTTGTGGCAGGCCCTTACAATGGCTGCACAGAGGTACAGGTCGAAATGGCGAAAAGGCAGCACGGCATCCCCTTCCACCAAAGATGAAGCTGTGTCGAATTCGGGCTTCCAGTCAGGAGTCTGGTAAAAAGCGTTATCGCTGCAGGGCGCATAAGCCTTGCCGAACACCGTGTCTTCGGATGCAGTAGGAAAGATGGGCGTAAGCATCAGGTCGAGCAGGTCGTGGTGTTGGGCAAGCCAGCTTGTGTCCTCGATGGGTTCCCAAAGGGCGGGCAGCTTCTTGGCTTGGGTTAGCACCTCCTTTGCCAACAGCCGCCTTTGGGCGGTGCCCGATTCGAGCTGTTTTTGCCAGTAGCGGAGCAATGGCTCGAAGCTGAGCCTTGCGGGGTATTGGCGAAGGTCAGTGGCATCAAGTGCACCGACCTTTAAATTGTTCGCAAGGGATGATGATTGGCCCATGTCAGATTCCGATTTTGGGCGGTAAAACGGGCGAGGTGGGCCAATGTTCAACTCCGCTTCTCTTTCCGCCGTTGTTTGCGCCTTAAAGTGAATCTGTCAATTTTTTCCAGTTGCTCGTCCTCCAGCAGGGAGGTCTTTATGCCAGACTGAATGGCCAGCCACCAATAGTTGATGAAGGACTTTTGGGGGTTTCGCCGGGCGCTGATTTCTCCTTTGTTAAAAGCATCGCCGCCCTGGTCGTTGTCTTCGTCAACAAAAAACAGGTCAACCACCCTGGTCAGCAGCTTGCGCTTTTGGCGGTCTTGGTCGAGCAGGGCAAAGTCGAGGCCTTCGTATTCCATGCTCATTTTACCCGCCACGGTCTTGGCGTTGCCGCTTGCCTCAAAGCTCAATTTGTTCATCATGCCTCCCTCAAAGGCCACGTTGGCGCAGGGCTTGATGAAGCTGTTCAGGCTGGCGAACGGCAAGTCGGCGGCACTCCCCTTGAAGCGGAAGGCATGGTTGGGGCTGGCGAGGTTGAACCAGAAAGTATTGGCGATATGGTGTTCCCGCTGGCAGTTTCCGTGCACGTCCACCACCATTGTTTTTTGCTGCGCAATGCGGGCACTGTCGTTGGTCAGGTTGGTGATGGTGGCGGTGAGCGGTGCAAACTCAAGGATGCCAAATTCGGACTTGCCCTTGCCCACGTTCTCGAAGCGGAGGCTGCCTTCCTCTAGCAAAAGGCTGTCCACAAGGATGGGCAACCCGGCCTTGGCCAGCATCTCCTGTGGCATGGGTTTGTAGTCATTGGGGTCGTTGGGCAGGTTTTGGTTGGTTCGTACCCGAAGGTCGAGGCCCGTGAGGCGGATGGCCTGCGCTATGAATTTCCCCTCCTTCAGCAGCCGTTTGAACTCCCAACCGCTCACCGTGGCCTGTTTCAGCGAGATGTCGAGCCAAGCCTTTTTGTACTTCGACTTGGCGAATAGCGCTGCAGGGCTGTCGTTGGGTTGTAGTCGTAGCCCTGAAATTGCTATCAGGCTGTCCTTTTTATCCAACTCGAAGGAGTCGAGCGTGAAGCGGTGCGAGTGTCCCGGCAGGTCCACTTCCATGCCGTACAGCTTTAGGTTGGCCTTCTTCATGGTGGGCGCAGTCACCACGTCGGCCTGCAGGTTGAACTTCAGGTCGGTGAACGAGACATTGACGCTGCCCGCCGTGGCAGTGGCCACTTCACCCTTACGGCGCAGTGGCTGTAGGAATTCAAGGCAGCCGCCTTCCAGCTTTAGTTTTTCAAATTCCAGTTCAAGCACCTCCAGGGCCGGGGCGTCTTTTTGCTCCGCAATGGGTGGGGTATCCTTGGCCGAGCTGTCCACGGGTATTTCCCGCACGGTGATGTCGGGGGAGTCCAGTTTCAGCGATTTTATCTTTAGTTTTTTATCGTAAAACAGCTTTTTCCATTTAATACCCCGTATGCGGATTTCAGGGGCATAAAGGTGGAGGTGCTTGCCTGCTTCCGGCACTTTCCAGTCGAGGGTGGCACCTACGAAGGTCACGTCGCCCTCCATCAGTTCCACGTGCAGCGAGTCATAGCGCAGGATGCCCAACTCCGCAATTTTCCGCTCGGCGAATCGCACCACCCGGTCTTCTCCCCATTTCACGGCAATAAAAAAAGCTGCTCCCGCAATGAGCACGAACAACAGGGTTCTCTTCAAAAGCTTAGGCATCAATTATAATTTATTGCTTGTTGGTGGTGGAACTGTCAGCGGCGGTGTCCTCTACTGGTTCTCCATTGCGGAAGAAATAGGGCGAGGTATAGCGCTCTTTCAATTCCTTGCGCTTCTCCGGCGTCAAGCCAAACTTGGTTTCCAGGTAGGCGTCTGTGCCGCCGTACTTGTTGTCAATCACGTCGAAGACCGCATCCATGTACTCCTCACGAACCAAGATGGCGTATTCCAGCGTCTCGGCGTCGAGGCCAATGAGCCTCGCCCGCTTGATGCTTCGGAGGTTGTTGTCGCGGCGGTAGTAGTTCGACATAAGGTAGTCATTGACGATGACCTTCCGGTCAACGTCGAGGGCCAGCAAAATCACGGCGGTGGTGAAGCCGGTTCTGTCTTTTCCACCGGTGCAGTGGTATAGGAACGGTGTCTGTGGCTTATCGCTTAGCATGAGGTCAAACACGGGTTTGACATCCGAGGCCAGGGTATCGGCGAAAGACTTCATCACGTCCACGAAAAGCTGCTTCGCCTTTGCACGGCGGTAGCCTTCCTTGAGCACCATTTGCTTCAAACGGCTGTAAGCCTTTCCCTCCTTGTCGCTGAGGGAATGCTGCACGTATTTCACGCCCTTGGGGTAAAGGTCAGGTTCCTTGGCCACTTCGAGGTCGTTGCGAAGGTCAACCACCGTGCGTATTCCCAATTTCGAGAAGTATTGCAAGTCCTTTCTTCCCAGTTCTGAAAGCTGGCCGCTGCGATAGACAGTGCCCCATTTTACGTAGCGCCCGTCTTTTGTGGGCAAGCCTCCGAGGTCTCGGAAGTTTGGCTGCTCACTGGTCAGTATTTGCCGCTCCGAAATGATGGTCGTATCGCCCTTTTTGGACTCCACGGCGAAGTAAATGCGCCCCTTATCCTTTGCAGGTGGGAAATAGACGGCTTCTTCCTTGGTCTCGGAGAATCTTTCCCAATTGATTTTGTCGGGCGCAGGCCCTTGGTAAATTTTCCAGTTGCCGAGCAAGGGCAGGCTGAGGGTATAGCCCCCCTCCTCATCCCTGACAGCGTTAATTTTTTCATCCAGGGTGTTGACAGGGTTGGTGGCCGATGGGCTTGTCTTGCAAGCGTTCAACAGCAGCATCATCGCCGATGCACCCAAGATTCCGATAATTACAAACTTTATCATTTGATGCCGATTTGTCAGTTAGTAAAAGGTGTTGAACACAGGAGATTTGGAACAAGTAATGCTACTGACATGCAGAAAACCATCCCCATCTCCCATCTGCTAATTACATAAAAAGGCAGGCACATAAAAACGTGCCTGCCTTGCATTCTATGAGCAAGAAAAAGATGTGCGTTGTTTCTTATGCACGCTTCAACAGGCCACTCACCAAAGAGACAAGGAAAAGCACGATGAAGACGAAGAACAGTATCTTGGCAATGCCAGCAGCACCTGCGGCGATACCAGTGAAACCGAAAATGGCGGCAAGTATTGCCACAACGAAGAAAACGATGGAATACCGTAACATAAGCTTAAGTTTTTAATGGTTAGAAGGAAATAGTTGTTTCACAAAGCAGCAATGGCAGAATGGATTCGGTTGATTCTCAATTGGTTATGTCCTTGTTGCTTTGTGTAGATAAAAAGGATGGGGAGGGGATATGTTCAAATGGTTTTTGAGAAAATGAGGTTTTATGAAAAAAAATTAGTGAATAAGTAACGTTTAAAAAACAACTTCCGAAGGTCGTCGGCCAACGTTTACTAAACTTTGAAAGTCTTTCCATTACCCACAGAATAGCACGTTGATAATGAACGAATTACATCTATCATTCCCGAAAAAATCGCATGGGCGTCAAGTTAATTTTAACAAATATAACTGTTCCAAGAAATTGGTTCGCTTTCGTCGCTTCTCGTAGGTGTGGTAGTAAGCGACTGTTTCGGTGAACTGTTCCAGGGAA
>JALHQW010000011.1 GCA_022841745.1 Saprospiraceae bacterium | reverse complement strand
ACACTACTTAGAAAATGATGTATGTTTAAAAGCACTTAGGAAACTGAGCTTTGCAATCCATTGCACATCGTAATGCCTAAAAAATGCCTCCACATTTTGTTTCTTCGTGAATTTGCATGGGTAAACATTTATCATCTTGTAACTCCACGTTACTACGTGGGGAAGCATGAATCTCCTCTCGCACATCTATCTTTTTAACAAAACATCAAAATCAAGCCCTTAACGAAACGTGTAAATGCAGATGTTCTATAAAAAAGATAGATGTTGTTGATGGACGTTTGCCAAATTCCTGCCTTTGAATAGTGGGTTACAAGATGATAGCTGTCATACTGCGCACCAATAGGTTTTGTGCAAATAGCCCAAGGCAATATTGAAAATGCACAAAACCTATTGGCGTTGAGTATAAATGAAATTACCCACACAAAGTCACGAAAAACTTACATTTACTTCAGCTGTGTTGCTTAATGCCTACATAAAGTTAGCTAATCAACCCATTCTTGTAGGATTAAATCATGCTACTTGGTCAGTTTTTCCATGACCTAAAGGCTATGCTAAAGGCGTCAGCGCAGGGCAAGGAATATGCTTTTCATTTTGGGTACACTTCAGAACTATTTAAAATTGGTATGTTTGCAAGCGATAAGCAACTGTTTTGCAAAAAAAAGACATACCTGTGGCTCAAGGTTTATCTTGTCCTAAATATGTGCCAACAGAAAATACAGTGATTCCCTCTTCTCACTCAAAAACAAGCCATTAGATGAAGTTATTTGCCTTCTTCCTTTCCTTAGTATTCTTTACGTTGTTCCACCTCCCATTTGCTTTGTTTGCCCAGCAAATCCGCTATGACCGTGTGGACTTCGACGACAACCCTTCTTGGTCCGACATATTGGACAAAGCCGATCGTACTGGGAAGATTATCTTTTTGGACGGTTATACTTCATGGTGCGCACCCTGCAAGAAAATGGACAAAGAAGTCTTCACCCGGCCCGAGATTGCCAATTATTTCAACCAGAAGTTCATCAATGTGAAATATGACATGGAGATGGCACAAGGCGATTTGCTGAAAGACAAATATGGCGTTCAAGTTTTTCCAACTTATCTTTTTATCTCACCTGGCGGCGAAGAAATACACCGGATAGTAGGCGCTCACACGGGCGGCAACGTTTTTTTCGACTGGGCCAAAATGGCCGTGACGCCGGGCCGCAGCCGGGCGGAATTGGAGCAACGCTATAGAAACGGCGAGCGCAACCCAGCCATGATGTTTGATTATATCCTCACTTTGCGCATGGCTGGTGAGCAAAAAAAAGAAGCGGAAATCACCAAGAATTACCTGAGCCTTATGACCAAAGACCATTTCATGGATAAGTCATATTGGGCTGCCGCCAAAATGTTCTTAAACAACCCCACGTCCCGGGAATTCAAGATCATCATAGACAACAGGGAGGAAATTGGCGAAGCCGTAGGATTAGCCGACGTGGACGACAAAATATATGAGACAATAGACAAGCAAATTAAAGCGAATATCAGCTTTCAGTCTTATGAAGGTCACATGTTCGACTCTCAGGCTGAATTGGACTTGATAGAATTGCTGAAAACCCCCAACCTCCCGCATCGCAACGAGCTGCTGGCAAGGGCAAAAGCAGCCCATTTTGTCCGTAATGGCGACCTATACGAATTGGCATATATGGTAGATGCCCTCATTGAATTCCGCATACTTGAGCACTATAAAAATCTCCATGCAGACCTTGACTATTATGCTGTTTCCATTTCAAAAGTCGCCCTTGACGAACTATTGCTTCGCAAAGCATTAAAATGGTCTGAATACGTCTGCACGAATGAAACAAAGCGTTCCGAACGTGCCCAATATTTAAAGACCAAAGCAATATTATTGGAAAAATTAGGTAGAAATACCGAGGCAGCCGCTGCAAAAAAAGAGGCGGCAGCAACCGAAAAATTATAAGCAAATTAAGGTGGTCGCAAGGAGGAGTCATCCTTCCAACTCTTTGATTTTCAACAGGTAAGCATGGGCTGGTGTCTCATTGAACAATTTCCTGAACAGTTCCAAAGCCCTTTCTTTATGCTCATGACCAGTTTCTATTTTACTGTACTCATATTGTACCATTGCCTCGTCCCTTCTGCCACGTTTTAAATCCAATAAAGCATCGAACACATTCTTTGCTTCCTCAATTTCTTGTTTTTTAACCGCCAACTTGCCAGCCATCAGCCTTACTTCAAATAATAGGTCGGGATGCTTGATTTCTTCTGCTATGGTCGTTGCCTCCCGAAGGTTTTCCAATATCTCGTCGTAGCTTTCTTTTGCAAGCAGTACATTGGACTTCTCCACCAAACTGAATCCGAGCACCAGCTTATTGCCAATGCCCCGTGTAGTCGCTATGGAGCGGTCATAATATTCTATGGAAACTTCCAAATCGCCCTTGTAAAAATAAATATCACCCAAAGTATTTAGCGATTTTGCCATGCCCTTTCGATAGCCCAGTTCTTCGGCCAGTTTCAGGTTGCGGTTCATATAGCCAATGGCCTCGTCGAACTTGCCCATGACACTGTAAAGATCGCCCATTAGTCCCAATGCGATGCAGATGCCCTGTTTGTCGCCGAGTTCCTCGGTCAGGGCAAGGTCATGCTCAAAATGCTCCTCGGCCAGGTCGAATCGGCCCTTCCGTTGCCAAACAGTGCCGATGCAACCAATGGCAATGGATATGAGTTGCTTGTTGCCCAATTCTTCCGCCAACGAAAGGCCACGTTGGTAGCAGTCGAGCGCCTGGTTGTACTCGCCCTTTTCAAAATAGACAATGCCCATATTGGTGAGCAGGGTGGCCATGCCTTGTCGGTCGTTTACTTCCTGGCAGGCCTCTAATTGGTTTTGTTGCCATCGGATACCATCATCGTACTTGCCGAGGTTCATATAAGTAAGGCCGAGCGTCGCTACGATTTGCGCCAGCGAAGAGGTATGCGAGTAGCGCTGCGCAATTTGGATACTCTTGATGAAATACAGCTTGGCATCTTCGTATTTGCCCTTTCGGAAATAAAGGGTGCCGAGGTGTCCATAAACCTTGGAGGTACCACGGTCGTCGTGGCTGGAGCCAAAATAGGCCGCTGCTGTTTCCAAATAGCCGTGGGCCTCCTCATAGCGTCCCTTCAGCATGAGCAGATAGCCAAGCGCGTCGTTTGCTCTGCCTAGCAACTTGTCATGGTTAACCTTTCGGGCCACTTCCAGGGCTTGACGGGCTAGTACTTCCGACTCATCCCACCGCCCCACCAGTTCCAAGATGCTTGATTGTTTAAGCAGTGTCTTTGCCTTTTCATGGTCGTCCCCTTGTTTTTCAAGTATGGCTATGAGTTTGTCGTAGTAATGAAGCGCTTGTTGGTTTTGGTAAAAACCCTTGGAAGAATCAGCAGCTTTTTGCAAGTATTCCCTCAGTTTAGCCTCGTCTTCGGCCTGCTCATAATGGAACACCAGGTCCACGTAGCGCTGCTCCAGGTTGTTTTCATAGAGTTTTTCGATGGCTTCGCCAATGAGCTGATGCAGTTCTTTCAGCCTCGTTTTTAGCTGCATGTCGTAAACGGCCTCCCGCAATAGCGAGTGCTTGAAAATATAGCGAAGCTCGTTCATGGCCTGCCATATTTGGGCCCGTTCTGCCGTCTTCACCTGCTCGTTCAGCACGGCCTTGCTGTTTCCGTTGAACTGAATCAACTCCTCGTTGGCCAGCATCACCTCTGTCAGCACGGGCAGTTCAAACTCACGCCCAATGACCGCCGCCGCCTTGATGGTTTCCTTCACCAAGCCGCTCAGCCGGTCAATCCTGGCGGTGAGCACCGATTGAATGCTGTCGCTGACCCGGACGTTGGCGTCCTTTACCATCCAGCCATCAGGGCGCTCTTCGAGCTGGCGGCTCTCGATGAAGTATTCGAGCATTTGCTCAGCGTAGAAGGGATTGCCATTGGTGGTTCGCAGCAGCAGTTCCACGAAGTCGGGGCTTACTTCGCCTTGAAGCCGTTGCTTCGCAAAGCCCTTCATCGCTTCTGCATCAAGGATGTTTAGGTCTATTTCGAGCATGGCCAACTCGTTCTTTTCCAGCACGGTAGAGCTGAAAATATTTGGCTTGCCGCCGTCGTCGTCGTAGCGGGAGGTGACCAAAAGGAATACTGGCATGTGGCGGATTCGCCCAATCAACTCGTTGAGGAACTCACGTGAGCTGTCGTCGAACCAATGTCCGTCTTCCAATTCCAGTACCACAGGGCCGAGCAGGGCCTCGGCCTGTACCAGGGCAGTAAGCGCCGTTAGCGTGTTCCGGTAGCGGCCAAGTGCATCCAGTTCGTCCCAAAGGGAGTGGGTGGTCTTAAGGCCGATGAGTGCCGCAAAAATGGGCTTTGTGCGCACCACTTCCCGTTTGATGGGTTCCGAAGCGGGGTCTGGAACCTCCAAAAGGTCGTTCAGCAACAAGCCAAACTCTTTGATGAAGTTCATCAGGTTGGCCTCAGCCGTATTGGCAGATTTTTGGCCAAAATAAGTCCTAAGCAGGTAAACAAAGGGGTTGAACGGCTTGCGCAATATCTGGTCGCTTTGGCATACCATCCAATAAGGGCATCGGCGCTTTCGCAAGCGGTTGCGCAGCTCGTAGGAAAGCCTCGACTTGCCAATGCCCGGCTCCCCATAGACATAGGCGATAGCAGTTTTTGATTCATCAAAAGCATTTAACGCAAATGCTTCCAACTTGTCCAATTCAGCTTCCCTTCCCACCATTACCCCATCGAATGGCCGGTGCTCCTGTTGGTTGCGCCCCATCAACTGGTAGGTGGAAATAGGCGCTTTCAATCCTTTGTAACTGATGTCGCCAGTGTGCTGGAAGCGGTAATTGCGGTTCTTGTGTACTGACTCGTCAACGAGCACTTCCCCCCATTTGGCACTCATCATCAGGCGGGCGGCGATGTTCACCCGGTTGCCAACGGCAGCATATTGGCTGCGCTCCACTCCGCCGATAACGCCGGCATAAGCGATGCCTTCGGCAATCCCTACCTTAAAATGCAGGCCATTGTTGATTTGCAAGGGCAGCAGTTCGTCCTGCAACGACATCACGAATTCCAACGCTCGCTCCACGTTGTTCTCGTATGAAACCGGTGCACCGAAAAAAGAGACGATCACACCGCCTTTATCGCTGAAATCAATTTCCTTGAAATAGCCTGAAAAATTGTGGATTTGGTTCAGCACTTCTGTTGCAAAGCTATTCAGCAGCTCGTATTCTACGATGCCCTCAAATGAAATGAAGACCGCCACAACCGTGCGGAACTCGCCCCGGTGATGGTTAAACTCCAGTAGTGTCTTTGGCAAAAATTGCGCAAGTACCGCTGGCTCCAGGTCGGGCAAGGCATTTGTCAAGGAAGCTTGCAATGCTGTTGCATCGGGCTTTTCTTCAATAATATAGTAACCTTTTTTGGCGCAGTTGGCCAATGGAACTGTATTGCCCAATTCCTGTCGAAACGCTTCGTCAACAATGATTTGCTGCTGCTGTGCTTGCGTCTGGCCATGCGCACAGCCTTCGATGGCAGGCCCCCTGAAATAGTAGGACTTGTGCTCATCGCCCACGATTCCCCAATCAACCCTGCCGAACGAAAGCCCAGTTTTTATCCCCACCTCGAACTCGCTAAAACCTGCCGATGCCTGTGCTAACAACTCGAACTGCCGTTGCGCCAGCGCCAGCAGTTTAGCCGCATTGCAATCGCAACTGCCCGTCGGGAAAATGCCCGTATAAGCATCGCCAGCAAAATAGGGAATAAAGCCTCCTGCGGCATAAACCTGCCGCACCATTGGCTCGAAAATGGCATTCAGGATATTGGAAAGGCGCTCCGCCCCGGCTGTACCCTGTTTCAGCAAGGTCTCGGTAAGGCGAGTGAAGCCCGACATGTCCACAAACAAGGTATAGGCTGTAAAGCTGCCGTGGCGCTTTTCGGCCAGCAGTTGCTCTTGAATAAAATGTGGAAGTAAGTTGTTCACTTAAACTGCCTATGTTTTTGGTATGGTCACAGCTTTGAAGGGATGCAAAATAACGTCTAAAATGGGAATTGTCGTTTTTTGAATTCATTTTTCTATTCAAGTTGGACTTTGAGGTCACTTGTCAATTTCAAAGGGAGGGTGCATAGGTAATCCCTTTACGGTCACGGACCTACTTATAGCTGACAAACTTGTACTACATTCCCAGTAATAAAATGTCTTTTGGCTTCAGTGCGTGACGTCGTAATTTTGCCTTTGACAACTTTTGGAGCGACGCCCCGTTTTTTACTAATTTAAAAGTATGAAATTCCTGTTCACATCACTATTTACGGCCTTTGCCACGAGCCTGGTATTGGCACAGCCACCCGAAATCACAAAGAAAAACGCCACAGCCACCCGAATCTTGCAGGGCATCCGCATTGATGGCCAATTGGACGAACCAGCTTGGCAAAACACCAGCCCAGCCACTGATTTTATTCAAAACACCCCAAACCCCGGCAAGCCAGCCAGCCAGCGCAGCGAGGTTAGAGTGTTGTACGACAACACGGCGCTTTACATCGGGGCGAGCTTGTTCGATGAAAAGCCCGACAGTATCCTCCGGCAAATGACCGAACGGGACAATATCGGCAACACCGATTGGTTCGCTGTCATCATTGACGCCTACCGCGACGGCAACAACGGCGTGGGCTTTGCCGTGACCCCCTCTGGCATACAGTTCGACACCAAATTCTCAGCTACTGCAGAGGGTGGTGGCTTTGGAGGCGTCATGTCCTCTGGCGACCGCTCTTGGGATGCCGTGTGGGACAGCGATGTGGAACGCACCGCGGATGGTTGGAATGTAGAAATAAAAATCCCGTACTCCGCTATCCGCTTCTCAAATGCGCCTGCGCAGACATGGAACGTGAACTTTGTACGGGAAGTACGCCGTAGCAGGGAGACCAGTTTCTGGAACGAGGTGAACCCCAATATCAACGGTTACCTCAACCAATCAGGCAGCATCAGTGGCTTTACGGACATCAAATCGCCAGTGCGCCTCTCCGCAACACCATATTTCTCAGTGTATGCGGAAAACTTTTATGACAAAAACAGTTCTCCCAAAAGCAACTGGGGCCGCAGTGTGAACGGCGGCATGGACATCAAGTACGGCATCAACGACGCCTTCACCCTCGACGCAACGCTCATCCCCGATTTTGGGCAGGTGCGCTCCGATAACCGGGTGCTCAACCTTTCGCCCTTCGAGGTCAGGTTCGACGAAAACCGCCAGTTTTTCACGGAGGGCACCGAGCTTTTCAACAAGGGCGACCTGTTCTACTCCCGCAGGGTTGGAGGGACTCCACTGCACTATTATGACGTTTTTTTAAAATTGGACAGCTTAGAAGTACTGCTGGAAAGTCCAACGGAATCCCAACTCATCAATGCAACTAAGATTTCAGGCAGAACCAATGGCGGCCTGGGCATCGGGGTGTTCAACGCCATCTCGGCAGAGACCTATGCAGTGGCGAGGAACCTAGAAACGGGCGAGAAGCGGAAAATACTGACCAGCCCGCTCACCAACTACAACATCGCAGTACTCGACCAGAACCTGCCCAATAACTCTTTTGCGACGCTCATCAACACCAATGTGCTGCGCCGTGGCGACGACTATGACGCCAACGTGACTGGCACCACGTTTACGCTCCGCAACAAGGCACAGTCTTATGCCTTTGAGGGAAAGGCCGTGCTCAGCCAAAAGTACTATCCAGATGCTACTGACCTCGGGCACAATTATTCTGGTCAAATCAGCAAGACCAGTGGCAAATGGCGGTTCGACCTCGGCTACAGTGTGGAGAGCTATGACTTCGACCCCAATGACCTCGGCTTCTTGTTCAGCGCCAATGAAAGGGCGTTGGGATTCCAGGGCAGTTTCAATCAAAATGAGCCATTTGGCAATTTCCTGGAGGCACAAGTCACGCTGTTCAGCGATTATGAACGACTACAAAGGCCCAATGTTTTCGCAGATTTTGGAGTTGGGTTGGATGCCTTCATGGTAACGAAGGAACGGGTGGGCTTTGGCATGTTCACCTTCATGGAGCCGGTCGAGACTTTCGACTATTTCGACCCAAGGCGGGACGATTTCAGCCAGTATTACCGCTTTCCCACGAGTTGGAACGTGGGCGGCTTTGTCTCCACGGACTACCGCAAGCGGTTTGCGCTCGACCTGCAAACTAGTTTCCGAAAATTCGACGAGGAGGGACGCCGCCGTTTCAATATCACCGTTTCTCCACGCTTCAGGGCCAGCGACAAACTTTCTTTTTTCTGGGAAATAGGAAGCTTCAATTTAAATAACGATGTGGGCTACGTCAATACCATTGACAGTGCAAAAGTCATTTTTGGGCGTAGGGACAATATCACAGTGGAGAATATCTTCAACACCACCTATATTTTCACTAACAATATGTCCCTCTCCTTCCGGCTTCGGCATTATTGGTCAAAAGCCGAATATGCCAGCTTCCATGAGCTGCAAAGCGACGGCAGGCTTGGCCCTACCAGCTATGACGCCTTCAGCGACAACAGCTTCAATGGATTCACCGTTGACTGCGTCTATCGCTGGCGCTTCGCACCTGGCAGCGACATTTTTATTGTATGGAAAAACAACACGGAACAGTTCACTCGCCTGAAAGATGAAATCCCCTATTCCTATCGGGAGGGAATTGGGCGGTTCAGCGATATACCGCAGCGCAACAGCCTGTCTTTGCGGGTTATTTACTTCTTGGATTATTTGAATCTGAAGCGGAAGTGAGGGGGATTGTTGAATTGTTTGATTGTTAAAATTGCTGGGGGTTGTTGCCGTGAAGCAATTCAACAATTTCAACAATCTAACGATATAGCAATTCAGCAATTTCAACCTACAACTGCCAAGGCACGAATTGTAGGACCATCACCAGAACCAACATCAAGAAATGGATGGCTTCGGCCCATTGGGGTTTGAAGGCCGTGAACGAAAGCCCAAGGAAGACGCCCAATGTAGGAGCAAGCATCATTAAATGCTCGAAGGTGATGTGAACCTGAAAGGGAACCGACAAGCCAGCAGCAATCAGTACCCAATAGAGAATGTTTATTTTTTTTTGAACTTGGATGTTCTTCTTGGTAAGGTAAAAATTGCTGTTTATGATTACGTAAGCCATTGCTCCGATGAACAAAGCGAATTTGACCCAAACGTCCCAAGTCAATGGAATTCGGCTAAATTCGAAGAATCCAAAATTTCGACTAACCTGCGTTTCCCAGAAATAGTTAAAACTGTCGAACCAGAAGAAGTATAGTCCAGTAAGAAAATAGGGTAGCAACATCCCTAATAATATCATGAGCACTTCTTGGAGGTTGAAAGCCCTTAAAATGCTCAAGGCCGCCAACAGTACGATGAAGAAGAAAACAAAAGGAAAGTAAAACAAACTTGCCACGCCCAGCCACAGTCCCGAATTGAATATATTGTCGGCACAGGCTGGGTTTTTATAGGTATTGAAGATTTGGTAAAGTGAAATTAGGAAGAAGGTATTGCCAATCAAAACTGGCGAAAGGTATAGGAAGTCGGGAATTGCGCAGCAGCACCAAATATAGAACAAGCCCGGAAATAGGTTTATCTCGTTGGAAAGCCGATAATTGATTGCGATAAGGTTGACGATATAGCCCTGCCCTACCAGCAAAATCATCGCAATGATATGTGCCAAGAGGCTTTGCGAACCAACTGCTCTGTACAGCATTTCGCATAGGATGCCATGACCGGATGGCTCCCATTGGAACGGCGCAATAAAAACGGAAAACCGCAGCAGCAAGATGTAAACAATCAACATCATGCTGTAAAAAACTTGGTTGGTTCTTAATAATGTAAGCACTAAATTAGGATGAATGATAAATGTTAAGCAGCGGTAAAATTATCAGATTGCGGTTTAGTCGCCACTATATGGTGAATTGAGAGCATGAGTTTTCAACTTAGCCGAAATCCAGCGCTTCAAAGAATCAACTGCAATTCAGAAGGCACAAGTATTTTTTGAAAAAATATGCACCCAATTATGGATTCCCGAAATGGTTGCCCCTCTTTAGCCTCGAACAAACCGTTCACCAGCTTTTTTGACCCTTCTGGCTAAGCGACCTTGAAATATCCTATTCCCAGAAAGCAGCCCCAAAACCTTTTTTTCCGATTACTGACCCATTTTTTCAAGTAAAAAGTAGAAAGGCTAAAGTAAAAAGTAGCGCTTCGAGAAATAATGCAATCCAAAATCTTGCAATCCGCAATCGTCAAGGCACTTCTACCTTATTCAACACCATATTAATAATGTCCTCCTGCGTTTTGTTCTCGGCCTCCGCTTCGTAAGTAAGGCCGATGCGGTGACGCATTACGTCATGGCAGATGTTTCGGACATCTTCCGGTATCACATAGCCCCTCCTGCGCAGAAAGGCCAAAGCTTTCGCAGCCAGCGCTAAATTGATGGATGCACGGGGCGAGCCGCCATAATTAATCAATGGAGCGAGGTTGGCCAGGCCGTATTCCTTCGGGTTGCGGGTTGCAAACACGATGTCAATGATGTACCGCTCGATTTTTTCGTCCATGTAGATCTTCTGAACCGACTTCCTCGCCCGGATGATGTCTGCAGGCTGCACGATGGGATTGATTTCCCCGAACCCGTCATCGCTCAAGTTGCGGCGCATGATCTCGCGCTCTTCCTCCTTCTCCGGGTAGCCAACTTTCACTTTTAGCATGAAACGGTCGGTCTGTGCCTCCGGCAATGGGTAGGTGCCTTCTTGCTCGATGGGGTTTTGCGTGGCCAATACAAGAAAGGGGTCTTCCAATTTGAAAGTTTCGCCGCCAATGGTCACTTGCCGCTCTTGCATGGCCTCCAGCAGAGCCGATTGCACTTTAGCAGGGGCGCGGTTGATTTCGTCTGCCAAGATGAAATTGGCAAACACGGGGCCTTTGTGTACAGCAAACTTCGTTGTGCCGGGGTTATAGACCATCGTGCCGATGATGTCGGCAGGAAGCAGGTCTGGTGTGAACTGGATACGGTGAAACTTGGCATTGATAGCCGTGGAAAGAGTTTTGATGGCCAAAGTCTTGGCGAGGCCAGGTAAACCTTCCAGCAGGATATGCCCTTTGGTGAGCAAGCCAATCATCAGCCGCTCAATCATGTTTTTTTGCCCCACAATGACCTTCGCCGTTTCACTGTTCAGTTGTTCAACAAAAGCACTATCGTGGTAA
The DNA here is from genome assembly GCA_022841745.1 of Saprospiraceae bacterium. GTDB lineage: Bacteria > Bacteroidota > Bacteroidia > Chitinophagales > Saprospiraceae > UBA6168. Next base: position 155,193 of record JALHQW010000011.1, on the reverse strand, counting down.
ACCTGTTGGTTAATTGCTTCAATATCAAGCGATTGCATTTATCTCTCTTTTTTTATTTCAACAATTCAGCAATTCAACAATTCAAGCAATCTGAATCAATCAATGATTTCAAACCCCGTGTAAGGATGCAAAACCTTGGGCAATCTGATTCCTTCCGCTGTCTGGTTGTTTTCCAAAAGCGCAGCCACAATGCGGGCAAGCGCCAGGGCACTGCCGTTCAAGGTATGTGCAAGGCGCATCTTGCCGCCATCCTTGAAACGTACTTTCAAGCGGTTGCTTTGGTAGGTCTCGAAATTGGAAACAGAACTGACCTCCAGCCACCGCTCTTGGGCTGCTGACCATACCTCAAAATCGAAGGTAAGTGCAGAGGTGAAACCCATGTCACCACCACAAAGCCGAAGGATGCGATAGGGCAGTTCCAGTTTGTCGAGCAACCCAGACACGTGAGCCAGCATCCCCTCCAATTGTTGGTAGGATGTATCGGGGTGTGCGATCTGCACGATTTCCACCTTGTCAAACTGGTGAACCCTGTTCAACCCACGCACGTGGGCGCCATAGCTGCCAGCCTCCCTTCGGAAACATTGGGTGTAACCCGTCATCTTGATGGGGAACAGCTTTTCATCCACAATTTCGTCACGAAAGATATTGGTGACGGGCACCTCAGCGGTAGGGATGAGGTAAAGATCGTCACGCTCTACATAGTACATCTGCCCCTCTTTGTCAGGTAGTTGGCCAGTGGCCCGGGCAGAAGCGGCGTTCACCATGAGCGGCGGGGCTATTTCCTCGTAACCAGCACGGGAAGCCTCGTCGAGGAAGAAATTGATGAGCGCTCTTTCGAGGCGGGCACCCTTGCCCCTGAATACGGGAAACCCTGCGCCCGTCAGTTTGGTGCCAAGCTCAAGGTCGAAGATATTGTATTTTTTTGCCAGTTCCCAATGCGGTATAGCCCCTGGTATCAGGCTTGGAAATGGCTTTTCCCAAGCTTGGTGGACTTCGTTGTCGTCAGCGCTGGTTCCTGAAGGCACAGAATCATGGGGGATGTTCGGCACTGTGAGCAAGAGTTCTTCCGATCGCTCCGATGCAACCCTCATGGTGTTTTCAAGCTCTTTGGCTTGCTCTTTGAGCATAGCGACCTTGGCTTTGATGGCTTCCGCTTCGGCAGCATTGCCAGCTTTCAGCAGGCCACCGATTTCACCAGCTAACCGCTTTGATTCTGCGAGGTTGCTGTCAAGTTCTACTTGCGCTGTCCGGCGCATTTCGTCCGCTTCCAGTATGCGGTCAATCACCAGAATAGCTTCATCAGAGAAATTGCGTTTTTTCAAGCCCTGAATGGCGCGTTCTTTGTTAGATTTTAAAAACCCAAGTTCAAGCATTGCTAAAGTTTGAATTTACCAATAAATATCAGGATTGTTCGTTGAAATACAGTACGCAAACTATTTGGAAGGCAAAGATGTTTACTTCTGGTAGTGTATCGGCACTGTGCGGCTTCCCAACAAGACAGCCTGACGTTTAGCTGTTTTCAATCTCCCGAATCAAAATTAAGTTTTGCAAACAACTGTATTTTTTTACAAATCAGGAGCTAACGAATAAAAAAATGCTTTTTAGAAAACTTTTTGGCAAAGGTAGTATTTGAATTCTGAAACTTGTATGTATTTTTGCCGCACAACCTGAATCACGCCACCTGTTTGGCAGCCGGCCATTCATAAATCACTTCAGCGCCGCAACTCCTTTGTTTTTTTTCAATATAACTAGAACGAAATAAACAGTGTTGAGAACTGAGATGTGTTGGCACAGAATGTAACCAAAAGCGGATAGCTCCGTAATCTCGTTTACATCCCCTTCGGCAAGAATACCCCAAGAAGGCAACTCCTTTCAAAAAGGAACCCCGGCAGCACGGCGGTTCGCATTTTCAAGAACTTAGTCTGATTTTCAGTCACCATTATTCAATCAAACCTTTCATTTTTTCCAATTCCATTGACGAAAGGAAACACTACCAAGTAATATTTTCTTCAATGTGAAGTGCTTTTAGAGAGTAACAAAACCATCAGCGCCCACTGAAAAAGGGGTGTTCACCATTGGCTTTTGTCCTTCCTCCTAAAATTTTATTTATTTTATTATGTACGACATTTCGCAATTGAACGACATGCTCGTTCCCGAATTGAGGGAAATTGCAGAACGCCTCGAAATTACTGGCTTCCGTCGTTTGGCCAAGCAAGAACTCATCAAACAGATACTTGACCAACAAGGTTCTGGTAGCACGAAAGCTGCCCCTCCTCCACCGCCTGCCCCAGAGCCTGAAGCACCAGAAGAGCCACGTCCTGTTGCCAGGAGAACCTCGCCGGCCTACGCCAATCAGGTGCGCAACGACGATTACCAACCCGACCGCACCCGTCGCCCACCTGATACAAGGGAACCCCTGCGCAACGAAAGGGACCCTAGGGACATGCGTGACCGCGACCCTCGTGACTTTAGGGACCGTGACCCTCGTGATAGGGACATGCGTGACCGCGATGTCCGTGGCGGCGACCGGGATTTGAGGGATAGAGATCCTCGTGACCGTGACTTACGCAGTAGCGACCGCCCCAGCAGGGACCTCCCCCCCAGCAGAGACCCTCGCGACAGGCGTCTGGATAGAGACCGTGAAAAGACGGCTGGTACTGAATATAGTGCCCGTGCAGAGCGCTTGATTGCACCCCCGCCAAAGGTCCCAACCAGGATTGACCCCGACGATGACGACGATTTCGAGGAAATAGAAATGGAAGATGAAGAAATCATCGTAAACCGCCCAGTACAAGGTGGCGGTGGAATGGATACCGACATTATTGTTGATGCCCCGTTCATGCCAGACGAAGAACCCATCGTGTACGAACCCCGTACCAGCGGCGGCGAACGGTTTGACATTGAATTGGACGGCATTATCGAAGGTGAAGGAATCCTTGAAATGATGCCCGACGGCTACGGCTTCCTTCGCTCTGCGGACTACAACTACTTGACTTCGCCTGACGATATCTACGTTTCGCCTTCGCAGATTAAACTGTTCGGCCTTCGTACTGGCGATACCGTTAAGGGTGCCATCCGACCACCTAAGGAAGGTGAGAAATATTTTGCCCTGTTGCGGGTTTCCAAAATCAATGGCCTTGACCCGAAAGACATTCGTGACCGAGTGCCTTTTGATTACCTTACACCATTGTTCCCGCAAGAAAAATACAACCTCACCACGTCACCAACGGGGCGTGATTACAGCACCCGCACGATTGACATGTTCACGCCCATTGGCAAGGGCCAGCGTGGCTTGATTGTGGCGCAGCCAAAAACTGGTAAAACATTCCTGCTGAAGGATGTCGCCAATGCCATTGCGAAAAACCACCCCGAGAGCTATATCATCGTGTTGCTGGTGGATGAGCGCCCGGAGGAGGTAACTGATTTCAAGCGAAGCGTGAACGCCGAGGTGGTTGCTTCCACCTTTGACGAACCTGCTGAAAACCACGTAAGGGTGGCCGGCATTGTTTTGGAGAAAGCAAAGCGCCTTGTCGAATGCGGCCATGATGTGGTCATTTTGCTCGACTCCATTACCCGTCTCGCCCGTGCTTACAACACGGTCGCACCTGCCAGTGGCAAGGTGTTATCTGGCGGTGTGGAAGCCAACGCTTTGCACAAGCCGAAAAAATTCTTCGGTGCGGCCCGTAACATCGAAGGTGGCGGCTCGCTTACCATCCTTGCCACGGCATTGATTGACACTGGTTCCAAGATGGACGGCGTTATCTTTGAGGAATTCAAGGGTACCGGTAACATGGAGCTTCAGCTCGACCGCAATCTTTCCAACAGGCGTCTGTACCCAGCAGTGAACCTCACAATGTCAAGCACTCGTCGGGACGACCTCCTGTTCGACAGGGATACTGTCCAAAGGTTGTTCATTTTGCGGAAGCACCTTTCCGACATGAAGCCAGAAGAAGCCATGGAGTTCTTGATGAAGCACATGCAGAATACGCGTAGCAACGAAGAGTTCTTAGCTTCAATGAATGGTTGATTTAGCTGGCTATCTTTTAGCTAATCGTTCCACCCTTTAGCGAGGTGATTATTTTCACCTATAATTAAAAGAGCGGTTTTTGGCCAATGTGCCGAAAACCGCTCTAATATTTTGGCGGGTTCATTCCAAAGGCGACTTTTGCGCAACAACAATCTTTTTCAAATGACAACTAAAGAAAAATTGCAAAGCCTGCGTGCCGCCATGAGCGAACATGGATTGGCTGCCTATATCATCCCATCTGCCGACCCGCACCAAAGCGAGTACGTGGCAGATTACTGGAAGTCCAGGACTTGGGTTTCGGGCTTCACAGGTTCTGCCGCCACGGTAGTCGTCACAGCAAGCGGGGCTGGCCTGTGGACGGACTTCCGCTACTACCTCATTGCCGAAGGCCAATTGCAGGGTACAAGTATTGATCTGTTCAAGGCTGGTATGCCCAATGTGCCTGACCATCCAGAATGGCTAAAGGACAACCTTCCCGCAGGTAGCAAGGTGGGGTTGGATGGCAGGCTGTTCTCGGTGGGGCAAATCCGCAAGATGGCCAAGTTGTTTGCTAAGCAAAAAATCGAGCTGGTTTCCAATATTGACCTGATTGAGAAAACCTGGATTGGAAGGCCCTCGATGCCCGATGCGCCAGTGTTCGAGCATGCATTGGAATTTGCCGGGCAGAGCCGGACTGAAAAGCTGACCAAACTACGGGAAAAGATGGGCGAAGCCGATTTTTATTTCGTGCCCATGTTGGACGATATTGCATGGCTCTACAACCTAAGGGGCAACGACGTAGAATGCAACCCGGTTTTCTATGCATATTCCGTGGTGGGCAAGGATATGGCGTGGCTTTTTATGGATAGTGAAAAACTGCCAGAACAGCTAATGCAGCAATTGAACCAAGACGGCATTTTGATTAAGCCTTACGCAGATTTGGAGGCTTTTTTGAGTCAAATTTCCGAAACAAAGTCCATGCTGCTCGACCTCGCCACCGTCAACAATCAACATCATAGCATCTTGCCGCCGGCCTGCATAAAGGAAAGTGAAAACCTCGTGGCAGCGCTCAAAGGCATTAAGAACCCTACCGAAATTGCCAATTTGAAAAGCACGATGGCCAAGGATGGAGCGGCCTTGGTGCGGCTGTTTATGTGGTTGGAGAAAACGCTGACGGAGCGGGCAGTGCCCGAAGCCGAGGTAGCCGAGGTGCTGCAAGGTTTGCGCCGCAGCATGGAGCATTATTTTGGCGATAGTTTCGATGCCATCGTTGGATACAATAGCAATGGAGCCATCGTTCATTATCGCCCAGAGCACGGCACTTGTGCCAATATCGAACCGCACGGCATGTTGCTGCTCGACTCAGGTGGCCAGTACCTCGATGGAACAACAGATATCACCCGTACCATAGCCCTTTCTAATCCCAGCATTGAGCAGAAGACCGACTTCACACTCGTGCTCAAAGGGGTAATTGCACTGACAACGGCATACTTCCCCAAGGGAACCAATGGTGTTCAACTCGATACGCTCGCCCGTGCCCCGATTTGGCAGGGTCATGTAAACTTTGGTCATGGGGCCGGACATGGGGTCGGATTTTTCCTCAATGTTCATGAAGGGCCACAGGGCTTTTCCCCGCTCACCACCTCACCCCGTGCGGCCAAGCACATGGAGCCTGGCATGGTCACTTCCAACGAACCCGGAATTTACCGGGTGGGGAAATACGGCATCCGTACCGAAAACCTTATTCTTTGTGTGGAAGACAAGAACACCGAATTTGGCATGTTTTATCGCTTCGAAACGCTGACACTGTTCCCGATTGATTTAGCCTTGGTTGAGAAAGGAATGCTTACAGCGGAAGAGCGTCAGTGGCTAAACGACTATCATGACGAATGCTACGATAAGATTTCGCCTTATTTGAATCAAGCAGAGAAGGATTGGCTTCGCCAGAAATGCGGGAAGCTGTAAAAAGAAAAAGGGACCAGGCAGCGCCGAGTCCCTTTTTCTTTTTGGCCTATCCAGTCGTGCTGAGTATCTTTATTTCAACCCGCTGGTTCCGTTTCCTGCCAACATCAGTTGTGTTGGAGTCAATTGGGTTTCGTTTCCCATAACCCTTGTATTGCAAGCGTTTCCGGGGAATCCCTTTGTTCGCAAGATAATCCACAATGGCTTTGGCACGCTCCGTTGATAGCCTATCGCAGTATTCATGCGAGGGGGTGCCATTGGTGTGCCCTCCTATTTCGACAATCACATTTGGATTGCTTGCCAAGAAAGCATACACCTCTTTGAGCGTAGGAATGGACCTGACATTGATGGTGGCACTGTCCGCTGGGAAGTACAGCTTGTCCATCCGAATGGTCTGCCCCTTGGTCAGTTTAGATGCGTCTTCCAGTTCAGGCAGGATGGCTGGGGTGGTCTTTTTCACAGCGGGGGTGTCCACTTTTGGTGTTTTGACCGGAGGTGTTGTTGGTTTTTGGGGGTCTTTTTTGGGCGTGTTCTCCGCAATCGGTTTGTCAATTGTGCAGGGCACTGGCAAGATGTCTGACGCATTGTCCAATAACAAGTTGCCGTTGTATGGAAACGGCGTAGGCGTTTTGTAGAACGCCTCGAAGACAATATAAGTGATATTCTGCTTAGGCTCGAAGCGGAAGTCATAGGCCAGCCAGCGGGTATTGACAATCAGGGAACTTTCTGCCAACAACTCGGTCCTGCTACAGTATCCTGTCCCTCCCCAAATCCTAAGTTTTACGGGTGTTGCGTAGTTCATTGGTTGGTTGGTAAGCCTGCTGGCGCTCATATATATTTCAGAACGGGCCAAAGACAAACTGAATTCATAACACTTGCCTGGCTGCAAAGCGGTGCTGAGCCGTTGAGAGACCATTTCCCAAGTATCGTTGTCACGAACGACAAGTCCCATGTAGGTTTTGCCATGAAATGCTTCCTTGGTAACTTGGAACGCACCTGCACCCTCCTTAGGATGCACATCGGGAGGGGATTCACCCGGGAAACCGCAATCGTACCAGGCATCTGGTAGTTTAAATCCTTGGTCGCCACCCGCTGCGGAAGAACCTTCAAAGGAAGGATTGGATAACCGAATAGGCTCGTCTTGGCCAAACAGCCGGACAGTAAAAAGCAATATCGGGAAGAAAATCAAAAAAATCGAACGTTTCATAGTCCGCTTAATTTTTTCAAATCAATGTTCAGAGGTTCCAAACGCACCAACAAGCGTATTAGTTTGTAGGGGTTGTTAGGATAGCTTTAAAAACAGTTTTTTCTTGAAATAGCTGCTTTACTAAAGGTTTCGCCTTGGAAAATTGTTCAGTTCGTTGAAACGTCAGGAAGGAAAAGCTCCTTCCCGACGTTTCAATTTGCTATCCTGTAACTATTCAGTGGTGTGATTGAAGAGCGGAAAATTGAATTTTTCCCCAAAAACACCGCAGTTAAGCAGTTACGCTATCCTTATTTAAAGGCATTCAAGCCCGTGACATCCATTCCCGTGATGAGCAGGTGGATATCGTGGGTGCCCTCGTAGGTCAATACCGTTTCCAGGTTCATCATGTGGCGCATGATGGGGTACTCATTTGTGATGCCCATGCCGCCCAAAATCTGGCGGGCTTCCCTGGCAATGGTCAAGGCCATGTGCACGTTGTTGCGCTTAGCCATTGAAACTTGCGCAGGAGTAGCCTTGCCCGCATTGGCCAAAGTGCCTAAGCGCCATGCCATTAATTGCGCTTTGGTGATTTCTGTTATCATCTCGGCCAGTTTTTTCTGCGTCAGCTGGAACCCGCCAATGGGTCGGTCGAACTGGATGCGCTCCTGCGAGTAGCGCAATGCCGTGTCGTAGCAGTCGAGTGCTGCGCCGATGACGCCCCAAGCGATGCCATAACGAGCTTTTGAAAGACAGCCCAGTGGCCCTTTCATCCCCTGCACGTTTGGCAGCACATTCTTTTTGGGCACACGCACGTCCTCAAAAATCAGTTCGCCCGTGATGGAGGCCCGCAGCGACCATTTCCCGTGAATCTCAGGTGCTGAAAAGCCTTCCATGTCTTTTTCAACTATCAAGCCACGAATAACGCCTTCCTCGTCCCTTGCCCATACTACAGCAATATCGGCCACTGGGCTGTTGGTGATCCACATTTTGGCACCGTTCAGGATGTAGGCATCCCCATCGTCCTTGATATTGGTTATCATGCCAGCTGGATTGGAGCCGTGGTCGGGTTCCGTCAGGCCAAAGCAGCCAATGTACTCGCCACTGGCCAACTTAGGGAGGTAATGGCGGCGCTGCTCTTCAGAACCATACTTGTAGATAGGGTACATGACCAATGAGCCTTGCACACTGGCCATAGAGCGAACGCCCGAATCGCCTCGTTCCAATTCTTGCATGATGATGCCGTATGCAATCTCGTCCATGCCGCCACAGCCGTATTCTGCTGGAAGGCTTGGGCCATAGGCGCCAATTTCTGCCAAACCCTTGAACAGGTGCTTGGGGCATTCCGCCTTATCGGCATACTCCTCGATGATGGGGGAGACCTCCGCCTTGACCCATGCACGAACCGCCTCACGGGCGAGCAGGTGCTCTTCGCTGAGGAGTTCGTCCACGCCGTAGTAGTCGTGGTGTTGGTAGCGGTCTTCCTTCGCCTTTTTGGCGTACGCTGCTGTTCCGTTGCTGTGCATATAAATTAATGTATAAAAGCGCCAAAGGTGAAAAACTGGCAGGGTGTCCTTCCATTTGCCACCTTGCGGTGCGGTTAGGGTATTTTTTTTGCGCCGCAAAAATACGCAAATGGGCTAACACTTGCCAGCAAACGAAACGTTGTAAACGGGGTCAGGATGCAAAGTTTTCCTAATTTTACACACATTTTACGGCGTTCAACAAAAAACAATTTTAAAATGGCCTTGATTGCACTGGAAGGTATGCGCTTTTACGCCTACCATGGTTTTTATGAGGAAGAGCAAATAATAGGGAACGATTACGTGGTGGACGTTTACGTGGAGACCGTCTTCACTAAGGCGGCTATTGACGACGACCTTTACCAAACCCTCAACTACGAGACCATTTACCTGATTTGCGACGCCGTCATGCGCACGAAGTCGAAGCTGCTGGAGACAGTGGCCAACCGCATTGCGCTCGGCATCAAGCACCAGTTCAAGTTCGTGAAGGAGTTGAAAGTTCGGGTGAAAAAGCTCAATCCTCCCTTGGGCGGCAGCGTTGCAGCAGCTTTCGTTGAGGTTGACGGAGAGTTCAACAAACGCTGTGGACGTTGTGAAAAACCGCTACTCTGCTATGGGGACAGTACCTGTTGGTGCATGGAAACACAGCTTTTCCAAAAAACATTGGAACAACTGAAGGGCAATTATGGCGACAAATGCCTTTGCAAGGATTGCCTTGAGTTCTACCTAAAGAAATAACAATTTCATAAGTATCTTGACGACAAGGAATTCGTTTCTATTTGGTCAACTGAATTTTTCATTCAAAACAAAAAAGATGATCAAGAATCTGTTGCTGGTAATCCTTTGTTTTTCGCTTGTTTCTTGCGATCCCGCTGCGCTCCAGCGCACCTTGGACAGCCTGAACAGCGCCACAGAACTCAGTTCTTCCGAAATTTCAGGTGGCTTGAAGGAAGCCCTTGAAATCGGTATTGGTAAAGGATCGGATACCCTCTCGAAGAGAGACGGCTTCTACAAGAGCGCCTATAAAATCATGTTGCCGCCTGAGGCGCAAAAAGTGGCCAATAAGCTGAAAAACGTGCCTGGGTTCACGAATGTAGAAGAAAAAATCTTGGAGAAAATCAACCGGGGTGCCGAGGATGCCGCAAAAAAGGCCAAGCCGATTTTCGTCTCCGCTATCCGGCAGATGACCTTCTCGGATGCGAAGAATATCTTGTTGGGCGAGCAGAATGCGGCCACCCAATTCCTGAACCGCACTACCTCCGATGCACTCTACCAAGAATTCAACCCAGTCATCGTGCAGTCGCTCGACAAGTTTGATGCCCGCAAGTACTGGGCAGATGCGGTGAACGCCTATAACAAGATACCTTTTGTAGAAAAAGCCAACCCAGATTTGGATGACTATGTGACAAGACAGGCACTGAACGGCTTGTTCAGCATGGTGGAAGCAGAAGAATTGAACATTCGCACCAATATTGCGGCCCGCACTTCAGAGTTGTTGAAGAAGGTGTTCGCAAGACAAGACAAGAAATGAGCGTGAACAGTTCGACAGTTGGCAGTCAGGGGATGGGCAATTGCACTTGACTGCAAACTGTCGAACTGCCAACTTTTACTCAGCGGCCCTTTTTTCCTCCAATTTACGCTTGTCGTACTCCTTCATTCCTTCCTTCAGTTCTTCCTCCACAGAGTTGCGTGCGTTGTTGAATTCCCGGATGCCCTTGCCTACACCACGCATCAATTCGGGGATTTTCTTGCCACCGAACAAAAGCAGCACTACGCCGAGGATGATTAGCAGTTCCGTCATGTTCAAATTTCCGATGAACAGAAAAATATTGGTCATGTTGAAAAGATTTTAGAATTGTGGCTCAGTGCCTTGCCCGAAGTGTGCAATGCTTCCCCAAAACTCGCAATTCGGTTATCAAACGATTCCAAGCAGATACAAAAGTAAGACAATTCGGTTTCTTTAGCCCGTATCTCCTAAAATTAAGATGCCCGGGAAGGTCTAAGGTTTAAACTAGCTAATAAAAAACGATTGCTGAGGCGCTCACCCTAGTGGTTGTAGGTTTTGTGTAACCACAAGGACTACCTCACGCCAGTGGCATGCAAGCAGGGTTAAAAATTCCTTCATGGGTCATTTTAATTGTTGCTTTTTTCTCGTAGTGAAGGTTTTCTTTTCCAATTTTCAAAAATTATTGAAAATTAATTCAGAAAACAGTTTTGATTAAATTATTGATTTACAGAAATTTATGAATACTTTAATTTATAATTAAATAAAAATTTGATTAAAATTTATTTTTGTGGAAGATAAAATTTGTTTTTGTTGAACCTTCGCTCTATCTTTGTCTCGACAAAAAAATCAATCAACTCATAAATATTCAATCCATGTCAGCTTACGAGTTCAACAACAGGTTTTTCGAGCTTTCCCCAATTCTGAACGCTTTTGCCTACAACTTGACGCAGAACACGGATGACGCCAAAGACTTGTACCAAGAGACAGCCTTTCGTGCCATGTCGAACAAGGAAAAGTTCATGCCCGACACCAATTTCAAAGCTTGGGCCTTTACTATTATGAAGAATATCTTCATCAACAACTACCGCAAGAAGACGAAAGCAAATACCATCCTCGATAGCACCGATAACCTTCACTATCTCAACTCTGGTGGCAGGCATGGGGAGAACGGTGGCGACACCACTATATTGATAAAGGAGTTGAAGGAACTGATTGAAAAATTGGACGATACCATCAAGGCACCGTTCCTTATGCATTACCAGGGCTTCAAGTACCAGGAAATCGCAGACCACTTCAGGTTGCCGCTAGGCACCATCAAGAGCCGCATCTTTTTTGCCCGCAGGGAATTGAAAGATCAAATCAAGCGGCGCTACCGTTATGTAGAAGAAATGCTGATTAGGGCCTGATAACTAAGGTGCACTCAGCTTAAAGACGAAATGGGCTATCAAGGGCGTTATATGCGCAACTTGGTAGCCTTTTTCTTTTTTGACCCTTGGAATCCACGATTTCAAGCCTCCTAAATCCACAAGTCAAGTTTTTTTCAAAGAAAATTTCAAAAAAAATCTTCACAAAATCTATTTTTAAACACTAAAATCTTCACAACAGCCTTTGATTTGATAGCTTAAATTTTGAATTATGTTATTGGTTATCAATTATTTATAAAAAATTAGCACCTCTCAATAATTTAAAAAACCGTTCACAAAGCCCTAAAAATGTCCTTGCTGCTAGGGAAATACCGCTGCACATTTGTATCGTGATTAATGAATAACAAAGAGGCGGACGGAAAAACAAGTGAAGATTGAAAATGTGGAGAGTGAAAAAAGCCGGTCAAACGGACTGGCAATCAGATTTGAAAATGTTCATGGGATTATAATTTGTTAGTAGCCAGCCGTCCCGATGGCAATCCGTCGGGACGGGCTGTTTTTCAAGCCCAGTTTTCAAATCAAGTTGACATCAATTCGATAATGTTCATGGGATTATAATTTGTTGGTAGTAAGCCCCCTCGAACAATGAGGGGGTATTACTCTTTAATCCAGCAAGTTTTCCCAGTAAAGATATGCACCAGCCTAAAGCAAAAAAGGGCCGACTAAAAGTAGCCGGCCCGGAAATTTCGTTCATGGGATACTAATTCTAATGCAGAATTCGCTAAAAAAATTGGATAAAAATTCTTTCTTCTTCTTCTTCTTTCAAAAAAAAATTTTTAGGCTGGTGCAAAAATATCTCAGGTTTCTCTAAAGCACAAATTTTAGCTAAGATTCCTGAAAAAGATTTCGTTTTTGGATATGTTCATGGGATTATTCTTAAAAGTCGTGTCAAAGGACACGACTTTTTTTTTGCCCATAACTGAACGTTTTCCAAACTTCAAGCCTTGGTTCCTGCCTTCTGGATTGCCCCCATGTATGCTTCCCAACTTATTTTCGGTAGCGTGACGAAAATGCCAGCCTTCCTTGCCGGCAAATTGTCTTCCTTAAAGCCAGGATTCAGCCACCTGATTGTGCTGACGCTCAACCCTGTTGCTTCGGCAATTTCTTTTATTGAAATGGCTCCGTAGACCCTTGCTGCCAAGGCATTTAGCAATAAGGGGTCGGGCAAGGTAGGTGAAAGGCCGTGTTGCTGGTAGAAAGTTCCGATGTAGAGTGCCGCCTTGTATTTAGCGATATAGTTCTGCGTCTCAGCAGGAAGGTGTTGCCTAACTTGGGCGTATTCTTGACAGCCAGCTTTCTTAATGGCTTGGTTGAGGCGGCCTGGCCCACAATTATAAGCCACGAGCGCCAATTCCCAAGTGCCATATTTGGTGTACAATTTCTGTAGGTAACTGGTTGCTGCCGCTGTGGCCCTGTTTATGTCCTTTCTTTCGTCAAGATGGTCGTCAACGACCAATCCAAGCGAGCGGGCAGTTGCTGGAACAAGTTGCCATAGGCCAGCAGCCCCTTTGGTTGATGCAACATGAGGCAGGAGCTTGGATTCCACGATAGGAAGGAATTTAAGCTGCTTTGGCAGCCCACATTTTTCCAAGTAATGTTCGATGACGGGCAAATAAACCATGCCCCGGCCAAGGATGGCCTCTGTTTCGGTAGAGCCATAAGTGAGATAGCGGCTCAGGTAAGCGCCCACGTCGGCGTCGTAGCCAGAATTTAAAGGGCTTTGCATCATGGCCATCCGAAACCTGATCTCGGGTTCGTTGGGCAGGTTGCTTGTGCCAATAGGTGTGGGCACCCCAGGCACACTCGCCAGAAAAGGTGCGGCAGCCTGTGCATGCCAATAGCCAAGCCAGGCTGCCGCCAATGTCAATGGGATTCGTCTCATAGTGCGTTCGTTTGTGTTCGTTTGTTTGTTTAGTCCCTCAAGTACAACTGGTAGTTTCTGCCTTTTTTCATTTTTCAAATTTAGAAGGGGGCGTTATTTACAGTAGCGAATAATAGCATGGATGGGTGCCACAACGGGCAGCCAAAAGTCAGTTTCATGTACAGGTTTAACTATGGGAATAGTGCCTAAGAAAACGGCGAACGATGGGCTTACGGTGTGAAGGAAGGGTAAATATAATGAGCATGGAAGGATTTGGGGATGCAGTGCTCAAAACATGCAAGGCCAATGCTATTTAGCCAAAAATCAGGCCGCTAAACTTGCCATTAAAAACATTTAGGTAAAAATATTTTTACAAGTTGTTGATTATCAAAGACTTGATTCTTTTTTTTGTTTGAAAAAAAATTGGCACGCCTTCAGTTTCGATGTGCAGCCTGTGGATTCACTTGAACTTATGCCAAGCCAACGGGTTACTCTGCGAACCAAATCCGTCCAAAAGCCAAAATTTGACAACCTTATCTTTCTTATTCCTAATTTTGCGCCGCTATGTTGCTAACCATTTTCAAGTCTAAGATACATCGGGCCAAAGTCACTGAGGCCAACCTCCATTATGTGGGCAGCATCACCATTGACGAGGCGCTGCTCGAAGCTGCCAATATCATGGAAGGTGAAAAGGTGCAAATCGTTAACAACAACAACGGGGAGCGCATCGAGACCTACGCCATTAGGGGAGAACGCAACTCTGGCATCATCTGCCTCAACGGGGCCGCTGCCCGGAAATTCCAGCCCGGCGACATCGTCATCATCATTGCTTATGCCCTTATGACCCCTGAGGAGGCGAAAGGGTTCAAGCCCGCAACCGTGTTCCCTGACGAGAACAATCGGCTGCCAATTTAACAGCTGTCATTCTTTTGACGATGCCCTGCATCCAATCCATGCTTTTCATCGTTTAGCCATCAGCTCACGCAAAGACCTCCAAATGCCTACCACCAGCTTTCATGAATAAGCTATTCAAGAATATCCTACAGTTCCTGCTGTCGCTCGGCCTTGGCTATACTATCCTTTATTTTGTCTATCAAAGCCAAAGCAAAACCTATGTGGCCGAATGCGTGGCAAAAGGCATCGCCGCCGCAGACTGCAACTTGATGGATAAACTGGTTGCTGATTTCCAGCAGACCAATTTCGGATGGATAGCCTTGGTGATGCTTGCCTTCCTCGCCAGCAACTACAGCCGCACGGCAAAATGGATGCTGCTGCTGAAACCAATGGGCTACCGCCCCAAGTTCATCAACGGGTTCCTGTCCATCCTGGTCGCTTATTTCGCCAACATCTTCATCCCCCGCATCGGCGAGGTGATCCGGGCAGGCGTTTTTTCCAAGTACGAGAAAATCCCGGTCGAGAAGGTCATGGGCACCATCGTTGTTGATCGGGTGGTTGACGTGCTTTGCCTATTGTTGGCCTTCGGCCTTGCTTTGGCCTTTGAGTTCGACAAAATCTGGGGCTATATCAACCAGCAAAGCGGACAGGCTGGGGAAGCTGGCGGCAACGGCAAATGGCTGGTTTTGGCAGGGCTTGCAGCCGTAGGGCTACTTGTTTTTTTGCTCCGCAACAGATTGGCACAAACGGCCCTTTTCCAAAAAATCATGATAATGGTGGCTGGGTTCTGGGAGGGCATCAAGGCTGTAGGCAAACTGGAACGCCCTTGGCTGTTTGTCTTCCACAGCCTGAACATCTGGCTGCTCTATTTCATCATGACCTGGCTGGGCTTCAAGGCTTTCGGCCCCACCAGCCAATTAGGCCTGGGAGCGGCGCTGACAGTCTTTGCCTTTGGCACCCTGGGAATGGTCATTCCGTCGCCGGGCGGCATGGGCACTTTTCATGGCTTGGTGATTTGGGTGCTGACCAGCTTCTATGCCATTAAAGGTGACGACGCCTTTTCGGTGGCCAATATCATCTTCTTTTTGATACAAATCGGGCTGAACGCAGTGATGGGCCTGTTGGCCTTGCTCGTTTTGCCAATCATCAATAAAAATTACAAAACTGTAAATAGTTAAACCAGCCATGTTTTTCGAAAAGCTACAAGCCAAGGTGCAAAGCCAAGCCCAACTGCTCGAAACGGTGGCCCACTGGCGTTCGCAGGGCGAACGCATCGTGTTCACAAATGGCTGTTTTGACCTGCTGCACCTCGGGCATGTGCGTTACCTCGCCGATGCCCGTGACCTTGGCCACCGGCTCATCATAGGGGTGAATACAGACGCATCGGTCAGCAAGTTGAAAGGCCCTAACCGGCCCATCCAAGACGAGACAACCCGTCAACTGGTATTGTCCTCGCTAGCCTGCGTAGATGCCGTGGTGCTGTTCGACGAGGATACCCCGTACAATCTCATCGCCGCCATCATGCCGGATGTGCTCGTGAAGGGGGGTGACTGGCCGCCCGACCAAATCGTGGGTGCCGATTTAGTGCTCAAAAATGGAGGCGAGGTGCGCAGCCTGCCGTTCGTCGAAGGTTTTTCGACAACCAATATCGAGGCAAGAATCCTGGGGAAGGAGCCTCGAAATGACTTGAATGGCAAATGAGCCTCCCAAATGACAAAAGGAAATTGGGAAAGTCAAGCATTTTTCCTGCCTTGGCGTGATAATATTTCCTTTCGGTTTTTTCATTAAATTTTAATCCAAAAAACTTGAAAAAGTCACCACTTGAAAACTATATTTGTCACGCATTCGAACTGTGAGAATAAATGTTAAAAAAAATTCGCCTATACCAAACCAATTAATGAATGAACGAAAATTCGATTATCCAGCGACTTTTAACAGCCAAGGATGCGCTAACCTCCACCATCCACAAGATTCTTGACTTGAACCGCCAATTGAAATCCCTGCGAAAGAGCAAGGAGGAAGAAAAACTAGTGGCGGACGTGGCCATCAAACAAGAGCTTAAGCTCCTCAACAAAGTGGCCGACCACCAAGCCAAAATCGTACAGCTCTATGAGCACCGCCTGAAAAAGGCAAGCAGCAATTGAGAAACATCCCGATTAAGAGACAACCTCGCCTGCCCGGACGATTGCGCCGTGGCAGGCGATTTTTTAAGTTTATCCTTGCCTTAACACCCGTTTGCGCTTATTTGGCGTTTATATCTATAATTGATAGGCGTACCTTGGCACCAAATTTCAGAAAATGAAAATCTTATTGCTGTCGGCGGCATTCGTTTTGGCCTGCTTTTCAACCATGCATGCCCAAGCCGTGACCATCGGCAAGGCCACCATCAACGGGCAGTCATTTACAATTTTGCTGGAAAAAGGCGGCGACACGCTCTATGTGGCCGATGATATGGAAACGGTGTCGCTCACGTCTCCCCGCAATTTCACCAGTTCGGAAGAGTATGCCCGCTACCGCAAATTCCTGCGCCACGCAGCCGTGGTCTATCCCTATGCCCAAGAGGCAGTCGCCGTGTTCAAGCAACTGAACGCCGAAACCGAGGAGATGCGCAAAGGCAAGCGCAAGCGCTACGCCAAGAAACTGCAAAAAGACCTGGACGACAAGTTCGAAGGGCCGCTGAAAAACCTCACCAAGACCCAAGGCAAAATCCTTGTGAAAATGGTGGAAAAAGAACTCAACACCCCTTTGTACAACCTTATCGAAAGCTACCGTGGCGGCCTGACGGCTGGCTATTGGAACACCGCCAGCAAGCTCTGGGGCTACGACCTCAAACACGGCTATATCGAAGGCGATGACCCCATCTTGGATGCCGTGCTGGAAGATTTCCTTTTGTCTGAGGAAAAGGATTAGGTTCCCTACGGGAATGACAATTGGAGGATTGAATATGGGGCACACCATCAATCCTTCAATCCCTCAATCCCTCAATCCCTCAATCCCTCAATCCTTCAATCCTTCAATCCCTCAATCCTTCAATCCTTCAATCCCTCAATCCTTCAATCCTTCAATCCCTCAATCCTTCAATCCTTCAATCCCTCAATCCTTCAATCCCTCAATCCTTCAATCCCTCAATCCTTCAATCCTTCAATCCTTCCCCATGTGGACAGAAAAAGACAACACCCTGCAAGCCAGTTTCAAATTCAAGGACTTCCCGCAAGCCTTTGCCTTCATGACCGAAGTGGCTTTCCAAGCCGAAAAACAGAACCACCACCCAGATTGGTCAAATGTTTGGAACACCGTTCATTTTAAGCTGAACACCCACGATGCGGGCGGGACGGTGACGGAAAAAGATTGGGCCTTGGCTAAGGCAATAGATAAGATTGCGGCCCGGTATATTGGCGGATAAACGATTGAGATAAAAGGCAGTGAGGCTATTGCTGGACTATTTCAAAATCGAAAAACTCCTTTGGCGGCAAGCCCAAGGCCGCCGCTATCTGAAACACTTGGCTGATGCTCGTGTTGATGATGCCCCGCTCAATGCGGCTGATTTGGCTAAGCTCCAAATCCGAGGAATAGGCCAACTGCTCCTTTTGCAAGCCTCAGCTCCCTTAAGCGCTGCCCGAACGCCTTAATGCCCGCCTCGTGCCTCGTCTGTTTTTTCACGGGGGCAACTTGGGGCGATGTTAAAATTTTTCTTATGGCAAATATGCCATAAATAACGAGCCGTTTTTATATTTACGTCGAAATCCATACAAACAAAAACGTTCAATTCAGCAAATAGCAAAAAAGTCGGGTAAGGCCATAGGAACCATTAAAGCATTAGGGCATGATGCCTTTGCTTGATGCTAACAATTATTGGCCTTCAAATAAATTGTATCAAAGCGTACTGCATTGATAGTGTTATTTATTGTTTACCCATTAAAACTATTTTACCATGAAAAAGCAATTATTGCTGCTTGCCAGCTTGCTGCTGTTGTTTGTTTTCTCCTGTAAGAAGGACAGGCTCGACCTGCCCGATGACGGAAAGACCACCGACATAGCACTGGCCTTGAAAAACCTTATGACGGAAGAGGAGCGGAATTTTTTTGACAAGAACTACCTCATCCGGGTAAACCCCCATGTTAAGGAGACCATCACTACAAGAGATGAACCGGATGATTTGACGAACGCTGTGTTCAATTACATGCTGCTAAAGAATGGTGAAAGCCAGTTTGTGCAAGAAATGGTGCAAAAATTCGGTTACCCCATCTGGAGCGAGAGCGTCATCTTTCCCGACATCAACAACCCGGCTACAAAATCTTTGGTCACGCCATTTGCCAAGGCCACTTCGGACCACATAAGCGGATTCCTCGTTGCAATGCCACATGGGTGGAACAGTTCGCCCATCTTTGCACTCCTGATGATAGACCGTGAAGTTGTCGCCGAAAGGGTGGCCCAGCAATGGCCCGACTCGATGAACCTCGGCTTCAACGTTGCTCTGCACTATGATTTTGACAAGGAATTGTTTGCGACAACCGATCCGGACCTCGAAAACTGGATAAAGAACCATACACCTGACGATGGCTTTGACAATGGAGTTGTTGAAGAAAGGACGAGCTACACTTCCTTACAAGCCTGCATTCCTTCAATAGCATTTGACGACGGGGCTGTTGATGAACGGGACTGCATCGGTTATTATGTCACCATCAACTACTTTGATTGCGACGACCTGTTCGGGCTAGGTAGTTGGATGCCAAGTGGCAATGGCAGTGGCAGTAGCGGCAGTAGCGGCGGAGGTGGGGGTGGTGGAGGTGGCGGAGCAGCCGCCCCCACCGACCAGCAAGCACTGGACAATTATGAATACGAGAAATGCCAGTGGTACCAGAGCTTGGAGGACGGCGAGGTGACCCAGAACCAAATCCCAGGTGGATTCAACCAGCAGCAGGCCGACCTCTGCAATGCCTTGGAACAATTACAGTTCCTCAGCATACCCCACCAAGCATGGCTGATTAACAACCCCGAGACCTTTGGCGTTGTGGCCACATGGGTGCTGGCGAACCTGCCCATTGATTCAGAAGAGGCCCAGATGCTGTCCACCTACCTCACACTGCTCTCATCCGGCCAAACGACCCTACCATTCCGGGATTTCCGGAGCCTTTGGGTGAAGGTGCAGCAGTTGCAGGAGGAGTTGGATTTGACGCAGGGGGAGGTGAATTGGTTGTTACAAAATCAAGAATTTCTTGAAAAGATACATGCATTTTGGGCTTCTGCCAATAATGCTTTCCCAAACGAAATAGAATATTATTCCGAAGACCTAAATACTTTGATAGACTTAGTATTTGGAGGAAACCCACCCAATATTACACTGGCGAATGAAATATTGAATGTGGTGCAAGAATTAATGGCCGATTATCCAGACATAGTTCCAGATTTGACCGAGTTGTTTTGTTATAGCAAAGTCAAAATATCCCCACCATCAAACACACGGTATGACTGGAACACTACTACAGAGCAAAAGAAAATTGATATGTTCATGTATGCTTTTAGGATGTCCAACAATATTCCAGGAACAGCTAATAGTTTGAAATGGACAGATTTCTTCTCACATTATGGAGCAGGATGTGGAAGCGGCTGCCTTTTGGTCGGAACTGCCAAACTGCCTAATAATCAAACGATTCCAGTCAAATTGGATGTTTCAACGCTGTATTTAGAAACAAGTCGTTTACCAGATGTGACCGGTGAGGTAACAATAGCTGATGGAACGTGGTCTCAATATGGTTTTTACAACTACGTCAATGGACAAGTAGGCTCAATCGAAACCGTTAGATTACAAGCTAAACAAACTTCAAATATTTCATTGTTCGAAAATATGGTTTTTGGTTGGTAACTTTGTTCAGCCAAGCTTCCAATAGTAAGATTGGCCTTTCATCTAAGAGCATGTTTGGGATTTGGTGCTTGAGGCAAAAACGAGCTATTTTTTGTCAGCTTTTCACCTTTTTGATGGCGCATAACTTGTCCCGATTTCTCGGGAGCGGGGCTATGCAACTGAAAAAAGGTGGGAAAATGGCGAAAAAGAGCCGTTTTTTGACCAAGTGGCCAAATCCCAAACATGCTCTAAGGCCAATCTTACGT
This sequence comes from Saprospiraceae bacterium, assembly GCA_022841745.1. Classification (GTDB taxonomy): domain Bacteria; phylum Bacteroidota; class Bacteroidia; order Chitinophagales; family Saprospiraceae; genus UBA6168. The sequence goes on along the minus strand of JALHQW010000011.1, from coordinate 134,725 downwards.
TTTGATAATTTTTACACATTTTGAATATAATGCAACAATTTCAACAACCTATAGGTATCCAATCATGAACTCCTTGATATCATCCTTTTTGAGACTTCGTTTCAACAAAGTATTTTAACGCAAATTTCAACAAGTTCATAATTCCTTTATGGGATGACTGAATTTACATTCTCTATTCAAAGCAACTACTTAAAAAATTTAAGCAATGTTTAAAGTACTTTCTACTTTTTTTATTTTGACTTTGTTCAGCTACACCTATACTAAATTGTGGGGAGCTACTCTCGTATATCAGCCAAGCGAATTTAATGATTCAATCCCAACTGTTACTCTTGAATTGAAGAACTATCATTTTGTTGATGGGAACTCCACAGGGTATATCGTAGTAGGAGCTTTAGTGACAGGAAACCCAGACTATCCAAATGAGTTAGCTTCTGGAAAGTATAATTTATCATACGATGTAGAAGAAGAAACTGTAACCCCAATTAGCTTGAGGGAATCTACTGACGAAATGATTCTTAGGCAATTTATCCACGGGATGGGTATATCGAGTCTTTATGTTATGACCACAGGCGATAAAAGTCGGAATTTACCACTATATTATTTTTTTTCAGAAATCGGCAACAGAGATATAATTAAAGGGATGCACGTTGAGTATTTATCCGGGGCAAACCAAACGGTTCAAATTAACAACATAGGCCAATTTATAAACTTCAATACAGAATTCCTTGTTAAGGAAAACTTGCATGAAGGTAAAGTTATAATTACTTGCAAGGAGTGTGGCAGTTTTTCGATAGAGGTTGACGCTTCTTATTTCAAGGACAATTGGATAGAATTGGTTCATCCGGTAAAAAAGGATTGGAAAAAACTTTGGTAAAACAACCAGTTATTGACCAACATACATCTGGTGTTCGCAAGCTTCCACCTTTCGTATATAAGCTAAGCTTCGAGGGGATTGCAGGCAAAGACGACATCGCCCTTTATTCAAACGCCTACTTGGTCGTTTCCGAAAAAGCCTTGGCAGCCTTGCGAAAAGAAGGCGTACAGCAAGCAGAAGCCGACTTGATAGATGTACCAATCGAGGAATATTTCGCCACAAACCGCCAGTTTTTCTGGATGCCAGAACCGCTCAGGACGAAGTTTATTGATAAATTTGTAAAAAAGCAAAGGACGTAATGTGTCAATTATATTTGCCAAAAGATGAATAACCACAACCTTTAACCAACAATCCATCCAACCATGAAAAAACACTACTTCCCACTACTATTACTTTGGCTATCGCTATCCTTAGCGCACGCCCAAAGCATCCATTTCCAAGAGTCTTTCGAGGAGGCATTGGTCAAGGCCCAAAAAACGGGCAAATTGGTCTTTATTGATTTTTACGCTACCTGGTGCGGGCCGTGCAAGATGATGGACATGGAAGTATTCAGCGAACGGGAGGTTTACCAGACCTTGAACAACAAGTTTATCAACCTAAAATTGGACGTGGACACCGGGGGAAAGTCAGTTGCCAAGCAGTACGCCGTCACGGCACTGCCCACTTTGATGGTGGTGGATGGTTCGGGCACAGAACTGGTGCGGGTCGTTGGCTATATAGACAAGCCAAAACTGTTGCGGCAGCTCTCCAACTTGTTTGAGGCATCGTTCTTGGGACAGCACTATGCAGATATGAAGCTACGATGGTCGCAAGGCCAGCTCAATTGCGAGGAAATGGGCGTTTACCTCAAAACCCGCAAGGCCATCGGCGAGCCTACCGACGATGTCTTGGACGGAATGGTGATGCGCCTTCAGTCGGATACTGCGAATGCCGAATGTGCCGCCAACCTCGTTTTGGATAATGCATTCATGCTAAAGGGCACCGCTTTTGAATACCTCTACAAAAGGAAGGAGGATGGCCGTTTCACCAAAAAGCTCAGGGCGATGGTAGAAATGAACATGAAAAAAGCCATAGCGGAAAAAGATGAGTCAGCCTTTGAGTCCGTTCTGGCGGCGACTGGTCTCATTGACCCAGCCGCTGCAATCGTCCAAGAGGGGATGCTGTCGTCCCGTTTCTACCTTGACACCAAGCAGCAGAAGGCATTCGCTAACTGGGCAGAAACCTTCATCCCTGAAAAGCTCCTACATCGGGTGGCCGTTGATTGTGGCCAATACATGCCGCTTTTCGAGGAATTGATGCGGATGTACATCGAGCATATAGGCAAGGAGAAGGCATTGCTTGCAGCCTTGGGGTGGTCTGAAAATGCTTTGGGGCACTGTCAAACCCCCAATGGGTTCCTGTTTTCCGCAAGGCTCCAATTGAAATTGGGCAATAAGGACGAAGCCAATACAGCAGCGGAAAAAGCCATGAATTTGGCCAAAACAACCGCCGCCAATACAGCGGAAATCGAAAAACTATTGGCTGAAATAAACCGCTAAAGGATAGCCTCCGCTTCAAGTTCGCTGATTGCACCCTCCCTACTTGCCGTAAGCCGCTCAACCACACCCTCGCCCATTGAAAAACCACCTCAATCCCGTAACTTCGCCGCATGAAGATAGCCAACCCACTCTACGACCATGCCTTCAAGTACCTGATGTCCAACGACCGATTGGCCCGCAAGGTGCTGTCCGTCATCTTGGAGAAGGAGGTGCTCGAATTGGAACTTGCCCAGCAGGAGGTCGTCGTCGAAGACCAAGAGCGGCGCTTCACCCTCTATCGGCTCGACTTCCGGGCGCTCATCCGGGACGAGGACGGCAGACAGGAGGCTGTGCTCATTGAGCTGCAGAAGTCGAAGCTGCCTACCAACGTGCTTCGTTTCCGCAACTACCTCGGCCTCTCGTATTCGCATCGGCAGAAGCTGCCAGACGGAGGTCGGGAGTTCGCACTGCCCATCATCAGCATTTACATCCTTGGCTATAATATCGAGGACATCCCAGTGATGGCGGCAAAGGTGGACCGACGCATCGTTGATATGTCGAAGCACGAAGAACTGCACATCACCAGCGACTTTATTGACTTGCTCACGCACACCTGTTATATTTTGCAGGTGCGTCGGCTGCCGCAAAAGCGTCGAAGTCGCATCGAGCAGTTCATGACCCTGTTCAACCAGGCTTGGGTGGCAGAGGAGAAGTTCATCCTTGACCTGGCAGAGGTGCCGGAAGAGTTCAAGGACGTAGCGGAATACCTCCAGCGCCCACTCAAAGAGGAAGAACTAAGGGCTAAATTACAGGCAGAAGAAGAAATAGAGGCACTTTTCGCCCTGCAAGAGGCTGAAAAAGCAGAGTTAAGCAAAAGGCTGGAAGAGGAGCGCAGGCAGAAGGAGGAGGAACGAAGGCAGAAGGAAACAGCACAGGCGCAAGTCAAAGAACATGCCGTTAAGTTGGGACGCCTTTTGTTGAAGAGCGGCGCATCCATTGAAGAAGTGATGCGTGAAACTGGCCTTTCAGCGGAGGAGGTGAGTGGGCTTGGGTAGTGCTATTCATAGGGCAAAGAGGCATCAACGCCCTAATTTCACCTCACCAGCGTTAAATCCCCATAAAACTCCCTCACCTTCCCATTCTGGTATTCCAACGCCACTTTCCAGACGAACACGGCGGGGTCCATCGGCTGGCCATCCAAGCGGCCATCCCAACCGAACTGCGGGGTGTTCGGGTCGAAGTCGTCAGCAAAGAACACAAGGTCGCCCCATCGGTCGAAGATGCGGAAGGAGCGAATCATTTTCACCTCCGGGCCAGCATAGAGGAAAAGGCGGTCGTTCGTGCCGTCGCCGTTCGGCGAAAAGGCCGTTGGCACATAGAAGGGGCGCTCCTCCTCCACCGTGATGGTGATTTTGTCCATCGCTGCGCAACCATTGGTGTCAACCACATGGATGCGGTAGGTCGTCGTTTCTTCGGGCGTCACGGTCTGCGTCAGGCATTCGGGGCACTCGACGGGCAGGGGCAGGTTCGTCCACCAAATGGTGTCCACCTCCGTTGGTTCTATGCTGATTTGCGCTTCCAAAGTCGTGGATTCGCCCTGGATGAGGGTGATATCAGGGCCAAGCTCGACCAGCACTTCCTCCGAGTTCACCAAGGTCAGCGTGTCCGTCCAGGAGCAGCCATTTTCATCCTTGATGGTCAGGATATGCTCCCCTTCATCCAAATAGCTGAACTGCGGATAGGTGATGAACAGGTGGCCATCCAAGGCAAAATAATAGGGCGATGCACCACCTATCACCGAGTCAATATAGATATAGCCATCGGGGTCGAGACAGTTGGGGTGCTCCAAGCGGAGCAATGCGTTGGAGATGGGCGTAGAAGTCGCAATGACCACCGTAGAAGACGTGTCCGCACAGCCATTATCCAATCTTTTTACGATTAGAATATAGGTGCCAGCCGCATCCACGGTCGTGCTGACAGAATCGGCATGGGCAATATTGCCGCCATCCAAGGTTGACCAAGTATATGCCACACCCGCATCGGAGGAACCAAGGCCCGTGATCGTTGCCGTCAAGTTGTCGCAGTCAATATTGCCCTGCGTGGTGGCAATGGCCTGTGGTGGCTGCTTGTTCTGGGTGACCACTACCGAGCCTTCCGTTGTGCAGCCATTGGCCCAATCGGTAACGGTCACGCTGTAAACCCCTGTCTGACTGACCGTTGGGGTAGGGGTATCCGAACCAACGATAGTGCCAGGGCCTGCCCAATCATAACCAAAGTCGGCAGTGGCTGGCTGTACGGAAAGCTGAACCGTCAAGCGCTCACAGGTAAGTTGCGGAGCAGCGCCAAATGAAAGCGTGGGCGGCACTAAGTCTTCATCAACCACAACTGACACAGTGTCCGTGCAGCCATTGCGCTCGTTGGTGATGGTCAACAGGTAAGTGCCAGCAGCGGTCACGGTGGCGTTTGGGCCGTTTGCGCCAGCGAAAATCGCTCCGTCGGTCGTCGTCCAGGCGAAGTCGAGCGTGTCGAACGGACTGCTGAGGTTGCCCAACAAGACCACCTGTTCCCGTTCGCAAGTGATGGTCAATGGTTGCGAAGCATCAATGGCCGCAGTGGGCTGCAAGGTGTCCATCGAAACCGTTACGATGTCCGTCACCACGCAGCCATTGCCAAGGTTCCGCACTTCCAGCGTATAGGTGCCCGGTTCATCAACAAGCGGGGTCATGCTGGATTCGTCATTGACGATATGACCATCGGAGGTCGTCCAAAGATAGGTGATGTCAACACCCACGCTAGAGCCTAAGCCACTCAAAACCAAACTGTTGCGAACACAAGTAAGCGTGGTGTCAAAGCCCGCAATGGCCGTAGGTATGGAAGCATCACGGCTCACGGTCACGCTTGCCGTTGCGGTGCAATGGGTCTGTGTGTTCGTCACTGTGACCGTGTAAAGGCCCGCTGAATCAACGGTCGGTGTGGCCGTGTTTTGCCCTGATACGAAATGGCCGTTCCCCGTCGTCCAAGCAAAGCTGAGCTGCCCTGCGGGCAACGAGGCGCTGGCATCGAGCATCACGCTGAGGTTCTGGCAATTGATTTCAGCCGGGTTCCCAAGCTGCACATCGGGCGGGAAGTTGTCGGCCAAAACATCAAAGGCAGAGACAGCAGTACAGCCAGTGACAGCATCCTGCGCCATCAGCGTGTAGGTGCCGATGCAGCCTACCGTCACTTGCAGTTGGTCGGCTGCGCCAATGATGCAGCCGCCATTGCTTGCCGTCCAGTTATAGTTCAAAGGGTTTTGGCCCGTTGCCGTGGCATTAATGGTGAAAACCGTGTCGGAACAAGTGAAGTAAAGGTCTGGCCCGGCATCGGGGTTGGGCACGTCGGGCGATGCGCTTACGTTCACGATATCGGAGTCGGAGCAGCCGTTTTCAGGGGTGGTAACGGTCAGAATGTACGTGCCTGCATCACAGGCGACGGGGCTGGGCGTATTGGCGCCAGCACAGATATCGCCGTTTATTGTCGTCCAAGTATAATCCACATTGGAGGGGTTGCCAGTTCCCGTCAGCACCACGGTATTGCTATTGCAGGTGATTTCGGCATCAACTCCGGCATTGGCCGTAGGGTGAATCGTATCGAGGCCGATAAGCACCTCGTCTGTTGCGGAGCAGCCCGTCAAGCTATTGACAACCAATAAAGAGTACAAACCAGGCTCATCTACGCAAACCGTTTTGGTATTGGTGCTGCCGCAAAAACTGCCGCCGCTGGTGGTCCAACTGTAGCTGATGCCACTGCCCGAAGCCGTTGCGTTTCCGCCGATGGTCAAGGTTTGGTTTTCGCAGGTGATATTGGCATCAGGCCCGGCATCCGTGGCGGGGGGCTGGCCGTTGTTGGCTACCTGTACTTGGCAGGAGGATGTGAAAATGGCTCCGTTCGGGTAGGTTCTTGTTACGGTCAGGTTATAGATTCCAGCGGCGTCGGCACAGGTATTGGCCATCGTTATATCGCCGCAAAAACTGCCGTTGATGGTTTCCCAAAGATAGCTGATGTCGGCCCCAGCACTGGAACCATTGGAGAAAAGGTCAACGGTCGGGTCATTGCAATCAAACGGCCCAGAGGCGCTTGCTATGCAATCGGGGCTACAGTTCACAGGGGCGAAGATGACCACCTCGTCCGTGTCACGGCAGAGGTTCAGGGTGTTTTCAACAACGAGGGTGAAAACATCGCTGCCATTGTTGGGCTGTACGGTGGGCGTGGTGGTTTGGCCGTTGGCCAAAATGTTGCCACCTACCGACGACCAAGTGTAGGTATAGGCCAAGCCGCTGGCGGATGAACCAGTACCGTCCAGCACGATTGCCGTGTCGCCGCAAATCATCTGGCTGTCCAAGCCCGCATCGGCAATCGGCTCAAAGTCAAGTAGTCGCAACAGTACGCCATCATCGCTCTTGCAGCCGTTGTCGGTGTTCAAAACACTAAGGGTGTAAAGCCCTTCGCCCAAAACTTCTACATTCAATTGGTTTGGGTCGGTGCAAATACTGCCCGGCTCGGGGCCTTCCCAGGTATAGCTGAATTGCGGCCCAACGGAAGTGCCCGTTGCATCGAGTGGGTAGCAAACCGCCAGTTCGGGACAGGTGAGCGACAGGATGTTAGTTCCCGCTTCGGCTACCGGGTAAGCGGTATCTTCCAAAACGATGACCGTATCCATTGCCGACAAACCTACAGTGGTATTGGTGACCGTAAAAACAAATGTGCCAGCCGATACGATGGGCGCAAACGGTTCGGTTTGTTCAAAAATGGTTCCTGATAAAGCCGTCCAATTATAGGTGATATTGGCGCCGACACTGCCCGTGGCGGTCAAGGTATCGGTCAGCGTGAGGTCATAGCAATTGATAAGGCCATCCGCACCCGCATTGACCTGCGGCACACAATTGGTGAGGTCAACAGTAGCCAACACCGTATCATAGCTCACGCAGCCATTTTGGATATTGGTCACTTGTAATTGGTATTCACCGGGGTCGTCCACGATGGGCGTGGTCGTTGTTTCGCCGGAAAAAATTTGGCCGCTGAGCGCCGTCCACTCCAAGGTGAAATTGAAACCCGAATCCGAGCCGCTACCGTCCAAGGTGGCTTGGCCCGTTAGGCAGTCAATCATCACATCCGGCCCGGCATCGGCAATGGGCGCTACCGTGCCCTGCGTCACCACAACAGTATCGTAACTCGTGCAAAATGCCAATCTGATTGACAAGACAAAAACACCGGCGTAGTCCACCGTCACCTGCACATCATCAGAGATGGTGTCTCCGGCAGAATTAATCCAAGCTATTTCTGCAAAAGGAACAATGGTCGAGTTGCTGGCATCCAGTATGACGGCGGTATCCGTGCAGTTTAGCAGGTAATCAGGCCCAGCATTCGCCACAGGGGGGGTTTCGCTATATTCCACCACCATGAAATCCGAGTCAGTGCAGCCGTTGGTCGTATCTGTGACGGTCAGGTTGTAGATGGCCGCTGCATTGACGTTGACGGTCGGCAAGTTTTGGGAACTTAGGAAGGCACCACTAGGCGAGGAAGTCCATTCATAAATGAAATCGGGGCCAGAGGAAGAGCCGCTTCCGCCAATCAACAAGGAATTGATGGAGCAGGTCAGGGAATCGTCTGGCCCGGCGTCGGCATTGGGGAAAACAAAGTCCGAGCCGATGCTCACGGTGGCTGTGTCCCGGCAGCCGTTGGAGGTATCAAACAGCACGAGCGAATAGTTGCCGGGGCTGTTCACTTGCCCAGTTGGCGGCGTCCCCTGCTGGTTGAACACATTGCCAAGCCATTGATAGACAACAAACTGCGAGCCAGTGGAGCCGCTGCCATCGAGTGTCAGGGTGTCGTTGTAGCAGTTGAGCGTGTTGCCTTGCGGCAATGCGATGTCGGCGCTGGGTGTCAAGGTGTCCACCGTCACGATGACGAGGTCGGTGTCCCGGCAGCCGTTGGCCAAGTTCTCCACGATGAGTTGGTAGGTGCCCGGCTCGTCGGCGAGGGCAGTCAATGCGTTTGCCGGAGGCAAAATATTGCCATCCAATGTGCTCCAATTGTAGCTGATATTGCCCGAAGGGCTGGATGCCGTTCCGTTCAAACTGGCTGTTGGCATGGTGCAGGAAAGCTCCATGTCGGCTCCCCCACTTGCCGTAGGCGGCACGATGTCTTGCGTGATGACAACTGTTGCCGTGTCCTTGCACTGGTTCGTCAGGTCGGTGATGATGAGGCGAAAAGTGCCGGGCTGCGTGGTACTGATGCTTTGCGAAGTGCCAAGGGGGTTCCAAGCTGTGCCCCGCCAAGCGTAGGATATATTTCCCGCTGGCGTGGAGCCACTGCCATTGAGCGAGATGCTGAGGGTATCGCAGGTCAAGGCCGTTGCCGAAGGCACGATGGTGGCATTGGGCATCATGGCGTCTTGCTGAACGGTGACGGTGGCGCTGCTGCTGCACCCGGCGGAAGTGACGGTGAGCGTGTAGGTGCCCGGCGCTGTAGCAGTGGTGTTGGCTTGGTCGGTAGCCCCGCCAAATGCCCCGCCATTGGTCGTCCAAAGGTAGGTCAGCGTACCGAACGAGGTGCTGGCCGTTGAGACCAAAGGCACGGAGGTTTGCTGGCATGTGAGTATGCCCGGCGTTGCGATGCTGACGCTGGTTTGCACCACGGTCAGGTTCAGGGTCACGGTGCTGTCGCAATTGAGCGGCTGTGTTTGCAGCGTGTTGATATAGGTGCCAGAAGTATTGTAGCTGTTGTTGCCTACGGCAAAGGACTCGCCTTGGCAGATGATTTCGTTGAGCGTCACCGTGTTTTCGGGCAACACGGTGAGGTTGAGCGTCACGGTGCTGTCGCAACCGAATTGCGTCAGCAAAGGCTGGGTGTAAATGCCGCTGGCAGCGTAGGTGGTCGTGCCGACGGTGTAGGTTTCGCCGAAGCAAACGGTTTCGACGAGATTGGTGGTGGCATCCAGCATCACCATCAGTTCGAGGTTGATGATGCTGTCGCAACCGAAGAACGAGGGCACGGTGTCCCGGTAAAGGCCCGTGGTGCCTATATTTTGTCCATCGAAAACGACTGTTTCCCCATCACAAATCGTGTCCCGCAGGAGGGTCGTTGGTGGCGGGGCACCGATATTGACCACTACGCAATTCAGGCCAATATCACCGCAGAAGGCAGGGGAGGGGCCGTTCAGGTTGGCGTCGAGGCTTTGGGGGGTGAGCGGAGAACCTGGGGCGGGGAGGTTGGCCGCATCAGCCAACAAATAGCTCAACCCACATACCGTAAAGCTGCCAGCGGGATAGCTGGTAAAATTGTCGTTGGTGGTGAGGGCATACAGGTTGTTCCCATTGAAAACGGCAAAGGTGTAGCCATACTCCAGCGGGTCGGGCACGATGGCACCATAGGTAGGCACGAGGTCGAGGTCGAGCGAGGGGTCGTTGATGCAGGCGGTAACGTTGGGGTCGGGTAGGTTCCCAGCGTCGGCATCGCAGCAGAACTGGCCGGAATCGTCGCAGGGTATGATTTCAAATTCGAGGATGGTGCCGCCGTTGAACTGGGCGTCGTTCTCGATCTCGATGCACCATTGGCCGTTCATGGGGCCGGCATTGAAGCTCTCCAAGCAGCCGCTGAACGGATGGTATTGACCATCGTAGGTGCCGCTGCCCCAAGGGCAAGTAGTCGGGCAGCCATCGAAGACGCAGGGGTATGGGCAGTTGTTGATGGTATCGGGTTGGCAGGCGGTTGCGCAGGGCACAAAAAGGATGTCCCAAGTGGCCAATGGCGTGAAGGTATTGCAGTTGCCACTGGTGCCCACGAGTTGTACCTGCTGCCCAGCGGGCGAGGTCAGCGTAAGGTCGAGCGAGCCGATTCGGCCATGTCGGAATTTGATGTAAACACCACAAACGCCCTGTGTCGGGCTGGCGAGGTCGTTGTTGAAGGCGTCAGTGAATTCGTAGCAGACTTGGGTGCTTTCGCCGGGTGTGAATTGCAAGGGGCAGTTGCCGCTGTCGGCACAGCCGCAATCCTGCGCCCTGCCGAGGTGGGCCAGCAATAACAAAACCACTAAGGATATGAGCCTTGGGATTATGCGCATAAACGTTTGTAATCGGCGTTCCCTGAAGGTTAAAGTACAAAGTACTTAAGTAAAAAGTACAAAGTACAAAGGCAAAAGTAGGGGTTGTGTTGTTACCCTGTCCTGCTTTCCTACGAGGGAATTTTCACCAAAATTACACGAAAGAAACGAAAAAGGGAAGGGAAAGGATTCGTGGAATGGGGAATTGTCCGAAATCGGCAGACGCTGATTTTCAAATTATTGCCGATAGCTGGTTTGGGAATTTATATTTGGACATAATTCGCAATAAAAATGGAAGCATTACGCAAGAATCGCCCATTTCCCTCAAGTTCCTTTCCTTTGTGGAAAAAACAGTCATGCCATACCACCGCCCGTTTTCCCTTGTCGCCTTAGTTGTTGTTTGCTTCGCAAAAATGGAGGCACAGCAAGCCCTGCCACTCTACGGCACCGCCCCCATTCCCAATTCCAAGCCCGCCGATAACCTCGAAAAAACCGAGGTAAACGATTGGAAGGTCGAGTTCACAACCGAGACTTCCGAGCCGACGCTCACGATTTACAAAGCCTCAAAGCCTAATGGCTCTGCCATGATAATCTGCCCCGGCGGCGGCTACTCCGGCACGGCGGGCGACCACGAGGGCCGTCAAGTGACCAAGGCGCTAGCCGATGCCGGCATCACCGCCTTCGTGCTAAAATACCGCATCCCCAGCGACCGCTACTGCGTGGACAAGTCGCTGGCACCCTTGCAGGATGCACAGCAGGCCATCCGCCTCGTGCGGCAGCGGGCGGTGGAGTGGGGTGTCAACCCCAACAGAATTGGCATCATGGGCTTCTCGGCGGGCGGGCACCTTGCGGCCACTGCCGCTACGCATTTCGAGCAAAACGCAGACCCGACCTGCACGGACAAGACCTCCGTCCGCCCCGATTTTGTGGCGCTGATTTACCCGGTGGTGAGCTTTCGGGAGGGCATCGGGCATGATGGCTCAAGGGAAAACCTGCTTGGCAAAACCCCTACCTTACAGCAAGTCGCCCATTTCTCCAACGAGTTGCGGGTGACACCGCAGACGCCGCCCGCCTTCCTCGTCCACGCACAGGACGATTGGGTGAAAATCGAGAACAGCATCCTTTTTTACGAGGCTTGCTTGCGCAATGGCGTACCCGTGGAGGCACATTTTTGGGCAAAGGGCGGGCATGGGTTTGGGATGGTGAACCCGGTGAACGGGGAGAACTGGGTGCCGAACCTTGTGAAATGGATTGCAGGTTTGTGAACCATTTTGCCCTGTGACTTTTATCGCATCTCGCGCTGATTTTTATCAACCTGCCCCCGCCCGTACCCCACCTAATTTCGCCCCGAATTTTATGCCTTACCAAATAGAACCGCCAAAATCACCCAAGTCATGATTAATCAACTCGATAAAATCTTCAAGCCCCGCTCCATTGCCGTCATCGGCGCATCCACCCGTGAGAACACCGTCGGCAACTCGCTTTTCAAGAACCTGATTGACTGCGGGTTCAAGGGCGGGCTTTATCCCGTCAATGCCAAAAACAAGGAAGTGCTCGGCCTGCCAGCCTACGAGAACATCGCTGCCGTGCCCGGCCCCATTGACCTTGCAGTCATCATCGTGCCGGCCAAGTTCGTGCCCGGCGTGGTGGAAGAATGCGGCAAGGCGGGTGTCGGCGGGCTGCTCATCATCTCCGCTGGCTTCCAGGAGGCAGGGGAAGATGGCAAGGCGATGGTCAAGCAAGTGCTGGCCACCAGCCGCAAGTACGGCATGCGCATCGTCGGGCCGAACTGCCTCGGCATCATCAACCCGAAGCTGGGCATGAACGCCACCTTCGCCAACAAAATGGCCCTGCCGGGCAATATCGCCTTCATCTCCCAAAGCGGCGCCCTCTGCTCTTCCATCCTCGACTGGGCCGCCGACCAGAACGTTGGCTTCAGCCATTTCGTCTCCATCGGCTCCATGATTGACATCGGCTTTGCGGAACTGATTGACTACTTCGGTACGAACCAGGAGACGGCTTGTATACTTATCTATATGGAGTCGTTGACCAACGCCCGGCAGTTCATGAGCGCCGCACGTGCCTTTGCCCGCTCGAAGCCCATCATCATTTTGAAATCGGGCAAAAGCTCGGATGGCACCAAGGCCGCCATGTCGCACACGGGCACCTTGGCGGGCAACGATGCCGCCTTTGAAGCTGCTTTCAAACGGGCTGGCTGCGTCAGGGTCGAGCGTATTTCACAATTGTTCAACTGCGCACAAGCCCTGTCCATGCAGCCTCGGCCGGCGGGCAACCGCCTCGCCATCGTGACGAATGCGGGCGGCCCCGGCGTATTGGCTACCGATTACCTGACCACCAGGGGCGGTCAATTGGCGGAACTTTCCCCTGAAACCATTGCGAAGCTCAGCGAAGCACTGCCCGCCCACTGGAGCCACGGCAACCCCGTTGACGTGCTGGGAGACGCCTCCCCGGTCGAGTACCGCAAGGCCGTCGAGGCTTGCCTCGCCGACCCCAATGTGGACGGCGTGCTGACCATCCTCACCACCCAGACCGTCACCGATGCCACTGGCACGGCGGAGGCGCTCGTTGCCATCGCATCCAAAACCCGCAAGCCGCTCATCGCCTCTTGGATGGGCGAGCGGGACGTTTGGCAGGCACGTGAAATCCTGGAAAACGGCAAAGTACCCAACTACCGCTACCCGGAAAGCGGGGCGGACGTGTTCCTGCAAATGTGGCAATATACCCGCAACCTGCAACTGCTCTACGAAACGCCGCCTGAAGCACCTCACCGATTTGCACCGAAAAGGGACGCCGCATGGCACATCATCCGTAACGCATTGGCCGAAGGCCGCCATTATCTCTTGGAAAACGAGGCGAAGGCATTGCTTGGCTGCTATGGCCTGCCCGTGGGCAATGTCCAAGTGGCAACCTCGGCCAAGGAGGCTGGCCAATTTGCGGAGCAAGCTGGCTTCCCTGTTGTACTAAAAATCGTGTCGCCCGATGCCCTGCACAAGACGGACGTGGGCGGCGTGAAGCTGAACATCGCCACCAAGGCCGCCGCCGAGAAGGCTTATGACGCCATCATCGAGTCGTTGAAAAAGCACAAGCCCGATGCCCGCATCGTTGGTGTTTTGGTGGAAAAAATGCAGAAGAAGCGCTATGAACTGCTCATTGGTGCCAACCGTGACCCCATCTTCGGGCCGCTCATCGTCTTTGGTCAGGGCGGCGTGGCCGTGGAGGTCATCAACGATACCAGCTTTGCACTGCCGCCGCTGAACCTGTCGCTGGCCAAGCGCACCATCCAGCGTACCCGCATCTTCAAGCAATTGCAGGGCTTCCGGGGCATACCCGGCGTTGACATGGAGGAACTGGCCTTTTCGCTGCAAAAATTCGCCTATATCCTTACCGACTTCCCCGAAGTACGGGAGATGGACATCAACCCCTACCTCGTGGACGAAACCGGCGGCATTGTGGTGGACGCCCGCATCCTGCTCAACGACTACCAGCCCCGCAGCAAGCAGCACCCGTACCAGCACCTCGTCATTTCGCCGTACCCTGAGAAGTACGTCAAGCACATCGAGCTGAAAGACGGACGCCAGGCCATCCTGCGCCCCATCCGCCCCGAAGACGAACCGATGGAGGCCGAGATGTTCAAGATACTGTCCGACCAATCGCTGTACTTCCGCTTCTTTGGCTACAAACCGAAGGTAACGCACGACTTCCTCAGCCGCCTCACGCAGATTGACTATGACCGGGAAATGGCCTTGATTGTGGACATCGAGGAAGGTGGCAAGCACCACATGGCCGGCGTGGCCCGCATCATTTCCGACGCTTGGGGAGAGACCGCCGAGTTCGCCATCCTCGTGGCCGACCCTTGGCAAGACCAGGGCCTCGGCAGCATGATGATGGACTATGTGCTGGAAATCGCCCGTGACAAGGGCATCAAGCATATCTATGCCTCTGTGCTGCGCAACAATTCGCACATGATTCAGATGTTCAAGGACCGGGGCTTCACCATGGGCGTCGAGGACGAGGGCAATGCCTTCTCCGCCGAGCTTGACCTTGAGCATGCTTTGCCGTTTGTGGCGGAGTTGCCGTTTGAACCACGATGACGGAAATTGAGAAATTAGGAAATTGAGGAGTTGGGATATTATACGGAATAGGTGCAGTGCACCGCAATATTTGTAGCTTCCCAGTATTTGTGGCGTTGAGGTGCAGCGCACCGTAATATTGCGGTGCGCTGCACCTATTTCAACCCCTAATTCGCATTTATAGGAAATTGAAGATTCTCGCAAGTAAATTAGGAAATTATGCTTCGGCTATCAATTTCCCAACGTATCATTTTCTGGTGTTGTACTATTTTTCAAGGTACGCAAAAAATCTTCTAACGACCAAATCTCAACGCCATCCGACCGCTTGATTGGGCGGGTTTCGGGCACGACGATGCATTTTCGGTCTGGTTTTAAGTCTTCGATGCATTGAAAAAAACCTTTGGAAATGACGGGGGTATTGGATGATTTTATTTCAATGCACCAAGTAGTGCCTTGAGGTGAACGCAAGTATAGGTCGGTTTCAGCTCCCACCTGCGTCCTATAAAAATGGTAACTATATTTAAACTGCGTTGCAATACGAATCTGCTCAATCACATACCCCTCCCATGATGCACCGACCACCGGATGGGAAAGTAGCTGTTGTTCATTGGTAATACCAAGCAAGCTGTGCAGCAGGCCAGCATCCCGAAAATACAGTTTTGGGGATTTGACAAGCCGCTTTCCGATATTGACAAACCAAGGCTGAATCCTGGTTATCCAAAATGCGCCTTCCAACAGGTCGAGGTACTTGGTGACGGTTGCCGTTGCCATGTTCAAGGAATTGGCGATGGAGGAGATGTTCAATATCCCACCATGAAGATGGCTCAGCATGAGCAAGAACCGTCTCATATTCTCTGGTTCTATGTCCTGCCGTAGTATGACCCTCAAATCCCGCTCCACGAAGCTGCGGATATAGCTATCCATCCACCTAAATGCCATCTCATCATTTGGCGCAATCGCAGCAAGGGGATAACCACCCCTGAGCCAGTGTTTGCGCAACGGTAGCACGCCCTCAAGTTCTTGAATCCCAAAAGGGGAAAGTTCGTGGAAAGCGATGCGGCCCGCAAGGCTTTCGGAGCTGTTCCGCACCAGTTCAGGTGAGGCAGACCCCAACAAGATGAACCGGGCAGGCTCCCTATTCTTGTCTATGACGGAACGGAGCAATGGGAAAAGCTGAGGAAGGAGTTGCACTTCGTCAATGATGATGCAGCGGTCAGTGTTCGCCAAGAACCAAGGTTCTGCGTCCCTTAGCAAATAGCGGTCTGCCTCTGATTCAAGGTCGAGGTAGGTAGTTGGCTTGCCGATTTGTTCCATCAGCAATTTTGCCAAGGTGGTTTTGCCAGACTGCCTCGGGCCAATGATGCCAATTGCCGGAAAATACCCCAAGTCCTTGATGATTTCTAAAGCAAGATTCCTTGTTATCATGGAACAAATCTACGATTAAACCTTGAAAATCATCATATCTATGTTGCAATTTTCAAGGTTGAAGGCAGAAACCAGTAATGAGTTTTCCCAATTCTACTGCTCCACCACCCGCTTTATCCCTTGCACCACCTCCAGCCATGCCTCGTCCTGATTGGTGTAGGTGGTCACTGGCTTTGCGTTGCGAGGCAATGCCTGCACCTTGGCAAACGGCATGTCGTGCCACTCGCAGGGCCGCACGATGATGGGGATGACCGTGGCTTCCCGCCGCTCGTGGCGCTCCATCGCCCCGGCGATTTCGTGCAGCCAGATATAATCCGAGGCGATGAAATCGGGGCTGACCAACAGTAGGATGATGTCTGCCTCGGCCAGTTCCTGCTTGATGGCGGCATCCCATTCTGTACCGGGGAGTATTTGGCGGTCTTGCCAGACAGCTATCTTGCCGCTGCGCCGCAGGGGGGCGAGGTGGGTGGTGAGCTTGTTTTTTAGCTCCTCGTCTTGGTGGGAGTAGGAGAGGAAGAGTTTGTGGGTGGTGGGCATGGTTTTGAGGTGGTCTGAGGTGGGCGTCGTGTTCATGGGCAAATCCGCTTTTTTCTCCAGCAACTCCAATGCCGCTTGCGCTAGCCTCGACTGGATGCGGCTCCATTCGTCATAGCCGATGGTGTTCAGGTTGTAAGCCTTCTGGCCCCGGCGAAAATCGCCAAGGAGAATGGTGGCAGCGGGCTGGCTTGGCAGCAGGGCTTCGAGGGCTTCTTCGAGTCTGCCTTCGGCAATGAGGGTGTGTATCATTTCTTTGTTTTTCATTGTGCTGACTTTTGGGGGAGATAGGGTTAGAGCCTCGGAGTGGCAAAAGAAACCTTATCCGTTTTCGAGCCTCAATTTTTCCCGAAGTTCAAAAAGTTCAGCCGTGGAAAGGCATTTCAAGTATCCTTTTTGTTGATGGAGATGGTTGAGCAGCGATTTGTCGCCTGTCCACAAATGAGCATCAAGGTAGTTGTTGAGGGTTACAAAGGCAATATCGTCAATATCAACCTCACGCACTAATGGCAAGGCTTCCTCCCAAAACTGATAGGGTATTATTTCCTCGGAGTGAAACTTCAGACGAGAAAAAACAAGATGCTTGGCTTCCTCAAACTCGTCCTCCATCAGCCCCGATATTTCCATTAGCCGTTCCCGGTGCTGGTGGATTTCGAGGCGCAAGTATTGGCATGCGTGAAATTCGAGCAGCCCCTCAGAGTTCATCAGCAGGTCGCCGATTTTGGTCTCCGTGTTCAGGATGGCGCTGAAGGCGATGTTCGTGTCCACGACGATTTTCACGGGCGCAGGAGTTTGTCCTTATTGGCTTCCCACCAGCTTTTGTTCACTTCCTTGGCCAATTGGTCCACTTGTCCTTGCTTCGCCTTGCTGGCCTCCACTGCCGTTTTATAACTCAAATAATCGAGCAGTCGCTGCACGTCCTCGGTGCTGGTCGTGGCTGGCAGTTTGATGATGATTTCCTTATCCGTCCTCTCAATGGTCATTTTGCGATATTTTGCTTTGCAAACTTAGCGTTTTTGGGGGAGGGTTCAAAATTGACCATACAGGTTTTCTGCGACAAGCTGTCGCAGATTTGAAAAATCTTTATAAGTCTCATAAAGCCGACGCATATCCCAAAGGTTTCTGGCAGAATAACCCTCCTCTCCGGGAAAATCTTGCCGCAGGTCTTTGGACAACTGCTCGACGATGCCCTTGCCCCAGCCGTGCTGCGCTTGGCGCTCGACGATGTGCCGCCCGATTTCCCAATATATCCCGATAAGCGAGCGGTTCAACTGGCGGATGGCCTTCGTGCGCTCCTCCCGGATGGTGGTTTTGATGGTGGTGAGTAGTTGATGGTAGGGTTCGGTCATTGTTGTTTGGTTTGAGTGTTGTTTCAAAAAAAAATCGAGGGCTTCGCCCTAAAGTTTTAAAAGCTAAAGAAAAAAAGGGTAAAAGGGTAAAAGCGGCAAAGGGTGATTTTAGTCCTGCGCCACCCGGAACCCGTCGCCGTTGTCCCTGCCGTCCGGGTTGCCCCCGACACGGTAGGCCGAACGGAGCCATGTCGCTCCGATGCCCCATGAGCCCCCACGCAACACACGGCAATTTTTGCATTCGGAGGCTGTGCAGCAGGGGTAGGCTTTCCAGAGGTCGGCGCACCACTCCCAGACGTTTCCGCTCATGTCGTATAGACCAAGTTCGTTGGCGGCCTTTCCGCCCACGGGGTGGGTCTTGCGGCCGCTGTTGGCGTCGTACCAAGCCACGCTGCCGGGTGAACTGCTGCCGCTATAGGCATGGTCTTTGGAGCGGTTTCCGCCCCGTGCGGCGTATTCCCACTCGGCCTCAGTGGGCAGGCGGTATGCCTTGCCGTACTTGGCGTTGGCTTTTTTCAGGAAGTCTTGGATGTCATCCCAGGAGACCCGTTCCACGGGGCATTGGTCGCAGTTCGGGAAGCCCGGTTCCTTTGGGAATCCACCCATCACCGCCTTCCAATCGGCCTGTGTGATTTCGTATTTGCCGATGGAAAAGCTGCCGACGGTGACTTCGTGGGGGCATTCGTCGCTTTCGCCTTTGGCATCGCCCATGGTGAAGGTGCCGCCCGCTACGGCGACCATTTCAAAGCCGGACTTTCGGGTGGCGGGCTTTTCTTCCTTTTGCTGCTCTTTGGCAGTTGGCTTTTCCTCTTTTTGCTTAGGTTGTTCCAACGTCACGTCCTTTGGCAGTTGCTCCGGCGAGATGGTTTTTACGCCAGTCGCCTGGGTATCGGACGCTATCGGGGTGTTTTCTGTCAGGGTAGTCGTGTCTTGCGTGTTCCCGGTAGGAGGCAAGGTGGGAGCAAGCTCCCGGTCGCATAGCCAGTTGCCAAGCACCAGCGCCAACACCCCCACCAGCCCGCTGCCCCAAACCTTGGGCGAGCGTAGGGTGCTGCTCACGGCG
Organism: Saprospiraceae bacterium; assembly: GCA_022841745.1. Taxonomy (GTDB): domain Bacteria; phylum Bacteroidota; class Bacteroidia; order Chitinophagales; family Saprospiraceae; genus UBA6168. Next base: position 115,792 of record JALHQW010000011.1, on the reverse strand, counting down.
GCCATTTGCTGCTGCCGCTGTTGGGCGGCGGCGGCTTTTCGCTATCGCTCTTCTTCGGCTTTTTTCAGGCGGTCGGCTTCTTCCTGCTGTCGGCGGCGGTCGGCGGCTTCTGTATCCCGCTTGCGCTGTTCTTAGAGTTGGCGCTGTTTTTCGGCGGCTTGTTCCTGTTCTTTTTTGCGGCGCTCGGCTTCCTGTGCGGCGGCGGCGGCGGACTCCTGTTGGCGGCGGGTTTCTTCTGCGGTTTGGTTGCGTTCCCGCTCGGCTTGCTCGGCAGCGGCGGCCCGTTCCATCCGAATGCTGTTAAGCGTGGCAAGCAGGGAGGTGACGGCATTGGCGTAGGCGTCGTCACGGTCGGGCCAGGTGCTCACGGGTTTGCCATCACGTGGGAGGGCCTGTAGTTCGCCCAGTGGCGTGGCCTGCCAGGCGCAGGGCCGCACGATGAGCGGCACCACCCTCGCCGTGCCGCTATTGTGCCGGGCGAGGGCATTGGTCATTTCCTTTTCATAGAAATAGTCGGAGGCAATGGCGTCGGCGCTGACGAGCATGAGGATGATGTCGGCGCTGTGCAGGTTTTCCTTGATGGCGGCCTCCCAGACCTTGCCGGGTTCTATCTTGCCATCGTACCAGATTTTGACTTTGCCGCTCCGCTCCAATGGGGTGAAGTGGGTGCGCAGCTCGTCGAGGAAGTTGGCATCCTTGCGGGCGTAGGCAATGAAAATCTGAAGGGGTTCGGACATGCGGTTGTTCGTTGTTTCGGGCAAATATAGTTTTTTCCTTTTTGTCAACGCCCACAATGCCAAAACCCGCATCGCCATTGCGTTTCCCCTGACAAACATCACTCCCGCCGTTGACTAAAAACACCCCCCATCTCCCCCGCTCCCACCAATTTGCCGACGATTCCAATGCCATATCTCACCTTAAACATACTTGCAATGAACGGAACCAACCTTTCCTCCTACACGCCTGCGCAGACGTGGTTGTTGGTCATTTTGCGAATGCTCATCGGTTGGCACCTCCTCTACGAGGGGGTGGTCAAGCTCTGGAACCCCGGCTGGTCGGCTGGGGGCTACCTGATGGACTCGCAAGGGCTTTTCGCCAACCTATTTTACAAAATGGCCGCCAATCCAAGCGTCCTACAGGTCATTGATTTTATGAACATCTGGGGCCTCATCCTCGTCGGCCTGGGGCTGCTGCTCGGCATCTTCACCCGCTTGGCCTGCGTAGGCGGCATCCTGTTGCTGTTGCTGTATTTCCTGTCGCACCCGGCGCTCATTGGGGTGAAATACGCCATGCCCACCGAGGGCAGCTACCTGTTCGTCAACAAGAACCTCATCGAAATGGCCGCACTCGCCGTCCTGCTCGTTTTCCCAACGGGTAAAATGGCAGGCTTGGATGGCCTTCTTTTTCGGAAGACGGAAGACGGTTAACGACCCCGCCCCCCCAACCCCCCAACCCGAAAACCCCCAAACCTGAAAACCCTCTAACAATTTCAACAATCCAACCATGTCTCAAAATAAAATGAATCGGCGGGACGCCATCAAGGGTTTGGCGGCGGTTCCCGTGCTCGGTGCTTTCCTCTTGGGTGCCGATGCGAAAAGCGACCACGACGAGGACATCAAGCAGGAAATCCTCGATGAACTGAACGTCGAGCCAGCGACCCCGAACCCGACGGGTTCCATGAAGGGCGACGTGCTGCGGGTCGGCGTCATCGGTTACGGCGGACGAGGCGAGCACCTTATTAGGGCCATCGGCTTTGCCAGCCCAACCTGGATGAACGATATGAAGGAGAACGCCGCCAAAGACCCCAAGGACACCCGCCTGAGGGACTACCTCGAACAGGAGAACCTGAACGTGCAACTCACAGCAGTCTGCGATACTTTCGATGTGCGGGGCGAACTGGGCGTTGCCGCAGGCACCAAGGACGGTTTCAAGCCCAAGCAGTACCGTGACTACCGCAAAATGCTCGAAGACCCAAATATTGACGCCGTCGTCATCGCCACGCCCGACCATGCGCACGCACCGCAGGTCATCGCTGCCATACAAGCGGGCAAGCATGTTTATGTGGAGAAATGTATGACGCACAAGGTGAAGGAGACTTTCGACTTGTACGATGCGGTGAAAAAATCGGGTCTTGTGTTCCAACTCGGTCACCAGCACCGCCAGACGGCGAGCTTCCTCACGGCCCGTGAATTGGTGAAGAAAAAAGTTATGGGCCATATCAACCTCGTGCAGACGAACACCAACCGCAACGATGACAATGGTGCTTGGCAATGGGAAATCCATGAGAATGGCAATCCGCAGACCATTGACTGGGACCTTTTCCTCGGCAATGCGCCTAAAATCCCGTTCAATGCCGAGCATTATTTCCGCTGGCGCAAATGGTGGGCTTATGGCACCGGCCTCTCCGGCGACCTGCTCACCCACGACTACGATCGCATCAACTGTCTGCTCGAAATGGGCATCCCGGCCAGTTGCAACGCATCGGGCGGCATCTATACGCACCGTGATGGGCGTGACGTACCCGACGTTTTCCAGGTGGTGATGGAGTACCCCGAATTTACTTCTGGTGCTACGCAAGAAGCGGGAAAAGAGAAGGGAATGACATTCATTTACAGCTCTACCCTTGGCAACCAGTACGACCGGGGCAGCCTCGTCATGGGCCACGACGCCACGCTGGAACTCGGTGAGCAGCTCATCATCCACGCCGACCCGCAGTCAACCCGCTATAAGGACATGATTGAAAAAGGCATCGTCAGCCTCGAAGTGCCGATGTACGCCTACGACCCAAGGGCCAAGGGCGTGGACGCCGTGACCGGGGCCACCGCCAAGTACTTCGCCAACAAGGGCCTGATGTACACTTACCGTGACGGCAAACGGGTGGACTCCACCTTCCTGCACCTGCGGGAGTGGTTGAGTGCTATCCGCAATGGGCACAAGGTCAGTTGCGGTTTGGAGGAAGGCTTCCAAGAAGCGATGTCGGCGCACATGGCCTCTATCTCGTTCCGCACGGGCAAGCGGGTGGAATGGGACGCCGTGAACCGCAAGCTGAAGAACGTGAGCGATTCGGAACTGGCGGGGATTGGGATGCTTTGAGTAAATTTTGGGTATGAAACAAAAGCGCTGTTGTGGTTCTTTTCCACAGCAGCGCTTTTGTCAATCTGGCGTTGGCCAATTCGCTAATTGATATGCGTATGGTATGCCTCCTTCAGCAAATCCAAATACCAGCTATCGTAGTTTTTGATTTTGAAAATCGCTTCGCAACGCTCCGAGAACCTATCCTCCAATTTGTGGAGCGCCATCATCTCCACGGCCTTTTTGAAGGCGTTGTAGCTGGCCTTGTAGTTGGACTCCGACATTCCCTTGTGGCGGCTGGCATAGGCGGTCGCAGTTTCCACCCGGTACAGCAGCAGGTCAATCACCTCGGAAGGGAACACTGCCACTTTTTCGTAATTGGTGATGAGTTCCCGCAGCTTGGCGTTGCTGGGCCGCTTGCGGTTGCCGGTACGTGTCCAGAAAAAGCCGTAAATCTTGCGGCGGTAGCCTTCCAGCATTTCCTTCCGCTCCTTGTCCGACATCAGTTCTTGGGTGTAGAACTCCTGGACTTGGGGCAATTTGTTGAAAAGCATATAGAACTCCTCCCGAAGCTGCGCTTCGTCGAGGGTGTCGAGGTAGGTTTTGAGCGCCTTTAGTTTTGGTTTGGCCATGTGTGTTTTGATTTTAAAATTAGCAGGACATGCCTAATCCAGCAGTTGATATTTTCCCGGCTGCATCCGATAATATTGCTGGTTCAAATCCCCCTTTTCCAACACCTTGTGGAACGGCGAAAAGAACACATCCTCCTTGCCCATATTGTCCTCAAACCATTGAAAATCAGGCAGTAAGAGCAGCGTCTTTGCCGAGTCGGGGCTTTCGAGGGCAGTGAGGTGCATGGCCGTGAAGGGTACGCCCCAGTCGAGCAGCACCGTGTCCATCGGCACTTGGTCGAGGGGGAGCAGGAAGCGGTTGCCGGGGCGGCCCACCTGCTTTTCAATCCAAGCGTATTGGCCAGCAACGGTGCGGTGGTTCCATGCGATGGAGGTGAGGCGGAGGAGGAGGACTGCTAACACCAGCGTCGAAGCCGACAACTTTCCGAAAGTTCTCAACTTTCGGAAAGTTGTCGGCTTCGATGCTGGTGCCAACGACAGCACGTCAAAGAACAAAGGCACCGCTACAAAAATGCTCAACGGCAAATAGGACACCTCCGAATAAAACCGGGTAGCTGCCGTCAGGTCGGAGATATTGTAGAGCATCAAATAGCCAATCGAGAACGACCAGACCAATCCCAGCCGTAGCCATTGCTTTCGTTTTAAATAAAAGATACTCACTACGACCAACAGCAGCGGCAATAAATAATAGTATTGCAGGCATCGCTCCGCAAAGACGAGGTTGGATGGGATGGCCCAGGGCCTGTCCCAATACATGCCAAGGTTCACGGCGAACTCCTCCTGTTTGGCAGCCTCGTACCAGTTGGTGAAAAAGGCGGACTTGATGGCCGTTGCAACCATGAAAATGCCCAGCACCAGTGCATATCGCCAATGGCGCAACTCCTTGATTTTGACGAACATAAACACCCAGATGAACACCGTGAAGATGATGCTCAATTTATGCGAGAAGCCTACCGTGGCAGCCAAGGGCACGAGCGCCACCCATTGCCAAGCGGCATTCATTTTTGGGTTGCGAAGCACCACGCCAAAAGCCAGCAGCAGCAGCGAAAGCCCCAAGTTGAACTCGCTTTGGATATGGTAAAACCCGTCAAAGGTCATCAAAGTGGCCAGGGATAGCAGCACCCACCCGAGGGCATCACAGCGCAGCCAGCGGACGAGCAGGTGCCAGACCGTGAAATAGAAAAGGATGTAAGCCGCCGAAAAGCCCATGCCCAAGGCCCAAAGCGGTGCGCCCATTTTCATCAATAAAAACGGTACGACCTGTGGCACGGCGGTCACGAAACGGTAGTGGTAAACCTGGATTTTGCCTTCGTTGATGAAGTTGAACAATTGGAACCCGGCGTCCATGAAGAAGGCCCGTTCACGGTAGAAGACGAGGGAAAAGACGAGGAGAATTGCCCATGCCACGTAACCCAGAAATTGGGAAATTGGGAAATCGGGAAATTGGGTGGCACCCCAATTTCCCAATTTCCCAATTTCCCAATTACCGTTTTCAGCTGATTGCATAGGTCGTCAACCGACACTTCACCCGCAGCACTTGGCGGATGTCCTGTAGGTCCACTTCGTAGGGTTTGTAAACGGAGCCGTTGTCGGAGATGAGGCGGATTTGCCCACCGTCCTTTAGTTGTTGCACTCGCTTCGCAACGACCACGTCGGTCACCACTACATATACATTATTGTCACGCAAGGGGTCGCCCCGTTCGAGCGGTTCGCAGACGACGATATCGCCATTGGTGATGGTCGGGTACATGCTGTCGCCCGTGATTTCGAAGGCGATGAGGTTGCCGTCGAGGTGGGGGATGGAGAACTTGGGAAGGTCGGCAAGGTAGCTGTTGTCGCTGTGTTCGAGCGCATAGCCAGCCATGGCCCGATTGGGCACGAGCGTGATGTTTTGGCGGCCCCCAAACTGCCGCTCGTCGAGGCTGCGGACGGGGATGGCCGTGTCCATTGCCTTCTTGAACATCTGGTTGGCGAAGCCAAACAGGTAGTTGGCATCCACGTTGTAAATTTCAAACAATTTGTGCAATTGCTCGACGGTGATGTTGCGGTCGCCCTTCAGGATGCTGTTCACGACGTGGTTGTAGGTGCCGAGTTGCTTCGCAATGTCCGATTTCCCTTTGATGAAATTGTTTTTTTCGAGCGCCTCAAATACTTCTCTAAAGCGTTGATTTACAATGTTTTCGGAGAAAATGCCCATTTTTTTTTAAAATAGTTTGAAAAATGTTTTGATTATAAAACATTTTGTATTGATATTTGCCTCATCAAGTTGCGCCAGCAACAAGGACGTGCAGAAAGAAGGCTCGAAGATACAAATGTTTTCAATATTGTGATGTGGTTTTAGGGGTTAAGGTTTTCAAGTTTTCGGGTTTTAAGGTTTTTGGGAACGGTTCAACCCCAAAACCCCAAAACCCCAAAACCCGAAAACCCCAAACCCCCAAACCCCCAAAACCCCAAAACCATCTCAAATTCAACTTAGCCATGAGTACTTACCAACAAAAAAGTTTCGATTCCGGTTACGGCCACGCCCGTTACAGCCGTTCTTCCAACGGCTTGTCGTATAGCAGCCAGCACAGCATGTCGGCAGGTGAGATGCTCGTTTGGGTACTCCGCCGTTTGGCATTGATTGTCGAGCGCTTGTTCGTGATAGGGAAATACCAGTTTTACAAGAATACCGCCGTTGCGCCCAGCACCATGAAGGTGCCAGTGGCAAAATTGGCCATCGTTGGTGCTTTTGCCTTCTTCGTCTTCCGCAAGGATGCGAGTGTGGAGATGGGCATGGGCACCCGGCAGCGGGCCGACATGGGAGGCAGGCCCGTTGCCGAAACCGTTGCTTTTGAGGAGCCTGCTGAAGGCAAGCCCTCAAAGAATAAATCGGGTTGGGGTCTCGGCTCCATCTTCGAATCAAAGGACTACTTCGCCGATGAGAAGGGCGACGACGCCGATACCCGCCGCACGAAGGCTTATATCCGCCGCTTCAAGGACATGGCCATTGAGGAAGCCAAGCGCTATGGCATACCCGCAAGCGTCAAGATGGCACAAGGCATCCTTGAAACCAATTCGGGTAACAGCCAATTGGCCAAGAAGAACAACAACCATTTCGGTGTGAAGTGCTTCAGCCGCACCTGCCGCAAAGGCCACTGCTCCAATTTTGGTGACGACAGCCACAAGGATTTTTTCAGGAAATACGACAACGCCTGGGAGTCATGGCGAGCGCACAGCAAAATGATTGTGAGTGGCAAATACAAGACCTTGCTCAAACACGGCGACGACTACGAAGCCTGGGCAAAGGGCCTCAAAAAACTCGGTTATGCCACCGCAAGCCACTATGATAAAACTTTGGTGGAGCTAATTGAAAGGTACCACTTGGATGAGTTGGACTGATTCATGGCTACATGGTTTCATTGATTCATGGCTACACTGTTTCATTGTCACACCAATGCGTTTTTATCCATGAATCAATGTAACAATGAAACCATGAAACCATGAAGCAATCCCCCGACTTTGAACCGCTCTCACTATGGAAGGCCCCAAATCACCAAGCCCCAAATCACCACGATATTAGTAGTTTTCTCATGTATGTTCTGGGTGCGACCGCCAGCTGTGAACGGCAGCTTGGCGGTCTTTTTTTTTATTCCTTTTCCAAATACGCCTCGTACCCTGTGATTTCCAACCGCTTGTATTTGGCAGCTACTTCGTCCGCCAGCTTCTGTTTGTACTGGACGATGCGCTCCTGGAGCAAATGGTCGCTCGTGCCGAGGATTTGTGCAGCAAGGATGCCCGCATTCTTGGCGGCGTTCAGGGCGACGGTGGCCACGGGTACGCCGTTCGGCATTTGCAGGATGGAAAGGATAGAGTCCCAGCCGTCAATGGAGTTGCTGGATTTGACCGGAACGCCAATGACCGGGAGTGGCGAAAGCGATGCCACCATCCCCGGCAGGTGAGCCGCCCCTCCCGCCCCAGCGATGATGACCTTTACACCCCGCTGGTGAGCATTCTTTGCGAATTCAAACATGCGGTCCGGTGTGCGGTGGGCGGAAACGATGGTGACTTCCACGGCCACGCCGAGTTCTGTGAGGATGTCCGCTGCCTGCCGCATGACGGGCAGGTCGGAGTCGCTTCCCATAATAATGCTAACCATATTCGATTTCGGATTTCGGATTTCGGATTCCGGCTCGTCCCTTTGGGGAGTTTGAGGCTTCCGAAGCCTACAATCTTTGGGTATAAATTAATTCCTTTTGGTGAACTTTCCAGTTTCAGCCTCAAAAATCAACTCGTTCATCCTGTAATAATACCAGTGCTGAACCCGGTCATAGCCATTTTCCAAGGCCACGTCATCGCCCCAAATACATTCATTGACTTCAAAGGTTTTCTCCATCAGCATGGCATCCAAGTCCTTGACTTTCAAGGCAGTATCAGCCTGCTCTTCTTCGAGGAGCGAGTCAATGCCCCTGCCGATGAGTCGCCTCGTGTCCATGTAGTTCAGCCATTCGTAAATATAATTTTCGGTGGCTGCATATTCCTCGGCAATGCGCTGCCAAAAGGAAATCAAAAATTCAAGCTCACCTGCCTTCAAACCACTCTTCACTTTGCTCATATCTTGGTTGAAACTACTTTTAATTTGTTTTGAACAATTCTTGCCTTGGCCTTGGCAGACTCGGCATTTTCGGCAAGCACGGTTACGTGCCCCATCTTTCGGTAGGGCTTGGTTTCCGCCTTGCCATAAAGATGGACTTTCACCCCTTCCATCGCCACGCACTCCTCGAAGCCATCATATTGTACGGGGCCACTGTGATTCGGTTCGCCCAACAAGTTGACCATCACGGAGGCGGTCTTCATCCTGGTGCTGCCCAAGGGCAAATTTAGGATTCCCCGCAAATGTTGCTCGAATTGCGAAGTATAGCAACTGTCAATCGTATGATGCCCACTGTTGTGAGGGCGTGGGGCTACCTCGTTGATTATCAGTCGGTTATCTTTCGTTAAAAACAACTCGACGGCCAATAGTCCGCATACGCCAAAAGCTGAAACGGTGTCTAACGCCAATTGTTCGGCGGCCCGTTCAGTTGCCTTGTCAATGTCGGATGGGCAGACCAGAAATTCCACCAGGTTGGCCACTGGGTTGAATTCCATCTCAACGGCTGGGAATGCCTTCACCTCGCCATTTTCATTGCGTGCGACCACGACGGCTATTTCTTTTTCAATGTCCACCAAGTCCTCTACTACGGAGGCATCGGGCAACAGGAGCGGCAGGTCTTGTGCTGATTTTATCACGGCCACGCCTTTTCCGTCATAGCCCGCAGTTCTGCTTTTTTGAACAAAAGGATAGGAAAGTTGGCCGGATTCCAACGCTACCCGAATGGCATCGCCGCTGTCAAACAACTGGAAATCTGAGGTAGGCAAGCCGTGTTTTTGGTAAAACTGTTTTTGCAGCCCTTTGTCCTTGATGAGGTTAAGTGCGGCAGGGGCCGGGTGAACCTTCACGCCCTCCGCTTCGAGCCGGAGCAGTGCTTCGGTATTCACATGCTCAATCTCGATGGTCAGCACGTCCACTTGTTTGCCGAAGGCATACACATCGTTGTAATCCTTAAAATTGCCTTCCACGAAATGGGAGCAAACCGGGCCTGTCGGGAAGGTGCGGGAAGCGTCGAGCGCCCAGGTCTCCACGTCCCAGTTGTGGGCAGCGAGGGCGAACATTTTGCCCAGTTGCCCACCACCTAATATGCCGACTTTCGTCCTTGTCACGTTCATGCGGCAAAGCTAAGCGATTAGCCGTTTAATTCGCAAATACCATTTCTTTCGTACCCACCACCTTGCCATCCACCGTGAGGCGGTAGGCGAAAACACCCGTCACGTTGTAGCCATGCTCGTACAGCACTTCGTTCATGCCCAGCCGGAGTGGAACCTCTTGCTGCCAAATGATCTTGCCTTGCAGGTTCAAGACGCTGAGGATTGCCTTGCGGTAAGGCCGCAATTCGTTGACAATGAACGAGATAATAGTCGCCTCGTCGAAGGGGTTGGGTCGGTTTTGCAACAGCTCCACAGCAGGCTTTTCTGCTTTTTCGGCTTCGCCAACCGCATTGACCAAGCTCGGAATCACTTCTCCTGAGAACAGGCTCTCGATACCGTTTCCATCCACGCTGGCCACGCTCACATAGAAAACGCCATCCGGTTTTGCGAAGCTGAAGCTTGTGTTTGTCGTCGTGAAAAGGCTATCGAAATCATTCGTCAAAGACCGGACGAAGACCCGGTAAAGACCATAATTTAAAGGGTCTGTTATTTCAACAAAAGCCATGTCGTTGCTGCGGGTCGCCACGAAGCTAGGCGTCGCCGGGCCAATGGCGGCCAAGGCAGCGGCGTTGCCATTGATGACGGCGTTTCGGGAGAGGTAATTGAAGTCCACGAAAAACGAATCGAGCACCGCATCGCCGTTAGTGTCCACGCCCAGCACATCGTCGGAAGTGTGCTGCCGGTCGTGGTAGTTGGGGTCGCTGACGTTGGCGTTTCCATGCTCGTTGGCCGAGGTGAAGCGCATGGCCGCAAAGCCCTGCTCCCGGAACGGGATATGGTCGCCGCCCCGACCTGTGCGGTCTTCGGCGGACATGATGGTGACGAGCATGGGCACAGCCACCAAGTCCCGCACTTCTTCCATGTATTGCAGTTTGATGAAACGGGCCAACTGCTTGTTACGGGAATTGAAGCTGCCGTGTGAGAACAACCGCACCTGTGTGCTGTCCACATGGTTGAAACCGGGGCAAGATGGCGGTGAGGAGGTCTCGCCACAAATGACGCCTCCTATCACGTCGTTGTTGAGCACAGCGGTGAGCGGTATGCCCTTGTTTTTCGCATATTTCGCAAACGCATCCGCACCGAACAGCCCTTGCTCCTCACCGATGGTGGCCATAAAAACTACCGAGCGCTTGAGCGAAAACTGGCTCAGCACCCTTGCCAGCTCTATGACGAGGGCTGTGCCGCTGCCATTGTCCTCCATACCGTTTGCAGGGCAAGTAACATCGCAGAGCACGTCGCAGCGGCTGTCCAAATGCGCCTCTATGAGGATGACCCCGTGTGCCGAAGTGTCCACGCCGGGTAGCACGGCGAACACATTGCGGTGCTGCCCCATGCCGCAGATGTTTTGGTCGAACTGGAGGTAGGATGGCACCAGCCGCCCCTCGTTGGCTGCACTGATGGCTTGGAATTTTTGGTAAACCCACCGCCTTGCCGCCCCGATGCCGAAGGTATTGGAAACCGTGTCGGAGCCAGTGTTGCGGTTCTGAAACACGCTCATTTCCAGCAAGTACGACTTGAGCGAATCAGTAGAAATACCCTCCATGATGGCCGGCACGATGTCGTCGGGGTGGCTGATGCTGACCGTTGGCAGGTAGTCCGTAGGGTTGTAGTTTCCGAGCATTATTTGCTCCGCAATGGGGTTTGTGCTCAGCATATTCGTCTGTGCGCTTGCACAAAAAGCAAGAAGGTATAGTACGCCAAGGAGGGTAAAGTTCTTTTTCATACACGGGTGTTTTAGTCTTGGCAAACTTAGTGAAATCAGCGTTCGCTTGTATAGGTTTCAGCTAAAATCAAATATTTCGCCTAAAGTTAGAACTTCATATCAACAGCCTTAGATAAGGGCAGTAGCATGGAGCGAGCGCCAATGTTTCATCATGGTGACGAACTGGGCGTCGCAAGTACCCGTTGTGATGTAGTCAAAGGATGAAGTAGGCCGTGAGAATGGTAGTCGGCGATTCAAGGAAGGTAAAGACAATGGGAAAATCGGTCAAGCCCGAAAAGGATGGTTGAGAGCAAAAACCGCAATTACTTCAACCCCACCTTCGTACCAAACTGCAAGGAGAAATTATAGAACCGCTCGCCGTTCACCCCAATATCATTTTTGAGGAACTGGTGCTGGTAATTGGGCTGCAGGAATATGCTCCAGCGGGACGACACATAGCGTTCGAGGCCGAGGCCGATATTGGCGGTCAGGTAGAAGTTGTTGCGTATATGCCCGCCCTCAAGAAAGCCGCTCGGAAATTGGCTAATCGGCTGGTTAACGGCAGTTTCAGGTTGTTGTCCCACGATATCGCTTCCCTTCGTTTGGACGATTTTAGACGAAGTGGCGGAAACTGGCGGCAACAAGGCGAAAGTGGCGGAAGTGGGCGCTGCCAATTCCTTTGCTTGGTTGGTGGAAGTAGTCACAAGATGGCCCGTAGCGCCAAAGCTGCCATAGATGCGCCATTTCCCGTGGTCTTTGAAATGGTAGTTCAGGTGCAGCGGAACTTGCAGTATGTTCAACTGTACGCCCTTGAACTCAGATTCTTCCTGCTTGATAATGTAATTGACGGTCTCTGCGAAAAGTGCAGGTGAATTGGGCACGTAACGCTTGACGGAATAGGTGGCGCCCGTCTGGATTTCCCATTTATGCTTCTTGAAATGCACCGCAATACCACCGCCATAACCCGAGGCCAAGGTAGTGTCGTAGCCTTCGGTGATCAGGGTATCGTATAGACTGTACTTGGTGGGTGGTGTGAGCACCATTGCAAAGTCGGTATTGGTAAAGGCGCTCATGCGCAATGTCCAATTCTTCTCCAGGAAAAAGGATTGTGGCAATTGGGGAACCTCCCAGGCATAGCGCTGTTTTTCAGCAGTTGCATCCAAGGAGGCAAGCAGCAACGAGTTTCGGTTGTCCATGCCCGGCGTTGTCAAGCTGCCCCGCAGGAACCGCTTCTCGGTGATGGCCTCAAACAGGTTTTTTGGCAATCGGTCGGAACTTGGCCGTTGGAGCGAGGATGGAGGCAAAAAAGCAAGGTTCAAATCAGCCGCACTCATGCCGGTGGATTTTTTTCCATTGCCTGTTTCATTAGGATTTGAAGTCAAAAACCTTGAGGCCCGGATAGTGGCCGTCGGCCCATTTGCCGAAGTAAATTGTGTGGCGTTTTTGGCTTGTGCTTGCGCAATTGGCGACTGCAATATTGTACCTGCTTTTTTGGATGGGGCAGGTACGGCTGGTGCCGTTGGCCAATTTGCGTTATTGTTTGGCTCAATTTGGGCCGGCGATTCATTGGGTGTCGGGAAGAACCTCGCAATGGTCAGCAACATCAGCATGACCAGCGCTGCTTCGGCAGCTTTGCAACGCAAAATATGGTAGCGTACGAAGAACTCTTCCTCCAACCGATTGGCCATCATTTGCCAATGGTGCGGCTGGTACGCCACTTGGAAGTTTTCCAATCTTTCTGTGAGTAGGTTGTCAACAACGGCCTCGTTCTCAAGCACTTCTGCTGTTTCGTCAGCCTCAATCATTTTTTCCATCAGGCTCCAGTCGCCTGCGGCAATGGGCACCTCGATGCGGTCGAGCTTGCCGGAAATCACCTCGTCAAATGACGATTTGCGGCCATTGGCAACGTCATTGCCATTGGCTTGGGCATCGGAATCCGCTTGGTCGAGTCGCTGCTCGAACGCCTCCCATGAAAGGCCATCGTACTTGGCCTGCAGGTTCTCCAATGCTTGCTTAATCTGCCCGTCGAGGTTCTTTTCTGTATTCATTGCTATGATTCGTCGGTAAATGCTGCGGTGCTCAGCGAGGGGTTCTTGCGGAGCAACGCTTCCTGTAACTTGGTACGTGCTTTAACGAGATTAGAACGGGAGGTGCTTTCGGTGATGTTGAGCAGGTCGGCTATTTCCCTGTGAGAGTAGCCTTCGAGTATGTACAGGTTGAACACCGCCCGGTAAGCGGGGGTCAGTGCCTGCACGGCTTCCAATATTTCTTGTTCTGTCAGTTGTGAGAGCGCATCGGCATCTGGTACGCTGAGGTGGTAGGCCGTTTCGATGTCCTCGGTGCGGCGGCGTACCACTTTGCGGTAGTAGTCAATAGCCGTATTGACCATGATTCGGCGAATCCAAGAGTTGAGGGAGGTGCCCGGCTCGTACTTTCCAAGGTTCTTGAACACCTTGATGAAGCCTTCGTGCATGATGTCGAGCGCCTCGTCCTGATTGCCTGCGTAGCGCAGGCAGACGCCCATCATCTTGGGATAATGCTCTTCGTAAAGTACCTTTTGTGCCCAGCGCTCTTTGCGGAGGCAAGCTTCGATGAGGTGACTTTCCCGAAGGGATAAATCGTCGGAGGTGAAGGTTAGTGCAATATCCATGCAAGTTTGCTGATTGTGCCCCTTACGGCTCCACTGCTTAGTCGGCCAGTGTAACAACGTGATGAGACGGATGATTGCTGCGTAGCTGCGGCTGCCTTGGCCGCTTTTTCTCAATAATGGGGGAAAGGTAGGGAGTTATTCTGGAAAATTGGTAGGCGTTTGGGTCGGTAAGTTGACATTTTGAGGGAAATGAAGGGCCAAGGATGGATGGGGCGTGATTTTGTTTTTATTTTTAAAACATTTTGTTGAAATAGAATTGGGGGAATTGTTAATTTTGCCGCAATGTCTGCAGTGCAAAAAATCGAATTTTACGAAAGCATCCGCAACCTCATCGTGGAGGCTCGCCGGAAGACTTGGGCAATGGCCAACTCGGCCATGGTGCAGACGTATTGGCACATCGGACGGATGATTGTGGAGGAGGAACAGGGAGGGAGTGCAAGGGCTTTTTATGGAGAGAACCTGCTTCGTGAGCTTTCCAAACAGTTGACAGTTGATTTTGGGCAAGGTTTTACTGTTTCAAATTTGCAATATTTTAGGAAGTTCTACCTGCTTTTCCAAAATCAACACGCGCCGCGTGTTAATTTATCATGGACCCACTACCGCCTCCTTCTAAAAGTCCAAAACCAAGTTGCACGAGACTTCTACGAAAAAGAAGCCGTTGAATGCCAGTGGAGCACACGCCAACTGGAGCGGCAAATCAACTCTTTTTACTTTGAACGGCTACTTTCCAGCCAAGACAAAAAACCAGTCGTGCAGGAGGCTGAAACTGGGCAGCAAAAATTGCAGCCAGAAGATTTCATCAAAGACCCTTACGTTTGGGAATGGCTAGGCCTTGAGCCAGGCAAGGCTTTTTTGGAAAAAGACCTCGAAGCCGCCTTGATTCAACACTTGCAGGATTTCATGCTGGAACTTGGCAAGGGGTTCAGCTTCGTTGCCCGCCAAAAACGCATTTCGCTAGACGGCAAGCACTTCTTCATTGACCTCGTTTTTTACAATTATATCCTCAAATGTTTTTTTCTTGCCGACCTGAAAATCGGGGAACTGACCCATCAGGACATCGGCCAGATGGATACTTACGTGCGTTGGGTCGAGCAAAATATGAAAGTAGAAGGCGACAACCCGACCATAGGCGTCATCCTTTGTTCAGAAAAAAACGAGGCCATCGTCAAGTATTCTATGCTAGAGGAAAGTAGGCAATTGTTTGCAGCAAAATACAAGCTCTACCTTCCCACGGAAGAGGAATTGGCGAGGGAGTTGGAGCGGGAAATAAGCATTATCAGACAAGAACTTTCATAGGACAATGTCCCTCCTGATTAAGATTACCAATCAAAATGCAATCACTTAAAAATTCAGCAAATGCATAGTCAAAAAATGAAAAAGTACGTATTCTTATCCATCATACTTATTACGGCAATATCAGCCTTCAGTCAATATTCTTTAGATAAGTTCTCCAACTCTTATGCAGTTCTTGTGGAATTTCCTAACGGTTCATCAGGTTCAGGTTTTTTCTACTCCGATTCTCTTTACTTATATTTTGTGACAGCTAGTCATGTTTTTGCTCCGCCTCAAATCAATCCTTTAACCAATAGGGCAGAATACAATCTTATTGATTCCCTTGTAACTCTATCCTTCTACTCTAGGAACCCGGAGGTTGAAGAGAGAAAAATGATTAGACTAAATTTGAGACAACTTTATTTCAAAAAGGAGTTGCTTTTTAATACTGAAAGCGACATTGCTGTCGTAAGAATTGGCAATCTTTCCAATGAAGGATACGCACATGTTGATTACAGAAAGTTTGTTGATAGAATCGGTCAAAACGCCACAGTTCATCAATTTGTAACAGCGGATGTAACAGCCTATCCCAAGGTTGGAATTACTAATGATGTATTCATTTTTGGTTATCCAAAATCACTCGGGTTGAGAAACAGCCCTCAATACGATTTTTCTAAACCTCTCATTCGAAAAGGGATTGTTGCTGGAAGAAATAAAAATCAAAAATCAATAATTATTGATTGCCCATCATATGGAGGTAACAGTGGAGGTCCTGTAGTGCAAGTAAATATTGAAACTATGAAAATTGAACTAATTGGACTCGTGACAGAATTCATTCCGTATGAAGAGAAATGGGTAAATCAAAATTTCAAAATTGAAAATATTGAATGGAGTAATTCGGGCTACTCTGTTGGAATGTCTTTTGATTGGGTTCAAGATTTAATTACATTGATTCAGAGAACAGGGAAATAAAATGGCAACATCACCAAATAGCAACGCAGACGGCACCCCCGGCTATAACGGCGCCAACGGCACCCATGCCGAAGGCCACGTCGTCACCATCTCCGGCATGTACGAGAACTACTTCCTCGACTATGCCAGCTACGTCATCCTCGAAAGGGCCGTGCCCGCTATTGAGGATGGACTAAAACCCGTGCAGCGGCGTATCCTGCACGCCATGTACGAAAAGGACGACGGGCGCTACCACAAAGTGGCCAATATCATCGGGAACACGATGCAGTACCACCCGCACGGCGACGCTGCCATTGGCGATGCGCTTGTAAACATCGGGCAAAAAGAACTGCTGATTGACACCCAAGGAAACTGGGGCGACTACCGCACCGGCGACTCTGCGGCAGCCTCTCGTTATATCGAGGCACGTCTCACCAAGTTTGCGCTGGAAGTGGCCTTCAACAACCAAACCACTGTCTGGTCGCTCAGCTACGATGGTCGGAAACGGGAGCCAGTAAACCTGCCGATGAAGTTCCCGCTCATCTTGGCGCAAGGTACGGACGGTATCGCCGTGGGCCTCAGCACCAAGATTCTGCCGCATAATTTCATTGAGCTGTGCAAGGCCAGCATTGATATTTTAAAAGATAAAAAAGTCAAAATCTACCCGGATTTCATGACCGGCGGCAGCATTGACGTGACCGACTACAACAGCGGCCACCGGGGTGGCAAGGTGAAGGTCAGGGCCAAGATAGAGAAGGCGGACAAGCACCTGATTTTGATAAAGGAACTGCCCTATGGCGTCACGACCGTCTCCCTCGCCGAGAGCATCGGCAAGGCGGTGGAAAAGGGCCAAATCAAAATCAAAAAGATTGACGACAACACCGCCGCCGAGGTCGAAATCGCCATCGAGCTGATGCCCGGCACCTCGCCCGACGTGACGATAGACGCCCTCTACGCCTTCACCGACTGCGAGGTGAGCATATCGCCCAACGCCTGCATCATAACCGACGACAAGCCGATTTTCACAACGGTGGAGGAAATCCTGCGCATTTCCACCGAAAACACCAAGGACCTCCTGCGGCAGGAACTCGAAATCAAGCGCAAGGAACTGGAGGAGAAATGGCTTTTTGCCAGCCTTGAAAAAATCTTCATCGAAAACCGCATTTACCACCAAATAGAGGAATGCGAAAGCTGGGAGGAGGTCATTGCGGTGATTTATCGGGAGCTTCGCAAATACGTGGCGACCCCTTCCGACCAAAACTCCCCTTCAGGGGCTGGGGGTGATAAAAGGTTGAAGCTTTTCAGGGAACTAACGGACGACGACATTAGCCGTTTGACCGAAATCCGCATCAAGCGCATTTCAAAATATAACGCTTTCAAGGCGGATGAACTCATCGAAAGGCTCATCGAAGAACTGGAGGACACGGAGCACCACTTGGCGCACCTAACCGAGTTTGCGGTAGCGTATTTCCAGAATTTGCTCGACAAATACGGCAAGGGACGGGAGCGCCGCACCACCATTTCCGGCGGCTTCGAGACCATCCAAGTGTCGGCAGTAGTGGCCAACAACGCCAAGCTCTACGTTGATCGCAAGGAAGGCTTCGTGGGCATGGGCCTGAAAAAAGACGGCGAGTTCGTCTGCGACTGCTCGGACATTGACGACATCATCGTGTTCCGAAAGGACGGGAAAATGGTCGTGACCCGCATCGCCGACAAAACCTTCGTGGGCAAGGACATCATCCATGTGGACGTGTGGAAAAAGAATGATGAGCGCACGACCTACAACATGATTTACGTGGATGCCAAGAGCGGCGTGAGCAAGGCCAAGCGCTTCAATGTGACGGCTATCACCCGTGACAAAGAGTACGACCTGACGATGGGCAACCCCAACTCCAAATGCCTCTATTTCAGCGCCAACCCGAACGGCGAGGCGGAACTCGTGAAGATTACCCTTAGCGCCAGCAGCCCTGCCCGTATCAAGGTATTCGACTACGGCTTCGCCGATTTGGAGATAAAAGGCCGTGGCTCTCAGGGCAATATCGTGACCAAGTACCCCATCAAAAAAGTGGAACTGAAGGAGGCCGGGCAAAGCACCATCGGCGCCATCAAGGTCTATATGGACGAGGTGTCGGGCCGCCTTACCACCGACGAGCGGGCGAAGTACCTCGGTGCCTTCGACACTGGCGACCTCATCATGGTGCTATGGAACGATGGCACTTACGAACTCAACGACTTCGACCTCACCCGCCGCTACGACGTGAACACGATGCTCCACATCGGCAAGTTCGACCCAGAACAGGTGGTGAACGCCGTCTATTTCGATGGAAACAAGGAGTGGACAATGGTGAAGCGCTTCAAAATCGAGACCTCCAAACTCGGCGAGAGGTTCAGTTACCTGAGCGACCATAAGAACTCGAAGCTGTTCTTTGCCTCGGTGAAGGAGAACCCCCGCATCATGTACAGTGTGAAGCTAAAGGGCAAAAAGCTGGACGGCGAGGTGAGTATCGGCGAGTTCATGGACGTGAAGGGCTGGAAGGCTGCTGGCAACCGGTTGAGCGACCAAAAGTTGACGGGAGTGAAGGAGTTGGAGGAGAAAGTTGGAAGTGCCCCCCAGCCCCCTAAAGGAGAAAAGGGCAAAACTTCGGAGCCCAAGAAGGAGGACAACTCGAAGCTACATGTGGGGGATACGATTGATTTTGACGAGGGGGGGCAGGGGAAGTTGTTTTGAGGAAGTTTCTAATTTTTTTTGACTAAACTATTCAACAACTAGTCTCACGGGGTTCATCAAAGCATTGATCCAAGTAAGGGTACTGTGTAAATTGTCTCAAAAGGTTGTACATCAAGCTAGAATGATGCTTGGGCCAAGCCAAAGATAGCTTTTTAGGTGAGTGAGTGTAATTTTGGCGTAAAAATTATTAAGAAAGCTGCCTAAATCAAGGATGATTGACTCCCATGAGATACGTGTCAATTCGGCACAATCACTTCCGTAAACTCCTTTGTGTTACATCGAGAATGAAAACGGCGACTTGATGCAGCATAGCACTATTCTGCTCCACCACTACCATCTTCCACCGAAACGTATGCGCCGAAAACCTGCATGTCGGCAGACAGGGACACCGCCTAAATGGGTATGTTATTTCGCCCCCGTTACTTAACTTCGCCCAATGCTTACCCGCCGCCATTTCATCTTATCCAGCCTCGGCTTGCTGGCCTTCAAGCCCCGCAAGCCCCATGTGGTCACCATCCGTGGCGAGATGCCCGCTGCCAAAATGGGCACTACCCTCGTCCACGAGCATTTCTTGGTGGACTTCATCGGGGCGGACAAAATCAGCACCGACCGTTGGGACTTGGATACCGTGGTAGTAAAAATACTGCCTCACTTGCTCGAAGCAAAGGCACAGGGCGTGCAGACAATCCTTGACTGTACGCCCGAATTCATAGGGCGTGACGTGCGCCTTTTCAAAATCCTGTCGGAGAAAACGGGCATCAACATCCTCACCAACACGGGCTATTACGGTGCCGTTGGCTACAAGTTCTTGCCCGAATGGGCATTCACGGAAACTGCCGAGCAGTTGGCGGCGAGGTGGGTTGCTGAGGCAAAGAATGGAATTGACGGCACGGGCATCAAACCCGGTTTTATGAAAATCGGGGTGAACGGCGGCGAGCTCTCCGAACTGGAAACCAAGCTAATCACGGCGGCAGGACTGGCCCACCTCGAAACGGGCTTGACCATCTGTTCGCATACAGGCCCTGCTGTGGCTGCTTTCGGGCAAATAGCCGTTTTGCAAAAAATGGGTATCCAGCCGGATGCCTTTGTATGGGTACATGCACAAGGGGAACTGAAAAAACACACCTACACCCAAGCTGCCAAGCTGGGCACTTGGGTCAGCCTCGATGGCATCGGCTGGGGCGATTTTGAAAACTATGCCAACTGGCTCGACACGCTCAAAGCCAACGACTGCCTGCACCGGGTGCTCATCTCGCACGATGCCGGTTGGTACGACCCAGAAAAGCCGACCGGGGATAACATCGTCGGCTACACGAATATTTTTCAAAAACTTGTCCCATTGCTGGAAAGGAAGGGCTTCAAATCAAGGCATATCGAAAGGTTGTTGGTAAAAAACCCAGCAGAAGCGTTTGCGGTGCGGGTTCGGAGGAGCGCAGGCTGAAAGCTCACAGCTTCCAGATCACCTCATGGTTGGTGATTTCGATAAACTCAAGCCCAGCGGCTCCTTTTGCGTAGCCATTTGCCGAATCCGATTCAGAGGGCAATGCCCGTGACGTCACCTCCGAACAGCTACCCGTCCTGGATTTATGGCAACCGTATGGCAATCTGTGGCGATGAATCCATCGCTTTGTCCGTTCTTTTGAAGGTCAAACTTTCCACCGAGCCATCAGCTGATCGGTTGAAAATGCAGCGTCGGGAAATTGGCTTGGCCAAATACTCGTCCTTGCCCCCCATTTTAAGTTCCACGGAAGTATAGTCCTCCATTTCGAGGTAGAGTTGGTTGCCGTCCCGTCGCACATTGTACTGCTTCGGTTCTTCGCCTTCCAATACCAAATCATAGCTGCCAACACATGCATCCAATGCGGCCAAGTGCTCAGCAAGCGTCGTCACTTTGCGCAGTGCAAGGTTGAAATTATAAACAGGGATGCCTTTTTCATCCTTCGGTGAAAGGATGAACTGTGCCCGCTCCTCTTCCGGGATTTCAAGCATTACCATATCGGTTTCGTTCAGTTCCTCCCCTTCAAAATACATTTGCGTGACCACTTCGTGGAAGCCCCTTCGGCTGATTTTGAAATGGATATGCGGCGTGCGCCAATCGGCATCGCTGACGGCGTACTTGCCGGGCTTGATGGTCTTGAAGCCATAACTGCCATCGGCCCCGGTGCGCATTTCGCCCCAGCCCTCGAAGTTGGGGTCGAGCGGGATGGCGTTGTTCGTGTCGCCCTCGTGGGAGTAGCGCCCGTGCTTGTTGGCCTGCCAGATTTCGACCAAAGCACCCTCTATGGGTTGGCAGTTTTCGTCAGTGACCTTGCCCCGCACGAGGATGGCCTCGCCTTCGGCTTGCCCGGTTTTGCCTTTGATGGTAGTCAAGTCTACGTCACCGTCGCCGTTTTTCACGTGCGGGTAGAAGGGGCCGAGGTCTTGTTCAGGTGTGGTATTACAGGCGGCGGCAGTCGTTGCGCCGTTTTCACCGTTGGCGTTTTGGCAGCCGATGCCTGTGGTGAGGATGCCAGCGGTAGCGCCCAAGCTAAGTTGCAAGAACTGGCGGCGCTTGTTTTCAAATGATTTCATGGTGAATAATTTAGGTGGTGAACACAAATTTAACGAATAATTTTCATTTCAACTTAGCCTATCCATTACTTTAATAAGCCTATATGGTTTTTTGGAAAAATCAAAAATTGTTTTATTGATTTGGTCTTTATAGGTTATCAGGGTTGAGTGCCCCGAATTGGGCAATATCCATCCATAAGATGGCGGGATATTTTCTACGATGAGCAAAGTATGCTTTGGAGAATTATACCTTGCTCGTTACCAATAACAAGCGTCGGGCATTTGATTTTACACCCTTCTAAATAATTACGAACCTTGATTATTTGCACAATATACAATTATTTCGAGTTATCGAAGGATTCCTACAGCCCGAATACCAATCGGCGCTGTAGGAATCCAACCGAAAGGCGTCCTTACTCCGTTTCATCCACCTTTCTCCAAACCTCCGAGCCGACAAAGTCCCGAAGCTCGTTCATTTGCTTCAAAAAATCATCATAGCTCTGCGTAGGCTTCACCTTCTTCAGTTCGGCGGAGAAGTCAACAGGCGCAGAGTTTTTCAGCAGGGCTTCGAGGGTTTCGTAAGCATAAACCGCCGTGTGGCTGTCCAAATCGGGCGAGCCAGGATAGACCCTTTTCCAGATGCTCCAAGCCTGGACTTTGCCGGATTTGATGGCCTCATTACGCATCGCCGTTCCGTCTTCGAGGAATTTTTCGTAGTCCCTCGTCCTACCGGCCTTTACATTGTTAAAGAAAAGCTGGATAAAATTCCCCGGCTTGCAGGTCGCCTGGTCGCAGCCATACAAGAAAACAAAGAGGTGGCGGTCAAGCAGGTTGCGGGTATTTTCTGCGCCGTCGGCAATGGCAATTTCCGTTGGGGTCAATCCCTTCACCATAGTATCCCAGTTCCAAGGGCCACTAAGTTGCTTGGCGGTTTGGTGGGTGACGGTGATGTAGTCGTAAGGCGCATCGGTGCCACCCGGGTAGGTGCAGCGGAACAGGAACCAGTCCATGATTTCGCCCCGTTGCTTGCGGCCCTGGTGGATTTTCTTCCAGGCCTTTTCTGCTTCGAGGTAATCGTCCCATTTGCCCGGTAGCACTTTCATGTGCTCCACGGTGGCGTAAATGGCGTCGGCAGGCGGTTCTGTTACCAAGACCGTTGACCCAGGTCCTGAAATGGAAATGTCATGTGGTTCGGTAGTTGCTTCTGCAAAAGCGTATTGGTTATCAGTTGTTTGGCCTATGATTTTGGCGGTAGCGCCAAAGCAAAGGATGAGCAGGGTGGCTGTGAGCAGCCGCATCAGATTGTCTTTCATTGGTGATAAAATTTAGAAGTGAAAAATGTAAAAACGGTTGGTTGTTCGTGGTTTTATTGATGTAAAGATGGGAGCTGTTTTTAAGGGCTTGAACCACATCTTGATGTGGTGAGAACCTTATTTAATTTATGTTACTTTGTTTTAAAATAACCGAATAATCAACTGATTTTCAGCCTCTTGCAACAATCATAACAATCTCAATAATTTTCAACAATTACTTATTTCCTCAATTCACCCGTTTGCGCTCTTCTTCGGAACCTGTTGCCCGCTGGCGGGCGCTGTTCAATTTGTTGTTCCCAAAATTGCGAGAAAAAGTCAATTTGTAGGTGCGGTTACTGAAATCCAATTTGCCTTTTGATACCAGGTTGTATTCGGGGAAGTTGGTATCCCAGCGCATGTACATGGAGTCGAACAAATCGTCTATCCCGAAACGGAGTGTGCCGATGTCGTCCCTCAGTTTTTTCTGAAAGCCAATATTCATGAAGCGCATGGGGAGTGATGTGTTCGTACCTGAGAGCGATTTGGACTGATAGAACCCCATCAGCTCTGCGCTGAAGCCCTTCGGCAGCTTGAAGCTGTTTATCCAAACGAACTGGAAATATTGGGAACTCACGCTTGCCAAGTCCTCTCCAAAATAGGCGTTGGCCTCCTGCCAAGTGCCGATGAAGTTGTTCTGCATGCTCCACCATTTCGTCAGTTCCAGCGGTATGGTGGCCGTTAAGGCAGCCG
The DNA here is from genome assembly GCA_022841745.1 of Saprospiraceae bacterium. GTDB lineage: Bacteria > Bacteroidota > Bacteroidia > Chitinophagales > Saprospiraceae > UBA6168. Next base: position 92,409 of record JALHQW010000011.1, on the reverse strand, counting down.
TCTTCCGGTTTTTCATGTTGATGGGGCCCATGGTTTGCCTGTTTGAACCTTCGACCGCACGGAGCTGAAAACGTGCAATGGCATCGTCCTCAATGCTGTACTGTGCGGAAAAAAGGGCCGTTTTGAGGCGGTAGTCAACCTTCACGTTGTTGGAAATGGAAGGCTGCAAGGCCGGGTTGCCCGTAAAAAAAGTAAAGGGGTCGAAGAAGAACACGAACGGCGCCATGTCGGTATATGCAGGCCGGGAAATGCGGCGGCTGTAAGAAAAGTTCGCCGATTGGTTTTCGTTGATGGTTCGGGAGAAAAACAAGCTGGGAAAGAACCGGCCATACTGCCGGTCAACGATATTGGGCTGCTCCACCGTGCCCAGGTTGGCGTCGGTGTACTCATAACGGAGGCCCATTTTTACGTTGGTGTTATCATTCAATACCATATCGAGGGAGGTGAACGCTGCCCCTATTCTTTCGTGCAATTCATATTCGCCACTCAGTTCGGGGTCGTTCTCGTTCACACCATTTTTTACATAATAAACCGTCACGTCATTGTCGAAGCGGGAACTGGTGCCCTTCACGCCTAGGTCCAATTTGACCTTTTGAGAAAGGCTTTTCGAATAATCCAGCCTTCCAACGGTCACGTCAATAGGGGTTTTCTTGCCGCTAAAGGTCTGCTCAGTACGAAGCACCTCGCCCTCGCCATTGGCATGGTCAATCCAATAGTCAGCAGGCTGGTCGTTGTAATAGTGGAGGTAGTCCACGTCGAAGTTCAGCACTCCCTTCCCGCTGAACGTATGCTGGAGGTTGACGTTGCCCCCCAAGTGCTGCCAGTGGTTCACTTCTACTTGGTGGACTGTCAAAATACTATCCAAACTGCCATCATACGTCACGGAGGTAGTTGGTTTTGAGTCTTGGGAATAGTAGTTGTCGTAACCTGAGACTAAAAATCCAAGCACGGTGCGATTGGAAAGGCTGAGGTCCAAGCCAAGGCGGGCATTGTGGTTGCGCTGTATGCTGGGGTCCCGTACTGCCCTGGTGTGAAAAGCCTGAACCTGCCCGTTCACCTCGGATACCCTGTCCCATTCGGCAACAAATCGCTGCGCCTGGCGGTTGAAGGAGTAGTCGCCGAAGATGTTCAGCTTGTTCTTCCGGTAGTTGAAATTGACGCCAGCGGAGGGCACCGTGCCGTTCCCGACGCCGAATGCGAGCGTGTAGGAGCCGTTCAGCCCCAGGTCGCTCCGCTGTTTCATCACAATGTTGATGTAGCCCGCATTGCCCTCGGCGTCGAAATTGGCAGGAGGCGTGGTGATGATTTCGATTTTTTCGATATTTCCGGAGGGCATGCCGGCCAGCATTTGCACCACCGCCTCTATCGGCATCCGGTTGATTTTTCCGTTCATCATCACGATGACCCCATTTTTTCCGGCCACGGTTATGAGGTTGTTCTGTCGGTTTACGGCAACGCCCGGCGAGCGCTCCAATACTTCCAAGGCAGTGGCTCCTGCCGACGTGATGCTGCCCTCCACGTTCACCACGAGGCGGTCTATTTTTTGTTCAAAAAGTGGTTTTTTGGCAGTGACCATGACGGCGTCCAATTGCTGTAGGTCCTCAGAAAGCAGGATGTCGCCTGCTGCAAAATCCTTGCCTGCCGATAGTTCTATTTTACGGTAATCAGCCGTAAAACCCACCGATGAAGTGGAGAGCAGGTAGTTGCCAGCCGCTACATTTTTAAAGGCGAAACTGCCGTCATCTCCTGATACCTCGCCTCGCAACAACGAAGAATCTGCGGATTGGAGCAATAGCACATTGGCAAAGGAAACAGGGCCTTTACCGTCCGTCACCTTGCCGAGGATGCTGCTTTGGGCAGCGGTTAGTTGAACGAAAAACAGGAAGATAAAAAAGGGGGGGAAATGGGTCGTTTTCATTTGAAAAAAATTTAGGTTAAGATTAACTTGTTGTTGTCCGTGGTTTTGTTGAGTTAAAGATAGGGAATGGTTTTAAGACTTTCAACCACATCTTGATGTGGAAAAGCAAAGCTGCTGGCCTTGCAGGCCAACAGCTATCCGATGCTATTAAATCATTGAGAAAAGGCTTATTGAACCACCATTTCCTTGTGAAGAACCCGCTCCCCGTCCATGATGCGGAGGTGGTAAACACCTGCCGCCAGTGGCGGTATTTCCATTTCCAGCGCTTGGCCGTTGGGCAGTGCCGCTGTTTTCATCCCGCCAATCCTCCTACCTAGGTTGTCGAACAACTGCACCTGAAAAGTAGCGGCCACGGAATTGTTTATCGGCAATTTCACCCAAGCGCCAGCTCTGCCTATCGGGTTGGGGTACGGCTCGCCGACCTGCCAACCGCTGAAAGGTTCATCTGTGGCCGAAATAAGCTGCATGCCAATGCCTACGGCAAAAACACCCAGTTCCGTCACCCCGTTTCGGGTGAGCAAATAGGGGTCGAAACCAGCGGCGTTGCCGGTGAGGGCAGGCGTCAAGTCCCAGTTGGTGCCGTTGTGGTGGGCAAGGCCGCAGTCCGTGCGGTCGAAACCCGAAAGCTCGTCGGCTCCGGCCCACTGGGCCGTGAGGGACAGTTCTGAGCCGCCAGGTGTGCCTTCCGCCACTTCCCAACTGGCGTCAACCACGCCATTGTTGAATACCGAACCTGAACTGCCATTGGCCAGCACATGCTCCCTGCAACGAACGCCAAACGCATCAGCGGTGCCGCCTTGGACGATACTTAGCGGGTTGTAGCTGCTGGTATTGAAGCCGACGGGGAAGGTGAACGGCGCTGCGCCCAACCCTTCTTTTATTACAAACCCAGTGCCGTTGGTCACGATGAAATTATTGGCATCAGCACCGGAAACAGCGGCTGAACTACCCAACACGAGGTCGTTGTCACCGAGCAAGACCTTGTTGTTGTTTTGCACAAAGTCGAGCTGGCCATCCACGCTCAGGTCATCGGCTGCCATGATGTTAGTGCCATTGCCCTTACCGATTTCAAGGATGAAAAACGCATCGCCGCCCATGCTCACGGTGCTGTTGGCATTGCCCTGAAAACGGACGGTGGATGTGCCGGCGTTGTAGTTGGCCGAGTTCGTCCAGTTGCCTTGGAGGTGGTACTGCCCGTTGCCGGATAGCATAGCCGCCCCGCTGTTGGTGATGCTGCCGGGGGTGTTCAGCGTCCCCTCGTTGACGAGGGTGCCGCCGCCCGTATTGGTCAAGTTGCCTGTGCTGTGCAAGGTGGCCCCAGCGCTGATTTTCAACGTGCCGCCCGCCACGTGGAGCTGGGCGAACAAGCCGCCGGGCAACCCGCACAGGAGCAGCAGAAATGAAAGGATTGGCTTCATTGCTCGTTTATTTTAGTTAGGAAAAAATGCTCCCAATTCAGGGCGACTACGCCTGCCATGAGGAGGATACAAAGGGTTAGGTCGTTCATTTGGTTCGATGCTTATTTTTGGGCCGTACCGGAAATGGCCGCTTCCAGCCTCGCCATGCGCTGTTTCAGTTCGTCCATTTCCGTGAGCTGTGATTGCAGGTTTTCAATCTCCGATTGCTGGGCCGCTATCTTGTCGTTCAGTGCCCGGATGGCCTCCACCGTCATCGCATCGTAGGTGCCGTAGGCGGTTTGCAGGTACCCCAGTTTGTCCTCCTGCACCAGTGTTGGGAAGACTTCTTGGATGTTCTGCGCCACAAAGCCGTACTGGATGCCTTCGGGGCGGGCAGAGCCAGTCTTGTCGTCGTCCCATTCGTAGGTGATGCCCCGCAGGGCGAGCAGGTTTTGCAGCATCAATTGGGAGTTGAGCGGGGCGATGTTCTTTTTCAGGCGGGCGTCGGAGTTGGCGAGCCAGTCGCCAGCGGTGGATTTGGAGGCTTCGCCTTCTACTTCGAGCTTATTGGTAGCTGGAGTGCGCCCCATGCCAACTTTGCCGTTGTTTTTCAAAACCATAAAAGCATCGCTGGCGCCGCTCAATGAAGATAAATAAATGTCCGCAGATGTCGTAAATAATGCCACATCATTGCCACTAACCCAATTTCTTTTTACACCGTGGTTGGAGTTCCCAAAATATAGTGCGCCTTCTCCTCCAACAGTAGTGCCCACTAAAATGGAAGGTGTCGCCGACCTTATGTCGAGGGTCGCAGCAGGCGTGGCAGTGCCGATGGCGACGTTCACCGCATCAGCGCCCGTGCCGCCCAGCACGAGGCTATTGCTCGCTCCCACCTTGGCATTGTAGCCGATGGCGGTGGCATTGGTAAGGTTGTCTGCTGTCACATCGGCTTGGTAGCCATGGGCGGTGTTGTTGTTGCCTGTGGTGTTGGATAGGAGAGCATTGTTCCCCATGGCAGTATTGCCAGTGCCAGTAGTATTTTCCGCAAGCGCAACATCTCCTATGGCGGTGTTCTCTTCTCCAATTGTATTTGACCTAAGCGATTTTACGCCAATACCAATATTACTCGAGCCGCCAATGTTTGAATGAAGGGAGGAAGATCCTATGGCGATATTTCTATCACCAACAGTGTTGTTAAAGAGCGCCTCAAACCCGAATGCCGAGTTGTGATCGCCCCAAGTGTTGGAACGAAGCGAACCGACTCCAAATGCCGAGTTGCGAGAGCCAAAAGTGTTGGAGCCAAGTGAACCAGTTCCGACGGCGGTGTTACTTATACCAGAGAGGTTGGAACCAAGGGATTTTGAGCCAATTGCTGTATTTTCAAACCCATCAATATTCTTGTGCAAGGCTGAGTCACCCACAGCCACCAGGTTTGAGCCTAAGCTGTTGAAACTAAGCGCAGCTACCCCTATGGCAGTATTGCGATTTCCCGTAGTGTTGCCGCTAAGGGCAGATGAACCTATGGCGGTATTGCCATTGCCAGTTTGATTGGAAATAAGTGAAGACCTGCCTATGGCGGTGTTCTCTTCTCCAATTGTATTGGATGAAAGTGCTTTTGCGCCAATACCAGTGTTGTAGTTTCCTTCGGTATTCTCAAGGAGTGAAGTAGTCCCGATGGCTGTGTTCTGTTCTCCAGATGTATTGGATAAAAGTGAAATATATCCAATGGCTGTATTGAAGCTGCCTTCGGTATTCTCAAAAAGTGACCCAGTACCAATGGCTGTGTTGTTGCGTCCTTCGATATTGTTTTTACCAGATTGGCTACCAAGAAAAGTATTTGACTCTCCAATGGTGTTGGCCTTGCCAGATTGGTAGCCAATAAAAGTGTTTCCTATTGCGCCTCCATCAGGGTTTTCATTCAATCCGGCCTCTTCGCCAACTATGGTCGTTTGGTTAGGATTGAACAGCTCTATTCTGGCTATCCCATTGCTGTTTTTGCGCAGCACCATGCTCTCCGTGCCGCCGAGGTCAAACCGGATGATGTCCTCGTCGGGGCTTTCCTCCACCTGCACCATGGTGTTGCCGTCGGCATCCTGTATTTTGTTGGAGGAGCCGCCCGTAGGCGTGGCCCATGCGGTGCCGCCCGAACCGTTGGCGGTCAGCACCTGCCCGTTGGTGGCTGCTTCAGAGGCGATTTTTTCGTTGGTGACGCCGCCGTTGGCAATCTCGTCATTGCCCACTGCGCCTCCGGCAATTTGTAGGTTTGAAAAACTGCCCGTCACGTCGCCGCCTGCCGTACTGGCGGTGGTGAGGTCGTCATTGGGGTTGGCATCGCCAATGTTGGTGATGACGTTGCCAGCGATGCCAATGCCAGTGCCCGCCGTGTAGCTCCCACCGACTGCGCTAGGCGCCCAATTTGCGCCATTCCAGACCAATGCTTGGCCACTGGCTGCACCGTTCTGAGCGATAGTGAGCGGGTTGGCCACCGTACCGTTACCGGAAAGCACGGGCGTGGTTGCCACGGTTTGTACACCCCAGTTGTCGCTGCTACCGGGGCCAGATGGCAGGTTCACCGAGCCACCGCCGTTGGAAAGGGACAGCACCGTGCCAGAGATGGAAATGGTCTGCAATTCGTTGGTCGGGGATGCGTCCAAAGCACTGATGCTGTTGCCAGCGATGCCTATGCCAGCGCCCGCCGTATAGGTCGTGCTAACAATCGGTGTCCAGACCGCTCCGTTGAAATACCAGAAGCCGCCCGTAGTAATGTCGAACACCAGCAGGCCGTTGGCGGGCGAGGCAATGGCCGTTCGCTGTGCTGTGGTCATGCGGGGCACGAGCATCCCCTTGTCGGTGGACTGGACGTCCAACGCTGCACTGGGGTCGGGGGTGGTGGTGCCGATGCCGACGTTTTGCTGGGCGGCGAGGCCTAAGCCCATGAGCAGAAAAACTGCGATAAGGGGGAATTGGATGGATTTCATGCTTGTTTTCTTTAGAAATTAAGTCGAGGCTTGGTGCTGGAGAAACGGCTTGTGTTCGGGCAAGAGAAAATGAGTGTAGGCTGAAAAACACATCCTCCACGGAAACCAAAGGTTAACAGCAAGATATATTTTCCAGCTACACGATAACAATGGTTCGTGAAGTTTTCGGGTTTTCGGGTTCTAAGGTTGCGGCACAGTAGCCGTTTTTGAAAAGATAGGTTGCTTTTCCAACCTTATCAAAAATGATTTACAATTAGTTTTTGCCCCAAATCCCGAAAACCATAGAACCTTAAAACTTCACGAACCATTGGATAACTTATGTCTAATAAACTAAAAGAGAAGTAGGATTGGCTTACCAATCCAAGCGGTCAATGACCATGCGCACTTCACCCCGGAGCAGGGTACAGGCTTCGTTGGTTTGTTTCATCAGTGCGGTCATGTCCTTGCCGGGATGCACTTTGGCGAAATACTGCGGGTCCCAAGCGGCGAGGTACTGTTTCATGTCCGTATAAAGGTCAACGCTGGCGTCTTGGTAGGGCATGTCGGCACCGAAGGGCATTTGCATTTGCAGCAGTCGCCAGCCCTTCATTTTGCCGTCCTTCACACGGGCTGCATGGATGGGTTTCCAAATGTCGGTTTCCACTTTTACGTGCTTGTCGTGGCTGCCGGTTGCGGGGAAGTCGAAGTAGTTGAACACGGAAATTTTGGCGGTTTTGTAGTCGTCTGCCAAGACCCTATCCGTGGTCGTCCAGACCTCCGTTTTCACGAGGGTCCTGATTTCACTGGCGTTCATCACGACCTCGAACTCATCCGGGGTCAGCAAATTGCTCCAATTGTCGGGCATGTACTGGCCCTCGTAGTAGTTGGCCAACTGCGCCTCTCCTGCATACACGTTGTAGGTCACATAATCATACTCCGTACTTGCACCAGAAGGAGAAAGCACTGCCAGTAGCCCCCAATCGTCCATTTTGGCCGCTTTTTTCTTAACTGCATGAATTTTCTTGAATGCTTTTTCGAGCTTCAGGTAATCGTCCCATTTGCCCGGTTTTACTTTCATGTAATCGTAAATGACGTAGTAGGTCGGCTCTGCTTGCTGTGCAAAGGCCGATTGAGTTTGGCAAAAAAGGATTGCCAGTAGCAAGGAGAATAGGAATCTTGACTTCATTTGATGAATGAATTTTGATGATGAAAAAATGATTTTTGGTTTAATGGTTAAATAAAGATAATTACTTAGGAAGGGGTGGGAGGAGCGAGAAAAAAGTCATTTTTTCTTGCTCCTCCCACGTTTTGGGATGTTTTCGGAAAAATTTTCAATTTTTACCGAAAATCACCCCCTGCTAATTATTTGTTAATAGAAATAATAAACCGCCTTATAAGCAATGCGCTGCTCCTTGCCAAGGTCGCTTGCATTCGTGCTGCAAGGAGGAGCTACGCCACCTTCTGTTTCTACCCGTTGCACATGGGTCACCTTGCTGAAAATCCCGTTGCCAGCGTTGCCGATTGATTCGAGCAAAAACCATTTGATGTTCTTTTGGGGGTCTTTCGGTGCATTGGCCTCTGCAAGCTTTTTGACGACCACCTTGCTGCCATCAATGGATTCCCAAGCGGCACCCTTGCCGGTTGCGTCCGTGTTCAAATAGTGGCTGCCAATACTGTCCCTGTTTTCATTGTAAAGTGTGGCGATGGGCATTTTGAATTTCCAGCCAAACTCGCAAGCGTCGGTTTTCACGCATTCATAGACCTGAACTCCCTCCGCATAAACTTTGTAGATGGGTGGTTTTGCTGGCTTAACCTCAAGTATTGCATCGTGTAGGTAAGGAGCACTGAGTTTCATTGGCTGAATCGGTGCGGGCGCAGCTGGTGTCGGGGCCTCAACTTGCGTTTCTGTTGCCACGGTAGGCGCTGGCTGTTTGGAATTGCAAGCCGCCAAGAAAATTGCGATGCAAAAAGAAGTGGTGATTGCCTTGAAATTGTTTTTCATTTTAGTTGATTTTAAAAAGTGATTGTTTTCATTTGGTAATTGAATGATGCAAAGATGGGGGTGATAAAACAGGTGCCTAACCACATCTTGATGTGGAGGGGTTGGAAGCATTTTTAGGAAAAAGCATGATAATGCAACCCATGCATGCAATGGTTGACATTATTCCCAAGTAGTTGATTTGCAGATAATTGAAAAGGGATGATTAACTGTATAAGGACAATATGCTTACAATATGGAGAGAAATAAAAAAGCATCAAATGCTAGCCCGAAGGTAGCGTCATAAAATCATAGAAAATTCAAAAACGCTATATTTTTTAAAAATTGTTTTTCATGTATAGCCTAATGCGAAACCCGCTTTTTGTATCCACCGTCAGCACCCCGTCCAACCGCTCCGTCCGCAGCTGCATATTCGACAAGCCAAGCCCGGTGGTTTTATAGGCCTTTTCTTCCACCTTACCATTGTCATGTATCCGCATCTCAAAGGCGTCACCCACCCGTGCAAGCCTCACTTCCACGGCATCCCCATTCGAGTGTTTCGCAATATTCGTGATAGCCTCCTTGTAAATCAGGTAAAGGTTCTGGCGCACGTCCACGGGAATGCTCTTTTTCAAATCGAGGCCCTCCACGGCCATGTCGAAGCGGAAATTACGGGACGTCAACGTCTCCTCGGCGTGCTCCCGCATGCGGTCGAGCAGGTTTTCGAACTTGTCCTTGCGGGCGTCAATGGCCCAGACCGTGTCCCGCATGCTCAGCATGGCGCTGCGGCTCAGTTCGGCGATGCGATGCAGTTTCGATTTGTCTTCTGTTCGGGCGGTGAGTTCCAGCACCTCGGTCTGCATGGCGAGGCCGGAGAGCAGCGTGCCCACCTCGTCGTGCAGGTCGCTGGAGATTTTGACCCGCAGGCGCTCCATCTTCACGGCCTGCTGCAAGCGGTACTGCATCCAGCCCCAAATTAGCCCAGAAACGAACAGAGCGCAAAGCAAATAAAACCACCACGTCCGCCAGAACGGTGGGCGGATATGGATGGCGAGGCGGTGGGTGTTTTCACCCAAAATGCCATCGGAATTGGTGGCCTTTACCTCCAGCACAAAATCGCCGGGGGGCAGGTTGGCGTAGCGCACGAAGCCCTGCGTTCCGTTGTAAACCCAATCGTCCTCGAAGCCTTGCAGGCGGTAGTAGAATTCGTTGGAGCCGGGGTCGCTGAAGTCGAGCGCAGCAAAGCGGAAGGAAAGGGTGTTGCGGCGGTAGTCGAGGTCGAGCGAGGTGGTTTCGCCCTTGTTTTTTTCGGAAAAAAGGGTGTCGTTCACCAAAATCTGCGTGATGCGGACGGGCGGCGAGTTGGTCATCAATTGCACGTCCTCCGGTTTGAAAACGTTCAGCCCGTTCTTGCCGCCCAGCCAAAACTCGCCCGAGGAACTCATGATAAAAGCATTGGGACTTGCCCCTTTCGACGCCAAGCCATCTGCCGTGCCGAAGCGGTGGAACTGTTTCTTCAAGGGGTCATATCGCACCAGCCCGTTCGTGCCAGAGAGCCAGAGCAGGTCTTTTTTATCCACCAGTACCTTGTAAAATGTCTCGTTCGGGATGCCGTCCGCTTTTTCATCCAACAAGCGATAGCGCCAGTCCCTGGTTTCGATTTTGAGCAAGCCCTTGGAAGTGGTGGCGTAAACAAGCGAGTCGCCCATTTCCAAAAAGCCATTGCAGATGCCCGTGTTTGTTAGCTCCGCTATGCGTTGGACGCCGCCCGCCGTTTCTATGAAAACCAGCAGCCGCTCGGTCTGGTCAGCGAGGTAGACACGGCCTTTTTTATCCTGAAATAGGGCGGTGATGATTTGGAGTTGGAGGGCAGAAAGGTCGTGCCAAGGATCGAGGCTGACCTTTTCGGGGCTGGTGAGGAGCTTGAAGATGTCCTTGCCTTTGGCGGCCAAGATGTCGCCATTGCGGAGCGAATAGACGAGGTTGATGCGGTCGGCTGCCGAACTTGGGACACCTTGGAAATAAGCGTTGCGATAGCTGAAAACTCCCTTTTTTTCATCCCAAAAACAGAAGTAATTTTCAGAGGTTCCCCAGAAGTTCCCGCTTTGGTCGTCCATAAAAGCCGCCATTTCCAGGAGGTCAAATGCTCTGTCTCGCTCTTCCTGAATGTCCAATTTCGAATGGTGTTGAAAGAGGCTTTCTTCTTTATCCAAAACATACGTACCGTTGTCCTTGGTGCTGCACCAAATATTGCCCCGGCGATCTTCGTAAAGTGCGCTGAAAGAAGCCCTCGTCAATTCGGGAGGACTGAAAAACTTGTGCTTTTGGAGGCTGGCAAACGACACGCCCTGCCCGTTCCTTTCCATCCAGATATTGCCGGAAGCGTCCTTGAAAAGCTCCTCGTAGGTAGCCTTCAACAGCCCGTAAGGGTCATTTGGCGAGTGTTCGAGTAGTTTAGTGAAACGTCTTGTTTTTCGGTCAAAAACCGCCAACCCCGAAGAACATGAAACCAGTAAACTTTGGTCGTCGAGCGGCACAATGCCATAGACCCAGCCGAGGTCTATCGGCAAGTTTGGCAGGCGTTCTTCCTCCACCCAATGTGCCTGATTTTTTTGATGAAAAACGCCCAGCCCATTGTACACGCCGAACCAAACGAGGCTGTCACCGTCCGGTAAAGCAGCATTGGTTGGGCTTGGATAGGTGCGCTTCCTGCCGTCCCGAGTTTTTACCAGATCGAAATGTGCCGCTTTTCCACCTGCCGCCGATTGCCAGACGAAACCGGCACGATTGGGCAATTGTGTTTCGATTAAATACGGAGCCGAATTTCCCTTTCCTGCCCAGCGGATGCAGCGGTTGCCTTCCATCGGCGATACCCACCGGAAGGTCTTTTTTTCAATATCGAAATGATAAAAAGAGCCGCTGTTGCCATTTCCGATGCCCAGCCACAATGCCCCGGAAACGAGGTCGAAAGCTCGATAGCCAATTTGCCGGGAACCGGGCAGCCGCCATGCTTCGAACTTGCCCGATTTAACGTGCAGGCATTGTACCGATTTGGAAGTGGTAAACCATAGGTTGCCGCCCTCGTCCTCGAAGCATGGGCTGGTCACCAAATTTTCCGAAATGGAATTGGAGTCAGCAGGCTGGTGTGCATAATTGAGGAGCACCTGCCCATCGAAGCGGCAAAGCCCGCCGTCCGTGCCTATCCAAATGAAACCCTGAGAGTTTTGGGAAAAAAAATAGTTTTCGGCTGGCGGCAGCCCGTCCTCCTGGTCTAAATGATGAAACGTAAGCTGCAAGTCCTGGCACCAACAGACGCAGGAAAACAGCATCGAAGAACAAAAAAGGAAGACGGGCTTGCGCATTTACCACCGTTTAATGTAGGGACCCGAAGCGGAAGCGAACGCCACTTCGATGGTTGCCGCTTCTGCAGTTGCTTCCGTCTCTCCCGGCGCAAGGTCAGCGCACGAACCAGGGCAGGGCTTTGTGCTCAGAATATTGCCCGTTTGTGAGCGCTGCAAGCCAGCACTGTTGGTAAATGGCACTCCGATATGCGTATGAAACCCGCCAAAGAAAGGCGCAATGAAAAAGCCCACGCCAGCTACCACATTGGTGCCTTGGTTGGCAAGCAAGCCGTTGATGGTTGATTTGCTGAAAAAAGAAGCAAAATGGACGGATTGCCGAGGGTCATTGGTCGGGAAGGTGGACTCCACCAATTCCGCCAGCGTCCGGGCATCGTCACGGCCAATATTATCGCCATTCGCAGGCATAGCACCGCTGAAAGCTTGGCTCAAAATATAGCCAATGCCGCCTCGTGCGTCCTTCTCCGTCCCATTTGGGCGAACGCCCACACCAAGTACCCTGCGGCTGAGGTCGGTGCTGCTCCCTGCGGCATTGTAAACCCGGATGCCTACGCAGTCGGCTTGGTTCAGCAATTCCTCCAAGTCGCTTTTGGTGAAAAAGCCCTGGAAAACAGCATCAGTGACCATGGTGCCGACTTCGGCGCTGGTCAATTGAATTCCATTGTGGTTCTCGTCGTAAATCATGGTGAAAAATTGATTGTTGTGGTTGTTGAATTGATGAAATTGTTATGATTGCTTGATTGCTAAATTGCTGCATTGTTTGATTGTTATAATTGTTGTGTGTGCTGGATTGGAGTCGTTATACAGTTTCAAAAAAAACTGTTAAACACCCCAACGGCCACTGCCCTCCCAAACCTCCAAACCTCCAACCCTCAATACCTCCATACCTCAAATCTCCCCCTCCAGCGACTTCCGGATGATTTCCGCTTTGCTGTTCACTTCCAGCGCCCGGTAGATGCGCTTGATATGGTCACGCACGGTGTCGAGGGAGATGCTCAGCTTGTCGGCAATCATCTTGTAGCTGTAGCCCTCCACGATGCCGTCCACGATTTGCTTCTGGCGGGGCGAGAGCAGGTCCTCGGCCTTGCGCTCCTTGGGCATGAAGTGCTGCGCCACCTTGCGGGCAATGGACGGCGACATGTACGAGCCGCCCCGCCGCACCACAAACAGCGCCTCCTGGATATGCACCAGCGAGGTGCGCTTCGAGATGTACGAACAGGCCCCGGCGCAGAGCGCCTTGAAGATTTTGTCGTCCTCCTCGAAGGTGGTCAACATGATGATGTCCGCCTCCGGGAATACCAGCCTGATGTGGCGGATGCCTTCCAGCCCCGACATGCCCGGCAGCCCGATGTCCAGCAGGATGATGTTGACGGCAGGGGGCAGGACCTTGGTTTTTTCCAAAAAATCCTCCACGCTGCCCGCAACGACGTTGATGCTGATGGCCTTGTTTGCGCCCAAGTACCCCTCCAGGCTCTCCCGGATGAGCGGGTCGTCTTCGATGATGGCTAAGTTTATTTGTTCCATGTGGCAAAACTAAACCAATGGTGATGTGGAGCCAACCACATCTTGATGTGGTTACGTGTGGGCAAGATGGGGGCGTTTTGATGCCATGTTTGGGAAGGGATGTAAAAGGAAATGCCAAATCTAATGCTAGTTTCCGCTTTGCAAGTGAAATTGTTGGAGGTCGGGTTCTCGCCGCCCCAGCCCGTTTTCCTGTTGCCTTCCTGGTTCCAGCGAGAGCAGTTTTTCTTGCCACACCTATTTCGCCAGCATCCTTGGAAAAACGCCATGTCCCATGTTTCAACAGGGTATGGTATAAACTCGGAAAAAAATTCACATCGCATTTCGTGGCTCATGATTTATTTGCGGGAAGGCTTATCTTTCGGCCCTAAGAGCGTATGAAAAAAATGTCCTACTCGCCGCTTAGAGTGTCTCTTTTGGGATCATGTTTTTTAAGGCGTTCCGCACCCCAATTCCCTATTTTTACTGATAGACCGTAATGAGCCAAAATTATGTCAATCCAATTCAAAATGAAAAGAATCCTGACACCCATCCTCTTACTATGCCTCGCCAATATGGCGCCGCTCCTCGCCCAAGACGACCACAGCTTTCAACGCCGCTGGCAAACCGAAAACGGAGAGGTAATTTTCAGCTACGACGCCATCGCCCTGCCTGATCGGGGTAACGTGTTTGGAGGCCTCGTTGAAATCGAAGCGGGCACCAACCTTTATCATCCCTGTATCTGGCGAACAGACTGCATGGGCAAGGTAAAATGGGCCAAGCTTTTCAATACCCTCACCGAAACCTTTGGCAACGCCTATGGACGGGTGCTGGCTTTGGGTGACAACGATTTTGCACTGGTCGTAACCACTGGATTCTATTTTGACTCACCACGCAACGACATCTTTGTGGCAAGGGTTGATGGGGAGGGGAATACCCTTTGGGCGAATATCATAGGCGGGGGAACGGGCGGGCAAGACGTGGTGCAAGGTGCTGCCGCAACTGCTGACGGCGGCCTCGTGCTGGCCGGCAAAACAGCCTCCTTCGGCTCCGATGCGAACACAAACAGCGTTTATGCTGACCAGTATTTCGTGAAGCTGAAAGGGGATGGCGAAATCGCCTGGACCCGTACCATCGGCAATCCACAAGCCATTGACCGGGCCTATGATATCGTTGAATTAACTGATGGAAGCCTCGTGGCTGCGGGGTCTTACCTACACAACGGTACCTTCTATGCCAACCTGCTCAAATTGTCCGCCACTGGCGACCTGCTCTGGCATAGGGGCTTTGGCGAACCCACTGCACCGCAGGCCAACCACGGCTACGGACTACTGGCCACTTCTGATGGCGGCTTCCTCGTGCTTGGGGCTTCCACCAACCTACACGCCAATTTTCAGGCGTTGCCCGATATGTTGGTGGCAAAAACCGATGCGGAGGGCATGACCGAATGGACCTACGTATTTGCAGGCAGCCTTGGTGACAATTCCGAGAGCGCCTCCAGCGCCGTCGAACTACCGAATGGCCATTTTGCGGTAGCTGGTGCTACGTCCAGCTATCCAACTGTGGGCTTTGTTCCCAATAAGTTCGCTGTGCTGGAAATAGACCAAAATGGCAGCCTGGAACAGGCCATCGGCTATAACGGCGGCTCCTCGCACTACCCCCGCATCATGCCCGACCAATACGAAGGCGGTTACCTCATCAATGGCTTCACCAACTGGACTGGCTATGGCGGCAACGGCAACCTTTTCGAACCCGTTTTGGTCAACACGGACGCCGACCTCGGCGTGGACGGCTGTTTCGAAACCGAACTGACGGCACTCACCGTCGCTGCCAACCCCAGCTTCGACCTGCCCACCGACCTGCCCAGTACCTTAGGCAGCGGTGGCACCGTCCTACCCATCATCGTGGACGCATCCTCATTTCTCCTAATAGACAGCACCATCTGCGAGGCCAATGGCTATGCGGATTGCTCCTTATTCTCACCCAGTTTTGAGCCGAACATTGACCTTTCTTTCGAGGTTTTCCCCAATCCCGCCCAAGCCGGGCAGCCCATCTCGCTCCACTGGTCGGAAAAGGGCATCCGGGAACTGCGAATTATGGATATGAACGGCCGCCTCGTGCAACGGCATTTACCAGCGTCCGGTATGCAAAATGTGGATATTCGGCTGAAGCAGGCTGGGGTGTATGCGGTGCAGCTGCGGAGTGCAGATGGCGTGGTGGTTAGGAAGGTAGTGGTGCAATGAGTTTAGGGCAAGGGGATGCGCCAGCGGGACGCCATCGCTTGTCACGAGCGGTGACGTCCCTTGATGGAAGTGGTAAGGGGTGCGCAAGCGGGAAACCTCTGAAATGAATGTAATTTTATTAAAACCTTATTTCTTTATTGAACAAATTGAATTGATTTAACTGTGTTTTGCTTCTTCAATCGCCTTTAAAATATTGTTCAATCCTTTTAGCAATTTTTCCGATGTGTCCCAACTATATCCAATCCTCATATAACGGGCATCTTCTTCAAACCAATGTCCTCTACCGATATATGTTTTGTATTGATTGAGTAAAATGTCGTGAAATTTGTCCATATTTACATCAATTTCGGGCTTTATTCTCGGAAAACACACACAACCGCCTTGTGGCTCCACCCATTCCAAGCTGTTTTGATGAGCCATGAAATCTTTTATAATAGAAAAATTCTTTAAAATAGTGTCCCGTACAGGTGCAAAAAACTGTTCTTTCTTTTGCAAATATTGAAAAGCAATTTCTTCATCAACAACCGAATTGGCAATGCAAATCTGCTCTTTTGCTGCTAAAAAGGTTTCCATAAATTGTTTATTTTTTGAAACAATCCAGCCAATGCGAATACCTGGCAATCCATACGATTTTGACATAGACGAAATACTGATAACGCTATCCGATAAACTGGCAGCAACAGGCAATTTGTTACCAAAAGACATATCCCGATAGGTTTCATCAAGCAATAAATACGTGCCTTTTCTTTCCATTAATTCGATAATCGCCTTCAATTTGGCTTCGTTGATTAAAACACCCGTCGGATTGTGCGGATAGGTCAAACTTACCAATTTTGTCCGCTTTGTAATGAGTTTATCTAAGGCTTTAAGGTCTAAATTAAAACCGTCTTCAAAGCGCAAATTCAGATAAGAGATTTCTGCGCCAATCGCTCTTGGTGTTTCAATATTGGTCGCATAATTGGTTTTTGCGACTACAATATGGTCATTTTTTTCTAAAAATGAGGTGGCTACGATAAATAAAGCCGTTGCCGCACCCGATGTGAGTAATACCTCATCGGCTGTAAAATGGCCATCTTGTGCTATCAATTCCCGCAATTCGGGTTTGCCTTTGTGGTCACCGTAGAGCAATACCAAATCATTGATGTTGATACCCAAATCGCCGAGTTTTTGGTCGGTAAATGAGCTTTCTGACAAGTTGCAATCTATGTTTTCATAGCCAAATCCTTCGGGGGCTTCGATTTCAATAGGCATCCTTTTGTAAAGCATGATTTGTTTATTTAAATTGCTATAAAATTAATTTTAAATCCCGCTGTTCCAAGTATGTCAACCATAGTCCAATAGCCGCTCTTCCAAGTCTAGCGTAGCGTGACCCGTTACACCAAGTCTTCTCCACCTTTCACGCAAAGCTACAACTCACCCCGCTGAACCCAACCTGTCACTTCCATCAAAGAACGTCACCATTCGGCACTGCCTTTGGCCGTGGTAACTCCGCTGCGATGCCTACTTTAGACTTTGGAATGTGAGGCCGGAGGCCTCAACCCGGGCCCGTCAACGAGCACTGCTCGTGACGAGCGAGAGCGTTCTTTGATGGAAGTGGTAAGGGGGGCGCCAGCGGGGAGGGTGAACGGCAATTATTCAATCGTTCGGAGTCAGTGTTGAGCGTTGAGCGAAGGGGCACTGGCAGGTGGTGTTAATTTATACACTAGTACAAAGAAACCTCACTTCTTGACAATGGACGAGAAATCCAGCATAAGATGATATAAGTCAAAAACGTTGTCCTCCACATCTTGATGGGTAGATAGAAAAGTGAACTCAAAATCATCGTCGGAAAGAACTTTTTCCAAGACCCTCGAAGTCTTACATTTTGTGAATCGCTCCTGCATCAATGAAGCAATATCTATGGTTCTTCGTTTTTTCTTGTATATTCCATGAATTGCGAATAATATTTATCCATTTCCGAACTTCTATGATTATTACAATTACCACAAAAGCAATCGTTAAACTTTATGTAATCTGATTTCGGACTTTGGATAAGAATCTCCTTCCCATTCTTAACAAGAACAGGACGATTATCTTTATTTTGATATGGTCCTTTTCCAAAAACATGAACAAAATCTGTTCTTTTGATTTTATGTTCTTTTGAATTTGCACTATTTCCACACCACCAGCAATTTCCATCGTGATTTTTATTGAAAATCATTTTTTTGTTTTTACAACAGTTCTTGACGGTTTTTAATTCCTCATGGCATGCACGGTTGGATGTACGACGTGCCGCCGTGGGTTGGCTTGCGGGTTGGGCTTGGGCGGCATGGGCGTACATACGTTGTTATGCCCATTTCATTCTTTATCAATCCTGGCCTCAAAAGCGCCGTTAGTAAATCTGATAGTATCAGGATTATTAGGATTGAATTTTGGCCTGTTAGGGTCAATTATGAATGTCGCCATAAAAGCACCTTTTATCCAATTAGTATCACTATCAATTGATAAAATTTCTATGTGGCTTTGAATGGAATCTTCTAATACTAAGTAAATATCCTCTAATACATCGCCGTCAGAAGATACTGTCTTAAAAGATGCTCTTGTTATCGTATCATTAGATTGTGCTGAAGAGTTTTTGAGCGCAACTGAAACCACATCTATGGGCACTTTCCCAAAGGTTAATCGTTGTCTTAATTCACCAACTTCATTAAAAACATCAAAGATGAAATCAATGCCGATTCCATGAGGCTTGTTGTACTTCGCAACACCTTGAGCCTTCCAACTTTCGGCATTTCTTTCTGCCGTTGCTTTACCGAAGGAGAAATCTGGTTCAAAGCCTTTTTCGCATGAAACAATCATGGCAAGACAAAAGATAAAAGAAATAAATTTCATAACCGATTATTTTGTTTTCAGGAAAAGCAAAGGCAGTAGGATGTTGTAGCTCCTACTGCCTCCACCCAATTTGAAATCAGATTTTTACCAGCTTGATGGTTTCTGAACCACCATTATCAACTTCAATTCTAAGGTAGTACACTCCTTTTGGCAAGGACTCATTGCTTAGCAAGAACGATTGCCGGCCTTTCGGCAGGTATCCACTGAAAACCCTTTCGCCCGCTCCCCCATTGAAGCCTGAAAGTGTCAACACGGCATGGCCATCAATTGTTGATTCAAACTCAACCTTCCATGTACCTTTTGTAGGGTTTGGAAAGGCATTTTCAAGTACGATAGCATCGCTGACAATGCCTCCGGGGACAACGATTATGGGCTGTGGGCATGACTGCCCGCTTGGCAAAGGGCTTTTAGCAATTACCGTTTTGATGAGCGTACCAGTCTGGCCGTCAGGCGAGGTTGCGATAAGCCGGATATAAATGTACTCCCCTTCCTCGCATGGCATGGCAAATGATGCGTACTGGCTCGTGGAAATATTTGTCCAGTTTATCCCGTCACTGCTTTTTGCCCATTGGAATGTCGAACTTCCAGTCCCGCCACCCGATGTATGCGCTTGAAGCAACTTGGTTAGGCAAGGGCATCCATAAAACCAATCAGCTTCATTCTGATTTGCAGCACCCGTTACCCAAAAAGCAAAGGGATTGTTCGTTTCTCGGAAATCTGCTACGGCACATGCTTCGGTTCTGAGTTGCAGCGCATTGTCACGCTCGTCATTCTTACCTGTCGGTTTGCCAGCGTAGGATACATCAGGGTTTGAAAAATGTTGAATCCGTGACTTGCCACTGGGAAGGGTGTGCATGATTGTTCTTTTCCGCTTAAGGCACTTAACAAAACTATGCCCGTGCGGTATTCCGGGTCTTGGGTCGCTGTCGTGCCCCGCACCAAACAAGTGGGCAATCTCATGCGCAAAAGTGTACCTACCAGTGGTAGCAGCACCAACTTCGACAACTGCGTATGCAGACTCGTCAATTGGCCCAATGGCCGCTACTACTCCGAAAATATCACCGTAATCCCCATCTGTCAACAGAACAACTATATCGGCCTCGAACTCGTCCCTCAAATCCTGCACATCTGGGTTGTTGGCAAAATCATCAACATCACCTAAGATATCGCTAGTTTCCTCAAAATCAAACTCTTGGCTGCCTGCAAGTATAATCCGGAGGTCACACTCGTCAACGTCACTGTTTTGAAGAGCAATGTTGGTTTGGTATATCCCCAAGCTCAATCTGCTGGTTATGTTGCCGGGCTCTTCATCCAAGGCGTTGGGCGTGAACAGCACCAGACACCTGACATCGCAATTACTACCGTCTCTTTTTGAGATATTTCCGCCATTTTCTCTTGAAATATAGACAGGTGTGCTATCATTTACCCCACATTCGTCCTCAGTGAACTTTGTATCGTCAATTTTGGACATCACATATTTTGAGTTGCCTATCTCCGTTATCTCATATGCATCCTCATCTATGGAAATATGTCCAATTTTTCCATTCTCATCCGAAATTAAAGTAATGCTTCCATCACTGCACCCACAGGTATCTTTGGATACCACGTTCCCGTACCAATTGTACTTCGATTCAGTAGTGTAGTAGATGTCTTTCCCTTTGAAAACTACTTCGTCGCAATGGTGATTTGGGATTTTGACCTTAATCTCACCCTCGTTTTGTGTGGCAGCAAGAGAGCCAAAACTCACGAGATGGTGAGAAGTGTACATTGGCGAGTTAGCAAGTTTATTGTACCTGACTAATTCTGTAGCTGAAAGGCTCCCTGTGCCTAGTCCATTAGCCTCAATCAGTTTTTGTTGCGCAAAAACTGAGTTGAAGCTTACTGTAAAAGATGTAGCTGCAATCAGCAAGGTTTGGAAAAATAAATTTTTCATAAATCTATTTTTAATGGTTAACGGTTTCATTTTATTATTGTTGTTGGGCATAACGGGAGTATGGACACTGTGCCGCCGTGCGTTGGGCTTTGCGGGTTGGCTTTCGGCGGCATAGGCGACCATGCATTGTTCTCATCATTTTTTATTCATTTTCCATTAAATCCCAAATAAGTTCAGCCACTCTCACAAATATTTTGTCTTGGTCGGATTCTGATAAACCAGCGATTGGATTTGAAGGAGAATTTGTTGCCTTAAATCTTGATAGATTCTTTATTCTTGGGAATCGAGAATGCCTTACAATTATTGGGACGATTTTTCCTCCTTCTTCTTGAACATTCGCTAATAGTTTAGGAATCTCATTATGATTGATAAAGTCTGAGGCTAAAAAATCTGGGCTTATTAGTAAAATTCCAACCTTAGATTCATTCATGGCATTTTTTATGGTTCTTCGTGGTTTTGTATGGGTAAACATCTATCATATTGTAACCCCTCGTTTCAACGAGGGGAGCATGAGTTCCCTCTCGCACATCTATCTTCTTTTCTAAACATCAACATCAAGCATTTGACGAAAGATAGTAAATGCTGATGTTCTGTAAAGAAGAAAGATGTTGTTGGTGGGTATTTGCCAAATTCCCGCCATTAAAATAGCGGGTTACAAGATGATAGATGTTAAGTGAAATTACCCACAAGAAGACACGAAGAACCTTTTTTATTTCCTCAAACCATTCTTGACCAGGTCTTATCTTATCATCCGACCAAACATCAATTTCTCCAATTGCTTCAAGTGGTTTTAAATGAATTCTAAGTTTATCTTTCCATTGCTCATCTTTATGAGAATAACTTACAAAAATACTTTTCCTCTTTTGATTGACCTTTGGAATCTTAACGTCATTTAAAATCCTTCCACTTTCCGCAAAGAGTTTATTTAAGTCGTTAAGAATTTCAATAGTAATTTTAGAATCGCCAATTAAAAGATTCCTTTTACAATCATCACAAAAAGCATTATTTTTCATGCTTTTAAGAATATCTCTTTTTGATATTTTCTTATCATAAACACAGTCTTTCGTTTCCTTGTGACCTTTGTGGTCAGGATTTAGAAATCGAAGTGTGTACCCGCTCAGATAGTAGATGAAATATGCATTTATCTTATCTTTTGGAATAATTATATCGGATACACTATTTGAGGTAAGTATTCCCAATCCTTTCTCGGCCCTACTACTCCCAAACAGATTGAAGTAATCGTTATAAAGCGCCTTGTCGCACACCGTTAATAAATACGGGTGGAATCCGCCAACTTTGTTTCTTATCTCATCCAATGTATCAAAGAATGAACTCGTATTTATTTCCTCCTCTGCCAAAATTGGCAATTGTGATTCGTGAATATCTTCAATTATGGTGTATTCTATTGAACTTTGGAGACGATTTGCAATCAGGACACATTCCTTAATTTCATCTCCAAACTCCTTAGAGTAGTTTAATATTTCAATTGGAATTTTTGCCATTTTCCTTTTTTCTTAATTGATGAGAACTACTCCACTCCCGAAAACGAATAACCAAAACCCGCATTCCGCCTTTCACTTAGTCGTTTTCAGATAAGTACACTTTACCCTTGCATTCTAAAGCGAACAATTGCGACTAAGTAAAATACGAAACCGCTTTTGTCCAAAGTAGGAATAGCAATGCCACAAAATTTTGTGACTTGCTTTGTCCAGTTTTTTAGGTTTCCTCATTGTGTGAAGTATGATATGGCAAATTTATGATAGACTTTCACAAATCCAAGTCATCTAGCGGGGTTTTTATTTTTCCCCAACTTTTTTTTGTGATATGGGGATAAATTTCGGAGGGCTTGTTGCTTTCACGCCCAATCAATCCTTGAATGCATCACCTATTCTCCCCCTTTTCCAACCAAATATCACCTATTTGATTCCAAAAACCCCCTCCTCATCAAGCATTTCTCTTCCCTATTCGCAAGTTGCATATTTCCCGACACCAGTTCGTCTTTCCCCGAAGCCAGTACGCCTTTTCCCGACACTGTTACGGCCTTTCTGGACACCTGTAAGGCTTTTCCCGAAAGCAGTACACCTTTTCCCGAAAGCAATACGCCTTATCTGGACGCTGGTACGGCCTTTCCCGAAGCTAGTTCGCCTTTCTGGACACTGTTACGGCCTTTCCCGAAGCTGGTACGCTCCCTCCTATCGCCGCACCACCACCCCCGCCCGCTTCCCCGTCGCCTTCCCGTTCTCGAACACCAGTTGCCCATTCACCCAAACCGCTGTGATGCCGCTGGAAAGGGCGGTGGGGTTGTCGGCGGTCGCGTTGTCCTGTACGGTGGCGGGGTCGAAGAGCACGAGGTCAGCGAAGAAGCCATTGGTCACCAGGCCCCGCTTTTGGATGCCCGTGTGCTCGGCGCACAGGGAGGTCATTTTTTGGATGGCGGTTTCCAGCGGGAGCAATTTTTCTTGCCGCACGTATTTCGCCAGAATCCTTGGAAAAGCGCCGTGCCCCCGTGGGTGGCTCGTCGGGGCGCCGTCCGAGCAGATATTGGTATGCGGCCAGGCGATGAAATTGGCGATGTCGGTATCGAGCATGGACTTGCCCATGATGGCCTCTGTGCTGCCCTCGGCGTCGGGGTGGGCGCCATCGAAGCGGTCGGCCTCGGCGATGAGCCAGACCAGCGTTTGGGCAGGCGTTTCGTTGCGCAGGCGGGCGACTTCGGCCACGGTCTTGCCCTTGTAGCTGGGGTTGGGCAAATACGCTGACAGCCTCGATTGCGCCGGGTCGAAGAGTTCCCGGCAGGCGAATTCAGCGCTGGCGAGGTTGTCGTAGTCCCGGTTCGGGAACAGCACCTTGAGCGTCGAATGCCAGAAATCGTAGGGGTAGCAGTCGGCGGTGATAGCGATGCCCTGGGCACGGGCGGCCTGCATGGCGGCCACGATGCCCCGGCTCGATTCCCATTTGCTCTTCATGGCCACTTTGATATGCGAGACCTGCACGGGCAGCTTCGCCTCCCGCCCGATGTTGATGATTTCGTCAATGGCGTCCTCGATATTGATGTCCTCGCTGCGGATATGGCTGATGTAGCGCCCGCCCGCCTCGCCGGTGATTTTGGCGAGGGCCAGCACCTCGTCCCGGTTGGAGTAAAACGCCCGCTCGTATTCCAGCCCCGTGCAAAGCCCCAGCGAGCCTTTCTCCAACTCGGATTTCAGGCTGGCCTTCATTTTTTCCACCTCGGCAGCCGTGGCGTGTCGGCGGAAACCGGCCATGCCCATCGCATCCAAGCGCAGGGAGGTGTGGCCCGTGTAGGAGGCGACGTTGATGGAGATGGGCTGGCGCTTCACCGCCGCTTCGAGGCTGTCCATGGGCTCGCTGCTGCCGTCCTGCCCCGTGATGATGGTCGTGATACCCTGGCTGAGGGCGGGCAGCAGGCTAGGGTCTTCGTCCAAGGCCCAGAAATGGTGGCTGTGGGTGTCAATGAAACCGGGGGCGAGCACCTGCCCTTTGCCGTCGTAAACGGGTTCGTTTTGGAAGGGTTGGAGGTCGCCGATTTCCCAGATGCGGTTGTCCCGTAGGCGCACGGACGCACGGCGGGCGGGCGAGCCGGAGCCGTCCACCAGTTGCACATTTTCAATGAGTTGCGTTTGCGGCAAGGTGATTTTATCGCCCATCATAAACTGTTGCCCTGCCCGAAGCCCCGCCGCAGAACCGCCGCTCGACAGCACGACGAGTGTCCGCTTTTTGTCAAAATCTGTCCACAGCAGGTTCAAAAAACCGACCCAGCCGCCCGTGTGGGCCGCGCAATTGCCGCAATTGAAACCAATACCGAAGCCGTAGGGATGGGTCGTGCCGTCGTTCAGCGGGGCGGGCTTCCTCATTTCGGCGTAGGTGGCGGGCTTAAGCAATTTGCCGCCGTGGAGTGCCTGCGTCCATTTCAGCAGGTCTTCGGCGGAGGAATAGACGTTGCCATCGCCCACGATACCGTCGAAGCGCATGAGGTCGTCGAGCTTGTTTTTGCCGTCCTCCCGATGGAAGCCATAGACCCGGTTGGCGGGCGAGGACTTCATTTTCAGGTGATAGATATAGGTGTTCTTCAGCCCCAGCGGGCGGGTTATTTTTTCGGTGAAATAGTCGGCGATGGACTTCCCGGACAGCTTCTCGATGAGCGAGCCGAGCACGACGTAGCCCGTGTTGCTGTACTGCCATTTTTCGCCGGGCGCAAAATCGAGCGGCGGCTTCACTTCCGCCAATAGCTGCATAATCGCCTGGTTGTCAAGCGTGTCCAACGCCCCGGTGTAGCGGACGGAAAGGTCGAAATACTCCGTCACACCGCTCGTATGGTTCATCAATTGCCGCACAGTGATGTCGGGATAGGGGAATTCCGGCAGGTGTTTTTGCACCTTGTCGTCGAAGCCGAGCCGCCCGCCCTCCTGCAATAGGCAGACCATCGCACACATGAACTGCTTGGAAATGGAGGCGAGGTTGAACGCCGACGAGACCTGCAAGGGCTGCGGGTTGCTTGCCCCCGTGGGGCGGATGTCGGTGATGCCGTAGTTTTTTTGGTAAACGACCTTGCCGTTTTCTGCCAGCAGCACCACGCCGTTGAACAGGGCATGGTCGTGGAGGTAGGTGAGGGCACTGTCGAGTTGGGGGGCTTGGGCGAGGGCTGCTTGGGTGGTGAACAGGAGGAGGAGATGGAGGATTTTTTTCATTGGTGGAATTTGGGCGAAAGGTAGGGGAATGGAGTGAAAAGCTGGGGATAATAATTGCTGTACATGAGAGGGTAGCTCTTTTTCAATCCTTAAAACGCTGATTTGCAGCATTCTGGATAAAATGTATTGCCAAATCATTGAATGTCGGAGGTGGTTTTTATCTTTGTGGGGATGTACGAGAGGTTTGTATATTATCACGTTAGCGGTCAGTGTAAGACAGACAACGGCAATGAAATATATAACCAAAACAAACGCCACCTAACAAAATACAAATATTAAGGGAGAATGACTTTTACCTACAGAATTAATTTTTATGGAAACACAAGTATCAAGAGCCGATTTATATAAATTTAAAACCCAGCGTAATGACTTAAAGCAACACGCAGATAAGATTATTCAGGGCATAAAGAAAATTGGCCCTAACCATGCTAAAAGAGCCGTTTGGGAACTGTTTCAAAATGCGGTGGATTTAAGCCCATCGTGTGAGATTGAGTTAAGTCTGTCAGATACCGAACTAATCTTTTCACACAATGGTGTGCCCTTTACCATGCACACCTTAGATTGTTTGTTTACGCAGGTTAGTTCAAAAACGCTAACTGAAAAGAAATTTGAAAGAGAAGAAGCCGACCCAATTGGTCAATATGGCACAGGCTTTATGACTTCTCATTCTTTTGGTGATATAGTAAAAGTAAGCGGTGCTATTCAGGACGAACCCGAAGGAGAAGATTCTAATTATTCAGCATTAGGCCACATAAAATTCACAGACCTTATAATAGACCGCAGTACACAAGATTGGGAAAAGCTTTGTGATGAAATAAGCAATCTGAGAAATAAAGTTACACAATTATTGAGTGAGCAACCCACTTTTGATGAGTTGCCAAAAACCATCTTTAAATTTGAATTTAATAATACACTCAACAAGAAAAGAGCATTTGATGCCACAGAGTCACTCAAAGTAATTTTGCCTTATGTGATGATTTTTAATGATAGATTGAAAAAAGTAACTGTTATTGACAATCAAGACAACACAACAACCTACATCAAAAATGAAGTTGAAGAATCCAGTGAGTATTTCCACACAAGAGAAATACAGATAAATAACAAAATCAAAAGAATAAACTACCTTAAAACGGATAGATTAACCATTGTGCTTCCTATTGAAAATAATTCAACTGCTGAAGGATATATTGGGAAAGCAGAAATATTGCCAGCCAGTTTACCACGACTCTTTCTTTTTTATCCATTAATCGGGACAGAGCATTTCGGGTTCAACTTTGTAATTCACTCTAAAAATTTCCAACCTACCGAACCAAGAGACGGCTTACATCTCAATTCAGAAAATGAAAAAAACAAGACAGAAGAATTAGCTAATCAGAAACTGATGCAAGAGGCATCTGATTTAATTTTTACTTTCTTAGAAAACAACCTTGCAAAAATCCAAAATCCGCATTTGCTGGCCGAAATCAACTTTAGTGTTAGTTCAGATGATGCAGAGTTAAACAAGTACTTTACGGAATTCAAAGAGGAGTGGACAAATAAGTTTAAAACCCTTCCATTTGTTGAAACACAAACCACTCGAATATCGGCACAGGAAGCAGTTTTTCTAAACGGTTCGGTAATTCGTGAAGCATATGAAAATACCCTAAAAGCTATTTACAATGTTGTTGGTGGTTTTTATGAAAATGTTCCCCAATCAGAACTTATTCCAATATGGACGAAACTGATGGATGATTGGAAAATTTTGGACATCCTAAGAATTGGGTTTGCCGATATCGCTGATAAAATTCAAGAAAAGGGAGTAATTGAATCATTCAACAAGCCGGAGTTAATTCTTTTATACCAGGAAATGATTCGTAAGGGCGAAGGAGAATTGTTCGCAAATAGAAGTTTGCTTCCCAATATTAAAGGGCAATTTAGAAAACAAGTAGAGTTAAGCAAATCCGTTGATTTGACCGATGCACTTATTCCATTAGCAGATGTAATCAATCCCAAAATAACCAACAGACAAATTGATACTGCCTTTTTACTTGAGGGATTGGAGTTTGAAAACTTTGGCCGAAGGAATTACATGGAGTTAATCAATGCTTCATTGGACGAGCATATAAAGGAAAATACACGTTCAGAGAGTTTGCCTGAAAACTACCTTGTATGTTTAATTCAATACGCCAGTATCATCCCGAACGAAGATTCAATAAGTGGCCCTGTCAAAGTGATAAAGCTAATTGAAGAACATTATGGTTTAAAGTTAAGTCCTGTTATCCTCCCTTCCGTTCCCGGTGAAGATAATATAGACATTAGAAAAGGGCAAAACGACTTGTTCAAAGTATTTTTGAATGATATCAGTGATAAGGATGCTGAATGGACGAAAGAGAATTTAGAAGTATTAGCCAAGATTTTGAAAGAAGCCTTTAATTACGCAGATATAAAAAAGATATTCCTGCGATATGATGTTTATCCAAATCAACTTCACGAATTAAAAGGCGTTGCAAATCTTTACAGGGATAACAAAATACCTGAGTTTGTAAAAGATTTATATGACAATATAGTAGAGCCAAGTAATCCAATTAGAACCAAACTTGCACATTCGGATATTGAAAATATTCATGATGACATGAAATCTATTAAAGCATTGGATTTGACATCTGAAATAGAAGTGCGGTTTTTCGGGGAATCAGGAAATGAGATTCACATGGAAAACCACCCCTACAGAAGTGATATTATTGACATCATTAGAAATTTCAAGCCCGACCAAGAAAACAATGAACTTTATGAAAAGCTTTTTCCGGCAACGTCAAGAAATAAGTCGGCAATATTGGTGCAGTTAGCAGATGGTGATGCATCCTTCACTATTTTAAGTCAGACTGAAGCCGTAATTAGAAAACTTGCAGGTATTGCCGGACATCCGAAACTTGATGAGTTGATAAAACTTGGTGAAGATGCATTGCTCAAAAAACAGCAAGAGGAAGCCGAAATGCAATATAAAAAGAAAATTGGCAATCATCTGGAAGACGTACTTCTAAAAAGATTATCGCAAAATATTAATGCGAAAATAATGAGTGAGCAGGATGGCCAAGACCTTGTAGTTTACATTGATGAAAGACCTGTTTACTACATTGAAATTAAATCTAAATGGCTCGAAACAACTCCAATAAGAATATCAAGAAATCAAACATTAAGAGCACACCAAAACCCGAACTGCTTTGCATTGTGTTCAATTGATATGACCAAGTACACAGGTGCAGATAGATATGCGGTTGAAAAAATTGAAAGTGTCGTTGAGTTTATGAAATTCAATAACGACTTGGGTAGTAAGGTAGGTCACTTAGTGGACATTTATGAAAATGCTCATCAAATAGACAAATTCAGTTTAGACGGAGATTACCGAACACTAATACCAGCGGGTTATATAAAAGAGGGTATAGATTTAGGCCAGTTTGAATCTGAACTTTTGAAGTATATAATAAGTAATTATGGTAAGCAAAACTAAATGAAAAGACTATTTTGACAGACCATAGAACAAAACAAGAACACCGAACCGGTAACAGGCGTTTGGCGAAATGGCGGGTGACTTGGTTAATTGAACATTCTGCCTCGCATCAACTTTTGTGGTGTATTGACAGTTTTGTGTTCCGAAATCCGCCACATCGCCAAGCCGAAAACCTTTACCTCCAACCCAATTACAACACTAAAACAACATAAAAAATCAAAAACATGACAGCCAACTTTTTTGACCATATTGGTAGCACAAATAGACTGTGGAAATCAACTCGAATAGTAACTTCTCTATTTCTCCTCTTTCTTACCACCAACCTTTTTGCACAGCAAAAAGACATCCCGGACATGATTAACTCCGGGAGCTTTAACCCTGCCACCTTGTTGTGGTATGCAGCACCGGCCCAAAAATGGGACGATGCCCTGCCGGTTGGCAACGGCCGCTTGGGTGCCATGGTCTTTGGAAAGCATGGGGAAGAACGTATTCAACTAAATGAAGAAACCTATTGGTCTGGCGGGCCTTATTCAACCGTGGTAAAAGGCGGGTACAAGGTTTTGCCCGAAATCCAGCAACTGGTCTTCGAGGAAAAATACCTGGCAGCACATAATTTATTCGGCAGAAACACCATGGGCTACCCGGTAGAGCAGATGAAATACCAATGCCTCGCCAATCTTCATTTGTTTTTTGAGAACCAGGACAGCGTTGCCGAATATAAGAGATGGCTCGATATGGAGCGTGGAATTTCCGGTGTTTCTTACCTATCCAATGGGGTAAGGTACCAGCGGGAGGTATTCGCATCAGCCCCCGACCAAGTAATTGTGGTCCGTATCACCGCCAGCAAGCCCGGCAACATTACTTTTACCGCCAACCTTCGGGGCGAAAGAAACCAGGCTCACTCCAATTATGCCACCGATTATTTCAAGATGGACCCTTATGGCAATGACGGGCTTATCCTGACGGGCAAATCAGCCGACTATATGGGCATAGAAGGAAAGATGCGGTATGAAGCAAGGATTAAAGCGGTACCGGAAGGTGGAACCATGAAGACAGAAGATGTGAATCTGATGATTGAAAATGCAAATTCGGTAACGCTCTATTTTGCCGCTGCCACCAATTTTGTGAACTACAAGGATGTGAGTGCAGACCAACACCAACGAGTCAACAATTATTTCAAGGCAATAGAAAATAAATCGTACAATAATATCCTCGATTCAGCCATTGCAGACCATGGCAAATACTTTAACCGTGTTTCGTTAGCATTGCCCAATACGCAAAATTCCTTTTTACCAACGCCGGAGCGGGTGAAAAAAATCCAATCGGAACCTGACCCTTCCTTGGCTGCGCTGAGTTATCAGTTTGGCAGGTACCTCATGATTGGTTCTTCCAGGCCGGGCACAGAACCCGCCAATTTGCAGGGCATCTGGAACGATGATATGAACCCGTCCTGGGATTCGAAATATACCACGAACATCAATACCGAAATGAATTATTGGCCGGTGGAAAGCGGCAATCTTTCGGAATGTGCCGAACCTTTGGTACGCATGATTAGGGAATTAACCGACCAGGGCACACAGGTGGCCCGTGAGCATTATGGCGCTGACGGATGGGTATTTCATCAGAATACAGATATATGGCGGGTGGCCGCACCGATGGATGGCCCCACTTGGGGGACGTTTACGGTTGGGGGTGCATGGCTCTGTACGCATATATGGGAGCATTATCAATACACGATGGATAAAGGTTTTTTAAAAGAAACCTTTCCGTTGATGGAAGGCTCCGTTCAGTTCTTCATGGATTTTTTAGTTCCGCACCCCAATGGTAAATGGTTGGTCACCAATCCCTCCACTTCCCCCGAAAACTTTCCGGACGGCGGCGGCAACAAACCTTATTTCGATGAAGTGACCGCAAGTTTTCGGGAGGGCACCTCCATCTGTGCAGGCTCTTCCATAGATATGCAAATACTCTATGACCTCTTTGGTTATTATATAGAAGCGGCCAAGGTTTTAGAAAAGGACGATGCCTTTATCCAAAGCGTAAAAGCAGCCAGGGAAAAATTAGTGCCACCGCAGATTGGGAGGGATGGCTCCTTGCAGGAGTGGGCCGACGACTGGAAATCACTGGAAGAAAACCACCGCCATTTTTCACATATGTATGGCTTGTACCCCGGTAAAGTATTGTACGAAAAAAGGACACCTGCTTTGATTGAGTCGTATAAAAAGGTTTTGGAAGAACGGGGCGACGGCTCCACCGGTTGGTCGAGGGCATGGAAAATGGCATTGTGGGCAAGATTGAACGACGGCAACCGGGCTAATAAAATCTACAAAGGGTATTTGAAAGAACAATGCACCGCTTCATTTTTTGCCATTTGTGGAAGGTCATTGCAGGTTGACGGCGCTTTTGGCGTTTCGGCTGCTATCACTGAAATGCTGATGCAATCCCATGACGGATTCCTAAAATTATTGCCCGCCTTACCCGACGAATGGAGCGATGGTGAATTTATGGGCCTGTGCGCCAGGGGTGGTTTTGAATTGGATGTTGTTTGGAAAAATAAAACAGTCACACAACTCAAGATATTATCAAAGGCAGGTGAAGTATGCCGGATTGAATACAAGCCCGGCTTAAAAATCAGCAGTAATGGCAAGAAGACAAGCTTTACCAAACTTCCGAACGGGCTTGTTGAGTTTAAAACAGTGAAAGGTGGTGTTTATTTGGTTGAATGATTTGGAGGTTGGGATTGTTGCACAGGGGATAAGCCTTTTCCCTAGCCGTGGATACTGTTTTGCAGTATTTAAGCTAAAAATTTTAGCCAATCCATTGAATGTCAAAGGTGGGTTTTATCTTTGTGGAGGATGTGCGAGGGGTTCGCATATTAGCATGTTAGCGGCCACTCAAGCCTAATTCCAAACCAAAATACCTAGATTTATTTGACACACCCGTTAAAGGATAAGTCTAATGAGCAAAAGCATCTTAGTAACAGGAGCCAATGGACATTTGGGAGTAAACACCATTCGTGCGCTCCTGAAAAAGGGACATAAGGTAACGGCTTTCGTAAGAAAAACATCTAACCTAAATGGGCTGAAGGGACTGCCGCTGACCTATAAATATGGCGATGTCCAGGATATTGATTCCCTTAAAGAAGCGCTAAAAGGCTGTGAAATCATCATTCATCATGCGGCTGTATATAAATTATGGGCTAAAACAGTAGCTGAAATAATGGAACCGGCTATTGAAGGAACCCGAAACCTGTTTTTGGCAGCGGCAAATACAGGAATCGAAAAGATAATTTATACCAGTTCAACCGTTGCTGTTGGCACATCAGTTGACCCTAAAGTTTTGTTGACGGAAAGTGATTGGAATAAAAGCGAAAATGTACCCTATTACATTGCAAAAACAAAAGCCGAAGAGTTGGCGTGGGAGCTTTCGGACAAATATCATATCCCCATCCTTGTATTTTGTCCAAGTGGTATCTTAGGAAGATACGACTACACTGTTACCCCCACCAACCGTCAAATAGTTGAAATGCTCAGAGGGCGGGGAATGACCGTAAAAGGCACGTTTTCATTTATTGATGCCCGAGATGCTGGTGAAATTTATGCCCTGGCAATAGAAAAGGGTAAAATCGGGGAAAGATATATTCTTAGCGCTGATGGGATGCGAATGAAGGATGTTGGAAAAATGGTCACTGCTCTAACAGGAAAATGGGTGCCCCATTTCCCTTTTCCTCGGTTTATAAATATTGCATCAGGTAGGTTGTTTGAGATGTTAGCAAAATTAACCGGATGGGACCCCCTGTTTACAGAAGCTGTTGCACGAGAACTCAGTCACAAGCATGCAATCTATGACAACGCTAAACTTTTGAAAGATTTTGATTACAAGCTTTACAGCATGGAAGATACCTTGCAAGATACCATTCGGTGGTTTTCATATATTGGGAAAATAAAACTTAAGAAAAGCCTGGGTGATGAATTTCAACCCGATGCTGAGTGGTTAGGGAGCAACCGTTAAAGAGGGTTTTTGCACTTAATAAGTCAGCTACCCAGCATTTCCCTCAAAACCCCTACCTTCCCCGCCAAATTCAATACCATGCAGCGCAGACCTTTCCTCAAGACAACAGCATTGGCCGGCTTCTCCATCCTCACCGGCGGTTGGCGAACCACTGGGCGGAACGACCTCGTCTTTGGCCAGAACGAACGCCAGTACACCCTCGACCGGGCATGGGCCAAGGCTACGCCCGCCAGCCTGCCCGTGAAGGATTGCCATGAAATGGTGCAGACCGCCAAGGGCGATATCCTCCTGCTCACCAACGAGACCCGCAACAACCTCATTGCTTTCGATAAAACGGGCAAGGTGCTCCGTGCCGCTGGCAATGCCTTCCCCGGCGGCCACGGCCTCAGCCTGGCAGGGGAGGGTAGCGACCAAGTGCTGTTCGTGACCGATACGGAACTCAACCAAGTGTTCAAGACCGACCTCACGGGCCGCAGCATTCAATCATGGCAAGCGCCAATGGACGCCGGGTTGTACACCGACCCCAAACAGTTCGTGCCCACGGAGACGGCGGCGCTGCCCAATGGCGAGTTCTACGTGGCGGATGGCTACGGCCAGCAGTTCGTGCTGCACTATGGCGCTGATGGCCATTTAAAGAACAGCTTCGGTGGCCGAGGCGAGGGCGATGCCCACCTCGACAACGCCCACGGCATCTGCGTGGACAACCGGGGCAGCGGTACGCCAACCCTGCTCGTCACCGACCGAACCCGCTGCTGCTTCAAGCGGTACTCGCTACAAGGCGAGTACCTGGAGAAAATCGAGTTGCCGGGCGCCTGTGTTTGCAGGCCGGTCATCAAGGGCGACTACCTCTATGCCGCCGTGCTGCGCTCGCCGCACATGGGCACGGAGGGCACGGGCTTCGTCATCATCCTGAACAGGGCGAACAAGGTCGTGTCAGTAGTGGGCGGGGCAGAGGCTGCCTACAGCCCGGACGGGAAGCTGCTGCCGTTCTACCAGACCATCAAGCTGTTCCAACACCCGCACGATGTGCTCCTGGACGACGAGGAAAACCTCTACGTCTGCCAGTGGAATTCGGGGCAGGCGTATCCGTATAAGTTTAACTTGGTTAAGTGACCAAATTCATGTTTTTTTTAATAAAAATAAGTCGTGCTTCTAAGTCGCTTTTGTCATGGACGAAGGCCACCTCTGCGTCTCGAAGTGCAATCACTTATAACGCAGAGGTGGCCTACGGCCATGACAAAAGCGACTTAGTCCGAGACTCAAAAGCGACAATTAGAGATACCCCGCTGTTGCCGGCATAGTTCGGCCATCAATTAAAAATGCCAATGTCTATCATCAAATAAACCTGCATGACCCGCACCATCACCTTCATTTTCCTTTTGCTGGCCTTCGGCCAAATAATGGCCCAGAAACCCCTCCAACTGGCACCACCACAGACGGCCAGCAATTGGCGCTTTGGAGGGCAGGGCCAAACCGTTGCTTTTGATTTCCGCATGGCGGGTGCCGTAATCCGCTACACCATTGATGGCAGCGAGCCAACGGAGCAGTCGCCTGTTTATACCAAGCCAATAAAGACCGAGAATTTGAAGTTTATTCTGGCCCGGTCATTCATGCCGGGCTATGAGCCGTCGGATATCAGTTTTGTGAATTTAGTACAGCCAGGCAATGTTCGAATTGATAGCATGGCCATTGTGCCAGCACCCAAAAAATACGTTGCCAATGGCTGGAAGGCCCTCAGCGACGGCGTCTTGGGCGACGATAATTTCCATGAAAACTGGCTGGGCTTCGATGAAAAGGAGGTGGAGATAAAGCTGTTTTTTGCGAAGAAAAAAAGGATTAAAAAATTTGCCATCGGCTACCTGCGGCACCAAGGCGCTTGGATTTTTAACCCTGTTAAGGTGGAGGTTTACAACGAGAGCGGCCGACTTTTGGCAACGGTTTTTACGCACGAACCGGACAAGCAGCTACCGTCGGGACATTGCTTTAGCTCCAGTTTATTGCCGCCAGGCAAGCACAAGGCATTGACCATTAAAGTGAAGGGCTTGCCCGCTATCCCCGATTGGCATCCAGGCAAGGGGGGGGCGGGTTGGATTTTTTTGGATGAAATAATGGTACATAAATAGCTTCGTGATCACTCGACCTTCCCTGTCACCGTTCGCTCGCTCACCCCATTCTCATTCACCGCTTCTATCGCAAAATAATACGTCTTCTTTAAATCCATCGCCTTGAACCAATATTCGTTTAAATCATAAATCAGGATGGAATTATAGAGTTTATCCGGGGCAGTGCCATAGGAAAGGTTATAGGCAAAAGCATTGTCCACGGGCGACCATTTAATATAGGCGCTGCGCTTGTCTTTTTCGGTGCGCAGCACAATCAAATCCTTGACCTTGCTGGGTTTTTCGCCGTTGCCGTTACCGAAAATGCGCAGGCCGCTGATGGCAAACTTGCCCGTGGGCATGTGGATGTTCACGAGTTTAATAAAGCGGGTATTAATCGGTTTATTCAGTTCGATATAATCATGCGGCACGTCGGTTTTGTTCTTGCTTTTATCCACCAATAATTCCCATTTCTTGCCATCGGTGGAATGGTATAATTCATATTGGTGGTAAATATCCGTTTGCTTCCTCAAGAACTCGGCGTCTTGGTCAGCGTAGTTGATTTGGATGGCATGAACCGTGCAGCCCGGGGGGCCAAGGTCGGTAATGAGCCATTCGCCCTTATCGGCAGTTTTTGCGCTCCAATAAGTTTTGATGCTCTCATCCACGGCATTATTCGCATAATAGCTGCCATGGGTGCTGCTGACGGTCACGGGCTTTTTATAGTTCAGCAGCCACCAATCGGGGCGCAGCTTGCCATCGGTGCGGGTGTTGGGCAAATACATCGGATAATCGCCGAAGTCGGTATTGCACCACATCATATCGTCCCCGTCGAAGCCAGCGGGCCAGATCCCGATGCGGCGCTCCCAGGTGTTTTTCACGCAGACCACCGTGGTGCTCACATGCCAGTAGCGGCCTTGGTTATCTTGGAAAGTGGCGCCGTGGCCAGCACCCCGGTTGAAGCCGCCCATCTTGCTGCTTATCGGGTCGCTCTGCGGCACGGCGGGCTGGAACTGGAATAGCGGCGTCGAGCCGACCACGACGCCGTCGCTGTAGCCGCTGAACTCGGTGCCGGGTGCGCCATATTGGAAATAGTAATTGCCGTTGTGCTTCGTCATCCAGGCACCCTCGGCGAAGGGGTCGAGGAAGGTGTTGTCCATGTGTTCGCCGAAGCGGTGCCAGCCGTAGCGCCACTGCTCCAGCAGGTACATGGGCGTGCGGGTTCCCTTGGGTTTGAAGGTCTTGCGGTCGAGTTCCACGCCGTACATGGGGAAGGTATTGCTGCTGCCATTGTACATGTAAAAACGCCCATCGTCGTCGGTGAAAAAAGCGGGGTCCCAGCCGCCGATTTCGAAGCTGTCCACCAGCACGAACCACTTGTTGCCCTTGGGGTCGGTGCTGCCCCATAGCGAGAAGTCGGAAGTGTAGGTACTGCCAAAGATCACCATCGTGTCGCCGATGATGCCCACGCCAGGGGCGCAGAGGTCGTCCTTGGTGTCGTTCCAGGGCCGCAGGAACCGCCGCTCGTGGAAGGTCCAGTTGAGCAGGTCGGGGCTGTGCCAGTAGCCGTGCTGGTTGGTGCTGAACAGGTAGAAATCGCCCTTGTAGTTGACGATGACGGGGTCGGCGGTGGCCCGGTGGCGGCCCCAAGCGCTGAAGCTCTCGTAGGGGGTGTAGCCGTAGTCGAGGTTGGTGGGGTTGCAGTAGGTGCGTTGCTGGGCAATGACTGTGAAGCTTGTTGCGAGGAACAGGAGGAGGAAGGGGAGTTTTTTCATGGTGCAATGTTTTTTTAACACGGCGTTTTGGAGGACACGAAGGTACACGGAGGTGGGGGAATAGTTGGAGGAAGCAGGGGCCAGATTTCCGAAATCTTCAAGATTTCGGAAATCTTCGAGCAGGGGCAGAACCCTGTTTAATTTCTAATGAATTGGTTGAATTTTATTTCAAAATTCTAGCAAATCTGGGTTTCTCCGGTTATCCCAAAAATGCAACAATTGTATCTCGTTTGCAGTAATCCTATACAAAAGGGAAGTCTGTTTTGTGATAACAGCTTTGCAAATGGAAGGTGACTTTTTGGAAACAGGGTACAGCATGGGATGCTCGGAGATACCATCCAACACCTTTTCCGTGGTATCGAGCAGCTTGAGGGCCGCATCCAAGCCGAACGAAGTTTCGACATAGTTCAGAAGTTCTGCAAACTCGTCCTTGGTAGCAGGCGACCATTTGATAGGGTGGCTCATTTCGCTTTGCGAAGTTTAGCCCGAAACTCTGTCATGGCCGCCTCGTGCGGAATACCCTCGCCTTCATCCAACTGCTTGATGGACAACTCAATACGGCGTTTTTGCGCTTCAGAAAGCTCGTCCCAGAAGTCAGCCTCGCCTACTTCCTTAGGCTGCTGAGTGGCAAACTCCATCAGGCTTTTCAGCGTTTGCAGCAGCCGCTCGTCCGTGATTTTTGTTATCTGCTCAATGAGCCAGAGTTTATCTGCACGAATATCCATGTTAAGCGATTTTGGTTTGAACAAAGGTAGTGATTCCACAGGAATTGGAAAAGGCATTTTCCGTTTGGGTGCCCAATGAGATTTGAGGGCGTAGAAAGCACCGAGATTGTTACTTTTGCGTTGCAATTCCGCATTTTAGCAATAATTGAATGATTACAAACATCCATATCGAGAATTTCAAGTCCATCCAGTCGCTCGACCTGGAACTTGGGCGGCTCAATATTTTCATCGGGGCGAACGGCAGCGGTAAGTCGAATATCTTGGAGGCGATTGCGATGGGAAGTGCGGCGATGGAGGATAAGTTGGATGATGAGTTTTTGTACAATAGGGGCCTTAGAGTTACTGAACCAAAGCTGGTAAAATCTGGATTTGATCCAAAGTGGATTAATAAAAACGTGAGTATTAACTTTAGCATTGCTGATTCCATATGGAATCTCGAATTGTCAACACAAGATGAGAACCTATTTAAATGGATAACAAAAGGAGGATTAAAAGGAAATCTTGACACAGCTAATAAACTTCGAGAAGACCTTGAAAATTCTACAATCACTTTAAAGTCTAACTTGAAGGAAGTTGAAGGACTAAAATTAGAAATTGAAAGACTTAAGCTAGAACACAACGACGGCAAAAGAGTCGAAATAGATAGTATATTGAGTAAAGTAGATGAACAATTAATGGAGTTTGAAAAAAGCTTGCTACATCAAAATGAAAAATTTGGGAATGAGTACATTGACTCAATTAGTAGAAAAATTTCAACTGCTGGAAAAATATTAAACTTCCTCATCTACGCCCCCGAAAACCACTTCCTCCGCCGCTTCGAAGAAGAAGCCGCCATCAAACCCCTCGGCATCAAAGGCGAAGGCTTGTTTAAACTATTCACTATTATTGAAAAGGAATATTCCGAACAGTTCGATGAAATACTCAAATATTTAGAGCTAATAGATTGGTTTGAAAGTGTAGAAATCCCCAAGGATTTACAATTCACCGAACGCCGCATCAAAATCAAAGACCGATATTTGGCAGAAGGTCTCCAATACTTCGACCAACGCAGCGCCAACGAGGGCTTTTTGTACCTGCTGTTCTACCTTACGCTGTTCGTTAGCGATTTGACGCCGCATTTCTTCGCCATTGACAATATTGACAATTCGCTGAACCCCAAGCTCGGCAGCGAACTCATCAAGGTGCTGGCGCAATTGGCCAAAAAGCACAACAAGCAAGCACTGCTGACCACCCACAACCCCGTCATCCTCGACGGCTTGGACTTGGAGGACGACGACCAGCGGCTGTTCGTGGTCTATCGAAATGCAGATGGGCATACGAAGGTGCGGCGGGTTCCACCCCGCAAGCCTGTGAACGGTGTGGAGCAGGTGCGCTTGTCGGAGGCGTTTATCAGGGGATACATCGGCGGCATACCAGACAATTTTTAGACACCATGCCTACATTCGGACTCATCACGGAAGGGCCTACTGACCAAATTGTCATCAAAAACATCCTTTGGGGCGTTTTCAATGACCCAGATTTGCCCATCAATCCGCTGCAGCCAAAAGCTGAGGGCGACCCGGCCAATTGGGTGCGGGTATTGGATTATTGCTGTTCGGACGATTTTAAGCCATCGCTTGATTTCAACGATTTTATTGTTGTTCAGCTTGATACGGACGTGTTAATCAGGGAACAATTGCCTGCGAAATACAAGGTGGATTTGCCCTCCAGTTTGGAAGTGGTTGAGATTATAGAACGGGTTTCCCAATTGCTCATCAAATTGATTGATGGCGACGAAGCGTTTTGGCAACAACATGGCGAACAAATCATCTTCACAATCTCAGTCCATCAAGTAGAATGCTGGTTTTTGCCCATTTATTTCCAAACGCAGCATAAAAAGGCTGGGAAAATTACGGGCTGTATTGATGCTTTGAACGAGGTTTTGCCACAGAAGGAAAACGGGCTTTACCTTAAAAGCAAAGACCTCGGTTATTACAGACAGATTTCAAAGCATTTCAGGAAAAGCATCCATAAAATTCATCACCTCAACCCAAGCCTCAACATCTTCGTGGAACGCTTAAAAATTATAAACTCACAGTCCGCACCACCTGCATGAGCCTGCTTACTGCGATGATGAAAATCAAGTATTTATAAGTAGTAAGTGAGCCGTTTATCTCGTAGATTTGGCTTTCAACTACATGCAATGAACAGGCAAGCCATCATCAGCAAAATCTTCGAAGCGCAGGATGAAAACGGATTTTGGAAAATGCTGCCCGCATCCGACAAATACTACCCGGATTACCTGCATTATGTCCCTACTTTCAGGGCCACACTTTGGACTTTAATCCTCCTTGCCGACCTTGGCATAGACCCCAATGAGGAACGGGTTAAAAAGCCGTTACAGGAATTGCAGCGCCAATTTTTTGACCCAAAATTCGGCATATACACCTTAAAGGAAGATCATTTCCCCATTCCTTGCTTAAATGGCAATATGATTTATTTGGATTGTTATTTTAATGGAAAACCAAGCGAAAAAAGCCAACAAGCGCTGGCGTTTTTTTATAAATACCAGCGTTTTGATGATGGCAAATATGAAGTGGAACCAAACGAATTTTGCACCAATAAAAGCTGCTATGGCAAGCATACCTGCTATTGGGGCGTCGTTAAACTGCTAAAAGGGATTTCCTTTATTCCGCAGGAATACAGAGACCCTAATACCACGGATTTATTAAACAGGTGCATCCAATTTGTGCTGCTGCATAAAGTCTGCTTCAGCTCACACAAACCAGACAGGATAATGATTCAAAAAATGGATTTACTGACCTTCCCCAATATGTACAAGAGTGATTTCTTGGAAATATTGTGGCTTTTAAAAAGAGAAGGAATAAGCTCCGAACAGTTAACTCCCGCCTTGCAATTACTAAGAAACAAACAACACGAAGATGGCAATTGGCATTTGGAGAGACAGGCACACAACATGGTAGCCTCGGTTGGGGAGGTAAACAAAACGAATCAGTTTATCACTGAAAGGGCAAAGGAAGTGCTTGAAATTTAAATGGGAAGCATGACTGATTGGCTCAAAGCCAACCAGTCATGCATTTATCTTATAGGTTACTTAAAATACACCGGCACCACCACCGTGCTCTTCACAAAAATCCCATCCTGTACCGCAGGATGCCACTCACCCAGCTCGGCCACAAGGTTTACGGCTTTTTGGATGCAGGGCTTACAAGCTACCGACTGTTTCACCACTTGGTAGCCGTTCACCCTGCCGTTGGTCTGCACGTCAAAAGTCACGTACTCCACGCCGCTGTAACCTGCTGGCAGCTTGAAGCCGGGGAGTCCCACATCCTTGAGGTTTTCACTGACGAGGTCGGCGGTGCAGGCGTCGGGGGAGGTAGAATCCAAGCAGTTGTTGGAGCAGACAGGGCCACGGTTGGGCTTGGTCTTGCTGGTGCCCTTGGCCGTCAGGTTGTCGGCATACTTGAAGGTGTAGGTTTTGACTTGGTACCAGCTGTCAGTGGTTTCTTTCCAAGAAAAAGGATAGTTCTTGGTGCCCGTTTGGGCAAATGCTGTTGAAAGGAAGCCGCAAAGGAGGATGGCCAAGGCGGGCCTTGAAAAACGAAGGAGGTTCATAGTATTCGATTTTGGTTAATAAATACAGGGCCTTTGGTGCTTACTCAGTGTCTAATAAATGAACATGATTTGTTTTCGTCATGTTCGGTGCGGGCATTTAAACATACTTGCATGGCTGGTTATTGTGCAGTGATATTGGTCATTGCGATGGGTAGGCCTTTCTGTTCAGAAAATACTTTTTTTAGGTGAAAGAATTTAAAGTTGGCAACAGCCCAATCTCCATCAACCCTTATTCGCAATTTTAGGGCTGAAAAATCCAATTTTTCCTTTCCTTTGCCCTAATCAAAAAAGAAACAGACTATGTCCAAACTTCACCACCACTTCCTACTGGCCATCCTTTGCTTGTTGGCCGTTTCCACCCCTGTTTTTTCACAGAAAGACAAAAAAGCCGAACCCAAACCTGAAACCACGGCTGCGCCAAGGTTCGAGGAAAAAATCTATTCCTCCATGCAATGGCGCAACATCGGCCCATTTCGGGGCGGGCGCTCGGCGACGGTAACAGGCGTGCCCGGCAAGCCTAAGCTGTTCTACTTCGGCGGAACGGGAGGCGGCGTTTGGCGCACACAAGACGGCGGCGTCACTTGGGAAAACATTTCCGACGGCTTCTTCGGCGGCTCCATCGGGGCGGTGGCGGTGAGCCAGAGCGACAACAACGTCATCTACGTCGGTGGTGGTGAAAAGACCGTGCGAGGCAATACCAGCTATGGCTATGGCGTGTGGAAGAGCGAGGATGCTGGCAAGACTTGGGTGAACGTGGGCCTGAAAAACAGCCGCCATATCTCCCGCATCCGCATACACCCTCAGAACCCCGATCTAGTTTACGCCGCCGTGATGGGCGACCTGTTCAAGGATACCAACGAGCGGGGCGTCTATCGCAGCAAGGACGGCGGCAAGACCTGGGACAGGGTGCTCTTTGTGAACAATGCCGCAGGGGCGGTTGACCTGACCTTCGACCCCAACAACCCACGCATCCTTTACGCCTCCACTTGGCGCATCCGGCGCACCCCTTACAGCCTCAGCAGCGGCGGCGATGGCTCGGCACTTTGGAAAAGCACTGACAGCGGCGAGACCTGGGTCGAAATTTCAAAAAATGAAGGCATGCCGAAAGACACTCTCGGCATCATTGGCGTAACAGTATCGCCCGTGAACAGTGACCGGGTCTGGGCCATCGTGGAGTCAAAAACGGGCGGCGTTTTCCGCTCCGACGATGCCGGAAAGACTTGGCGCAAGCTGAACGAAGACCGCAGCCTCCGCCAGCGGGCTTGGTACTACTCCCGCATCTATGCCGATACCAAGGACGAGAACACGGTCTATGTGGTGAACGTGAGCTACCATAAAAGCACCGACGGTGGCCGCACCTTCAAGGCGATGAATGCCAACCACGGCGACCACCATGACCTTTGGATTGCCCCTGAGGACAACCGCCGCATGATCATGGGCGACGACGGCGGCGGACAGGTCAGCTACGACGGCGGCGATACCTGGAGCACCCTCAACAACCAGCCTACCTCTCAGTTCTACCGGGTAACGACGGACAACCATTTCCCCTACCGCATCTATGTTGCGCAGCAGGACAACAGCACCCTCCGCATTGCGCACCGCACCCAAGGCGGCAGCATCGGCGAAGACGACTGGGAAACGACGGCTGGCTGCGAGTGCGGCCATATCGCCGTTGACCCACTGAACAACGACATCGTGTATGGCGGCTGTTACGATGGCATCATCGAGCGGCAAGACCACAAAACGGGTTTCAACCGCAGCATCAACGTCTGGCCGAACAACCCGATGGGACACGGCGTGGAGGACATGAAGTACCGCTTCCAATGGAATTTCCCCATCTTCTTCTCGCCGCATGACCCGAAAAAGCTCTACACGGCCTCCAACCACCTGCATGTGACCACCAACGAGGGGCATAGCTGGGAGGTCATTTCCCCCGACCTCACCCGCAACGACCGCTCGAAGCAAGGCTCCAGCGGCGGCCCCATCACCAAGGACAACACCTCGGTGGAGTACTACTGCACCATTTTTGCTGCAGCAGAAAGCCCAAGGATGCGCGGCGTTTTCTGGACGGGCAGCGACGATGGCCTCGTGCATGTGAGCCGTGACGGTGGCAAAACCTGGACAAACGTGACCCCCAAGGGCCTGCCCGAATGGATTCAAATCAACAGCCTCGAAGTCAGCCCGCACGAGGACGGCGGCTGCTACATCGCCGCCACGAACTACAAGAACGGCGACTACCAGCCACAGCTCTACAAGACTTCTGATTACGGAAAAACTTGGGCGAAAATCACCAATGGCATTGACCCGCAGCATTTTACGAGGGTGGTGCGGGCCGACCCCAAGCGCCGTGGCCTGCTCTATGCAGGTACGGAAACTGGCATGTACCTCAGCTTCGACGATGGTGCAAACTGGCAGCCGTTCCAACTCAACCTGCCCATCGTGCCCATCACCGACCTCGCCATCAAGGACGACAACCTCATCGCCGCCACGCAGGGCCGCAGTATCTGGATGATTGACGACCTCACCGTGCTGTACCAGCAGGCCGACGATTTGGCAAAAAAGAACTTCCACCTCTACCGTCCGAAGGACGCCTATCGCATGGACGGCTTCCAAATCAAAGACCTGAAAACGGCTGGCACGAACCACCCCAGCGGCGTCAACGTCCATTTCTACCTGCCAAACGTGGACACCGCCAAGACGGAGTTGAAAATCGCCTTCCTCGACAGTAGGGACAGCATTATCCGCCAATTTTCAACGAAGGCAAAGGAGGCGAAGGAGAAGTTTTCGGTGAAACCCGGCGGCAACACTTTCACTTGGAACACCCGCTACCCCGACGCCAAGTCGTTCGAAGGCATGATACTCTGGTGGGCGGGCACGGCTGGCCCAAAGGCGCTGCCCGGCAACTACAAAGTGCGCCTGACAGTAGGGGAGGAGGTACAAATGGCTGATTTCCGCATCCTGAAAGACCCTCGCTCGCCCGTCACGGATGCCGAGTTGCGCCAGCAGTTCGACTTCCTCATGGGAGTGCGGGACAAGGTGACGGAGGCGCACACGGCCATCGTCCATATCCGTGACCTGCGCCCGCAAATCAAGGGCTTCACGGGCCGCCTCGACAAGGCCAACGCCGAACAGAAACCCATCATTGACCTCGGCCAGCAGATGGACTCCATCATGACCAAGGTGGAGGAGTCGCTGTACCAGACCAAAAACCGCTCTGGCCAAGACCCCCTCAACTTCCCCATCCGCCTGACGAACAAGCTGGGCCACTTGACCGCCCTCACCTCCGGCGATTATCCACCCACCGAGCAGGCCGTGGCCGTGCAGCGGGAACTGTCGGGTGAGATTGACAAATGGCTAA
This sequence comes from Saprospiraceae bacterium, assembly GCA_022841745.1. Lineage (GTDB taxonomy): Bacteria > Bacteroidota > Bacteroidia > Chitinophagales > Saprospiraceae > UBA6168. The sequence goes on along the minus strand of JALHQW010000011.1, from coordinate 48,477 downwards.
AGGAATTTGCGAGGGTGAAGGAGGAATTGCTGCCGAGGTTCAACAAGTTGATTAGGGAGAAGGAGGTGGATGCGGTGCGGTTGAAGAAGGAATAGCCCGATGCAAAAAATCATAAATCATACATCAAATAGGTCATACATCATAAATCTGTCCTACAAATCGGCCTTATTTCTACGGAAGAAGCAGTCAAAACTCGGACAGATTTATGAAGTATGATGTATGATTTGTTTGATGTATGATTTTATGCGTCCTCACCTTTTGCGCCCAAACGGCTGTTGGCGGGATGTGCTTTTATGTCAGTCGTTGTATTCAAATACGGCAACTGCTCGTACTGGCGAACCTGTTCCACCTCTTATTTTTAAAGGTAAAGCAATAAAACGAAAACGTCCTCTGCCAATTAGCCTATAGAGGTTTATCATGTTTTCATAGTGGGAAAATCCTAATTCTCCACAAATTTGATGCACTTCTTTATTTGAAACTTTGGGAACTCCAGGCGACATAGTCTCAACTCCAAACGCTGATATTTGCTTTTCCCCTAACCAACGAGCTGTGGCTATTGAACCACCCGGGCCGTTCCCCCAATTTTCTGTCCCAAAATATTTCCTATAATGGTCTGTGTATAACAACACGGTATCTCCTTTTTCAATCTCAACATTTGCTTTACTACAAGCATCTTCAATTTCATCGGGTTCTATAAGTTCTTTCAAGTTTTTATGTGAAAAATCCAAACATATCCCTTGTGTATAAAACATGGATAAGGGCATAGTATCAATAGATTGTCCCACAAATTGTCTGCCCATGTGGTTTAGTGCATCTACATCAGTTCCTGTATGTTCGCCTAATTCCAACTTGTGCGCAATGCGCTAATCCAACATAGCGTTTGGTAAAAATAAAATAAAAAATGGTTGAGACAAAACCAGCCGTGTGGCATTAAACAAAAAAGGCGCAGATCAATTATGCTGACCTGCGCTTTTGATTGGTGAGGTTAAAAGGGCTGAGAGAATTTAATTGAAAATTACTTTACCACCACCTTTTCCACCCACCTTTTTTGCCCATTGAAAACCTGCAATATATACGCCCCGCTCGCCAATTTCTCCGTGTTTTTAATTTCAAAAATAGTAGTTTCCAAAATAGCCTCCCAAACGGTGCGGCCATCCATATCGAGCAGGCGGAGTTGGGTTTCCTCCTCATAAATATCCGGCAAAAGCACCGTAAAAAAGCCCTCATTCGGGTTGGGTGAAATGAGCAGACGGGAGCCATCGGCAGGCAGTTCCGCACCCACGATAGGGGAGAAATTATAATGCTCATTGTGGTCAATTTGCCGAAGGCGATAATAGTATTTAATGCCGGGTAGCACATCCTCATCCAAGTGTGAATAGGATTGCTCCCAATCGCCTCCGAAGCCCGGGTGCCAGCCTATTTTGGTAAAATGCCGACCATCCTCCGAGCGCTGCATTTCATAGCCCAAAAAATTGGTTTCGTTCACCGATTGCCAAGCTAATTCTATGGCCATGTCCCCTGCGTTTGCCTTGAAATACAAGAGTTCCAATGGCAGCGGACTGGAGTTGAGCGGTGCAAGGTTATTGGCATCGAGAATGTCGTTGTTGTTGTCCAAAAAAACGACATGAACGGGGTGGGCGGCGTTCCATTGCAGGTTGGAAAAACCATTGGGGTCGAGTATGGTGAAGCGTACCCGTGCAAGGTTGGTTTCTATTGGAAACACAGCGATGGGGATGCCATTATTGTCCACGTTCAGCTCGATGTTCAGCGAGGCGAGGTTGGCACCCGGCGAGGTGATAGTGGGTGCGGAATAATTGCCGTTTAGGTTATGAGAAACCAATACGGGCGACGCTATATCGCTACCATTGTACGAGAAAACAAGGTTCGATGAACCCAAGCCGCCCACCGAGGTATAGGACATGATAATGTCCACGATATAGTCAGAGCCATTGGCAGTTACGAATTCAAAACGCAGGTTGTAATCGGGCTGCGCCAAGCCGTTTTTACAGCAAGAAAAAAGAAAAAACAATGGCAAAATGTAATTAATGCGCTTCATTTCATGGAAAGTTTGGTAGCAGGTCAAACGGGTTGCCAACAGGGTTTCGAAATCTTTTAAATTTCGAAAATCTTGCATCATTTCAGCCGTTTTAACTTGCTTATGATGATTTAATAAATGTTCGAACAGTGCTACAAGCGTTCATAGTTATAGCTCACAACTTCAAGTTTTGGGCATGGGCCCCCAATGTATGCCGGAACCCCAGTTCCGGCGTAATCACTCCGAAACTGGGGTTTCGGTGTACGTTTGGCCATGCCCAAAACATGGCCATGCTAAGTATATAAGCTATTCCCCAATTTCCGACCGTTGCCTACGGCAACTGCTGCACCCGCCCATTGTTGGGCCGCCAAAACAGATTGCGGTCAACGGCGTTCACGGCACCGTTCAGGTTCCAGTCGGCGGTGGAGGTTTGGTATTGAAATGGCTGTCCGTTTTGAGGTCGCCAGAAGAGGTTTCTATCAATGGCATTGATGGCACCGTTGGCATTGGCGTCGCCCGACCAGAGGCCCATCATGCCACCACCGAGGTCAGCTTGGGCATTGGTGCCATAAGTTGGTATGGAAGTAAAATCTATCGAAACCGCATTTACCGACAAGCCAAAACTGTTGGCCGTCATGGCCCCCAAATGGTTTCGATGCCGCACGGCGAGGTGGTAATTGCCCGGCAGCACACCTTGGAACGCCACAGGGGAAAGCCCGTCGAGGTCAACCACATCGCCGTCACGCTGCACGAGGGCCGAGCGGGTGGCAATGACCGTGGCCGGATTGAGCGAGTCCCGCAGTTCGAGGAAGACCCAGTCCACTGGGGCATTGTCGCCTTCAAAATAATAGGCAGCCACGTCGAACCGCTCCCCGCCGCCATTGCCGACGTGCGTGAAGCCCAGCGCTGCGTATGGTTCATCGAGCGGCAGGTGTACCCCTGTTCGGAGGTGGTCGTTCATGTTGGTGCCGTTGTAAGGGCCTTGCAGGAAAACCCTTGGCGCTACCCGCACAGGTTCGCCAAAAATGCGCAAGCGGAACAGTCGGTAAATCACCTCGTCGGCGGTGGGTGGGAAGTTGGCGGGGTTCCAAGGCTGTTCCACGCCGCCCACGAGTTTAATCCAGACCCGGTCGTTGATGGCATCTTGCCAAAACGTCTCGCCGGGCGAGGCGAGCAAGGAGTCGAAATCCGGCACAGCGGTGTAGTCGTTTCGATAAAGACCGTGGTTGAGGTTCATGTAAGCGTTCCAAGTGGTGGTGTAGAGTTCTTCCACGGCGTATTCCCCTGAAAACTGGACGCCCAAAATAAGCGTATCGCTGGTCGTGAGCATGTTTTCGACCCCCATTGCCACATCGAAAACTTCGGGAATGGTCGGAAAATCGAGGAGATAAGCACTGCTGGGATGTGCCGCAAAATGCCGCATGTGGCCCAAAATCAAAGTAGGACTTGCCTCCTCCACCGTCCATGTGCCAACGGTATTTAGGCTGCTGTCCAGCCGCTCAACTTGTATAGCCATGTAGTCCTCGTAGTCAAGATTGTCATTGTTCAGCACAAAATCGTTGAATCCATAAAACGGCCCCTCCACCAGCACCCCGCCCGATACGGCAGCGCTCGGCAGTACCACGGTCGGCGTTTGACCGAAGGTGAAAAATGGCGTGTCATACACGAAGAAATTGTCCTCGGCGGGGTCGCCGCCCCAGTTATCGTGGGGGTCCCAGAGCGCCCCGGCCAAAGCGAAATGTGGGAAGGCCGCCATCAGTTTCACACCTACATGCAAGTTGACGAAGAGGTTGTCCACATTGCGCACCTGCCCTTTGTCCACGGGTCGGATATAGTAGTCGTCGGTTGAAAATGCGCCGCTTCGAGTATCGTCCACCGCAGGGAAATTGACGATGACGTTGTGTCGTATATCAAACGCACTGTGGTAAGTGGCAAAGCCGGACGGCGGCACCTCGCCCGTGAAATTGGGACGGTCAGTGCCGTTCATCAAATGGTTTAGGCTGGTGCCGACGACGAGGCAGCGCTCGATCATGCCGTTTGCCCCAGAGCCTGCGAAAAAACGACCGCAGTTGTCCGCCGATACGCACTCAAAATTGTCGGGCAGGGCCGCCCTGTCCCAGATGCCGTGGTGGCCATTTTTCCAGGTGATATAGCGGGACAGCGAAAACCGCTCGATGGTGCTCCAGTCCACGGGATTTTGTCCGTTGGAGGTAGAGAGGTATTGAAAGGGCGAAACCGTACCTGAATTATCCACTTCCACCCAATCCAGCAGGATACCCTCTAAACGGTTGGAGTGCGAAGTGTTGTTTCCAAAAGCGCCGAAACGGAGGCGGCTGGGATTGATGGGCACATCCATGCTCAAGCCCCAGGGATTGATAGGGAATGCCAACCAAAAACCGTTCGTGCCACAGTCCGCCGCCGTATTGTTCGTCACGGTATTGTCGGGGTTGGCAAGCCAGAAGCCGGAAGCGCCCCGCTCGCCCGATTCATGTACTTTTAGTGGAATAATGGCATTGCGGACATGCAGCACAAGGTTGCCGTCAATCAGGTTTCGGCGCTCGGCGGCATCTTCCATGAAAAACCCATGCCCCCGCACATCGAAGACCACGTTGTCGCTTACCTCTACGCCGTTCGTGCCGTGGATGACGATGCCCCGGTGCTGTGATTCGTTCACCGTTGAGTTGCGGAAATACTGCCCCGTTGCATCGGCAAGCGTTTGCGAGCCTTCGTAGCTGAGCATGTGCCAATGGAAAGGGTAGCGCCCCAGCTGGCCCCGCTGCCCGCCCCGGCGGATTTCCACGCCATTGACGTGCGCAACGCCCTGCACCATGCCTTCCCGCATCACCATGACGTGGCAACCGAAACCCTGTGTTTGCCACAGCGCATCATTGGGCGATTGGATGACGATGTTGCGGGTCAGGTTGCCCACTTCCGCCCGCTCGTCGAGCACGGTCGGGGTGAAGCCCGATGGGGCAGGCGGCGTCACGGGGTTGGTGTTCGTCAGGCTCATGCCGTTGGTGGTGGCGTATTGCAGCAAGCCCCAGCGGTGTGCGTTCAGGTTGCCGTCGAGGCTGAGCGAATTGCCGCTCACGGCAGTAAGGCCGAGGCGCTGCGTGATAGACGCCCCCGTTGGCCCCGCTTGGTAAAAATCCGTTGGGGCGACGACGACTTGGTCTCCGACCGACCAGTTTACGTTTTCCACCAAGGTCAACGAATTGCTACCCTGCGGAGCATGAGCGTTGATTTTCGTCCAAGGTACAACGGGCGGTGTGCCGTGCATTTCGAGCAGGCCACCCATGACCATCAGGCCACGGGTGCCCATGCCCATGATGTTTTCATTTGGGTCGGTAGCGTTCAGGGAAATCGTCGCTTCGTGGGTAAATGGCGTGGCCACACTCCCAATGTGCAGTTCGCCCATGACCATGACCCACCCGGCGGTGAGTTCAAGGTCGGCGGTGTCGAATTGGAGGATTCCTTCGATGGTCAGCCCGGCGAGTGGCGGCGTGTCCTCGTCGAGCAGTACGTGCATGCCCACCGGGATGGTCACGGTGTCGCCCGCCACAGGCATCGTGCCTCCCCAAGTGGCGGGGTCTGACCAAGGCAAAGGCATTGCCGAGAAGGTTGTTGATTTTGCCGGGGCACACATCGGCGGCGGGGCTTTCCAGTCGAGCTGAGGTGCAGGCGTTGGTTCGTTTTTTTGTAAAAATGGGTTAAAGTCAAATGCCGCCCGCCAAGTGACAGCGGCACAAGCGAAGCAGGTCAGCAATAATGGTAAAAAGGAAATACGGCTCATTTTCATCAGGTTGATTTGAGGTACAAATCTCGACCTGATGGGAGGCGAGGGGCTTGGAATTATGTTCCGAAAAGTGGGAGATATGTTCCGATTATAGGAAATTGGCGGGTTTGGTGGTAGAAGTTAATTGCTTCACCGTTGAATTCGTCGCCCAAACCTGACCATTTATTGGCATGTTGAGTGACTATTCTATTGAGGGCAATTGCGTGTCCTGCTTTTCTGTCTCAGGTTCAAACAGCTTGGGCAGGCTTGGTGAGGAAAGCAGGGACTGAAGATGCTTGATGGCTGCTTGGTTCAGGATGTCCATGCGCACGTCCTGTGTCAGTTTCATGCGGATGAGTTCTGCATTGACGGCTTCGAGGTTGGACAGCACCAGTAATTGTTCAGGGGTGGCATAGTCCCTGATGTTGCCTTTCAACCCTTCGTTGCTCGTTTTCCATGTTTTGGCGGTCATGCCGAATACTGCCATGTTCAATACGTCGGCTTCGCTGGCATACACGATTCCAGCTTCTTTCGATATTCTGGGCGGTATCAGGTTTTCCTTGATGGCATCGGTATGGACGGTGTAGTTCATTTTGGAAAGGGTGCGTTTGAAGTTCCAGTCAAGGGCTTGGTTGGTTTGTTTGGTTTCCAGTTCCTTCAGGCGTTGGAACTCCTTGATGACATAGAGTTTGAAGGTAGGGCTGAGGTAGGAAAGAAACTCGAAGGCAATGTCTTTGTGGGCATAAGAACCGCCGTACCTCCCCGCTTTTGCCCGGATTCCGATAGCCTTGGTTTGCTCCACCCAATCAGAGATGGTCAGCACGAAGGTTGGCGAACCTGTCCTATTTCTAATCCCCTCAAAATTGAGGGGATTAAAAAGTTGGTTGTGGATAATTTCCCAAGCACCAAGAAAATCAACAGTGCTTCTTGTCCGTAGCCAGTTAAGGATGACTTGGTCAGTCCGGTCGCTGAATTTCCTGGCAATATCTGTCAGAGAAATGAAGTCTTCCTCCATTTCTTGGTAGAAACGGATATCCACTCCTTCCACAGTTATTGTATTGTGTCTTGTCATAATTATAAGGGTTGAAGGTCAGATACGATAGGTGAATACCTATTTTCTACATCGGGCATGAAGAAATCAGCGGTTTTGATGTTTTCAAGAAATAGCATGTAGTATTCAGAGAAGGTAAGTTCGCTCATATAGTGACGTTTAAAAAACAACTTCCGAAGGTTGTCGGCCAACGTTTACTAAACTTTCAAAGTCTTTCCATTACCCACAGAATAGCACGTTTATAATGAACGAATTACATCTATCATTCCCGAAAAAATCGGGACAGGCTTTGTAACCCCCGGGTTTCAAACGGGGGCTTTGAGTCAACGATACCCTACATCTATCTTCTTTACAGAACATCCACATCATAGCTTTATGTGATGTTTTGAAAAGAAGATAGATGAATTTCGTGCATTTCGCCCATCCCCTCGTTAAAACGAGGGGTTACAATATGATAGATGTTATTCTGTGGGTAATCAACAGACTTTCAAAGTTCAGTAAACGTAGCTTCGGAAGTTATTCTTTGAACGATACATAGTGTAGTTTTTCTTTAGCAAAGCAACAATTTTTCCGGGTGTTTCAATCAACACGCCACCAAATAAATTGACTTCAATCATGCTTTGAAACACCCCCCTCCCTAAACTCCGTTGGCGTCTTCCCAAACTCCTTGGAAAACAGCTTCGTGAAATAACCCGGGTCGGAAAACCCGCATTCATAAGCCACCTCCGAAATCGTCAACTGCGTCTGTGCCAACAAGCGGGTGGCGGTGGCGAACCTTACCGTGTGGATGAACTTGGTGATGGACTCGCCCGTGAGCGCCGTCACCTTGCGGTGCAGTTGGGTTCGGCTCATCCCGATTTCCCGGCAGAGGAGCGGCACGTCGAAGTCGCTGCGGTCGAGGTGAGCGTCCACGGTGGCCCAGAGCTTCTCCAAAAACGGGTCTTGTACTTTTGGCGGCTGCGCCGAAATGGGTACCTGCGCCAAGGCAGCCGCCATTGCCTCCTGCAAACGGCGGCGGGTGTTCAGCAGGTTTTGCAGTCGGGCAAGCAGTTCTTCCTCGTGAAACGGCTTGGCGAGGTAGTCGTCCGCACCATGTCGCAGCCCCGCCAGTTTTGATTCCACCTCCGTGCGGGAAGTGAGCAGCACCACGGGGACGTGGCTCGTCCGCTCGTCGGTTTTCAGTTGGCGGCAAAGTTCGAAACCATCCAAGCGGGGCATCATCAGGTCGCTTACCACCAGGTCGGGAATTTGTTCGAAGGCAAGGTCGAGCGCCTCCTGCCCGTTCGTCGCCCGCAGCAGCCGGTAATTTCCCGAAAGGCATTTCGCCAAGTAGGCCGCCGTGTCGTCGTGGTCTTCTGCCAGTAGCAACAGGGGCAGTTCGTCGTCGGCTGTCTTGTTGGATAAATCGGCACTGTCGGTTGTTGGCTCTTCGATGGGCAACTGGGGCAATAACGAGCGCTGTCCGCCCGCCTGTTCCAGCGGTGCCTCCCGATGTACGGGCAGTTTTAACGTAAAAATGGTGCCCCAGCTCTGGCCCTCCGAAGTTGATGTGCCACTCTCCACCCCGATGCTGCCTCCCATCACCTGCACCAGTTCCCGCACCAGCGACAGCCCGATGCCCGTGGCACTGCCGTCCTCCGTCCCGCTCCCGAACCGCTCGAAGAGCCGCCCCTGCAAGTCGGCGGGGATGCCCGTGCCAGTGTCAGAGATGGTGAGAACGGCTAACGATGGACGGTGGACGGTGGACAGCGTTCCCCCATGCTCCGTTTGCCGTCCATCGTCCACCGTCCATCGTAAACCAATAGTTCCTCCTTCCGGCGTAAACTTCAGCGCATTCGACAACAGGTTGGAGGTGATGGCGAGCCATTTTTCGGGGTCGTAGTCCATGATGAACTGAGGCACGAATGGCTCGAAGCGGAGATCAATTTTCTTCGAAGAGGCATAGGAACGAAAGCAGTCGGCCACGTAGGATAGGAAGGCCACCACGTCGCCCTGTACCCAGTTGACGGTCATTTTGCCTGCCTGCAACTTGTTCAGGTCGAGTATCTGCCCAACGAGGCGGAGCAGGTGCTCGCCCTGGCGGTTCATGCGGGCCAGTTCCTCGGCAGCGCCGGGCAGGTCGGCGAGTTCCAGTTCCCGTTGGAGGCGGGCTGCCGGGCTGACGATGAGCGTGAGCGGGGTGCGGAACTCGTGCGTGATGTTCGTGTAGAGGCGGGTCTTGAAGGCGTCGAGTTCTTTCAGGCGCCGGGTCTCTTCCTGCTCCAATCGCCGCCGCAGTTTGTATTGGTAAAAAGCGAATACCGCCGCCGCCAAGGCAATCAGGCCCATCGTCCTGAACCACCAGGTCTGCCACCAAGGCGGCAGGATGCGCACGGGCAGCGCCAGTTCCTCCGTGCCCCAAACCCCGTCGGGACTGGCTGCCCTCACCCTGAAAGTGTAGTGGCCCGGCGGCACTTTGGTGTAAAATGCCCGCTGCCCCTGTGTTGCCATTTGCCAATCATTTTCAAAACCAACGAGGCGGTAGGCATAGCGGAGGTTGGCAGGTGCGAGCAGTTGGAGCGAGACGAAGCCGAAGGAGAACGTGTTGTCGGCGAAGGGGAGCGTGAGTGAGGTTAGCGCTTCCGGTGTTGTAGGCAATGGGGCGGGTTGGTTGTTGACCAAAACCGAGGTCAGTAGCGGGCGGGGGGGCGCTGGCATGGGGGCAACCTTGGCTGGTTGGAAAGCGCAGAACCCGTTTTTCCCACCAAAAACCAAACTGCCGTCGGGCAATTTCCCGAAGCTGCCCCCGATGAAAATTTCCATCTCCGGCTGGTGGAAGTAGCGGTACGAGCCGTCGGCGGGGTCGAGGCAGCCGATGTACCTCCCGCCAGCGAACCACAGCCTACCCGTCCCATCGGGCTGGGCGCTTGCCAATGTTGTCCCGCCCATTTCCCGGAAGGGAAAAAAATGGGATAAGCTGCCGGAAGCGATGCCGTACCGGCTGATTTGCTGTTCAAAAATGAACCATACTTGCCCACCATCCGCCCGTATTTGGTTCAGGTCGAGCACGGGCAGTTCGCCTTCCAACTTTGAAAACTTCCCGGTTTTGGGGTCGAAACGCCCGATGCCAACGGTTTGAGGATAGCCAAACGAAAACCAAACCGAGCCGTCGGGCGATTGGTCCAGAAAGTTCATGGCGTTGTCGGGCAAGTCGGGCAGGTCAGTTTGTGGGTAAAACCAGCGGCGCTTCCGGGTTCCTTTGTCGAGGCGGCAAAGCCCCTTCACGGTGGCGATCCAAAGGTAGCGGGAGTCGGTGGCGTCTTCCCGGATATTTCGTTGATGGGAAATGGCAAGGGTATCCCCTGCGGGAAATGGCCGGACGGTGCCATCGGCGGGAGTGGCACGATACAGCCCATCGAAGTTGCGGCCTATCCAGATGCCGCCGTCGCTGTCGGGGCAGATGCCCTTGTGGTCCTTGCCGTCGAGGAAGCCATCTAATGGAAAACTGGTCTTTAACGCCTTTTGCCCCAAACCTTTGGCGTGGTAAAGCCCCCGCCCCCTGATGTACGCCCAAGTGCCGCCCTGCTGGTCGGCGGTCATTTTCATCACAAAGCTGGTGTTCTGCCCATCGCCCGGTTCGATGTAGAAAAAGGGGAAATGGGTTCGGGTAAAACGGGTCTTGTCCAAGCCAGAGAAGGTGCCGAGCCAGAGTGCCCCTGAGCGGTCGAGCAGCACTGCCCTATGGTGGACATCGGCAGGGGAAAATGGGTCGAGCGCATCTTTGTTGTACTGCTGCCAGGCACCGCCGGGCCGCCATTTTACCAAACCCTCGTTGCGGGTGGCAACCCAAAGGTAGCCGTCGCTTTCGGCGATGTCCCAGACCCAGGCATGGTGCAAAATGGAAGGCAAATCAGCGGGTTGCACGGCTTGCCCCTTTGGGGCTTGGCCAATGGCTTCGTCCCAACGGAAAAGCCCGTTTTCGGTGCCGGCCCAGAGGCGGTTTTGGCTATCTTCGAACAAGTCTTTGACATTGGAGGGCCGCATGCCCGGCACCTTGGGCAGTTCGCCAGCAAAGACGGGCTTTTGCTGTTCGTCGAGGTAATAGAGGCCGCAGTCGCTGGCAAGCCAAACCCTCCCACGATGGTCTTCGCAGAGGGTTTGTACCCCTCCCTCGAAACTGCCCATCGAGCGGTCGAGGCGGTCGTTTTTTTCATCATAAACATAAAGCCCGCTTGAGGCACCGACCCATATTTCGCTTTTTTTTGATAGAAAAACGGCGTTTACCTGGCGGTCGGCGGGCAAGGTAATTTCCGAAGGAAAAGGGATTTTATCGAAACATTTCCGAAGGGAGCCCAGGCGGTTCAGGCCGTTGGAGGTACCGACCCAGATACGCCCCGTGGGGTCTTGCAGAAGGGCGTTGACGTTTTTTGTTGAAAGGCTGCACGAGTCGTTTGGTTGGTAAAAATACGGCTCGAAGCGGTGACCATCGAAGCGGGCCAACCCCCTTGTACCGCCGACCCAAATGAAACCATCCCGGTCTTCCAGCAGGCAGTTGATGGAGCCAACTGGCATGCCTTGGGCATAGCTGAAATGCTCGAAAAGCAGGCGCTGGGTCTGCGCTGGTAATTTTAACGCAAACGCAAACAGCAACAGTGTGAGGGCAGGGTGGCGCACGTTGGCAGTAGATTGTTTGCGGATGAAGGTACAAATATGCTGTATTGCCAGCCTTTTTGCCCAATTGTTTACCTACTTCCATTTTTCAACATCATAGATTGTGCAATGCTATGAGTTTTCTTTTATTGCTTGCTTTTAGCCAGAATTCGTACATTGGCTCACAACACCTAGGGCCTATGAAATGGAGCTATTTATACACACTGCCAATTGTTTTGTTTTTTTTGCTGTTGGCAAAAAATGGATTTTGCCAGCGTCCTAGCTTTACATTGAAAGGCCAGGAAACCGATTGGCTGCTGAATGAGCGACTGGAAGTTGCGGAGCTTCCAAACGATGAACTGAGCCTCTCCGAAATAGCTGACCATGGCTTGCCTGGCAAGTTTTCGCCTTACGCTGATTTTATCAAAAATTACCCGCCCGCCAATTCGGATGGCCAAGTGTTGCTCGACCCTGAAAAAGTTTATTGGTGGCGAATTAGCATCCAAAACAACCTTGACCAGCCCATCAAAAACTGGGTGCTTTACACGGGCCGGAGCAGTTTCACTGAGGTCTTCGTTTTGGATGGCGGGGGTAAGCTGAGAGAAACCCATTTCACAGGCTTCCTTACTCCTGCTAATAAAAAGGACTTCCCGAATGGCAACCGCCAAGCCGAAAGGGTAGCCTTCCATCTGCCCATGGATAGTGCCATCACCTTGTACTGCAAGGTGAAAGTGGTAAACTGTAAGCCGCCTTATATCCAAGTAAAACTTAACCGTGTTGACTTTTATCAAACCTGGGCATACGTGCAAGATAGCCGTATTGACTGGGCTTTCTTAGGCTTCCTGCTGTCGTACATCCTGCTCAATTTGCTCCTCTACTTCTCAACGCTCGACCGGGTGTTCCTTTGGCATTCGCTTTTTCAGGCTGGCATCTTCATATACCTCCTTGAGTTTTTCAACATCATGCCCGACCTCCCTTGGCTGAGAGACCGCCCTCACCTGCTCCAATACGTTGTGTATGTTGCGCTTTGCCTCATGGACGTGGCCTGTTTCCAGTTCATGCGGTACTATATGGTGATGAAAAAAACCAAGCCAGAATGGGACCGTCGGTTACGCTTTATTGTTTGGTTCCGGCTGGGTTTTGCGGCCATCGTGATTTCGCTCTACACAGTTACGATGAACGTGCGGCTGACCGACAACATCACGGCGCTGTTCCTCGTGCTGGAATACATCGGTGCCATCATCAGCCTGCGGCTAATTTTTGGCAAATCGGACAGGCGGGGCTTCTTCCTCTTGGCAGGCATGGCGTTCTTCGTAACGGGCGTGGTACTGAATGCCATATCGGTAATAATGGGTGTTGGTTTGCGCTTTTCGTTCACCCAAATCGGGGTCATGGGCGAGGTGGCGCTCTTCACCCTGGGCCTTGGTTTCCGGATGGTTTTTTTGCACCAAGAAAAGCGCAAGGCATTGACGTTCAAAAGCCTGGATGAATTCAAGTCTAAGTTTTACACCAATATCACACATGAGTTCCGGACGCCACTTACCGTCATATTGGGCATGGCGGAGCAATTGGAGATGGCCAAACCGCAGACGGTCGGCAGCCAAAAAGACAAGGTAGAACTGATACGACGCAACGGCGAACAACTGCTCCGGCTCATCAACCAACTCCTCGATTTGTCGAAGGCGCAGTCCGGAAAATTGGCGCTAAACCTGCATCAGGCCGATGCCGCCGGCTACCTGCGCTACCTCGTGGACTCGTTCCATACGTTCGCCACATCAAGGGACATTCGCATCCGCTTCCTAAGCGAAATTGACCACCTCAATATGGATTTCGATGCCGAAAAACTGCTGGACATCATCTCCAACCTTCTGTCAAATGCCATCAAGTTCACCCACCCCGGCGGCGAAATCACGGTCAAAGTTGGTCGCACCCCAGACCATTTTTTGAGCATAAAAATAAAGGACGACGGGGCGGGCATACCCGAGGATGCGCTGCCGCACATCTTCGACCGTTTCTTCACGGCCAAGGACACGGGCAACCCCGCAGGCGGCTCCGGCATCGGGCTGGCCCTCACGAAGGAACTAGTGGAGTTGATGCTGGGCCATATTTCCGTGGAGAGCAAGGTAGGCGTTGGTACCTGTTTTACCATCCTTTTGCCCATTACAAACCAAACAGCGTTGGAAGCAGCCCCGGACCCACCCTTCCGCTTGGAGGAGCCTACGGTTGCACAGGCGTATATTCCGGTGCAGCACCCCTTATTCCGAGCGTCTGCCGAGGAGGAGGACAGGCCTATCTGCCTCGTCATTGACGACAGCGCCGACATTGTACAGTACCTGCAAATGCTGCTGGAGCCTGAGTACATCCTGGCCGTTGCCTATGATGGCAAACGTGGCATCGAAAAAGCCCTCGAACTGCTGCCCGACATCATCATCTCCGATGTGATGATGCCCGAAAAGGACGGGCTTGAAGTCTGTGATTTTTTGAAAAACGACGAGCGTACCAGCCATATCCCCATCATTTTGCTCACAGCAAAGGCTACCGTGGCTGACCGCATCGAGGGCCTCCGACGGGGCGCCGACGCCTACCTCCAGAAGCCGTTCAACCAAGAAGAGCTTTTCTTACAATTGAAAAAATCGGTGGAACTGCGGCGGAGGCTAATGAGCTATTTTTCAAAAATGCCGAGCCTAACTTCTTCCGAACCTGCCCCTGAAATAGACATCGAGATAGAAGATGCCTTCCTGAAAAAAGCCCAGGCGGCTGTCGAAAAACACTTTGCAGACGACGACTTCGACATCCACCGGCTGTGTAGGGCGCTGACCATGAGCCGGGCACAATTGCACCGCAAGCTCACGGCGCTCACAGGCATGTCGGCCACGCATTTTATCCGCTCCATCCGCCTGCAACGGGCGAAGGAACTGCTCCAAACTACCAACCTCACCGTCTCCGAAATTGCTTACGAAGTGGGTTTCCGTGACCCCAATTATTTTTCAAGAACTTTCACGGAAGAATTCGGTATCTCACCGAGTGAGACACGTAAGTGATTGACTTTCAAAAACTTGCCGCCTTTTCTCCTACCTGCTTACAACAATAGTCCAGAAGATTTCCTACTGACCGCAACCATGCTCCATGCCTTTGAAACAATGGTGCGTGGTGTTTGGTGGGCTGTACCCACACCTTTGACCCATCAGCCAGAACGATGGTTGGTCAGCAGAAATCGGGGGTAGCATTTTTTTAATGTTGATGATTCACAGCTTTGAAATTCAAACAACGGTTCTTTCGAGAGGCCGGGTTATCAAACCCGGCAGTTCCGGAACCGCCGGGTTTGATAACCCGGCCTCTCGAAGTGGCTGCGTCAGTTAAAAAATGTCACTACCCTGAAGTTCAAAACTTCAACCGACTGTTTCGCCAATCCCTAAAAAACTAACCAAACCATAAAAAATCACACCCCGTACCGCCACCCGACCCGTCGGGGGCCTGGCCAGCTTTTGCCTGTCGGTGAGCATCGGGGCATTTTCTTAACTACCTAAACTATTTGTGCTATGACTAAGATGCTTGTTTTAATGATGATTGCCGCAGCCCTTGCGCTGACGTGCCTTGCAAATGCCGCTGAGAACGGCCAAGCCTGCCCGGAGCTTGCCAACCTATCCATCACTTCCAAATCGAGCGGCAGTATTGCCTTCGACTGGAGCGATTGCACGGGAGGTTGCAGCCAATATTTAGCGAAATACTATCGGCAGGGCGATGGCTACCAGAGTCAAGTGTTTGCCGTGACGGCTTCCGAGATTTCGTTCAGCGGCTTGCCAACGGGCACTTACAATTTCTCGTTTGCTATTGATTGTGGCTTCACTACGGGAAGCTGGATAGTCATTGAGGAAGTTATTTTCAATTGAATTGGGAGGTGGGCTGTCAGCTTGGCAGCCCATCTTTTATTTCGCCTAATTTTTCCAAAACCCATTGCTTGCCCTGCATAAACTCCTCTTGGTTGATTTGCTTCTCAAAAGCTTCCACCCACTTTCCGTTCCATTTTTTCTCCACCAAATTTTTCAACAAGATAGTAGTGTACTTTATATAGTTCAAATAAGCTGCTTCCCTACCGCCAGATAGCAATGGGTCTCGATGGATATATTTCCTAAAAGCTTCACCAAAATCTAGCATGAACATGAAGTAGGAATCATCGTTTTTACAAGCTTCAAAATAGGCTTGCAAGAGGAGCGATTTTCCATGCAAGGAAAAAAGATGGCTGGTAAACCCGTGAGTGGAAAGCAGGGTAATGGATTTCTCGAAATCATGCTGTTTGAATAAAGTATTTGCAGCAGCCCATATCTTCCCATCTTCCCGCATTTCAGGTGCCAGTTTGCCTGCATATTTATTGACAAAATCGCTAACAAATACGAACTGTTGAAGGCTGTTGCCAATGGTTACGATATTAGAATACGTTGTTTCTGACAACCTATCAAAATTGACCAGTAAGCCTTCCTTTAATCCAGTTTTGTACAGTTCCAGCAGCTCACCCATGATTTGGACATTGCCCTTTATCCATAATTGGATGGCCGTGTTTATCAAGTAAAACAGCAGTATCCGCTTATCCTTAACTGACAGGTACTCGAACTTGGAAAAAACCTCCGCTTTTAAATGAAGGTATCCTTCCATGGAAAGGGAACGGGTTAGGCCCAGCCTTTCCTTGTAAATCTCAAGTGCTGGGATGTCAAGGTGTTGCGTCAGGTGCTCCAATTGGGGGATGTCCCAAGTCGGTGGAGTTCCTTCTGGCAAAATCAGTTGCCGCTCGTTCAGTTCTGTGATGCACCGCCATTTATGGAGGCCGTAAAAGCAGTCGAGGTAGCGGTTGGCAGCCAGAAGTGCGGCTTGGCTGGACTTGTTTTGGGTATATTTTGGCCGCTCATAAAGTTCGCCGTAGAGCTGCCCCAGTACCAGGAAGTCCTCCGTTTCCTTGGCCTTTTTTGCTTCCAGGTTGTTGATGATTTCATTCACTAATTTTTCGTGCCATTCGCCCTCGTGCCTTTTGAGATACTCCTTCGCCAATAATTGTGCGGAAAGGGAATCGTCGCTTTCCAGGCGTTGATGAACCAAAAACTGCTCCACCTGCTTGCACATGGCCGCCATGAGGTTGCGCATCCATTTGTCGTCGAAAGCCTTCGTGGGGTACAGTTTTTTGAACAACTGCGCCTTGTCCATCGCCTTTGCGGGGAAATCGGGATGGTATTTCTGCACGATATTGTACAGCGACACCAGCTTTTTATTGGTGTTGGCCCAGGGCGATTGCAGCCACAGGCCCAGGGATTTGAATTCTTCTGGGGTCAAAATGGCCAGCATCCGGGCCATTTTTGAGGTGTAAGGGTTGATCGTTTTCATGGCGATTTTATTTTCATAAACAACAGTTAATCAATATTTTGTGGGAATAATTTACGCACAATGTACCGTATATTTTTTTGGCAAATGGAATTATTTGTCTTTGGCGGGGGGAGAGGAGGCCTGTAGGTTTGTTATACAATTTAGTTTTTAAAAATTGCCCCAGATTCTTAGCAACCACTAAAAGCATTTCTCCAGATGAAACTCGAAGGAAAACAGCGATCGTTACCGGTTCTTCAATGGGAATCGGGAAGTCTATCGCCCAGCATTTGGCCATGAATGGGGCAAGCGTAAGCATTAATGGACGGAGTACGGGCTAGAAGCAAAGTACTTACTTGGCTACTGCGTAACGCCCGCCAAGGAAGCCGCCTGCCAACTTTGGTTGTCCTACAAAACCGTTCCAAGGAAGCCAGTTTTCTGTCGAAAAACAATGCGCCGGCGGTTGAATTTGCCCGCCAGTAGTCCATTTAAAGCTAATTGCTGCCCCTCTCTGGCAGTGGATGATTTCCAACCCAATCATTAAATCCAGCGGCTACTACCAAAAAATAAACATTCTACTATATGCCGCTGGCAGTACGGGCTATATCATACAGCAAGCAATGCCAGTCGTGCAAACCGTATATGTTTCACGAACAGTAAAGTCATCATGAAAAGTAATAGCCACGTACAAAATCATGCAAGCCAGCTGGACAAAAAATCTGGCCCGGCCTTCATGTATTATCAGTTGAAAACCCTCGACCCCACAGCAGTTAGTCTTTTGTGTGAGGGCATTAAGCAACACCTGAAACTCAAAAAACACAGGAAAACAGCCTTGGCAGAAGACCTGGAAGAGCTCGCCAACGATGCCGCAGTTTTGGTGCTCCGCAAAATATGCGACGGCACATACTGTTTCTTCGGGGTCAGTCCGATGAGCTATGCCCACAGCGTTGTTGATAACTTACTCCGCAATTTTTGTCGGAAAAAACAATGGAACTGCCTTGAGCTTAATGAGGAAATTATTGCGTTTCAACAGCCGGAAGTCGAAGCTTATTTTACCCAAGAAGAATTAAAAAACCAAGTGGAAAATGCGCTCTTGAAATTAAGCGAACCGTGCCAGTTGGTCATTCGGCTCAAGTATTTTGAAGACCTAAAGGACGAGGAAATAGTGGGTAGGGGCCTCGCCCCTCACCGTTCAACTGATTCTCTTAAAAGCGCAAGGTGCAGGAGCCTAAAGCAATTGGCTGGGTTCATGAAGGGGGCGTAAAAGCTTAAAAATGTTCACTAACATTAATTAAATCTTGAAAAATGAAACTCTTTAAACAGCTCATGTTCGTCCTTATTGCGGTACAATCCATGTTTTCAGCAACTGGGTGCAGTATCCTCGGCATGGGAATAGGCGCAATTAAGGATACTAAGGAAATCGAGAAAATCAAAAAATATGGAGTCCCTGACGACCGAACCGCCAGTTTATCATTGAAAGAAAATCACCCTATTCAGATATTTCTTAAAAATGGGGAACGACAGGAGGGGCTATTTGTAAAATTAATGAATCAAAAAGTTGGTGAAGATAGCCAAGCTTCAATCGTATGGCATGACATGAGTACCGGGCAGCAAGTATCAACTCCATATAAAGATATAAAACGAATCATAACAATCCAATATGAACAAGATAAATGGAGAGTCCTTGAAGAGGCAGAAACCATAAAAGGAAGCAGCCGTATCGAAATATCCCTAAAAGATGGGCAACTACTGCAAGGCCGATTTCTAAAGCAAATGGAGGAGCAGGTAGGGAATGGAAATTTGACTACAATCGAATGGTATGATGTAGCAAACAAACAGCAAATGTCAACCCAAGTTGAAGATATAGAAGGGATAATAGCCTTTGAGAATGAACGAGATAATTGGGTGGGCCTTGAGGAAGCTGCAACGATAAAAGGAAACAGCCATATAGAAATCTTCCTAAAAGATGGACAAATATTGCAAGGCCGATTCCTAAAGCAATTGGAGCAACAGGTAGGAATTGAAACAGTGCAAACTATCGTATGGTACGACGAGGCAAACACAAGGCAAGTGTCAACCCATGTTGCAGATATAGCAGGAATAGTAGTCAAGCAAAAACGAAATCAGAAATGGAAAGGGCTTGGCATAGGTATCGTTATAGATGCTGTTTTAACCGCAGTTATATTAAAAAATGGGTTGGAGTTGGATATTATTAGTCTTAATGGTTTATCATTTGACATCGCTTTTGGTTTTTAACGCTGTATAGCTGACAAGGTTAACAAACGTGCATGTTTTACACAAAAAATCATCAAATACTAAATTAATGAAACAACCAACTTGTATTCACGATGCAGTATGTTTATTAAAACGAAATACGCTTTCTATTTCTTTTTGGGCAAAAAGCCATCTTATCCAGTCATGGGCAATCATTGCATTGGGGCGTATAATATTGGGCACCCTTGCCCTATGGTGGGGCTTTGTGCTGGCAGCAGAGGGGCATTATTTTGCCAAGGCCGTATTCATGGCCAGCGCCGTTTTGTTCCTCGTCGGCTATGTTGGCTACCCCAAAAAAGCGGAAGGGAAGCACCGCATGAACAGCTTCACCCGCCGCAAATGTTGCGACGCCCTGCTTGTAGCCTCTTCGTTTCTGGCTTGGGGAGGCGTGGGCAATTTCATGCCTACGTGGAGCAACCCACTCAGTAATGTACCATTAGAAATCAGGATAGAAAAGGTGCCTGTCCTAGAATCGGCCATGGCAAGACCATTTGCAAATTGGCACCTGAAAAAGCAGTTTGCATCGCCCAATAAATCAAAGGCCAAAAAAGGGTCGTTTTTTGAAAAAATAAAGTCTTGGAAGCAAGCAAAACTAAAAGTTGTAAAGGCCAGGATACGGCAAAATATCGCCCTCATTCGCCAAGCAGCTAAAGCATTGGAGGGTGGCACAATAGCTCTATTAGTGCTGGCGAGCCTCCTTATTTTTGCGGCTTTGGGTTATCTTACGGCAGCCATTTCTTGTAACTTGTCCTGTAATGGGCAGGAGGGTGCAGCCACAGCCGTGCTTGTTCTTGGTTGTGCGGCAATAGCTGGTCTCATTGCATGGATGTGGACGGCGGCTGTGCGCAAGGAAAGGCGAAAAAAACGGATAGCCGCTGCTGCACAGGTAGAGGCGATTTCGACCCCGCTGCCCCTGCTGTCGGAACAAACGGTGCATGTCAGACAACCGAACATCCGAATTCGCCTCGTTGATAAGAACCCTAAAGACAACGACATCCTTACTGTTCGATTAGGGGAAAAAGTGTTGTTTGACAAAATAAACCCAGGGGCTGTGTATCATTGGGCGAATGTTTCACTAAACCCCGATGAATCGAATACCCTTTCGGTCCAAACACTTTATAGTGAAGAGAAGTCAGGCAGCCAATTGGAAATATTCTTCGAAGACGGAACCTCGCAGCAACATTTGCAAATACCTATCGAAGCGGGCAAAAGGACTGATTTGCATTTTCAAATCAAGGAATAAAGGTAATTTATTAATGCTTTTATAGCCCTTGTTTACTATTTTAAAATTTCAAACATCATAATGATGAATGAAAATCCAATCAATTTCTAAAAGAAAAAAAATGAAATCAATCTTTACACTCGCAACCATTTTTCTTACCACAACCATTGCACTTGGGCAAATCACCTTTGAGCATTCCTATCCTTGCAACTATCTCCAGCGGGGCAAGCTGGAGACAGCGGGTGAAAAATATTACTACGTGGACGCTGAGTCCTCGGTGGTCCGATTTTTTAATGCTGACCATACGCCGTGGAAAACGGTGCCGGTCACGTTGGTTGCCGATGCTTCGTTTAATTATGTATATTTGGCTTCAGAGCATATTTTCAACCAAGATGATGCGGTGGAGTTCTATTTGTATTCAGGCAGTTCAACATCAAGGATAAATGCCATTTACAATGAAAATGGCGAGGTAATTTTGGAGGCTTTATCACCCAATTACTTTAATGTAGCAGAAGTTGATGGCGAATGGAAGGTGTGGTTTGATAATGGGACCGTAGTTACCGCAGACGGACTTGTTTTCCAGCATTCGTTCCCGCAGTACCCCCGTATTTTATTTGACATTGAGAATGAAGGTGACAAATATTGGTATCAAGACTGGGAAGGCTCCTACCTGTTCTTTAATGCAGATTTTACGTTGTGGAAAAAAATTGAACCGCAAGACATAAATACCGATTGTAACAGCAATTCAATCGTTAATAACCCAGCTTTCGAAGTTTTTGACAATGATGCTAATATTGAAATCGGGGTTTGGGGGCAGTGCGCTTCCACAGGCAATTATGAGTTCAGGGTGTTGGACGAATCCGGCGAAGTGCAGCACCAATACCAAAACGGGTCAGGCGGTTTTTTCTTCCCTTTGACCATGCCCGACGGGTCAGGGGGGTACCAATGGGTAGCATGGACTAGCAACTTTTCTGTGTTTTATAGCCTACCGGAGTTCGATATCATTCAACAATATCCTTTTGGGGTTACAGGAAGAGTGTTTTCCGTTTCTGGGTACAAATTTTATAATGGCAGCATAGGAACGATTAACAGCAGCTATTTTCAATTCTATAACCCAGACCATACACCATGGAAGCAGTTGTCCAAGCCTTCCGGGTACGAAGCGGACATTGTAATAGCCGACGAGCATGTTTTCACGGACGACAATACGCTCGTTGCCGTAGTTAATTATGCCAACTTTTTTGAATCCGGGATGAAGATACTCACCGAATTTGGGCAGGAGCTGCTTACGCTGGGCGATGCCAACAATTCCTATGTCTCAAATATTCCAGGCCTTGCCAGGAAGCTCATCACCGGGCATTATGAGCAGGAACCAGCGGGATTGAAGTTCACCCATGTGTATTCCCTGCCAACTACAACGCCATCCCCCACAAAGGAACAACTACTGGAAAGCGCAAAAATCGGAACCTCACCCAATCCCTTTTCCAATACGCTGACACTCGATTTTCCCGAATCAATCCTTCCGGTCTCCGAAGTTGTCATTTTCGATGCCTTGGGGAACATCGTGTTTTCAAAAAAGGAAATAAACAGCCAAGCACTGAAAATTGAATCCGTAGGCCATTGGTCACCAGGCATTTATTTCTTGCAGGTAAGGTCACTGGACGGGCATGTTTTTTCACAGAAGCTAATTAAATCATGAAACTGATTAAACAACTTGTTTTCGCCATTTCACTGGGGTCATTTGCGCTTGGTGGCAGCGGGTGCAGTGCCATTGGCTTTGGAATAGGCGCTGTATCGGATTCCAGTAAAATCATAAGACTGGGAATGCCCGACGAACAAGCAACCCGTTTACAAGAAAATAACCATATTCAAATATTCTTAAAAAACGGACTGCGTCATGACGGAAAATTCATAACGCGTATGACAGGAAAAATTGCCGATGAAAACGTGGCATCAATCGTATGGTATGATGAGGCTACCGACAGGCAAATTGCAACTCCTACTGCAGATATAGAACAGGTGGTGACCATTAATTCCCAAAAAGATAAATGGTTAGCCCTTGAAGAAGCAGCAACCATACGAAAGAACAGCGATATTAAAATATTACTGAAAAGCGGGCAACGGCATGAGGGGAAATTCCTGATCTACTGGGAAGAAAAAGTTGGGGATGAGCATATAGGAAATATCGAATGGTACGACAAGGCAACCAACCAGAAAGTATCAACTCAAACCTCAGAAATTAAGCGGATAATAGCCAAGCAGCAACGATATGGGAAGTGGGTGGGCATTGGCATTGGAAGTGTTTTAGATACCATAATAGTTGTAGGTGTAATAAACGCCGTGGGCAAATCTTTAGATGGTTTTGATTTCAGTTTTTAAAGGTGAGTTATAAGTGATGTTATACGCCGCACCATAAGAACAAAAACTTTTGATGCGGCGCATAACAACCGAGTTGTTTCTTGCAAGTGAGGTCGGAAATCAGGTTCAGCCACGGCTTGAATTTCTGACTTGCCGTCTCCTTTTTTTACTAAAATTGTTGCACCATGTACCAAGCCATCCACCTCACCGACTTGCAGGCAGCCATCGCCTGGAACGCTGCCATCCTTCTCGCCGCCATCATCGCCCTCGGCTTTCAGTGGAGCGAGGGGCATAGGCGGGGTTTCGAGCCGCTGACGTGGCTCACCGTGCTGGCAGTCACCTACGCCGCCCTGATATTGGGCGAGCGGGCAGGCTCCTTCACGGCAGCGGGTTGGTACCAGTTGCTCACAAGCGGCAGGTTCCCATTGCATGGCGGCAAGACCATCCTCGGCTCGCTCATATTGGCTATCCCTGTATTCCTTTTGCTAAAAAAATGGTGGCGGCTGCCCGCCGGGATGGCGGATGCACTGGTGCTGGCACTGCCCTTGGCGGCAGCAGCGGGGAGGATGGGCTGCCTGGCGGCGGGCTGCTGCTTCGGATCGCCGACCAGCGGCGACTGGGGCTTGTGCTACGGCCCGGGGGCGCCCGCTTTCGGTTGGCAGGTGGCGCAGGGCATGATTCCACCTGACGCCACCGTCTCATTACCGACCTACCCGGTACAGCTTTTTTTCACCATCGCCAACCTGCTCGCCTTTGCGCTGGCGTGGCGCTTGAGGCTGCGCTTCACCACACCCGGGAGCCTTGCCCTGCTGGTGCTGGCGCTGCTGACCGGCACCCGCTTCTGGCTGGAGTTCTTCCGTGAAGCCGCCTCCAACCAGGGATTTCTGGGCGAGACCTTCGGTGGGGTCAAGGCGGCGCAGTGGGCTTGCCTTGCCATGGCCGCAGCGGCACTTACGATTTTTTGGAGGAACCAACACCGCCATGCGCCACAGCCCTCCCCAAGTACCGGGGCGGGCGCTGAAGCTCGAACCGATACACCTCGAGACAGCCCCCGCCTTGTCGAAATTTCGCTCACCGCAAAGGCGGGAGCGCTGTTGGTGGTCTCACTGGGTGGATTGCTCTTCAGTACTGTGCTGACCTTGGAGGAGGAGGCCATCTTGGTTTTGGCATGTGCCCCCGCCCTATTTTTTTTGACTAAAAAGCTTCACGAACGCTGGTCTTCTGGAACGCAGGAACGACTGCCAGCGGCGCTCCTGTCCGCAGCCGCCTTCAGTCTGCTGGCTACGCCGCTCGATACCTTTCCGCCCATGGAGCTCGGCAAGCGCTGGATAGAAATTGGAGCGGGCGGCACGGCGGGTGCTTACGCCGACATCCGCCGCGACTGCGACGGCAACGTCGTGGAGCAGCATAAAATCAAGGGCAACTCCTTTAACTTCGACGGCTCCTTTAACTGGGGCTTGAAAAACGGCAGGGTGGGCCTCGGCCTGCGGGGCTCCTCCGGGGCTACCAAAGGAGCGCCGGCAGTGGCAGACAAAGTTTACAAATACACCGCGTTTGGCGGCTACGCAATGCTAGACAAGAAGGCAATCGGCTTTCGACCAGGTATTTTGTTTGTTTCAACCGACGCGGCAGTGGTTACGGCAAAGTGCTGCCCACCTTCAACTTGCGGTTCGGGAAGCTCAGCCGCTACCACGCCGACATCTCCCTTTGGGACAACCCCGGTATCGGCTTCTACCCTGAACCGGCTTTTTCCTTCGGCCACAACTTCGGCTTCAGCGACCCCAGCGGGACGAAAAACCTTCGAATAGCTTGGTCACTCATAAACAGCGAGGGCGCCCTGTCGCTGGGCTTCCGCTATCCATTGGGCAGCATCCCGCTCATGGCGGATGGGGCAGTCCACCTCCAAAAGCACGCGATGTTCAGCCTAGGGCTGCGCTACCGCTTCGACATGATCCGGTAAGGCAAACTGGGTGCGTTTTTTCATCTGTTCCAAGCCGTGGCGTTTTGCCAAGCGGGATGGGCAGCGCAAAGCATACGTGCCCTTTCCCAAGACGGGTTTTGGGCTGGCGAAGTGATGTGGCTTGGCGCATCGAGCAGGTGATGTGACAGGGGCCGTTGGAGACAATGAAACATCCGTGATTCAAATGAAAGAATGTCGCTTACAGCAGCCCGATGCTTGGATTTTTACCCATCGGCTCGGCGCAAAACCCACCCATTTTTTTGAAATCCTTACTGAAACTGAACAAGTCAGCGTAGCCGAGTTCAAAGGCCACCTCGGTGACGGAGCAAGGGCCGGAGCGGAGCAATTGGCGGGCTTTTTCTATTTCTTTGAAATAAGACCAAATTGGACGTAAGCTATTTGCCAACAGGCATTTATCTTTTGAAAACAACGGAATTCCTTTCTGGAAAAATCAGGATGGGACGGGTTTTGGTTGTTCGATAAAATTTTTAAAAACAAAATATTGACCACCCGATAGCTGACTACAGTGCCTTTCCTCCGCTCCGCCATTTTTTCTTTTGGTCAAAACAACAGGCAACTCCTCGTAGATTAGCCAATAAAATCACCCGTTTATGAAAATCTTCTTTACGTCCCTAACCCTTCTGGGCATCATTTTTTGGCTGGCCAACTGTAAAGTTCCTACCAAATCCGCCGCCGTTGTTTCCGACCCTTACGCCGAATCGAGGGGGAAGCACGTTGCAGCCATCAACCTCCTGATAAAAGGCAGGGAGCAAGTATCGGTGGACAGCGTTTTTCAAAACCTGAAAGTACTGGGCGGCTTTCCTGCCGAGAACCTTGTTTTTGCCATGGACAAATGGGCGCAGGCGCTCGGCGTGGACTGTTCGCATTGCCACAACACGGGCAATTGGGCTTCCGACGAAAAGCCGCAGAAGGAAATCGCCCGTCAGATGGTCAATATGGGCGAGTTGATTAATGCCGAGTTGCGGAAAATTCCAGGCTTGAAAAGTGAACGCCCGACCGTGAACTGCATCACCTGTCATAGGGGAGCGCTGAAACCGGCGTTGCGGATGCAGTAACATGCACTCGCCTGCCAGAATTCTTGTTCACCGTATTTTTAGCAAGAATAGACAAGCGCCAGCCCACGTTTTCTTGTCACTTTTACTCTCAGGGCTTGTCTCTGATTTCAAGTATTTCCAAGCCTTTACAAAAAATTATCGATGACCGACTTAACGAACCACAGAAGGAATTTCCTGCGCAACAGCAGTTTGGGATTAATTGGTTTTAATACAATCAGCTTGATATCAAAGGTTGAAAATCCCAGTGGTAATGGGCATTTTGCAGAGCCATTGTATAGCCGTTACCCTGCCATGAAGGATGAATACTCCTACTGCGTCGTATCGGCGGCGCACAGTGACTTGGACAAGGTAAAAGACCTCGTCGGGAAAAGGCCGGAACTCGCCAACGCCGCCTGGGACTGGGGCTTCGGCGACTACGAAACGGCGATTGGCGCAGCGTCGCACATGGGCAGGCGGGACATTACCGAGGGGCTGGATGAGTAACCAAAATGCTAATTTCAAAAATGGAACAGATGAACAATAAAGCAGTTGGTCTGATGATTTACGGCGACGTCAATTCTACGAAAAACGCGCTGACGGAAGAAAAATACAAACTCCTTGCTGATACGCTTACAGCGGCAGGATTTGCTGTCGAATCTATTCTGTACCACGACGAGGGGGCAGCACGGTTGGAGGAAGAACTTTCACGATTCGAGGTAATATTGGTTTGGGTGAACCCAATTGAGCAGGGCAATGACAGAAGGCATTTGGATGAGCTGTTGCTAAAATTGGTGGACCAAGGTGTCTTTGTTTCTACCCACCCTGAGGTTATCCTAAAAATAGGCACGAAGAAGGTGCTTTATACGACCCGGCACATGGATTGGAGTGCTGATATCGAGCAATATTCGGACTATGATGATTTTAAAAACCGCTTCCTGATTTCCCTCGGCAATTCAAAGATTCGAATTCTCAAGCAATACAGAGGTAACGGCGGGAACGGCATCTTCAAAGTCAGCCTCGCCAATACCGACGAAAGAAG
Source organism: Saprospiraceae bacterium (assembly GCA_022841745.1). Taxonomy (GTDB): domain Bacteria; phylum Bacteroidota; class Bacteroidia; order Chitinophagales; family Saprospiraceae; genus UBA6168. The sequence continues at coordinate 21,733 of JALHQW010000011.1, read as the reverse complement.
CATAAGGGTGGTACAAGCGACTGCCGCAAACGAAGCAAGAATCTTGTCACCGGATGATTTCCATCAGGAATTCAGGAAGTACTTCGACAATGAGGGCGTGCTGCTCGATCAGGAATGGATACCTGAGATTTCCAATGGCATGGTTCGATGCTATTTGACTGGAACTAAGGTTTCTGGTTTTGGTTATCAGGAATCCAATGCGCTTTGCCCACATCCTGAGGAACCGGAATCGGGAGTAAGGCCCACAAGCAGGCGGTTTTACTTCAGCGAGCACTGTGGATTATTTCAGGATTTGCGTACTATGATGGAAACAAAATGGGTGCCTGAGCTACAAAAAATTCACTCGATTCCCGATGAAAAAATGCCCCTCCTTTGGGACGCAGATTTCTTCATAAAAAATGTCAATATGCGTGATAACGAACAGAAATATATCCTCTGTGAAATCAACGTGAGTTGTGTTTCCCCCTTTCCCGAAAGCTGTATCCGTCATATCGTTGACAAGCTTTTGAGTATCAGCAGGAAATGAACCTCATAATGCTTAATTTGCGGGTAGCTTGAAGTTTAATGTCGTCAACTTAACGGTTCACGTCCCTTTGTCATTGCTGAAGGCAATCCCGAGAAATCGGGACAAGCGCTGCGACGTCATACGGGAAGTCACTTATGGACAGCACACTTGACGTTGCAGCGCTTGTCCCGATTTCTCGGGATTGCCTTCGGCAATGACAAAAAATGCTTAAGTTGACGACATTAAGCTTGAAATTACCCCTAAATTCCTTTCGAAAATTTCAAACTATACTTTTTATGAAAAAAATCATTTATCACCCGTACTGGCTCTGCCTGTTTTTGTTGATTTCGGCACAGGCATTGTCAGCCCAAGACGCAGCCCTCACAGCTGATTTCAAAAAAGCGACCATCGAACGTTTGGGGCAAATGCTCGAAGAACGCTACGTCTTCCCCGACATGGCAAAAGCCACTAACGTGCACTTGAAAAAACAACTCGAAGCAGGCGTTTTTGACAAGAACACCGACCTGAATTCCTTCGCAGAAGCGCTGACCGAGGAAGCACAATCCATCACAAAAGACAAGCACATGCGGGTTCGCCAAGCCCCGCCAAGGGTGGCTCAAACAGCCACCATCGAGCAACAGGTGGACGGTATGCTGGAGGACATGGAGTGGGAAAGAATCAACATGGTGGGCTTTATGGCTGCCGAGCGGCTGCCGGGCAACATCGGCTACCTCGACCTCCGAGGCTTCGCTCAACCACAAGCCGGAGCGCCCGTCGCCGACCACTACATGGCATTGCTCGGCAGTTCCGACGCCATCATCATTGACCTTCGGAAAAACGGCGGTGGCAGCCCCGAAATGGTGCAGTACCTGTGCAGCTATTTTTTCGATAAAAAAGTCCACCTCAACAGCCTCTACTATCGGGAGGGCGACCGCACGGAGGAGTTCTGGACCTTGGAAAAACTGGGCGGCGAGAAAATGCCCGACGTGCCGCTGTTCGTGCTGACGAGCAACAATACCTTCTCCGGCGCAGAGGAGTTCAGCTACAATATGCAGACCCAAAAACGGGCGACCCTCGTGGGCGAGACCACTGGTGGCGGCGCCAATCCAGGCGGCATGATGCCCATCAATGACAAACTGGGGGTGTTCATCCCGACGGGCAAAGCCATCAACCCCATCACGAAAACCAACTGGGAAGGGGTCGGTGTCGTACCGGAAGTGCAGACGACCGCCGACGAAGCATTGGACAAAGCAACAGAACTGGCAGTCAAAGCTGCCAAAGATTACCGCCAAAAAAGAAGGGAAAAATTCAAGCCCCTGCTGCTTGATGTTTACGCCCAATTGGACAAGGTAAAGGAAGGTTCAGAGGCGGAATTGTTGGCAGCATTGAAAAAAACCTGCGAGGCAGAACTGCTGGACGAGCAGGGAATCAACGGCATGGGCTACGAGTACCTGATGCAGCACCAAAAACCCAAAACCGCCGAAGCCATTTTTTACTGCAACACGATGATTCACCCCAAATCCGCCAATTGCCACGACAGCTACGCCGAGGCGCTGCTCGCCAATGGCAAAACGGGCAAGGCGGTAGAAAACTACCGCAAGGCGGTAGAACTTGCAAGGGCAAACAATGACGGGAACCTTGAACTGTTTAAGGAGAATTTGAAAAAAGCGGAAGATAGTTTCAAAAACAAACCTTAGTACCGTTCAAAGAATAACTTCCGAAGCTACGTTTACTAAACTTTCAAAGTCTGCCCATTACCCATAGAATGTAACTATTTAGCAGGGGGTGTTTTTGGGAAAAATTGAAAATTTTTCCCAAAAACACCCCAAAATATGGGGGGAGAGAGAAAAAATGAAATTTTTTCTCTCTCCCCCCACACCCTCCTAAGTAGTTACCATAGAATAAAAAATGCTCAACATCTATCATCTTGTAACCGCTCGTTTTAACGAGCGGATGGGCAAAATGCTCAACATCCATCTATCTTCTTTACCAACATATGAAATTGGACTTCGGAGGGTGAATTCCCCCAGACCAATATCATCCAAGTATCGCTCGAAACCTTTGAAAAAAAGGTGCTGACACAAAACGAAGGCCCGGAATATGCTCCCGCCATCACGCCTGACGGCAAAAAAACCGCCTATACGCAGTTGTCACGGGTTCAAGCTGAAAAGGGCATTTGGCTGCTCGACCTTGCTTCCGGGCAGAAGCTTCGCTTAGCTGAAAAAGGCGAGTACGTCAACTGGTCGCCCGACGGAAAATCGCTGGTGTACCATGCCCCTGATGGCGAGGCATTCTCCATCTTTAAAGTAGGTGCCGACGCCAGCAACCTGACCAAGCTATCCACTGGCGGCTTCGATGATGAGCTGCCCCGCTGGTCGGCAGACGGGAGCCGGATTTTTTTCCAGTCGAGACGCACCCCCGAAGGCAATTGGAACCTGTACGAAATGCAGCCGGACGGGAGCGGGGTGAAACTGCTGCTTTTGGAGTGACTCAGCGTGACTTATTGACAGATTTGCCCGAAGGCGACTTCCTCCGCATCCACCGCTCGTACATCGTTCGACGGGACAAAATCACAGCTTTCACGCCCCATTCGGTGGAGGTCGGAGGAAAAGAATTGCCTGTGGTCGAGCAGTACAGGCAGCTATTTATAGCGGCGCTTGCAACCATACCGCTGAGCGGAAATCATTTTAACCAAAAACAAATGATGAGTCCGACTTCCTTCCTGCGACTTACAGCCATTGCCGCATTTCTCACCGCATTTAGCACACTTGGGGTGCATTTCATTGAGTTTCAGGCGGAGACCTTCGAGGAACGCCTCCTGTTAGGGCGCAACCCAGCCTATATTGCCCATAAATGGATGATAATATGCCATTGTCTGCTCGTCATTGTCTCCATGTTCGGGGCGGCGACGGTGGCTGCCCGGCACAATCGGGGCTTGGCGGCGTTATCGGCGCTGTTTTTCTCCGTGTTCGGTGTAGCGGAAATGACTCGGATGTTCGCAGTGCTGGCGTGGCTCAATCCCTTGAAAGAGAAGTATTTAGCAGCCACCGAGGAGCCAGCCCGCCAAATCCTGAGGCTGCAATTGGAAAACTTTGGGCAGGCGAGCACCGTGCTGTTCCTGCTGTTCATCCTGGCGTTTTCGCTTGGCAACCTGTTCATGGGACTGGCCATTCCCAAAAGCAATAAAACCGACCGCTGGGTTGCGTGGGGCTTCCTGTTTTGGTCGGCGCTCACGTTCCTCGCCTTCGGCAATGAGTTTTGGGAAATCGCTGCCCTGAACCCCCTTATTGAAGCCAACAACAAATTTTTCCAACCTGCTTTCAGGGCAGTCATCGGGTGGTGGCTTGGTGGGTGCGGCGAAGGAGTTCTTCCTTATCCGAGGAAAGCCCGGTGCGTTCGAACAGCAGCGACTCAATTTGGCGCTTGAGTTCCCGTTTTGACCAGCCGCCCCGGATGCTTTCGATTTCGTAAAAGGCACGTTGGAGGGGGTTTTCGCAGGTGAGCAAAAGGGAGATATGGGAGAAAGAAAGCTTATTCAGGATTTTTTCCGCAGGAGGGCTGAATTGGGCGGACGATGTCTGCCCAATTGACTCCAAAGATTTGGCGGAAGGTGTCTGCCAAATCTCAAGCAATTGATTTTCAGGTAATTGCAATTGTGCAGCCAGTGGCTGCACAATTGCAGATGTCCGCAAATAGTCCGCTATTGGGTTTGCAAATTGCGGATAGGCAAGGTAAAACTGGCGGTACAGCTTCAAGTTTCGAAATGAAAACCCAGCGGTTTTCATTCGCTTTGTTAGTTCGCTAATCAGCCGTTCCCCATACGCCGCCCGGTCAGCCCCGTTCTGCTGAAACTCGACGATGTAAAAACCGAACAGCCAGTTCCGCATCGTCAGCAGCCGGTTCACGGATTTGCCAGCTTCCAGCTTGAAGTGGTGGTCGAGGGTGTGAAGGGTGGATTGGAGGGTAGAGAAGTCTGTCATAGTATGTAGTTTTTTTCGGGGGTAAATATACAAATTGGGAACAGCGTAATTGGCCGAATTTTCAAGTCCCCTCAACTTGATTGGCCATGCATGACCAACCATTGCACGTCTTTCTTTTTTCATAAAAATGCGACAGCCGCCCAATCGGGCGGCTGCCGCATTTGCTTGTTTTGATTTGGATTTCCGAAATATGGCGCTCAGGGCTCCATTAAGCGTCTGCCCCGCAAGGAGGGAAGAGAAGCCGGGGGCTGAGGTCAATCCCGCCCAACCACCAGCCGCTTTTCAAGCTGCCTCCTGCCCACTTTCAGCTTCGCAAAATACAGCCCGTTCTTAACGCCCCGCAGGTCAATCCGCTCATGGACTTGGCTGCGGTTGCCAAAGTCCTTGCGTAGCACCAACTGACCGAGCGTGTTGTACAACTCGAACACAACGGCTTGGTTGTCAGCCAGTTCCGGCAAGGTGAAGGTCACTTCGCTGCCCGCCGGGTTGGGCGACAACTGGAAATCAAGTTCATGTTGCGGAGCAATGGCCACATCGGGGAGCGGCAACTGTTTGGCAGCTTCGTCGCCCGATGGAGCGCCCGCACTTGGCGAACAAGCAGTATCGGGCAGCTTGGCCCAATAGTCGTTAACGTTCATCAGCGATTGGTTCAGCGCCGTGCCGTACAGCGTCTTTTGGCCAATGGTCATCGGCAGCCCGCCGTCGAGGAACAGGTTTGCCATGTCGAGCAGGCCGCCAAGGGTGTACGGGAACTGGTGGTGCCCGCCGTTCTGGTCGAAGAAGCGCAAGTGGCAAGCCGTGGCCGAGCAGTCGGTGATGCACTCGTGAACCTCGATGCAGCTAAGGCCCTCGTTGCGCAAGCTGCTCATTTCCAAGCCTTTGTATTCAACATTGAACCGAAGGTTCAGCGTCAGTGCGATGGCGTTTGCCGCCAGGCTGTTCTTCATGCCGCCGATGCCCATCGGGTTGCAGCTTGCCCCATTGGTGCCCGTGCAGTTGACCTGGTGGCAGTTGGCCAGTGTGCTGGGTCCGCTGGTGCCGGGCAGCATGTTGACAACGCACTGCGGGTCGTCAATGGTGAGGGAGCGGTTGGGGCCACCCACTACCACAGGCCCGTATGCCAGCATGTCCTCGATGATGATGAGGTCGGTGGCGTTCATGAACGAGCCAGGCGCACCGCCGGGTATGCCCCAAGCCTCCTGCCGGAAGGTCTCGATGGGCAGGCACTCGCCGCTGTAGGTCACCTCGCAGCCGCCGGGGTACTCGTTGCCGCAGAGGTCGGCGATGCGGAAGTAGAAAGTGCGGCCAAAGGTGAACTCGCCATCACCATCGGGGTCGGCACATTGCCAGAGGTCGGAGGAGCCTTGCAGTTCCACTATCAAATCGGCACCGCTGCACACGTCGAAAAAGTTGCCCGCTTCGAGCAGTTCTTCCACCTTGCCGCTGAAATCGTAATCATCTGGGCAGGGTACGTCCCCAATGCACGAGAGATTCGTCACGCTGACCGTCACGGGTGCGTTGCCGTTGCTGGTGCCTCCATTGCCCGAAGGGCAGGTGCCCAACGGTGCTTCGTTGTCGTTGATTTCGTAGGTAAAGCTCCACGGACGGGTGTGGCCGCCGCAGTTGGTGTAGGTGAAGTCGTAGCGGCGCCAGCCAGTGCAGCCGCCGAGTGCGATGTCCTCGCTGAAGCCAGTGAGCGCCACTTTTACCAAGTTGCCGCAGGCGTCATAGAACGTAGGCGGGAATGGCTCCACGGCATACGAAATGCAAGCGACCACGTTTGTTTCATCACTGAAAACCTCAAAATCGGCGCTGTAAAGGAAGTCGTAAGTCTTGCTCCAAACATGGGTATTGCCCTCGCAGTCCTTGTAGGTCCAACTGTAGGAGCGGCTACCCTCGCAGCCCTGCGCATTGGTGCTACTGGCTACGGCTGGGCCAATGGGCGTCAGCAGATTTCCGCAATTATCGAAGACGACGGGGGGCACCGGCTCGGAAGCCAGGATGGGGCACTCCACGCTTTCCAGTTCGCTCGGCGGTACGGCAAAGTCTTGGTATTCAACCTGGTAGGTGAACAGCCAGTCGGCGAAGTTGCCCTCGCAGTCGGTGTAGCGGAAGGTATAGACCCGGTGGCCTTCGCAGCCCGGCTTTGCGGTGGTGTTTATCAAAACAGGCGTCAGCACCTCGCCGCAGTTGCTCGTAACTATGGGCGGGGTTGGCGCTGTGTCCGTGTCGTCGGGGCAGTCAACGGTCAGGTTGCCGTTGGGCGTGGTAATGGTGAACGGCTCCCGTTCAATGGTGGTGACATGGCTCCAAGTCGAGGTATTGCCGGAACAATCCCTATAGGTGAAGGTGAAGGTACGGGTGCCCTCGCAGGTCAGCGGGTTCGGGTTATTCAGGATAACGGGGCCAGTGGGCGTTATTGCGCCAGCGCAAGCGTCAATGACGGTGGGCGGCACGGGCGCTATAGCCAAGGCTGGGCAGGCCACTTGCGAAGCACCATTGGCGGGCACGGGCGGCGGCGTCATGTCCCTCACGGTGATGGAGCGGGCACAAGTGGCCGTGTTGCCGCAGGGGTCGGTGGCCGTCCAGGTGCGGGTGGTGGTGTAGGTGCCGGGGCAAGCGCCTTGCACGGTCACATCCCCGAAGTTGATGGCGATGTTGCCTGGGCAGTTGTCGGTGGCCGAGGGTGGCGTGAAGACCGGGGTGGCCGGGCACTCGATGGGCGTTGTTTGCGCAGCGCAGGTGATGGTAGGCGGGGTGTTGTCAATGCGGGTGGCGTAGGTGTGCGTAGTACTATTGCCGCACAGGTCCGAAGCGGTCACGGTGACGATGGCCGTACAGGTGCCCGAGGCAATGGCATTGAAGGTCACCGTCCCTCCGCAGCCGTCAATGGCTGTCGTGATGCTGAGTGCCGCTGCTTGCGCCGCTGCCGCCGTGGGGTAGCAACTGCCAATCACGCCCGATGTGATGACGGGTGGCGTATTGTCCGCAATGGTGAACACGCCGCCGATATTGGCCGAGTTGCCACAGTCGTTGGTGAAGGTGAACAGCACGGTGAAGGTCTTTGTGTTGCCACAATTGTTTTGGACGACGGGCGTACCATGCGTGATGCTGGTGATGGTGCCGGAGCTTGGATTCACATTGGCGAAGCCACCCGCCGCCAGCCATGCGTTGAACTGGGCAATGTTGCCACTGCCGTCGCATTCGACGGTCTGATTGGGTGGAGGCGGTAGGAAGGTGACTTGTGGGCAGGGGCACGGCGCTACCGTTGGGCCACCGATGGTCTGGGTGCAGACGTTGGCGGGCACGGTGAACTCCACTTCCACGACGGTCACTGTGTTGTCGGCCTTGAAACGCACGTTGGTAAAAGTATGGCTGCCGTTCACAGGTAAACCAGCAACTGCCACATTATGAATAGTAATGGCATCGCCGCCTGGCTCGATTTGCAGTAAGCCCGTATCGAGCCGGTTGACCCAGCTGATGAGCACATCCGCTGGGAAAAAATCGTCGCTGGGGTCATTGGGAGTGCCGTTCCTGTTGCATGTACCGACGTTTTGCAGCGTCACATTGGTGATGTCGCAGACTGGGGAGCATGGCGCTACCGTTGGACCAGTTGTGGTTTGCACACAAGTGTTGGCAGGAATGGTGAACTCCGCTTCCACAACGGTTTGTGTGCCGTCGGCCTTGAAATGTACATTGGTAAACGTATGGCTTCCGCTTGCAGGCAATCCTGCAACAGCTACGTTATGCGTGGTAATGGCATCACCGCCCGGCTCGATTTGCAGGAGGCCCGTGGCGGGGCGATTCACCCAACTGATGACCACATTCGCCGGGAAAAAGTCATCGGTTGGGTCGTTGGTTCCGTTGTCATCGCAAGGGCCGATGTTTTGGAGGGTGACACTGGTGATGTCGCAAACCCCACCGCCGTTGGAGCATTCGTTCACCGCCGGACCTGTGCCGAATAGGCTACAACCATTACCAAAAGAATCGAAAATAATACCTGTAAACTCGACGGCCTGCCCGTCGGCCCTAAATTGGACACCGACAAGGGTGACCGTCAGGTTTGTACCTATTGCCACGGGCACGGAGGGTGAGCTTACCACGTCGGGGTCGCCCAAGCTAATCTGGGCACCCGTTAAAGCGTTCGAATAAATCACTTCCACGTTTACGGTGAAAAAATCGTCCGTGTCGTTGTTGGGCGTCCCGTTGTCATTACACGGACCGATATTGGCGAAACTGTAGCCGATGATTTCGCAGGAGGGGGCGCTGGCGGAGCAGGAAGCCACCCCAGCCCTCGTGGCCCCATCAATGCAGGTCGGCTCAGCCGTGAAGTTTATTTCCACCTCCGTTTGGTTGCCATCTGCCCGAAATTTCACGCCAGTGAAAATATGCAGGTTACCGATAATCTGGCTCACCGGGATAGAGTAGGTGCCGATGACGTCGCCGCCGGGCACGATTTGCAGGTTGCCCGTGGTAGGGCGGTTGAAGAAAGTACCCTGAACATTGTGTGTGTAAAAATCGTCACTGGGGTCGTTGGGCGTACCGTTGTCGTTGCAGGCGCTGGGGCTGCCAGAGAATGTGGCAGTGATGGTGCAGGCTGGAGGCGGCGTTGAGCAGGAGGCAACCCCAGCCCTCGTTGCCCCATCAATGCAAGTTGGCAAGTCCGTGAAGTTCATTTCCACCTCCGTTTGGTTGCCATCTGCCCGGAATTTCACGCCAGTGAAAATATGGGAGTTGCCGACAATCTGGCTGACTGGAATGGAATAGGTGCCGATGACATCCGCACTGGGCACGATTTGCAGGTTGCCCGTTGTGGGGCGATTAAAGAAAGCACCCTGAACGTTCATGGTATAAAAGTCGTCGCTGGGGTCGTTGGGCGTGCCGTTGTCATTGCAAGGGGATGCACTCCCTGAGAAAATAGTGGTGATCGTGCAGGGCGGCGGGTTCACCGTAATGGTGAAGACCATGTTCGGCCCGGTGCAGTTGCCTACCGCGGCATTCACCGTCACAGTGGTGGTGGTGGGCGAGTTGGTGTTGTTGTCGGCTATGAAGCTGGGCAGGTCGCCTGTGCCGCCCGTTGGGAGGTCAGGGCTGGCGATGTCTTCTGGGGTGCGGGTCCAGTTCACGGTTGCCCCCGGCACGTTGGTGTTGAAAACGGTGGCAGGTACGTTGTCCCCATCCGTAACCGTGATATTGGATACTTGGGCTACGTTTACAAATGTGGTGGTGGCAAATACCTTGATGTCCTGGTCGCTGGCAACCACACTGCTGCCGATGCGTAGGGTGCCGCCTGCGGAAGGTGTCCCGCCGCCCGCTGCAGCGCCATAGCCGTACAGCCGAAAGGTGGTAGACTGAGAGTTGGGCGAGATGACATCACTGAAAGCATATTCCGTGGAAGTCGTTGTGATATTCACTGTTCCTATATCGGCACCGAAGCCGTCTGCACTGCTTCGCAAAGTTGCCAATCCCGGCCCAGTGGCCGAGCTTCGCAGCACGATGTTGATGGTGGTCGGGTTGAAGAAAAAACAATTGAGGGTATTGACCGTGAACTCGTAGTAGTCGTTGTTTGCAATGGCGTCGTCAATGGTTGTCGGCGTGCCACTGCTGTACCAGCCGGAAGCGTTCATGGAGCCAGCACCAGTAGTGGCTGTAACGCCCGCCCCCCGTGTCAGGATTGGGGCGCTAAAATTGGCGCTGTTGCTGGTGCCCGTACTGGAGGACTGGTTTCCTGGCTCGGCGCTTAGTTCAAAAAAGACGGTTTGTGCAATGCCCAATTGGCCCAGGAATAACAGCAGTGCCGAAAGCACCAATGCCCGTATGGAAGTAGTGATTTTCCGAAAGGAAAATGGGTGGCCACGGCTTTCAAGGAAGCCTTCTGGCTCAATTTGATGGACAGATGGAAACGTTTTCATAAGATGGAAGATTGGTTAAAAAAAATTGGATTGATATATTGTTCCATGCCTGCCGATAGGCAGGTATTGCTTAGAGTCATGATTAGATAGTAGAGACTGAAGGCCTAGTTTCGAGCACGCCGTCACTTTAGGACAAAATTGCGGGCTAGCTCATCGTTGATTCATGTACATGGCAGCCGAAGCCGACCAATCCATTGTATAAGTGAGTGATAAAAAAACCAAATGTACCGATTTTGGCATTTCCTTGTATCACTCAGTTGCAACTTTCAGCCGCAGAAAGGCCTGTTCTTTGGGCTTGGCACTGCGTTTTTCGGAGCAAAAAAAAAATGGAAAAGTGGCGACCCTTAAGCCTTGCAGCCGCCACCCAATGTTTCCATTGTCTTAACGGTTGGTTGTTGGCTGTTGGCCGTTTGGCCAACAGCCAACCGCCCAAATCCACCCTATTTCCCTATCAGGCCCACGTACACGTTGTTTTGGCGCTTTTGGTCATTGCTGCCGCAATCGAGGGAGACCCGGTAGCTGACGAGGTCCTTGTTGCCGTCTGTGTTGAAGGTGAAACTGCCAGTAGCGGTCTCGCCGGGAGCGAGCTCTTTGGAGTCTGCTTCAAGCAGGGTGCTGCCCTGTACTTGCTGCCAGTTTCCTGCATTGGCATTGGCGTTTTTGTCACCGGTGGCATCCACGGTATAGCTCACCAGGTTGTTGCCTTCCTTTGTGGTGAGCGGGCATTTGCCCCTGCCGTCGTTGCGCACCGTCCACTCCACATTGACGATGCCATTGCCCAACCAAACGGCCTTGCAGGAAATGAGGGCGAGGTCGAATTGTGTTTGGATGCTGTCAACTACAGGCTTGGGGGTGTTGCCCCGGCGAACTTGAGCATCGGCGCCCTGTGAAGAACAAAGCATGAAAACGACCAGTGCGATGAAGTTTTTAATGAAAAAACAGAATGGTTTCATTCGATGAAAATTAAAAGGTGAAATGAATGATGAATAAAGCGTTTGGCTCATTTGCCAATCAAGCCACAAATGGCGTTGTCTCCCAAATTGAGGTCGTTGCCGAGGCGCTCCGTATCCAGCGTGACGAGGTAGGAAACCAACTGCTCCTCGTGGTTCCACACACCGTAGTCGAAAGTGAAGCTGCCAGTGGCTGTCTCACCTGACCCTATTTCCGTAATTTTGATGGTGATGCCCTGAGGTGCCAGCCTTGCCGAACCATCGAATGAGTCGAGGGTAGGTGCCTTGTTGCTAGAGCCATCTATGCTGAAGTTGACAAGGCTATCGCCGTTCTTGTCTGCCAGTTTGCAGGTGGACTTCCCATTGTTGCGCAGCGTAAAATTGACCTGCACCACGTCCCTGCTGATTTTGACGGTTTGGCATTTGACGAGGGCGATGTCAAGGTTGACGTTTTCGCTCAGGTAGCGCTGGGCGCTGGACACTTGAATTGCAAATGCAACGAGCAACAGGGTTGCGATGAAAAAACGGTTCGCTTTCATTTTTTTAGAAATTTTGAAGGTGAAATGATTACGCCATCAAAGCCCTATCAATACGGCAATGATGGAACTCGTTTTCAGGTTGTCCTGCTCCACATAGCCCAAAGCGGGGTCCACCAGCGAGAGGCGGTAGCTCACGAGGTCCTTCACGGCGGGCAGGCTGAAGGTACCGGAGACGCTTTCGCCGGGCTTGAGTTCCCGCTTGCCGCAGTTCAACGGCACGTTTTCCTGCACGAGTTGGAAATCAGCATTGTCAAAAGGCTCCCGCTTGGACGAGCCTTCCACAGCATAGCTCACGAGGGGGCTGCCTTTTGGGTCGGTAAGCTGGATGGTTTTAGCGCCATCGTTGCGGATGCTCCAGGCATAGCTAACGAGGCCGTTGCGTTGCTTGGTGGCCTTGAGCGATACAAAATGGAGGTCGTCCTTCAACTCGCTGCCATCTTGCGAGAAGGCGCTTGGTTCAAACAGCAATGCGAAGCAAACGAACGCCAATAGTTTGGCGATGGAAAAAGATGATGATTTCATTTTAATTTTTTTTTGAAGGTGAATGATAAATGATTGACGGTCAGTTGGAGCCTGTGACCCGAATGGAGTCAATGTTCGTGGTATAGACATAGGCCAATGAATAGCCATTCAGCAGGTTGAGGGCGAACGCCTCTGTATGTGCCTGTGCCGTGATGCTGGTGCCAGCAGGGAAGTTGCCTGTGAAACTAGCCGTGGAAAGGAAATTGTCCGCCTTGCCGTGGACGATATTTATCCAAACTGCGGGGGCCAGTGCCACCAGTTCCTTAGTCATCACTTCCTTGTCCATGCCGTTGGAACTGCGGAACCGGATGCCGTACTTGACGTTGGCCTGGGCGTAACCGCCAATGGAAAACACATACACATCGTAGGAAATATCGGTCTGCGTCGCAACGGTCATTTTGGAAAAACTGCCAAAATCAACATCGGCCTTGCCGCCCACGTCGGCCTTGCCCCGACAGCCGGAGGCTATTTCAGAAATGGCCTGCACGTTCATTTTGCAATCGTTGGCCGTGGTGTAGCAAGCACCAATCCCGTTGTTGTTCTCGTTCACGTCCTGCACCTCGAAAGGGCAGTTCCTGGTCACGTCAAACTTCGTGGGCAATGATGCAGAAGGGGTGAAATCAATCACGATGTCGGCGAACTCCCCAATGGTGAACTGGATTTTGCCGAGCACTTTTGCCACTTCTTGCTTAAGCTGCGCATTGTTGATTTTGGCATCGGCATACGCCTTGCGGATGAATGCGAGGTGCTTTGCTTCCAATGCTGCCACCAACGACCTCACCTTATCAGGGTCGGACTGTTTTTCGATATTGGCAATGTCGGCCTTGTACTGGGCATATTGCCCCGTCTTGTCGGCCTCCAGCACGGCCAGCACTTTTTGGCGCTGCGGTGCCAATATTTTCTCGATGGCATCCAACTGGGCTTGGGTTGGTGCTTGTGCTTCGCAATTGGCTGGCAGCAAGTAGGCTGCTACCAAGAATGCTGCTGTCAATAGGTTGAATTTCATGGTTGAATGAATTTTGAAGTTAAATGCCAAATAAGCAGGTAATCACTTCGGTCAAAGAAAAAACACCACACCTCACGCAGGCGCCCAAGGGGTTCAGCAGCCTCGCAACAATGCAGGCAGATGCTATGGCTGTATTGGTATTGTCACATTCAAAGATTTGCTCACCGCATTTCCCACAAGCCGCAGGTGCGTTTTCTGGCGCAAGCAGGCAGGTTTCGTAGTTGGCAACGGTCTGTTCAGTTACTTCAAGGATACCTCCTACCAACCTTCCGTAAAGCCCACCATTGCCATATTGGGCCAAGGCAATAGTGGTGGCCTGCCCGCCTTCGTTCACGAGGATGGTCACTTGCTCCACTTCCCCATTACTCGTGTTGATGAACTGCGAGGCGATTTCCACGGTCACTGCCTTTTTGTTGAAAGTGCCGCTATGGGTTTCCGCTACTCCCTTCCTGCTCACCGTGGCACCTGGCAGTTTGAGCAACTGGGTGCGCAACGTACCCGCATCGCCCGTGGTGAGCAATTGGTTGAACCTTGTGGTGGCCAGTGGAACCGATTTTTGGCCGGAGGCCGAGAAGGAAATTGCCATGAAAAAGGCAATGGAAAGCAATGCCGCCATGCGGCCTAAAAGTTTGATAGCCATTTGATTAAAAATTTTGAGTGATTGAAAATGAGTTTGTAGTGATTCGTGATTCGTGATTAGGAAGTTCGTAGGTGCGCCGAGTCACGAATCACCAATCACGATTACCGCATCATGCACGACACCCCCGCCACGGGGATGATGTTCTTCACTTTGTACCCGTCTGAGTGGTCGAGCCTGACGCCGTAGCTCAGCAGCACGTTGCGATTGATGCGCCAGTCGCCGCCGTAGGAGGTCGAAAAATTGTTCAGTTGGGCCATGTTCAGTTCCGGCATTTCATCGAAGGAGATGCTGTTCTCCGATTTGAATTTCGAGAAGACGAACTCCACGAAGAAGGTGAACTTCGGGCTGCCATAGCGCATGCCGATGCCGCCGGAGGTAGTGTTGATTCGGGTAGAAAACGAGTCCTGCGCCACCTGTTTCATGAACCTCACCGTGCCGTTGAGCATGAGCCGCTTGCCAACGGGCAGGCTGCCGTTCACCCATACAGCGGCGCCAGCGGCCCGCAGGTTCAGGCTGTCCAGTGCTGCGTTTTCGTAGGAGTAGAGTTTGCCGCAGGCGATGTCGAGGTGAGCGGCGTTCCAGTGGTCGAGGATGTATTGCTGCGCAACCTGTTGGATACGCTCCTTCTGCATGGAGGCCTCCCTGTCATAGATTCCCTGCAACGAGTCGAGGCTGTTGTCGTAACGGGCCAATGCCTGTTTGTCGGTAGTGGCTTCCCTTTTCAGTCGGACCATTGCCATGTTCACCAAGGTAGCGTCCTGCCGCTTGCGATAGATGCTGTCCATTTTGGCGAACAGGCCAGCCTCTTCCAGCGGGTCGTATTGTCGAAACAAGTTCAGCTTGGCAGCCAGCGAGGCCCGGCGGCTCTGGTCGGCATCCTCGATGGTGCCCGCCGAGAGGTCGAGGGTGCTCAGGGTCTTCATCAACTTGGAAGCACGGCGGTACTTCCCAAGGTCGGGCCGGTTGTAGGCCAGTTCCCAGATGGGCTGGGCCTGTATGGCAATATTCGGTTTCAGCCGCCAGGAGCGGAATGACCAGTCCACCTTGAACTCCCGGATATTGCTGGGTCGGGTTATCTGCGACGGGCTGACCGCCAGCAGGTCGAAGGCGGGCGATACGGGAATCGTGAATTCGGTTGCTTTCGCAAGCTGTGTAGTGGCTTCCTGCCCCATTGCCCGGAGGGCAACAAACAGGAACAAGACGAGGAAACGGGATGAGTTTTTCATTTGACAATGGATAAAAGGATTGAAGGGTTGAAGGATTGAAGGAGCAGGGCCTCGGAAGCCTTCAATCCTTCTTTCCTTCAATCCTTACTTAGCTTGCGGCACATCATAGATAAAATCATCCATCACGGCCACGTCCACGGTGGCGCTCTCGTCGGGGCCAAGGGGGCCGCTGCCGTACTCGATACGGACTTTGTGGACAATGGGCGTCGGGAAATGCACGGCGAGGAAGGAGTGGCCGCCGTCCTTGGCTGGTACGGCGAAGCTGCCGAGGCTCTTGCCGTTGATGTCGAAATACTCGAAGGCTGTGTTCTCGTTGCGGTCAACGTCCACATAGACTGCCCCGAAGCCGTGCACCACGCCGGGCGTGGTGGTGCCGGGCACGAAGAAGCTCAACTCGGCCAGGTTGCTCCCAACTGGGGAGAAGACCCGCTCGCCGCTGAAGGGCTGGAGGGCACCGACGTAGTTGGCGTTGATATGGCCGAACTGCGGCAGCGCACCTGCTGGGTTGTCGCTGTCGGCACTGGCCTGTACACCGCCGCCGTCGGTGGTGAGCAGGGCACCACGGGCACGGCTGCCTTCGGTAGCATTGAAAAAGTCGGAGGGGAGAAAGTAGGGTGCCGCTTGGTCGTCTGGCACGCCGTCCCAGTTGATTTCCTGGACGCCATTGCCAGCGGTAGCGGCCAAGGCACGGTACTCGGCGATTGCGGCAGTGATGTTGCCCGCTGCGCTGATGGTGGTGGGCTTGGATGAATCCTCGTCCTTTTTACAGGCGACAAAAACAAGGGTGAAAAGGGAAAACACGAGCAGAAATGAGGTTTGCTTTTTCATTCTTAAGACAATGTTGTTTGCCGTGGGGCAATACTGAATCGGCCCGCCCCCGTGCAGGTGATGGTGATTGTTTTTGGTGAATGACAGTTTTATCGTTGTGTATTTAGGTGTGCTGTGTGCAGTGGCCAATAACTAACGGGCCGTGCTAAGAATGGGTGAACCATGTGAGCGAGAACTGATTTGATGCTGCAAAGATGGGCCAAGACGGAGGCGGGGGAATCACCCCACAGGGTGATTTTTAAGGTTGGGCTTGATTTAAATTGCGCAGCATCACCAGTGCCTCCGCCCTCGACTGCACGTCCAGCTTCTCGAACAGGTGCTTCACATGCGTCTTCACCGTGTTGATGCTGATGAAATGCCGCTTGGCCAATTGCTGGTTGGTCTTTCCTTCGTAAATATCCTTGATGATATCAAACTCACGGGGCGTGAGCGGAGATGGGAGTTTTTTGTTCAAACGCTCCATGTCCAACTTGAGCGGGTGGACGAACTGGGCGTAGTTGTACAGCGCAATCTCGATGGCCGTGAACAGGTCTTTTTCATCAAACGGCTTTACGATATAGCCCATTGGGCGGGTCAGCTTGGCCCGCTCCACGATAGACTCGCCGGCATAGCTGGTGAGGAAGATAAAGGGCAGGTCGTATTGGTCCCGGATAATTTCCCCGATTTGGATGCCATCCAGCTTGCTCTTTAAGTTCACGTCGAGCAGTGCGAGGTCGGGCGGGTCGCTCCGCAACTGTTCGAGCGCCTCGTCGCTGTCGTATGCAATGGCGGACACCTCGTAGTCAATGCCTTCGAGCATGGCCGAGGTGCTCATGGCGATGAGCGGCTCGTCTTCAACGATGAGGATGCGGATGTGGGACATTTTTGCTGTTGGCTGTTGGCTAGGCCGGGGTACTTGCGAGGACTGTGCTATTGGCTTTTAGCAGTTAGCTGTTGGCCGTTAGCTTTTGGCTGGGTCGGGGTACTTGCAATTGCTGTGCTTTTGGCTTTTGGCAGCTAGCAGGGCCAGACAATTTAACTTGGCATTGCCAACAGCCAACAGCCAACAGCTCTCTTCAGCGTCTGCATATAAGTGTTCGTCTTCTTCTGAAAAATATGCAGTTTTTCAAGAACGGGTTGAATTTCTTGTTCTTCCAAGTATCCTGCAAAAACGCTTGCTATATATTGGGTTTCCAATTCAAATGAAGACCCCATTGATATTTCAAGATAATGCAAAAGCTCTTTGTTGCTACTTCGGCTACATCCTTCAGCAATGTTTGATGGCATAGAAATTACGGATTTTCGCATTTGTAGGCTGAGCCCAAATAATTCAGAATTAGGCAGTTTCTTCACCAATTGGTAGGTCATTTTTACGATTTCCATCCCCAATTTCTAGATTTCCAGATTTCTGAAGTTTCTCATAGTATTGGCTATTTGTTTTTGGCTGTTGGCTGGGTACTGCTTTGTGCAAATGTAGTGTAAAATGGCAAAGAGTAAATGAATCAAAAAGCTTTATGTAATGCGAGCCAAGTGCAATTTACTTGGCACTGCCAATAGCCAACAGCAAATAGCCAACAGCCGTTCAAGCCACCTGCGGAATCACCAGCCGTACCAGCGTCCCCTCCCCATTCTCCACCTCCAGCTTCGCCTTCAGTTTGGCTGCAAATGTCTTCACCATTTCAAAACCGAACGACTTCTCGAACTTCGTTTTTTGTTGCTCCGCAAAGCCCACACCATTGTCCTGCACGACCAAATACAGGGCATTTTCGAGGCTCTTCAACGAGACGGCCACCTCGCCCACACGCTCGTCGGGGAAGGCGTGCTTGAGGGCGTTGCTCACCAGTTCGTTCAGTATGAGGCCGAGCGGTATGAGCGTGTCCACATCCAAACGGGGGGCGTCCACCTCGCTGCGCAGGCGGATGCGGTCGGGGTCTATGTTGTAGCTTTGGAACAGGCTCTCGGTCAACTTGGTGAGGTAGGGGGCTACTTCCACCGAGGTCAGGTTGTCGTTTTGGTAGAGGTCTTGGTGGATGAGTGCCATGGACTTCACCCGGTTTCGGCCTTCCCGCATCACCTCCATTGCCTTTTCGTCCTCGATGTACTTGGATTGCAGGTGCAGTAGGCTGGAAATGACTTGTAGGTTGTTCTTCACCCGGTGGTGGATTTCCCGTAGTAACAACTCTTTCTCGCTTAGCGCTTTGCTGATGATGCCGTTCTTGGCGGCCAGTTCTTTGTTCGTTTTTGACTTGAAATAAAGGAAGCCGAGCGCACCCAGTACGGCCAGCGCCAACGCCCCGACGGTGATGGCGAGGTTGCGGCGGGCGAGACTGGCCGCCTCTAATTTTAGTTGTTGCTGTGTGATTTCAGCCTCCATCTTGCCTGTCTGGTACTTCACTTCCAGTTCGGAAAAGTTCTTCTGGACGGCAAGGGTGTTCAAACTGTCTTCAATGGCTTGGTATTTTTTGTACCAAGCGAAAGCATTGGGGAAGTCCTTTTTTGTTTCATAAAGTTCGGAGACCATCAAGGCGCAATGGGCCTCGGTGTCTATCATTCCGATTTCCCTATTGAGGGCCCCAGCTTGCTTGTAAGCCAGCACGGCACCATCCAAATCGCCGCCTTCCCGCAGCGTTTCGCCAAGCAATTTGTAGGTATTGGCGAGGCTGATTCTATTACCCAATGATTCGTGCTGTTTCAGGATGGCATTGAGCGTTTTGACCTTAGAGGCGGTGCTGGCATTTTTATCAAAAAAATAGAGGATGCCGTGAATGGCATCCTGACCGATGCCCTTGTTGTCGCCCTCGGCCATGAACTTGAGGTACTGCTCCGAGATTTCGGAATACTTCGCCCAGTCTTTTTTCATAAAATACCAGTACAGCATGTCGAACAGTAAGAAGCCGTGGTCTTTCCGAACCATTTTTTGTGAGGTAAGCCGAAGTGCCTCTTGGTAGTTCTGTTCTGCTTTTTCCATATCGCCCTGGGCATTGTAAATAGTCGCCCTTGCGTTGAACACATGCCAGTTGTCGTATTCATTGCCCCATTCGAGGTTGGCCTTCTCTGCCAAGTTGCAGTAGTAAAGGGCGCTGTCCGGCTTTAAATTGCGGTGGTTTACGTCTGCAATTTTGAGGTAGGTCTTGCCGAGCCACTGTTTATATCCATGCTTCAACGAGATTTGAAGGGCTTCTGTCAGCAGACTTTCTTCTTCTCTCGGGTCGCCCTTCAGGCCCACGTTCGTGGCCAGCCGCAGCAAGGAGGATACCGTGCCCCGATGGAATCCCAGTTTGCCTGATAAATCGGCAGCCTGCCGCAGCATCATGATGGAACTGTCCATGTTGCGGAGCGAATAGGCCATGCCAAGGTCGTTCAGCAGCCATACTTTGGCCGTGTCCTCTTTGGCGGCCGTGAGTTTTAGTAGCAGGCTATCTATCGTAGAAGCCTGAGCGGAGGCGAGGTAGAGAAGTAGGAAAAAAACAAGGGCAGGCCATTTTCTCATTCGGTTGGAATTTTCTCCAAACATCGGGGAAAAAGGCGAAGGGGCAAAATAAATGCACTGATTACAAAAAGCGCAGGATAGCAAGTGGAGGGTCAAGCAACTGGCATGGCTTACAGTAATACCCTAACCACACACCAAGCTTATCTTCATTTTTTTGCCCAAAATCGAATCCACTTTGCTCCAATTTATGAACGCACCTTTCCCATTCCTCCGAACCTGGTTGCCATCGGCATTTTCTCCTGCCGAGTAATCTATTTTACCGAAACAAAGCCATCGCCTTTACCACCGTCATCGCCACGCCAAAAAGCAAGGGGATGCCCACGAAGGCCCAGGCCAATACTAGTTTGAGTTCAAATTCCCGTTTTTTCATGGTGTTGCTTGTTTGTAGTAATATTTTGGGTCAACAGGCCGAATCAGCATATTGCATACAAAGCCGACTACCAGCAGCCCCGCCATGATGTACATGGTGACCGAATAAGCCTGTGCTGCGGGCAGTTGCAGTTCCTCGATTTGCCATTCCCGCAGGTAGTTCACCAAGATGGGGCCGAGCAGCGCCGCCGCCGACCAGGCCAGCAGCAGCCGACCGTGGATGGCACCGACCTCCATCACCCCGAACTTGTCACGAAGGTAGGCCGGGATGGTCGCAAAGCCGCCGCCGTACATGCTCATGATGACGCAGAACGCCACCACGAAACTCACCACGCTGCCCATTTGGCCAGTCAGCGGAACGAGGAAATAGAGCGCCGCACCCAGTAGGAAGAAAATGGCATAGGTGGCCTTGCGGCCAATGCGGTCGCTCAACGATGACCAAAAGAACCGCCCGCCCATGTTGAACAGGCTGAGCAAGCCCACGAACCCGCCCGCCGCCGCTGCCGACACCGCCCGGCTCGCCCCGACCACCTTCTCCGAAAACATCTCCTGTATCATCACCGAGGCTTGGCCGAGCACCCCTATGCCCGCCGTCACATTGAGCATCAACACACAAAACAACAGGTAAAACTGCGGGGTTCGGATGGCCGTGTTGGCGTCAATGGATTTCGGAATTAGGTTCCCTTCGGGAATGACAAAGGATTGCGGATTGGGGGACGAGCGTAATCCGTAATCCTTTGTCATTCCCGAAGGGAACCTAATTCCGTAATCGCTGGGGGGGATTTTCACGGTGAAAACCCCAAACAGCATAAAGCACAGGTACAGCCCGCCCATGACGAGAAAGGTCTGCCAAACGCCTATGTCCAGGGGGGATTTGAACTGTTCCATGAGCCAGATGGAGAGCGGCGAGGCGACCATTGCGCCGCCACCGAAGCCCATGATGGCCATGCCCGTGGCCATGCCGGGGCGGTCGGGGAACCATTTTATGAGTGTAGAAACGGGCGAGATATAGCCCAGCCCCAGCCCGATGCCGCCAAGCACCCCGTGGCCAAGGTAGAGCAGCCAGATTTGATGGAACTTCACACCCATTGCTGAAAGCACAAAGCCGCCAGAAAAGCAAAGCGCCGAGGTGAACATGGCCCGCCTGGGCCCGACCCGCTCCAGCCACTTGCCGAAGACCGCCGCCGATGCGCCAAGGCAAAACAGGGCGATGCTGAAAATAAAACCGACCTGCACCAGCGTCCAGTCGCCCTCGGCGGGTTCCCTGATGCCGATGAGTTGCGTCAGTGGCTGGTTGAACACGCTGTAAGCGTATATCTGCCCAATGCAGAGGTGGATGCTGAGGGCTGCCGGAGGCACCAACCAGCGATTGTAGCCGGGTGGCGCAAGGGAGTGGGATTTGTCGAGGAAAGCAAACAAGGTTGACAATGATTAAGTACCGATGCTTTTGGTGTTAAACACCGAAAGGTAAATATTTTGCAGAAAGCTGTGGGTGTTTGGATAATATTCCGCAATTTCGGCAACGCTTATATTTGGCCTATGAAAAATGCTTGCACACTGCTTTTGATATTATTGGCAACGGTAACCTGCGCTGCTCAAGGCAGGGTTCCGCCAAGTATGGTCTATGTTCCAATTACCAACTGACCTATTGCAAGCCAGATAGCTTTGAAAAATGCTGACTATAACGGATTGTAGTGATGGCCACCTTCCCCCCCAATCGAAGCCGATATGAGGAGGTTGTGAAGCCAGTTTTCGTGATAAATTTTGCCGTTGAGCCTTGCCGATGG
>JALHQW010000010.1 GCA_022841745.1 Saprospiraceae bacterium | reverse complement strand
TCAACCCGGCTTCTTCGAATTTTGCAATTAACAGAGGTATGTCCTCTACCAGTTCTACTTTCATCCCGCTAGTTTAACCAATTCTGGAAAACGGCAGCGGAAATAGTCGAAATGTCAGTAGTACCTTGAAGTTTTCAACATTTTTTTAATGATTCAAGCCACCTCGATAGGGGATACATTGTTTTCAGGTGTCCTATTGATGACCTTGAATTTTTCGGGCTTAGCCTTCTCTAATCGTCACCTTTCAATGGGTATTTTCCTTTTGAAAGAAATGGCCACCATGAAGTTGGTGTGCTTGTCGAAAAATATTTGTCAATTTATGATTTAGAAATAAAATTTTGTAGATTTGTTATTTTCAAAACTATTAGTCAAATTTAAGTTTAGCTATTCGTTAAATTGAAATAAAATACTGAATCACTATTGACATTCTCAATCAAGCCTAGCAACTTTGCATCGAAATTGTAAATCATATCCAAAACATAAGATTCTTGTAAATTCAGTCACACGCATTTGCAAAATCTATCAAACCAAAATCATTTTCCATGAAAAGCATCCAATCCGCAATCGTTCTTTGCCTTATTTCCTTGGCAACACTTCAAGCCCAAACCGGGAAATTCAACATCAGTGCAGGTGTTGGTTTTGAGCCTACCACTAAAATGGACGGCGCCACGGTCAATTCCATACCTGTCATGTTAAAGGTAGGATATCAACTAAGCCCTTTATTCAGTATTAATGCGGTGGGGGGGCATGTTTCCACTAGCTCCAAGCCGACCATTGCAAATGACGGTATCGAGCTGAACACAACTACGGAGCAAACTTTTGCCGGACTTCGTGGAGAGCTGAAGAAAGGCCTCGGTGAGCGCTTTGAGGTGTATGGTGGCGCTACTATTGGTTACATCAACAAAAAAGTCACGGAGAAAACTGCAACAGGTGCCGTGTTCACCAAAAACCCAGCAGCTCCAACAAAAACCGACCCTAATGCGCCTAATGGCTCCATGCTTTATTCCGGCTTTGTCGGCACCAATTTTTACCCAACAAAACACATTGGTTTGTTTGCAGAAGTTGGATATGGCGTCAGTCTATTGAATGCTGGTGTAACCCTGAAGTTTTAATTTTTAGCTAATTCAGATATTTTTCGAATCTCTTTCTCGGAAAAATAGAAAGCCCTGGTCACGGTCAACGTGCCAGGGCTTTTTTTTTAGATATTCTTGGTTCTTACTGTTTTTTCACCTCGCCAACTGGCTGGTTTACTGCTCCTTCTGCAGGCAGTGTTTGCTGGGCTGCCTGAGCAGCAAACATAAGGGAAGTCAGCGCCTTATTGACATCCTTTCGTTCCGCCAGGTAAATTTCCAAATAGTCCTGCTCTTTTTCTTTTGCACCATCTTTGAGGATGTCAACCTTGCCTGATTTGGTCTTTACCTTGAACCCCGGGAACTTATTGCCATCCCTGTCCGGAATGATTTCAACGTGCGACATGTCAGTATCTATTCTGCCAAGATTTACCAACTGGGTGGACGTACTGCCTTTAAAATTGTTTTCAATAATGAGGTTAAGGTTGTCATCAACCATTACAGTCACTTCACCAACTCCGGTAACTTTACCAGCTGCATTTTTGTAGACCGTTTGAAGGGACTGGAGTGCCCTTGTAGCGATGCCTTTAATGTCACTTGCAGGAACGGCATTGGCCTGGAGCTCTTCTGATTTTTTTTCGGAAGGAACCTCAATGTTTTGCCTTTCGCCAACAGGCTTGGCATTGACGACCTCGGGATTGTCATGATTGCAGGAGTAAACCAACAATAAGAACAAACCAATTTGAACTGAATTTTTCAACATGGGAAAAAATTTTCGGTTTAAGATTTTGAATGAACTTGCCCAAACGGACATTGTATCATTGGCAAACTTAATGCCTTTTATGCTTGATTTCGGTAATTTTTAATTGAGAGAAAAAAATATACTTAATTCAAGAATTGTCACTGCAAGACATTTAGGCGGATTTCAATATTTTAGGAATGAAATAATTCTGTTGTCAAAAGAACATTCGTACTTTGCAGACGATTGTGACTTAAGCACCCTTTATTCGTCTCATACAAAAAAATCTATGCAAATGAACTCCCTCAAAAACATGACTTCATTTGGTGAATTCTTTATCCACCCAAATAATCCTAATTTTGTCCAAGTCCATTGCGTATTTCAATGTGAATCAACTGTAGAATTTGTAGCTCAAGATCTTCAAGGAAGGGTTCGAAAAAGCTCAAAACTCCGGGTTGATGAGAATACCAAAATCATTGACCTCAATTTGGAAGGAGTCATTACGGAGCCCCTTCATATTTGGTTGTATGTAAACGGCCAAGCATTCCTTCGGGAAATCCAGCCCTCTGCTGATGTACGACCACTCAATAAGTTATCTTTGGTGCGTTTGATTAAGCTCCTCCTTTCCTAGTACATTTAGGCTTGACTTCCAAGGAACTTCAGGATATTCTTTTCGATCCGTGAGTTGATATCAACGGTTGTTGCCCTTTCAAATTTCCTGCCCGTAAGCTGTTCAAACAGCGCAATATACCGTTCGGACACTGCCTCAACAAAAACATCCGGCATGACAGGCATAATATCTCCATCGTGACCTTGAAATCCATGAGACATGAGCCATTCCCTTACAAATTCCTTTGACAACTGTTTCTGTGGCTCGCCTTTTTCCTGCTTTTCCATGTATCCATCCAAGTAAAAGTAACGTGAGCTATCGGGGGTATGAATTTCGTCAATCAAATGGACGATACCATCCTTCATCCCAAATTCGTACTTCGTATCAACTAAAATCAACCCTCTTTCTGCTGCCATTTTTGTTCCTCTATCGAACAAGGCATGGGTGTATTCCTCCATCAAAAGGTAATCAGCCTCGCCAACAAGGCCTTTTGAAATGATGTCCTCCCTTGAGATATCTTCGTCGTGCCCCTCCTCCGCCTTGGTCGCAGGCGTGATAATAGGGTAGGGGAACTTGTCATGCTCCTTCATGCCTTCAGGCAATTGGACCCCGCATAGTTCTCGTTTTCCGGATTTGTAGGTGCGCCAGGCATGTCCCGTAAGATAGCCCCTTACTACCATCTCTACTCGAAAGGGATCGCACCTATGCCCAATGGCAACGTTCGGGTCAGGGGTCGCTATTAACCAATTGGGGCAAATATCCCTTGTGCTTTCGAGGAAAAAAGCAGCCAACTGGTTGAGCACCTGGCCTTTATAGGGGATTGGCCGTGGCAGGATATAATCGAACGCCGAAATCCTATCAGACGCCACCATTACCAGCAAATCATTTATAGAATAGACATCCCTCACTTTTCCGTGATAGATGCCGTTTTGGCCGGGCAGGTTGAAATCAGTACGTCGAATGCTGCTTTTTTCAATAGATTCCATGCTGGAACAGTGTTGTTTTTTATGGTAAACGATGGCTATTAGGGTTGTTCCTGGATTTTTCCATAAAACACCCTTATAAAGGTGGACGCAAATGTAGGTAGGAATTTGAAAAGCAAAATAAAAGCAAAAGGCCCAGCTACAGGTAGCAGGGCCTTTTGTTCTGAAGAAAAGTGGATGTCTTGATTATAGATCCTTTACAGAATTCCTGTCTGTCACAACATCCTTCAGCTCTTTCAGCATCTCATATTGGTGAGGTGCAACTCGTTTGAATGCTTCTTTGATAGCCACAAAAGCGCCTTTTTCAAGGGCGTCGTGCCCAATTTGCTTGATTTGAACCTTCATATAGGCCATGTCCTCCATTAAAAGCGACTTCAAGGAAGGTATGTCATGCCAATCTCCTTCAACGGCAAGCCCATTTTCAACTATTCCGTCCGATTGCTGAACGGGTTCAAGTACAATGAACTTGTCACTTTCCTCAATCGGAAGCGCCGCTGCTTGGGAAGTCTGATGATTAGGTAGTGCCCAATCTTGCTTCTTTTCGTCGCCTAACATAAAAACTTCAAGGCCACGTTCCCGAATCCTGTATATGATAAGGCTTGCTGTCTTAGAAATTTCCATTAAGAGTATTGCTTTTGCAAGTGAAACAGAGTTGTTTCTATTTGGTTCAGCGGCTGCAAAGAAAAGCAATTTTGCAGAATATTGCTTGCATAAGCTACCTACCAAGCTCTTTTGCTCTTTCAAAAGCAGCAACGGCTCCGTTCATTAGCCCATTGGATACTAAATCACTAGAAAAAGATGCCAAAGCGGCCTCGGTTGTGCCCCCCTTGGAGGCTACTTTCTTTATCCACTCCTCACATGAAAAATCGGCTTGGTGAAAAAGGTCAATAGCTCCTTGAAAAGTCTGGCTTACCAGCAATTCGGCCTGCGATTCGTTGAAACCAATTTGCTTGGCAGCCGATATCAGGGAGCTCATCACGAACCATACATAAGCCGGGCCACTGCCAGAAATCGCCGTTGCAGCATCAATCAACGTCTCATTCTCTACATAAATACTCTTACCAGTTGTGTTGATGAGGTTCTGTACAGTCACCAGTTCAATCCTCGTCACGTTATCGGTCGAAGTGAACACCGTCATTCCCATGCCGATTTGGGCGGGTAAGTTGGGCATGGCCCTAATGACTTTTGAAGCCCCCAGTGAATCGGCGATAGTACTCATTTTCACTCCTGCCATAATGCTAAGAAAAACCTGCTGAGGATCTACAAAGGGCTTTATTTTGGCAAAAAGCCCAGCCGAATCTTGTGGTTTTACTGCCAGGATAACAAGATCGGCCTGAGAAAGGCAGTCTTCTGGATGCTTGCAAACTGTACCTATGTCAAGGCTTTCCAGTTCGGGCCATTTCTCTTCCGACTTCTCCAGGATCATTAGGTCTTGCTTCGTCGTTATGTGCGAACGCAAAAATGATTGTGCATAGGTAAGCCCCATGTTGCCACCACCGATGATGAGTATCTTCATTGCAGATATTAAGTTGAGTTCGATCCAAATTCGTGTTATCCTTACAATAACGGTCAGGAACCCTGCTTTTGTTTCAAAAAGGTTGAAATCAATGGCTATTTGGTTAACAAAAACTAAAACTGTAAGAACTACCACCCTTTTTGCTTTACTCGCACGTTATTTGTCTTTGGAAATTTGTCCTGTTGTTTTTGATGATAGTTTCAAATGCTTTTCGGGACATCAACACAACTTTTTTTTCAATACACTTCCTAAAAATGACAAAGAAAATCTTACCGTTTGTGTGCTTTATGCTTGTCGTGTCGTTTGCCAATGCTCAATTGAAAGGTGCCTTGGACAAAGCCAAAAACAAGGTTGAGCAGACCATGCAAGGTGGCGGCCTTTCACAAGACGAGGTCGGACAGGGCTTAAAAGAAGCACTTAACAAAGGTGTGGGCGAAGCCGCCGATTTCCTCTCCAAGAAAGACGGCTATTACTTGAGTGCTTACAAGATTATGTTGCCAGATGAGGCGCAAAAAGTGGTCAAAAAGCTGAAAATGGTTCCTGGCTTTGAAAATGTGGAAGCCAACCTGATTGAAAAAATGAACCGTGCTGCCGAAGATGCTGCCGTTAAAGCAAAGCCAATCTTCTTGAATGCCATCAAATCCATGACTTTTAAGGATGCCATGAACATCTTGATGGGCAACGATGATGCTGCGACTCGTTATTTGGAGAGCATGACTTTTAAGCAACTATATGGAGAATTCATGCCCATTATTCAAGAATCCTTGGACAAAGTAGGTGCAAGGGAGTATTGGAGGACAGCAGTTACTGCCTATAACAAGATTCCTTTGGTAGAGAAAACTAACCCAGAATTGGACGACCACGTGAACCGCAAGGCACTTAATGGCCTTTTTGGTTTGGTTGAAAAAAAGGAGTCAGCCATTAGGGGTGATGTCAGCCTGCGCAATTCTGACTTGCTTAAAAAAGTGTTTGCACAGCAAGACTCAAGAAAGAAGAACTAAAATTGATTGAGCTTCAAGCTGAAAAGCGGATGGCGTGATTTTACGCCATCCGCTTTTCTATTTTATTGGCAATCAATGATTTGAACAAAAAATTCACCTCATAAAATGTGGTGGGAAGAAATTAAGTTAACATTCTGGCACCAATACCGATACATTAACGGCCAGCCCTCCATCCGCTGTTTCCTTGTATTTATCGTTCATGTCAATGGCGGTTTCCCACATGGTTTTGATGACCTCATCCAAACTAACACGAGCTAATTCTGGGTTGCTTGAAAGTGCTATTTGCGAAGCAGTAATCGCCTTCATAGCTCCCATTGTATTACGCTCGATGCAAGGAATCTGAACCAGCCCATTGATGGGGTCGCAGGTAAGGCCGAGATGGTGTTCCATGGCAATTTCGGCGGCCATGAGCGCTTGTTGAGGGGTGCCGCCCATGCATTCGGTCAAGGCAGCAGCAGCCATCGCAGATGACACCCCAATCTCCGCTTGACAGCCGCCCATTGCCGCAGATATGGTCGAGCCTTTTTTGAACAAACTACCTATTTCCCCGGCGGTTAGCAGAAATTTAACGATGTCCGTTTCCCCTTCGTTTTCACAAAAGCAGAGAAAATACATCAGTACGGCTGGTATTACACCTGCTGCCCCGTTTGTGGGCGCAGTTACGACCCTACCAAAAGAAGCATTTTCCTCGTTAACGGCCAAGGCGAAGCAACTGACCCAATTCGTAACATTCGCAAAGGAACTACCGCTAATCTTGATGGTGTTCATCCAGCCCTTGATTGTTGTGTATTCAATACCTTCCAATAACTTGTCGTTGATAGCGTGTGCCCGTCGTTGAACCCTTAGCCCTCCCGGTAATTCTCCGTCTGTATGGCATCCTTTGTGGATGCACAACAACATTGTTTCCCAAATATTCAGCAGGCTACTCCGAATTTCTTCTCCTGGACGCCATGCCAACTCATTCTGAAAGACAATCTCGTGAATGGCCATCCCCGTTTGAACGACATAGTGCTGGATGTCTGCCTCGCGGTCAATAGGGTAGGGCAACACCATGGACTGGCTGGGGCTAGGGCCTGTGCCTTCCTGTACTACAAATCCGCCACCTATTGAATAATAAGTTTCGGCAATGCCGCTACCATTTTTGAATTGGGCAACAAAAGTGAGTGCGTTGGGGTGAAACGGGAGTTTTTCGTAAATAAAGGCGATATGTGCTAATGGATTGAATTGAATGACTTGCTTTCTCCCAAGTAGTAAGTTGTTTTGCTGGTAAACTTCGTTGATAATTTGGTCTATTTTTTCAACCTCAATGGTCGTCGGATGGTGCCCCATTAGGCCTAGCATGACCGCTATATCAGTACCATGCCCCCTTCCTGTTTTTGCAAGCGAGCCAAACAATTTGACATGAAGTTTGGTAACTTTGCCCAGTTCTAGTTTTTCAAGAAACTGAAGCGCTGCAACCCAAGGCCCCATCGTATGGGAACTTGATGGCCCAACGCCAATTTTGAAAATATCAAAAACACTGATTCTTTCCATATCGTAGCTTGGCAGATTAGGGGCCAAAGGTACTTGGCTCAATTCATTAAGGGACGTTTTAAACCTTGAACTTTAAAATTTGTCTAAGTCTGCAACCTTTCGTTAAAAACTACGACCAAGGAATACTCACCAACTAATCTTCTTGTATGAAGCTAAAATTACTACCCTGGCTCACATTGCCTTTGACCGCAACCCTTCTATTTTCTACTTCATTCAAAATTAACCCCAACAACCCGCCCACTGGCCGTACAGGCGCACCTGGTGAAACTACGTGTAAAGCTTCTGGCTGCCATGAAGGCGGTAGTTTCAATGGAGTAGTTGAAATCTCCGGTGTGCCCGACACCGTTATGGCCAATCAAACTTACACGATAACCCTTGCCAATACCAGCGATGCAGTTAGGGCTGGCTTTCAAATGACGGTACTCAACAATGCTAATCAAAAAACTGGCACGCTGACTGCTGGGACAGGGTGTTCTATCGGGAACGCCGGAGGAAGGCAATATGTCCGTCAGTCCACACCTCGCACCTTGTCAAATGGAGGTACTTCTTGGACTTTCACCTGGCAGGCTCCTGAGACCGTCGTTGCCGACTCCATCCATTTTTATTTTGTTACGCTTTGCGCAAATGGGAATGGACAAAGAACAGGAGACAACGACTTGGTCAGCAAGAAATCAGTTGTACTGCTAACACCATTATCTAGTTCATCCAACCCTCTAAGCCAATCGGCCATCCAGCTTTATCCCAACCCAATAAGATCAAGTCTTTCAATTGATTTCCCGGGTAATGGTGCTTTTAAAGTTTGCAATAAAAATGGCCAGACAATGCTTAAAGAAACTATTTTCAACCGCAAGACAATAGATGTTTCTAAACTGGAGTCAGGGCTTTATTTCGTCATTTTTGAATTGGAAGGGAAAACTGTTTCCAAAACCTTCATAAAGGATTGAAAACAAAAAGGGCGGGGTTTTCACCTCGCCCTTTTTGTTTTCTACCAATAAGGTCAATGCGTCTCCAATTCGTGGGAAATCAATTTCTCTGTTATTTCCCGATTCCAGTCTGGCTCATCGTCCTCCTCTTTCTTGAACCCAAGTGCTTTTCTCAGGCTACCGATTCCTTCCCGCAACCCTTCAATAAACTGAAATACAACCGGAACAATGAATAAGGTGAGAATCATGGAACTAGTCAAGCCACCAATGAGCGCCCATGCTAGTCCGTTCTTCCATTCTGAACCAGCGCCTTTTGCCAAGGCAATCGGAAGAAATCCAATGGACATGGACAAGGTGGTCATCAAGATGGGGCGCAAGCGGGTTCTGCCTGCGGCTATGAGTGCCTCAATGGTCCCCATCCCGCTTTCCTTTTTGGCTTGGCTCGCAAAGTCCACTAAAAGGATACCATTCTTTGCGACGAGACCGAGCATCATGATAAGGCCAAGCATGGTGAAAATATCCAAAACGCTGAGCGTCAATGCCATAGCGAGGAAGGCACCTGAAATTGCAGGCAAAATAGAGAAGCCGACCACCAATGGATAAGACCAACTATCATACAATGCTACCAAGATCAGGTAAACAAAGGTTAAGGCTGCGAATAGTGCCAACAACAGGCTCGTAAATCCCTCAGCTTGGTTTTTCAAGTCGCCTTCGTACATGATACTGATGCCAGCTGGTGGTTTCATGGGGCCTTTCTCAGGGTCGAGCAGGGCATTGATTTCAGCGCCAATATCACCGCTTGGTCGGCCAAGCACTTTTGACTTGATGATAACTGAAGGCTGGCGGTTAAGCCTTTCCAATTGGTTTGGTCCTGTGCCCTGTTCAACCGTAGCAAACTGGCTGAGCTGAACCAATTGCCCAAAATTGTTCATCAGCTTGAGATTGGCGATGTCATCAAGGCTGTTGCGGTTGAAGTTGTCCATCTTGATATTGATGTCATATTCTTTAGAGCCAGCCCTGAACTGTGCTTGGTCGTTTCCATTAAAGGCAGTTTGCATGGTTGCGCCAACCATGTCCATGGAAAGGCCAAGCTGTGCCATACGCTCCCGATCCACGGACACCTTGATTTCGGGACTGCCTTCCTCAATGGAGAGCTTTGGTTCCAGTGTTCCCTCTAATTTCTTGATTTCTGCCAATAGTTCATTGGCATACTTCATTACCTCCTCCTTGTTGGAACCGCTGACGTATATCTGCAACGGGTCTTCATCAGCGCCTCCGAAAAAGCTAACAGGGGCTGTTGTGACTTTCACGCCAGGCAGTTCCCGCTCTAGTTCGTTGCGCACTTTTTGGGCATAGATGTCCGTTGTAAGGTCTCGTTCACTGACAGGTACGAGCTTCATGGTTAACTCCGAGACATAAGCCGTGGATTGGCTGCCAAATTGACTAGAAGTCCTGCCAATGGTGGCAAACGTATTTATTACCTCTTTTTTATTCTTAAAAAACTCCTCAGCTTTTTGCGTAGCAAGATTAGTTTCCCGCAAAGTGGCATCCTTGGGCAGTTCAAGTTTCATGATAAACTCGCCCCTGTCGCCAGGCTGTATGAACGCTGTGCCGATATAGCCATTTGACACCAAGCCGAAGGAACTCAGGAACAAAATGATGATTCCTACGAAGACAAGAAACGAAGGCAAATAAAGATTGTAGTGCTTCTTGCGAGGCTTGCCGTCTATTGCTTCCCGTGCTGCTATCTGTTGGATTTTGGCTGGGCTGTAGGCAATCCTAATGGGGTTAATTACCCGTCCTAGCACCCTTGCGTACCAATCGTTCACTGCTTGTAAAATCTTTTCAAACCCATTGAAAATCAAACCAAATATGCTCTTATTGTTGAAGGATTCTATCTTGGAAAACCGACTGGCCAACATTGGTGTCAGCGTAAAAGAAACGAACAGCGACATGAGTGTGGAGAAGGTGACAACGAGGGCAAACGAGCGCATGATACTGCCAACAATACCAGAGGTAAGCGCTATAGGAACGAAAACCACCACGTCCACCAATGTGATGGAAAGTGCTGTAAATGCAATTTCATTCCTGCCAATAAGGGATGCCCGTTTTCGCTTCACCCCATGCTCCATGTAGCGGTAGATGTTTTCCAACACCACAATACTGTCGTCAACCAGGATACCAATAACAAGGGACATAGCTAGCAGGGTCATCAGGTTAAGTGTGAAACCTGCGGCGTACATCATGATGAAAGTAGCTACCAGCGAAGTAGGTATGGCCAACATGACAATGATTGCGTTGCGAATAGAATGCAAAAAGAAAAGCATTACCACCGCAACCAATACAATCGCCAACAAGAGGTCATGGCTCACTGCATTCACAGCCTCTATGGTAAAATCGGTTTGGTTGTTGGCGATTTCATAGTTGAAATTCTTGTCCTTGTGTTGCACCTTCAGTTTTTCGAGCTGCGCAATAACGCCCTCTGCCACAGCCACTGCATTTGCATCAGTGGTCTTCAACACTTGCACACCGATAGCGTTGTTACCATTTACCCGGCTTATGCTGGTTAGCTCCTTAAGGCCGTCGGTGACCTCAGCTATTTCACCGAGCTTCACCGGTAATCCCGTCATTGGGGAGTTTGCCACCACAAGGCTACGCAACTCGTCCACTGTCTGGAACTTGCCTGCCAATCGGATAATGACCTGTTCATCCTGGTTTTCGATTTTACCAGTAGGGAAGTCCAAGTTCGCCTGTCGGATGGCCTGCACGACCTGCAAGATGGTCATGTTGCGGGATTCCATCTTCTGGCGGTTCACCATTACTTGAATTTCACGCTCTTGGCCTCCTACAATCCGAACCTCCCCCACACCCTCAACGCTCGAAATGGCTGGCTTATAGCGGTCCTCGACCAAGTCAAAAAACTCAGCAGGAGTAGCGTTTGTAGTAACTCCGATACTTAAAATAGGGAATTCATCAGAGGCGAATTTTGTGAGAGAAGGTGACTCGGCACCTTCAGGGAACTTGCTCGCATTGGCGTTTAGTTTACGCTGTGCATCTTGGAGTGCAAGGTCTATATTCGTTCCGTCTTTTAGTTCAATGAACACAAAAGAGAGGCTCTCAAATGAAGTGCTCCGCAATGAGACGATATTTTCCATACTGGAAACGGCATCTTCAATATTACGGGTCAGGGAATTTTCGACCTCTGAAGGGTTTGCACCAGGGTAAAGTGTTTGAATAATGACGAAAGGGGCACTAAATTTTGGAATCAGCTCATAAGAAAGCTGTTTATAGCTAAAGATACCCAAAATCGTGAGTACTATAAAGATCACGATGATAAAGGAGGGCCTTTTTATAGATAGTTCGGTGATTGACATAAGTTGTAGATTTCAAGGTTTCATGGCTGCATAGTTGCAATGAAAACAAGCTTTCATTGTAAGCTTGAAGTAAGAATTTCTTTAATTCTCGGCAATATTTATATCCTTACCGTCTTCAAGGTTTATTTGACCAGAAACGACAATTTCGTCGCCTTCGCTAAGGCCTTCTTTCACCTGAACACGGTTGTTGAAAACGCTGCCAGTCACTACGGGTTTCAACGCTGCTTTTCCATTTTCCACCACATAGACCTTCGCATCCTGCAGACTGCCAACTATGGCTTCCCTTGGCACTGACAATACTTGCCGTGTTGCGCCACCTTTGAAATATACCGTACCAGTCATGCCAGCCTTCAGCGAATCGCCGAGGTTGTTAATCTCTATTTCAACTAAATACCTGCGAGAAGCATCCGCATTCACGTCAATAAAAGTTACAGTTCCCTCAAAATTCCTGTCTGGGAAAAGGTCTGCCTTCATGCTAATCCTTTGACCTTTTTTTACCGTTATAACTTGCTCTTCCGTTAGGTAAACCTGCATTTTCAGCTTGCTGATATTGGTAATCATGGCCAATTGCATGGAAGGAGCAATCAAAGAACCTTTTTCAACCATTTTGCCAGTGATAACTCCAGAAATAGGAGCTTTGACATAGCTCATCGAAATCTGTTTTTCAGCCCCTTTTATTTGCTGCTTCAAATTTTCAATGCCAAGTTTTGCATCGTCAATTTGCTGCTGGGTCACTCCTCCTTCTCCTAACAATCTTTGGAGCCTTGATAGGTCATTCTCACCTTTTGCCAAATTGGTCTTGGCTGTTTCCAACTGAATCCTTATCAGGTCATTGTCTATAGTGGCCAAGGTTGCACCTGCCTGAACGGTGGAGCCATTGTCGAAATTCAAAGTGAGGATTTTCCCAGCCGTTTCGCTCATCACAGCTACTTTTTTATAAGGTGCAAAATTGCCCACCACATTGAATTCGCCTGACATGGTGGCCAGCTCAGCCTTTCCAGTCACCACGGGAATGACGGTATTTCGCTCTTGTGAGGCTTTTGCGTTTTCCTGTAGGGTTGACTTGTTTTTGCCGAGTTGCCAATAGGCACCGTAACCCAGTCCGCCCAGCACGAGAATCCAGATAGTTGCTTTTACGATTCGGTTCATGTTGTAAGCATTGTTGATTGTGAGAAGTAAAGTATAGTTATTATGATAAGGTTATTCTGCCATCTTCAAGAGCAGACCATTGGCGCTTAAGATGTCTATCTCTGCCAATTTGATTTGAGCCAAGGTGGTGATATAGTTTGATTGTGTTTGCCGCAGGGAGGTTTCCGCATCCAACAGTTCTGTGATTGGCGCAAGACCTTCCCGATACCTGCTTTGTGCAACCCGATAAACGTCTTCGGCTACTTTTTGAGTAGCTATCACGCTTTGTAAATTGTTCTGGTTTACCCGAAGCGATGTGACTGCTGCTTCATGGCTGAGTTGAAGCCCTAACTTAGCCAAGTTGTAATCTTGGTCCGTCTGCAAGATGTTTAGCTGGGCGGTCTGCATCAAGCTTTTTTTGTAAAATCCATCGAAAAAAGGGATGCTTACCCTTAGTCCTAATTGGGAGAAGTCTGTCCAAGTTTTGCCATCGCCAATATCCCCTAAGCTGTTGGATACCCATTGGTAGTTATAGTTTCCGAAGAAAGAAACACTTGGATAAAAGCCAGCCTTCCATCGATCCATGTCCAACTGGTAGAGCGACGACTGTTTTTTCAAAATCAAAAGGTCAGGTTTTTGGAGATAGTTTGGCTGTGTTATGGCAGCATTCACTTCCTCGAACATATTGGAAGAAATCGTGTCGGTAAGAACAATCGCTGTTTCCAAGGGCAAGTTCATCGCAAACTTCAAGGCTTGTTCAGCCTGTTTGATTTGAAGTTCAAGGTTCACGACCTGCATTTCCAGATTGGATTGCTGTACCCTAAGCCTGTCCACGTCAATTTTTTTTCCGAATCCATTCTCATATTGCTTCTGCGTGACCGTCAATAGCCCATTAATTTGGCCAATATTGGCCTGTAGGAGGCTTTTTTGGGTACGGCTCAATTGAACCTGATAGTAGAGCTTGGCCACATCTGCTACAACTTGGTCCTTGCTTTTTTCCAAAACTAATTTGTAAAAATCGGCTAGTTCTCGTGTTGCCCGAAGGCCAAGCAACCAGGTCTGGCTATAAACCATTTGATTGAGTTCCACCCCAGCCACTGCATTCCAATTTGCCCCAAATTTCAACGGCGCAAGCTCACCGGGAGGCCCTCCTACAATCACTGCAGGTACAAAGCTTGTTTGAAGTATGGCATTGTTGATTATGTTGACACTGCCATTGACCTGAGGCAGGCCTGTACTGAGTGATTGGCGCACCAATTCGTTTCCCTTGGCAATGTCCAATTGCGCCTTTTTTACATTGGCGTGGTGCTCAAGCGTGTATTTCAGGGCAGCTTTCAAATCAATTTGTTGCTGGGCAGAAACCGTTACAAGGGCCAATAACCATAAAGCCGTGCCCAACATTTTCAAGTGAATAATTGATTTCTTCATATAGGTCAGTTGTTGAACTCGAAGTAGATTCAAGCCTTTGGATTTTAGCTATCTATTTGGTTGTATTTCTTCCAGAGCTTCATCCCTCTCGGAGTTGCGATAGCGTGGATGTGGTAATTGTGGAGTTCCCAAATCAACTCTTTACGTGAAAATTCGGATTTGGAGTTCCCCAATTCTTCCACAATCATATAGGTGGCTTTCGCATAAATTCTTGCGATGATGGCGGGGTCTATATCGGCTCGGTAGTTTCCTTCTGCAATGCCCTTGGCAATATTCTTCATGATGCTGTTGATGATGTGCTCATCTTGCTTTTTCATCAGCGTTTCCCACGATTTGAAATAATATTTCTGTAAGTCGAAAAGTGTGCTTGGAGAGACATCTTCAATAGTGGTGGCGAAGTAGGCCCCAATTTTTTTTACTTCCTCCAAGGCATCTTGGGCATCTTCCGTCAACTTGTCCGTCAGTATTTGTTCCCTTTCGCAATGGGTGTTGACCACCGCTTCAATCAGGCTGTCCTTGTTTTCAAAATGCTGGTAAAGGGTTTTTTTCGACATCCCAAGTTCCCTTGAAATATCGTCCATCGTAACGCTTTTCACCCCAACTCGCATGAAAAGCTGCTCTGAACGGCTAATGATTTCTTCTTTGGTATCCATCAATTATACAAAGACGTTTTGTTTAATACGCAAACAGAGCAAGAAACATTGGAAACTATTTTTAGTTTAAAAGTTTCCAAAGTTTTTTTTAAAAAAGCAAAGGGCTTGCCAAAACAAGTTTGACAAGCCCTTTGAAAACAAATTCCTCGCATTCAAAGAATACGTTCTCATCCTTTGGGCGGCTCCCAAAGCTCAATTTTTCGCCCTTCAGGGTCGAGAACCCATCCGAATTTGCCGAATTCTGATTCTTCCACATTTCCAACTACTGTTACGCCCTCTTTTCGAAGTTCATTCAGAAGAGAATCGAGGTCATCTACTTGATAGTTTATCATGTAATCATGGTTGCTCGGTTCAAAATAGTTGGTATCAGCCTTGAAAGGACTCCAAGCAGTATAGGACTCCTCTTCTGGATTCTCCTTTCTGCGCCATGGGAAAATTGCACCCCATTCCTCCGATTCAATCCCAAGATGATTTTGGTACCATTCCCTGACGGCCTTGTTGTCTTGGCTTTTGAAAAAAACGCCACCTAGTCCAATTACTCGTTTCATGCTAGTTCATTTTTTGTTCTCAAAAAAAAGCTACTCAATAGCGTAACGACCAACCCAACTGGAAAGATTTCCAAAAGTGTTATGCTGAACATGATGAGTGGGTTTGATTCATAAATTTTCATGAATTCCTTGTTAGCAGCAACTTCTTTTGCAATTTCAGTTTCAGAAGCACCTTTTTTCTTCATGCTCTCAACTTTATAATCCATCCGCTGCTTGCCGAATTCTTCTTTCTGGTCGGAAGAATGAAAATAAATCATCCAAGTGATGACATACATTACCGAAGCTACCAAGGTAATCAAAATACCCACCTTGAAAGCCTTACCAAAACTGATTTTCCCGCCATTTTCTTCCCGATAGCTCCTAATCCCAAAGAAAATCAAGGATAAGGAAACGATCATCGAGATATAGCCTAAAAGTTCTCCATTCCTTAGGTCAACTTTCCCGTCCGGGCCTATCATCATCATAATTCCAGCAAGCAAAAGGATGGATATCAATGCCCCGCTGATTAGTCCGAATTTCAAAACGATTTTTTGCATTGTGAACAGATTTTAGTTGGTGAAACAATGCTGCGAAAATGGGGTAGTGCGGGTCTCCATCCCTTCACCCGAAAGTACCAATTCTGAAAAGCCCCTTAATTTTCACCCGAAGGTGCTAACTTAAAACCGCTTTACTGACTCGATAATGTACATCGGTCGGTGCTTGATTTCTTCGTAGATATTGGAAAGGTAAATGGACATAATATATAGGATGAGGCAGGTTATCGCAAAAAAGACAGAACTGAGCACAACCAGAAACGTCCAACCAGGAACCACTGCATGGTATTCCCCGAAAATATCAACATTTGTGAATTTAACCTTGACGGCATTGTAGGTTACCACCAACATGATCAAAATAGCGCCCAAAAATATCCAACCAAGCAACGCCCTCAAAAAATTAGTGAAAGAGGTGATGGCCACCAACGAAGTGCTGAATTTTTCACCAAACCCAGTCCCATCATGTGCGAGTGGCAAGTCCACTTCCAAGCTGGTGGTACGATAGCCAACGATGGAATAGATGGCTTTCATGTACCTTAAATTTTCCCTGAGCCTAAGCAGCGAGTTCAGCGCCCTGCGTGAAATGATTCGGCTGTCATGCGCCCGGTCATCCACTTTCAAGTTGGAATAATTTCGTAGAATCCAATAAAACAACTTGTAGAACAGCTTGAAGCGAATGTTTGACTGCCTCGATTTTGCCCTTAGATAGACCATGTCGTTCCCTTTGAAGCTTTCTTCGAAAAGTTGGGTAACCAAATGGGGCATCTGATAAAAATCAAATTCAAAGATTACTGTGTAATCGCCATTGGAGCGGTCAAGACCGGCCACCATTGCATGGTTCTTGTTCACCGACGAAGAAAGGTTTAGTAGGAAAATGTTTTGCTTGATTTCTTGCGAAAGCGGTGAAATGGCGACATCTGGGGAAAGTCCGTGGCTGTTGTTCACCAAGATGATTTCATGGTCAGAGAAGTTGGAGACAAGAACTTGATGAAGCCCAGCCAGAAATTCAATTAACTTCTTGATATCGTCTTGCCCCTCGATAACACTTACTACAGAAATAAAACAGTTGTGCATTCAATGCTTTTTTAAGACACAAATATTGCAAAAATCGGATGTGACTAGAGACAATCTTGTTGCAAACTGTAGTTTGAGCTATTTTATAAAAATATTTGTTTATAAATATTCGGAGTGAACATAAAAAATAGTACATTTGCAAACAAAATGTATCTATATCATGGGGACATCAACAAATTACATGAAGGGTAGGGGAGCGCAAGTCAACCCTTCCAACCGTTTTGACAAGCACAGCTACGAAACGGAAATGGACATTCCCCAAGTGCTGGAAGATTCAGCCAAGACGGAATACATTGAGGTTTACCCCAAAACAATGGTCAACCAAGTGACCAGCCCGGATTTGCCAATGGATTGGTCCATGAACCCTTACCAAGGCTGTGAGCATGGTTGCGTTTATTGCTATGCAAGGAATACCCACAACTACTGGGGCTACAGCGCTGGAACCGATTTTGAATCCAAAATCTTGGTCAAAAAAAATGCAGCCATATTGGTTGAAGAAAAGCTGAAGAGCAAAAATTGGAAAGCCTCGCCAATATTGCTTTCTGGCAATACGGACTGTTACCAGCCCATCGAAAAGAAACTTGAGATAACCAGGAGCATTTTGGAGGTGCTTTGGCGATACAAGCACCCTGTCAGCATTATCACAAAAAACAGCCTCATCCTGCGTGACCTCGATTTGTTGCAAAAAATGGCTGCACTTCGTTTGGTTAAAGTGGCCATTTCAGTGACCACATTGGACGAAGACCTGCGCAGAACATTGGAGCCAAGGACTGCCAGTGTTCACAGTCGTCTTTACACGATTGAAAAATTGGCATCCAACGGAATACCAGTTTCGGTGATGTTTGCCCCAGTGATTCCTGGGTTGAACGACCACGAAATTTTTAAAGTGGCCGAATACACCTCACAGCTTGGTGCAAGCAGCTTAGGTTACACCATCGTTCGACTAAACGGCGATATTGGGGAAATCTTCGAGGATTGGATTCGCAAGAATTTCCCTGACCGTGCCGAAAAAGTCTTGAACAGAATAAAGGAAGTGCATGGTGGCCAGCTTTCTGACAGCCGATTTGGTGACAGGATGCGTGGTGAAGGCAATTTTGCTGAAATCATAAGGAACCAGGTGCAGCTTGCCCGGCGAAAGTATTTTGCTGACATGGTTGTTTCAGAATTCAACCTGGAACTGTTTGAGCAACTCCGTCATCCGCAGCTATCTTTGTTTTGATAATCTATATTATGTTAAATATAAAACTTGATTCTTTCTCTTGTCTCTAAAAAGGTCGGCCTCTATAAGTAAAAGTGGGCGTCAATTGGAAGAACGGCTGCAAAGACTAATTACAGAGACTTAAGACTCATTTTACATCCTTAACGCACCTAAAGCCTGTATGGTTAAGCCCAGTGTCTGGGCTTGATCCCATGCGGCGGGCATTGCGGTAACCAGAGCAGTAATCGTCGTTGCAAAGGAAGGAGCCGCCTCTGACCACCTTTTCCTGCTGGTAAGGCATGTAGGGGTTGTTGCCACGATCTGGCCCCTTGGGGTCGGTCTTGCAAGCATCAGGTGATTTATAGAAACCAAAGTCAAACCAATCGGCGCACCATTCCCACGTATTTCCCGCCAAATCGAAGAGGCCATAGCCATTGGGCAAGAAAGACTTCACTGGTGCAGCACCTTCGTGGCCATCGCCTATTTCGTTCTGGTACGGGAACATCCCCTGCCAGAAATTGGCCTTGGGCCTACCCTCCCCCAGCGGCTCGTTCCCCCAAGGGTATATGGCATTTTCTAGGCCGCCCCTTGCCGCCCACTCCCATTCAGCCTCGGTCGGGAGACGTTTGCCCGCCCATTTTGCATACTCTACTGCATCTTCCCAAGCTACCTGAACCACAGGGTAGTCCATCTTGAGCTTGATGCTACTGGCTGGGCCTTCGGGGTGTAGCCAGTCGGCACCGATAGTCCATCGCCACCATCGGCTGAGGTCGTCGAGCGGCACGGGCTGCGCCGTTTTATGGAAAACGAGCGCACCAGGCTGCAACAGACTGTCTGGGGGCTTCGGCGTGCCAGGCGGTAACGATTTTTGCAATTCTTCCCAAATGACTGGGCGCTCCGCAACGGTCTTATAGCCCGTCGCTTCCACGAATTTCGCAAATTGGGCGTTTGTCACCTCCGTTTCATCCATCCAGAAGGCACTGACTTGCACCTTGTGCTTTGGAAACTCGTTGGGGTCGGCCTGCTCATTGTCGCCTCCCATATTGAGGGTGCCGCCGGGGATGAGAATCATCCCGCCTTGCTTTGCAAGTTTGGCGGTTAGGGATACCGCCGCCCCATTCTCGCCCGGAGTTTCTTCTTTGCACGCCGATTGAAAAAGAATCAAAGCAAGCAGTGCAGCAACCATGAAATTTTTGAAAATCTGCATTTAAATCAATGTTTCATGAGGCCAAATTAGGCAAATCACTTTGTGTTGCTCGCATCGAATCGTGCAATTCCCTAAACCCTAGTCATCCCCTTTTGTTACCTTTGCAAATCTAAAAAAAATGGCATTGACACAGCAGACGCAGGTAAAACCATATAGCGAACAAGGCAGCAAGAAATCGCAGGTCTCACAGATGTTTGACAATGTTGCGCCTTGGTACGACTTCCTCAATCATTTTCTTTCGCTTGGCATAGACATCAGTTGGCGTAAAAAAACCATTGCGGCCATCAAGGACATCCACCCGAAACAAATTCTCGATGTGGCGACTGGAACCGGCGACCTCGCCATTGAGGCGGCTAAACAGCTTTCCCCGGAAAAAGTGATTGGCATAGATATTTCCCACGAAATGTTGGAAGTTGGGAGGGATAAGCTGAAAAAACGCCACCTCTTCCCTACCGTTGAATTGTTAAGTGGCGATAGCGAGAAAATAGAATTCCCCGATAATTCGTTCGATGCAGTAACTGTTGCCTTTGGTGTCAGGAACTTTGAAAACTTGGATGCAGGATTGGCGGAAATGCTCAGAGTGATGAGACCGGGCGGCAAGGTGGCAATTTTGGAGTTCTCCATGCCCACAATGTTTCCTTTCAAGCAGCTTTACCATTTCTATTTCAAGTACATCCTTCCTGTCATTGGAAAGATAACTTCCAAAGACCCAAAAGCGTATAGTTACTTGTATGAATCCGTTCAGGCTTTTCCCGATGGGGAAAAATTTGTGTCGAAGTTGGAAGCCTTGGGCTACAAGGCTGTGACATCAACACCTTTCACGCTGGGCATTTGTACGCTTTACGTAGGTAAGAAATAAAATCATCCCATTTCATGAAATCATTTTCGTTCGTTAAAATTCTCCCTTTCATGTTGTTTGGTGTTTTGGTTACCCAAAATGCTAACTCCCAAACCGCCAGGGGGAATTACAATTTCCTCGATTTTAATCAGAAGCCTTATTATTTTGGCATCACGCTCGCCTATAACAACTCAAACTTCAAAGTTTTTCAATCACGGGAGTTCATCTTAAATGATAGCATCACCAAGGTCGAATCCGTTACCGGCCCTGGCTTCAACCTTGGTATCGTCACCAACCTGAAAATTGGGGAAAATTTCGATGTCAGGTTTCTTCCAACCCTTTCTTTTGGCGAACGAAATATAAACTACGCCGCAACCCGTGATGATAGGAGGCCCTATGCACGTCGAATTGAGTCTGTGTTCGTGGAAATGCCGTTTCATGCTCGCTATAAATCAGTGCCATTCCACGATATGCGGCTTTTCGTGATTGCAGGTGTGAAATATTCATTTGATGTAGCGAGCGATTCCCGATCTCGAAATGCGGAATCGCTCGTAAAAATTGCGCCAAACGATTTTGCCTACGAGATTGGTGCAGGAGTGCAAATGTTCCTCCCCTACTTCATCTTTTCCCCTGAAATCAAATTCTCTCATGGGTTCAACAATATCCTCATCTTTGACAAGGAGCTTGAAGAGTCCAGCGTGATTGACAGGGTACTTTCAAGAACCTTTACTTTGTCTTTCCATTTTGAGGGATAAGCTATAAAGCAATATCAAGCAAATAAAAAAAAGGCCAGTTGTTTTGCAACTGGCCTTTTTTTATATTCCAAACAGAACATTATTCTGCAACCGAAACTTCCTTTTCAATTACGCCTGTGTAAGAACGAAGTTCGATTTTGTAATTTCCAGGCTTCAAGCCTTTCAAATCAAGTTCATAAATAGTGTTGACTGGTAAATCCCAAAGCTTATCTGTCATCACTACCCCACCCTTTTCATCAACTAACTTAATGTCGCTAAGGTTAACGCTAATTGATTCAAAATCAATGTAATAGACTTGGTTCTCTTTGTCAAGATAGAAAGTCCAGTCTTCATTGTTGAAACTTATTTGACTATTGTTTCGATGCACAAGGGCCACTTCTTCTACGGAAGCGGAACTTTGGGCATCAACTTTGGCAATAGCAAAGAAACCGAAGCAAAGTAGAAAAAGGGGGAAATTACGTTGCATTGAAAGTTTAAATTGTTTTGTTGTCATTCCAAATTAGTATTTGTTCATGGATTGGATTGGCAAATTTATGCCAAACTTCTTTTAAGCCATCATCAGCAATAAATAGTTAATTTGGAAAAACCTATACAGAAGCCTTTGTTTCAAATTTTCCCTAACTCAAATAACGCTTTAGTTCAAAAAAGTAACGCTCACTTCTCTGAATTTTTGATTTTGTTTGGAATGGCAAAACTGTTAAATAAATCTTAACAGAATTTTGCGGGTAGTATTATTCACTTTCCCAAGCCAAACAGCGCTTAACTGCTTTCTGCCACCCGGCATACTTCTTTTTGCGCTCCGATTCAACCATGCTCGGTTTAAAGGACTTGTCCAACTGCCATACTTTCGAAATTTCACTCAGCTTCCAAAAGCCCACGCCTAGTCCGGCGAGGTAGGCAGCGCCTAAGGCAGTGGTCTCAATGATTTTGGGTCGTTCTACGCTTGAACCTAGAATATCGGCCTGAAACTGCATCAGGAAATTATTAGCACAAGCTCCACCATCCACTTTCAATGCTTTTAACGACAATTTTGAATCTTTTTCCATCGCTGTCAACACATCCTTTGTTTGGTAAGCCATGGATTCCAAAGTGGCACGAACAATATGAGCATGCGAACTTCCCCTTGTAAGTCCGAAAATTGCCCCCCTTGCATACATGTCCCAATAGGGCGCACCCAGCCCGGCAAAAGCAGGGACGACGTAAACCCCTTCGCTGTCTGCCACTTTATTGGCAAAATATTCAGAATCCTTTGCTTCGTGCAGCATTTTCAAGCCATCACGCAACCATTGGATGGCGGCTCCTGCTATGAAAACACTGCCTTCCAAAGCGTAATGCACCTCTCCATTTAAACCCCATGCAATCGTGGTCAGAAGCCCGGATTTGGATGAAACTGGCATAGTACCAGTGTTCATGAGCATAAAGCATCCCGTTCCATAAGTGTTCTTGGCCATTCCACTGCTATGGCAGGCTTGACCGAAGAGAGCGGCTTGTTGGTCGCCAGCTACGCCAGCGATTGGAATAGAGGCACCAAAAATTGCTGGCAAGGTTTCACCAAACAGACCACTTGATGGCTTCACCTCTGGCAAAACCGTCACGGGGATATCCAAAGCCTTTATCATTTTATCGTCCCATTGAAGGCTTCGAATATTGTAAAGCATGGTAC
The DNA here is from genome assembly GCA_022841745.1 of Saprospiraceae bacterium. Taxonomy (GTDB): domain Bacteria; phylum Bacteroidota; class Bacteroidia; order Chitinophagales; family Saprospiraceae; genus UBA6168. The sequence continues at coordinate 151,901 of JALHQW010000010.1, read as the reverse complement.
GGGAGGCATTTGAATAGTCGGTAACATGGGACTGCCCGCCCGTTAATTTCCAAATCAACCAAGTATCAATCGTCCCGAAAAGCAGGTTTCCTTTTTCTGCCTCTTTCCTTGCTCCTTTCACATTGTCTAACAGCCACTTGATTTTTGTTCCTGAAAAATAGGCATCCACGACAAGCCCAGTGGCCTTCCGAACGTGGGGTTCGTAACCATCGGCTTTCAATTTGTCGCAAATGCTGGAAGTCCGACGGTCCTGCCAAACGATGGCATTGTGTACGGGTTCGCCGGTTACCTTGTTCCAGACTACCGTTGTTTCTCGTTGGTTGGTGATGCCAATTCCAGCTATGTCAGTAACCTGGATTTTATGCTTCGCAAGCAGATTTTGGGCAACTTTTATCTGTGTCTGCCAAATTTCATTGGCATCATGCTCCACCCAACCGGGTATTGGGTAGTACTGTGTGAACTCTTGCTGCTCAACTGCAACGATACTGGCATTTTTGTCAAAAAGAATGGCCCTTGAACTGGTCGTTCCTTGGTCCAGTGATAGGATGTATTTGCTCATAAATTAAGGTAAGAATGAAATGGATTTAGCTGGAAGTTGAATTTGTACAGTTTGGCCTTTGGGGGCTGTGAAGGTAATTCATTGGGGCAATTTTTCCAAAAGCTGTTCAATTAGGATTGCCGCACAATTAAAATGCCCCTTGGGGCATGCCTTTTTGCCATGCAGCCCACATGGTCGGCAATCAAGCTTGAGCCTTGTTTCCACGATGTGCGAGTTATCCGATAATGGAGTAAATCCGAATGCTGGAACTGTCGAGCAAAAAACTGCTGTGACAGGGGCATTCGTGGCCGAAGCAAAATGAAGCGGAGCAGAATCATTGGTGAAGTTCATGACTGCATGCTTCATTAGCGCCGCAGATTCCAAAAAACTCAATTCTCCAGCTTTCACAATGGTGTTCCCATGCTTTGTTTTATCCTTGAGCCAATCGCATAGCTCCCTATCACCTTTCCCACCAAGCAGAAAAATGGTAGTATCCTCCCCTACCCTGTCCATCAATTCCAACCATTTTTCCTTGGGCAATTGCTTGGTGAACCAAACGGATGCAGGTGAGATGGTCAAGTATATCTTATTGAACTTTACCTGTTCGAAGTCTTTTTTTGTAGGATATATTTCTGGGCGGGAAAACTTTGACTGAGTAATAAAATGTACCAGTCGCATTATTCGTGAAACTTCATGTTCCCCTTTGAAACCACCTGTAGCATGCGGCACGGTGTCAGTTGCGAAGCGACTCAACGGATTTTGGTCATAACAGACCGATTTTTTTGCTCCACTAAAAGCTGCTACTAGTCCAGTCGAAAAAAAGCGCTGAAGGTTTATCACCAAGTCATATTCTTCCATTCTTACAGTCTTAATTATTTGGACGAGGTGCCAATACTTATGCTTTGATTTGTCCCAAACCAGTATTTTCCTCATGAACGGATGGTTATCAAATATCGCTTCATTGCCTTTGCGGAGCAAAAAATCAATCCTTGCACTGGGCAAAACCCGATGCAACTCTTCTACCAAAGCCGTGGCAAGTACCACATCTCCAATGAAGGCGGTTTGGATAATCAAAATTTTACGGAAGCATGATGTATCGGACATTTTACATTTGCAGAAAAAAGAAATGAGCCGAATCGTATTTTTACTGGGTTTAATCGCTTGTTGGGGCTGCCAGCAAAAGTATCAACTTCAACTTGCCCAGCAAATTGCAGAAGAAACCCGGCTGCAATATGCGCCTGACAAGCGGGTTGCGCTTTTCAGGATTGACTCCCTTCAGAAAGGCAAACCAATTGTCGTTGTTGGTGAAACGAATCTGACCGATGCAAAAAATAGTTTCTATGAAAAACTAAAAAAAGTAGGGATTGAGCCAAAAGACAAGCTTATCCTCCTTCCTGACCAAGGCTTGATGGGAAAACATTTTGGCGTTGTCAACACTTCCGTTTGCAATATACGTTCAGAACCGAAGCATTCAGCGGAACTGGCGACCCAAGCCTTGCTCGGCACATCCCTTAGGGTCTGGAAAAAAACTGGAGAGTTTTATCTCGTACAGACACCAGACGACTATCTCGGTTGGCTCGACCATGGCGGACTGGTGCTTCTTACTGCGGTAGAACACCAACAATGGTTGAAATCACAGCTGGCCATTGTGAACCAAGACTATGTTTTTGCCCATGAAAGGCCAGATTTAGCTGCCGGCAAAGTAGCCGATTTGCTCGCAGGCAATATTTTGCAAATCGTTGAAAATCAAGGCAAGTTCACCCTTGCAGCCTTCCCGGATGGCCGGTTTGGTTTTATTGAAACTACTAAATTGGAACCGCTTGGAGCTTGGCTGAACACCCGGGAAGCAAGTGCAAAAAATATCATCCAAACAGCCAAAGAAATGGTGGGTCGGCCATACCTATGGGGGGGCACATCGGGCAAAGGCATGGATTGCAGTGGTTTTACCAAAATGGCTTTCTTCCTGAACGGGATACAACTGCCCCGTGATGCCAGCCAACAGGTTCATGTGGGTGAATTGGTGGAAACGGATACCGCTGCCTGGAGCAACCTGCTGCCTGGGGATTTGCTCTATTTTGGTCGACAGGCCACACCTGACAAGAAGGAGCGAATCACACACGTATCCATGTACCTTGGAGAAGGTCGGATTATCCATGCTTCGGGTATGGTAAAAATCGAAAGCCTTCGTCGAGGAGAACCCGGATTTGTCGAGGATAGGGTCAAAAGTTTCATCAGGGCAAGGCGAATCATCGGCCAAGAAGGCAACTATGGTGTGGTTCGGTTGACTGAATTGCCCTACTTTCAGTTAAACCCTTGATTAATATCAAATTAGAAGGAGTATTTTTTGAACAAAAAGTACCAATTCATGCCCAAATAACATCTCAAAACGCAAATTAAGAGCGGTAAAATTTAATTCTTTCTCTCTCCTCTAAAACCATTGTGTGTATTGCATTGATTAAATTCAAGTTTTTTCTTGGGAGTATCAAATTTGCTTGCCTATATTTGCCCGCCTTTAAGGGCAAAATCTTATCAAAAAAAGAACCTGGCCGGGCTTAATTGCCCAGCCAGGTTCTTTTCAAATAATGGCGATATGTTAGCATTAGATGACCACTATCTTGAAGAGCTTCAACAGATAGCGAACGACATCCAAGAGTCGGACGAGCTTGCCTATTATCTTTCCGAAGAGGAAGAGACCTATTTTGAACAGCTGAAAGATCGCTTTGAACCCCAGATCGAACAGCTCTACAATCGGGTGGCTGCTGAAAACCCCCTCCAAATGGTCTCTCTGGATAATTTGTTGATCAATGAAGCTTTCGAAGGGCTTTTTCTTCCTCGCATTTTGGGCTATTCTGTGCTGCGTGGCGAAATAAACAAGCAATTCAAATATACCCGCCCCCAGGACCACTTCAAGGATGTGTTGCTTGCAATTTGCAATTCACCCAACTTCGAAATATTGAAGAAAAGGATCGGCCAGAGCATTCAGGTTGGTTTTGCACTTAGCAGCGATATTTGGATAACAAACCTTATAGCGCTCATTGAAAATAAAAGGATTCGCTATTTTCTGCAAAGTCAAAAACTGGATAAGTATTACACTCCCGAAGGGCGTGCCCAAGGTTTGGCTATTTACAAAAAGCAGTTTTTGAAATACAATTACATGACTGCGGACTTCCCAAAATCGCTTGGGGAGTTGAAGGTGCTTTGGTCTTCTTTGAAGGATTTCTTGATTTATCGGGAAGAAAAAGGGTTGAACAACCAGAGCTTGATGCCATTCCTAAAAGCGTTGATAGGCAATGAGGAGTTCCAGGGGCACGACGAGCATTTGCAGATCCTTGGCATCTACACTAATTTCTTTGACCTTGAAGGCGAGGATTTTGAACATCTGAAAAAACATTTCAACGCTACCAGGAAAAAGCATCCAGAATTCAGCAAGCACTGGCTTGCATTTGTACTGGAAATGCACGAAAGCGACCAGGTTGACCTCGATGCCCGTGCCGATGCAAGGGTTTCCGCTGTGCTTGACAAATCTATCAAGGATGAATTGACCGAGTATTATGAGTTGATGGATACCATCCACAGCATTGGCTATGTTCGTGAAGAGGCTATGGATGCTGTCAAAACATTCTACAACCGCCACGAAGGCACTTCCCTTGTTAACGAGTGCGTGAGGATGACCATCTACCACTACTTGGCAAGGCTGATAAAAAACTTGGAAATCAGGGATTACCACGAGCTATTCGAACTTGCCAAGGTTTACACGGTCTATATCCATATTTTTGCAAACCAGCAGTTCAACCAGAATGTGAAAGACCTTTCCATGAAATATGTGGGCAGAACGCTGAAATTCTACACAGACAAGCGTGGGCGTGATTACCAAGACATCAAGAAGTTTGTTTCAACTACGTTTGTGGATCTCAACTTCTTGAAGGATAAAGAAGTGGTTGAGATGTTCAAAACACGGCGTAAAAAGAAAATTGAAAAATAATTTGGCCACAGCCAAATGATAAAAAAAGGCGGCCAAATGGCTGCCTTTTTTTGTTTGTCCAAAACAAGCATGTATTTGTACAAAATATGAAGTGGCCTTGGCCAATTCTTTCTCAATTTTAACCAAATGAGTCAAACCATGCTTACAAATTTCTTCGATGGCATTACTTCCTATGCAGCCGCTTTCAGGCATATATCCAAACACGGTCTTTGGGTCTATGTGCTGCTTCCTGGCTTATTGACCATATTGATTGCAGTTGGCGTATTTGGAGCCGCCTGGGGGCTGTCGGACAACATAGGTGATGTGTTGGACAACCTCTGGAAATGGGATACGGGTCGCAACGTGGTCGAAAAAATTGCCCAAGTATTCGGCGGGCTGCTCGTGTTGGCGTTCAGTGTGATCATCTTTAAGCAATTGGTGTTGGTAATCGCCTCTCCGTTCATGAGCTTTTTATCTGAAAAAGTTGAACGCCAGTTAATGGGGCAGGAATCTGCTAGTGGCTTTACGATTGCACAAGCCATATCCGACGTAGTACGAGGACTTCGAATAGCAATTCGCAACCTGTTTAGAGAGATAACCGCTACCATTTTTTTGCTGCTACTAGGCTTGTTTCCTTTGTTTACACCATTCACCACTTTTTTGGTATTTGTGTTGCAAGCCTATTATGCTGGCTTTGGTAACCTGGATTTTGCACTTGAGCGGAGGTTTCGGTACCGTGAAAGTGTGGCATTTGTCCGAAGCAATAGAATGCTTGCTATTGGAAATGGGGCGGTTTACCTTTTACTTTTAATGACCTTGATAGGCTTCCTAGTGGCGTTACCTGTTGGTGTAGTCGCTGCTACCTTGGAGACCAACAAGCGGCTACACAATCGCTAAGCACATGACTTATGATTTGCGCCAAAGAAAAAGGCTGGAGTTTTAGCTCCAGCCTTTTTTTTAGTCTTCCACCCAATGAGTTTCCTTAACAAACAAGTCGTTAGGATACTCTTTTTGGAACTCGTACTTCATGATGTCATGTGTGGTAATAATGCCCACCAATTTCTTTTCGTCATCCACGATTGGCAATCCATGAAATAGGTGACGTAAGAAGACCATGGCAGCAGCACCTACGGAATCGTTAGGACCCAAGGAGGCTACCTTCCTGGTCATTAAATCACTTACCTTGAAATCGCCGTAATCTTCAAATCGCTTGTTGGACTTGATAAGATCCCATGAAGTGATGATGCCCACCAATATTCCATCATCATCTGTGACTGGCAGGTGATGGAAATGCTTTTCAAAGAGCAAGGACTTAACGACCTCCAATGAGTCATCGGGTTTTACGCTGGTGACGTTGGTGGACATTATTGCGGAAATTCGTTCGTTCATCATAGGCTAAAAAATTTTGAATTGATGGCTTAATGTACGCAGGAATATGAATTACTTGCAAACTTGTGGAGTGATTTTTTGAAGAATCTCAAGAAAAAACTTTCTGTGTTACAAAAAGCAAATGTTTTAAAAAGAATTTGTTTCATAATTGTTTGGGGATTAGCTTTGCATTTTATTCCATTGATGATGAATCTTAGAACTGAATTTCCGATAGAGCCAGGAGAATACGAAGAAGGCACCAGTGATGGGTACTGCTTTCACACTTGTTTTTCAGGTGCCACGTTGGAGCAAAGCCTTGGAATGGTTAGGGAATTTTTGAAGGAATCAGGCTATGGTGAACTTCCCCTTCCCGCCAATGCGGAAGAGTTGAGAATGTTTAAAATTCCTTCCAGGAAAAACCGGCAGGTTTGCATGTTTGAGGACAATGGCTACGTCCACAATCCGATAAAGATTTTGTTCTCCGAACGACCCAACCAAGATAAGCTGCTCAAGTTGGAAATTTACCATGAGAATGCACCAAACCACCTTCTCCGCTTTCATAGGCGGCTTTGGGATTAGAATCCGCTCACGGTTTGCTTCTTTGGCTTCAAGTCCAATTGAAGTGAAATGACGTGAGAATAACGGTTTTGTGAGTCACCAAGGTTGGTATAGGCATAATCCACTCTCAAACTGTACAACTGCAAACCAATACCCAAGGCCGGCCTCGATGTAAGAAATTCGCCGCCACCAAAATCCTTCTCCTTTTGAAACTGTCCTATACCAGCCCTTAAAAAAAGAAAGTCCTGGTAACTTACCTCCATCCCAGCGTTCACGTCAAGGCTTATTGGGTCTGCCGAAACGATAGTGTTGCGTTTGCCATCAGTAGTCGCTATGAAATCTAATTCAGGCTGAAACTGGAATTTCTTCACTTGGAACATATAAGCAGCCCCCATCAATACTTGGGGCTTGGTGATTTCAATCGAGTTGATATCAGGTAGCTCATTTCCAGTGCTCAACAGTACATCCTTTTCTTTGTCGGTAAAGCTGACGTGCCAAGCGTTAAAAGTCGTTGTTATGTCCCTAGCGGTGAGGCCGAGTTTTAATTTTTTCACTTGATATTGAAGTCCAAGGTCAATGCCAAACCCCCAAGAATTTGCAAATTTCCCAATCACTCGTCGGACTATTTTCGCATTGCCACCTATAGAAAGCGATCGGTCGGAACTGGTTTTCAATTTTTGGGCATAACTCCCGATAAAGGCGTAGTCAGCTGCTGAGAAAGAGACGATGTTGTCATAGTTGACAGAACCATCATCTTCGAAAAGACTTAAGGTATTGGGAATATCATCAATGCCAAAACGAACCAATGAAAGTCCGATTCTTCGGTTGGCGCTGTTGAGAGGGAGCGTCATTCCAATGTAATCGAATTTGCCAACTCCTGCAAACCACTCCGAGTGCATGGCACCAATTTGCAAGCCTTTATCTGTGGCCATATTCGCCAAGCCTGCCGGGTTCCAGTAACCTGCTGTTACATCATCAACACTCGCTACTACGGCGTTGGCCATGCCTTGAGCTTTTGCTCCAATACCAATAGAGAGGAATTCATTGCTGTACTTCTGCCCACAAACTTCTATTGAAAACAATAAATTTAGGAGGATGAAAAGAAAGGTAACTTGAGCTAAATGATGTTTCATTTGAAAATGCATTGAATTTTATCCGTGAAGAAACGGTGACAAGAAAACGAAGTGTTGACTTTTGTAGTGTCGAATTAACAACGAAGGTCATTTATTGGGGCAAAAATACCAAAGTAAGCGATGTCATTAAGCTGCTTTGTGTGATTTTGTGTCCAAATCATTGGTTTGCACTATTTTCGCTCAAAATCAGCTCGTAAAATGGACAAGACATTGCTTATTTCAAGGGCCAAAGAAATGATTGCCGATGGCAACACCGATCAAGCAATCGAATTGACAGAAGGATTCTTGTCAAAAAAGCCCACTTTCAAAATCCTGCACAACGAAGCTCTTCACCTGGCTTCGCTTTATTACAAAACAAAGCAGGAGATATCCAAACGTACCATCAGTTTTGAAAATTCGGAGCTCAATTATGGTAAAGTAAGGGAAGGTTTGCTCCAACTGCTAGATTATATTGAGACCGACAACTTTACTCCAGCTGGGCTTTTAAGCAGTAAACCAACGTTCAAACAAACGCTTCAAGCCAACAAATGGCTGTTTCTCATCGGGGTTCCTTTGATTCTACTTAGTGTTGCCGTACTACTCTTGGTAAAAAACCTTGGAGGAAACGAACAGAATCCAGAGGAATGCAAGGTCAAGTTCGATAACCCTTCGGAAAAGAATTTTTTGATCATGCCATTTTACAAACCTCAAGGTGGTGAGGCCCAAATCGAAGGCTTGTTCACTAGTAGATTGGAAGAGTTCTGTGCAGGGATTGAATCACTTAAAAACGCAGGATTTGCTCAGTGCGAAGGGTTTGAACCAAGGAAACTTCTAAATTTTGAGGAAGCTGCACAATATGGCGCTGAAAACAATGCAACAATAGTCCTATGGGGACTCACTGAACAAGGAAGCGATGGCACCAACTTCGTAAAAACTCGGTTCAAGTACCTCGGTGGAAAAGACAAAGATGGTAAGGTGCCTTTTACCAAACTAAGTGAATCCGCACTGCAAGGCGAACAATCGGTTTCTACAGATAAAGTGCTCTCTATTATCACCTCCTCTGGCGAGTTGACCCAAAACATTGAATCAACTTTGATGCTTATGTTTGGCATGATTGCCAGTTTAGAAGGTGACAGGGAAGGCGCAATCAGCGCCATGAAAGAAGCCGATGTGAAAAATGATTCTACGGCTAACCTTTTGAAATACATGATTTTAGCTGATAATTATATAGCAATTGGAGATTCTAGTAAGGCCAAGGCCGCATTGGATACCTGCCTTGATCTGAACAAAAGCTATTGGCTCGGCAGGAACAACCGGGCCAATCTCAGAATGCAGGATGGCGATTACTTGGGAGCCATCGAAGATTTAACAGTTGCACTAAAAAAACAGCCTGAAGATGCCGAGATGTTGGCAACCAGGGGTTGGGCTTTCAAACAATCCCAACAGCTTTATGCGGCTAAACAAGATTTTGAGAAAGCTGCAAAGTTGAATCCCAAAAATGAACGGGAACTCAAAAAAGAGATTGAAAAAACTGAAATTGAAATCAAACGGCTGGAGCGAATTGTAGAGCCAACAAAAGTCAACATTGATAGGACACAGTTCACCAAACAGCAGTACATAACGGCTGCTTCTGCCAGTAACAGCCTTGGGGATATAGCGACAACTAAAAAACTCGTAACCAGGGGCTTGGAGATAGACAACGCCAATCCAAAATTGATTGCTATCCAAGTTGACAATTTATTGAAACAAAATGATGTTGCCAAAGCAAAGGAAGTACTGAATGCCGCACTGAAGCGCAACGTGAAGAAAGAGGAGATAGCGAAAAACAGCAGTAACGTCGCAAAATTAATTAGGGAGATGAGTTCTAAAAATGAGCTTGAAATTCAGTAGGATTTTAAAAAGCAGTTGCCCAAAATCAGCTGTTAGCAAGAAAAAAAACGGCGGTGGCATCCTCGATGCCACCGCCGTTTGTATTTAGCGTTTATAACTGCTTGCTTTTGCAGGAAAATAGGAAACGCCTTTATTGGCTCAACCCAAATTATAAAATGGGATGACCTCTGTTGAATTTGCCATGAATACTACCTGACCAAGGCTACATCACCTCTGTAAAGCTCAACCCTCCCATCGGTGAACTCAATCTCAGCATACCAAGTAAATACAGCAGGCTGCATCTTGGTGTCACGGTGTTTGCCATCCCACCCTGCTGCTGGGTCAGAAGGTATGAAATTGTAATATTCATACACGGTTTCGCCCCATCGACTGAAAACCAAAAAGGACTTGATGGTTGATACACTTTTTCCGCCATATACCTTGAAGATGTCGTTGATACCATCATCATTGGGTGAAAAAGCAGTTGGAACATAAACGGGTCTATCTTTGGCAACAATGACAGTAATATCATCGGAATCGGTACAACCGCCTTCGTCAACCAAAACAGTATAAGTAGTCTGTTGAGTTGGAGCTACTGTAATGGATGGGCAACTTTGGCAGCTATCCAGCCCTTGGGTTGACCAAATTATGGAGTCAAGTTCGCCGCTCGGAGGTGTAGAAATAATGGAAAGCACCAGTTCATCGCCCAAATTGATAATATTGGAATTAGAGGATTCAAAATTACCCGTTATTTCAACTGTTACTTCTACCGGTTCTTCAACCGTGAACGCAGACTCGTTCTCGCAGCCGCCTGCATCTACCACTTGAATAGTATGTGGGCCATCACCAAGGTTGGTAAATTGGGTAGTTGCTGTGAATGGCGAACCATCTAAGGAGAACAAATATGGCCCCACCCCACCCCAAACGGAATCTACTCTCACAAAGCCATCGTTATTGCCGAAGCAGCTAACATCGGAAATTACGATGGACATATTGGGAATAGCTGCCGATTGTATAACTTCCACTTCGTCAGTGGCAATACAACCTTGGCTCTCAACTGTAAGTGTATAGGTGCCGGCAGCTGTGGTGGTGGTCATGGCTGTACTTGGGTTTGCAACTGTCCCGCCTGACCAAGTGTAATTTGCGCCCGTCGTTGTATTGGTTCCACCAAGATTGGCTATAAGTACATCGCAAGTAAGTATTTGATCTTGCCCTGCATCAGCATCAGGTGCTGGGTTAATAACCAAGCTTAGGCTTTCAGTATCATCAGGACAGTTGCCTGCCCCTTGTACTGTATAGGTATATTGGTAAGTCCCGGCGGCGAAGGTGACTGGATTTACATTGCCACCTGCGACCACGCCACCTGTGGGGCCTCCCGTCCATTGGCCACCAGGAGTCGCCCCAGACAATTGGTTGTCGAGGTCGAAAGCTTGTCCAAGACCTTCACAGTACTCCAAATCACCCAGAGAAGTTCCAGCACCTACATTTGGATTGACTGTAATGGTAGAAGACTGGTTTGAGGTATTGTCACAATCAGTTCCATTATCGTCAATGGATATCAAGGCTAAGGTTGTAACACCTGGCATTAATCCACCTGGCAATTGTAGCGGGTAGGTGCCTGGCGCAGGAATGGTCACTGGTGGCTGTGGGGTTCCGTTGATGGAATACAATACAGAAAATGGTCCCACACCAGTTATAGTTACCGACATGTTGGCAGTTTCACCTTCACAAATGGTGATCGAACCAGACAAGGTAATAGTGGGCAAGGCATTAAACCTCACGGGTGTACCTTCGGTAATAATCGAACATGGATCGTTTTGCAAGTCAACCCCGCCAGACCCATTATTGTTTCCAGCTACTGCGCTTACATAATAAGTTGTTCCCACAGTCATTGTGGTGCCGTTGAAACTGAACGAAGGCGTGCTGCTCGTTCCAATAACGGTACCCAAGACATTGCTGCTGGCAGTATGCAGGTAATAAACCAAAATATCGTCAGGGTCTAATGTCTGGCTTGATACAGCAGGGACGCTAACCATTTCATCAACACAGGCTTGCACCAATGTAGAACTCATAGTACCCAAATCTGTCCCACAGTTGCAAGCATGAGCGCCTTCAACAAGAGATGGGCCACAGGCATTTATATCATCAATGGCAAACGAGAAAGAAGCACCTGATGGCAGAGGGTTGCTAGTATATTGATTGCCAACTAAATTCCCCGGAGGTGACACAGTGTACGGTGGCACGCCTCCAAGGATTGTAAAGGAGACTGTAAACGTTTGGCCAGTCAAATCGCATTCCCTTATAACGTCATTTCCAGTGGGTGGGTTATTGACCACTACGGTCCCAGTGCCTGAAACTGTACCCGTACAGCCACTTCCACTTACAACCGAAATTAAGTTATAGGTCGTATTTGTGGTTGGGCTCACCGGGACCTGGAACGGACTGGTGTTGGCGCTAATAGTCACCGGATTAGTACCCACACCTGAGGGCTGGTAAGTGATTGTCCATGGCGATTGGCCAGTAAGCATCACCTCCAAAGTTGTGTTGTCACCTTCACAAATCTGCTTTGTTTCATCCCAAACTGCAGTGGGGATTTCATGAAAAACGATTGGTGTTGCATTGGATACATTGAGGCAAGGGTCGTTGAGATCCACATTGCCACTACCATTGTCATTGCCTGCGATGGCCGAAACATAGTAAGTTGTTCCATAAGTCATCGTAGCAGGATTAAAAGAAAACGATGGCGTGTTATTCGTGGCAAGCACCGTGCTTAGAACAGTGGAGTTATCTGGTCTAAGTACATACCTTATTAAATCATCAGCATCAGTGAACGTGCCCGTAGCTGCAGGTACGTCGATTGGGCCGTTCCCACACTCACTTACCAAAGTAGGCGACATGTTGCCCGCATCGGTTTGGCAATCACAATCTACCAAAGTTTGGGCTACAGTTTGCGGATTACAACTATTCCCATCATCAACGACAAGTGAATAACCAGTACCAGATGGGACAGGGTTGCTTACAAATACGTTGCCTGACAAGGTACCTGGTAATCCAGTCACCGTGTAGGAGCTAGGGTCACCTCCTGAGATATAAACAGTCACCGTGTAAGCTGTACTCGTCAAGTTACATTCTACCTCGGTGCTGTCAACTACGACATCGGTATTTACCACTATTTCACCACAGCCTGAACCAGTGCCAACGCAATTGTTGTCTGACATTGTGGTTAGGCAATACGTTGTCGTTCCTGTTGGTGACTCGACAAAGGTGTATGGATTCTGCGTTATGCCATTTAATGTCTGTATGTTCCCTGTACCATCATCGTAGCTTATTGAATAAGGCGCAACGCCTGTGAATTGCACTTGAAGTTGGCCAGCATCGCCCGTACAAACTGCATCTGTACCTCCTATGGTAGCAGATGGTATTTGATAGAAAACAATAGGAGTGCCTTGTGCCACACTCAGGCAAGGGTCGTTCAAGTTTACGCCATTGCCACTGGCATCCCCTACTACTGCTGAGAGATAGTAGGTGATGCCATAGGTCATGTTTGAAGCATTGAAGCTGACAGTTGGTGTTGAGGAATTATTGAGGACCGGATTCACAATGGCAAGACCATTTCCATTGTGAAGAACAAAGGAGAGTGCGTCATTGCCATCAAGGAATTCTCCTGTATTGTCATACTGAACGGTTGTTGGACCGTTTCCACAAACTTCGACCATCGCTATATCCATCGTTCCTACCTCTGAATCACAATCGCATAGAACAATGTTTTGGGAAACGGTAACTGTATCACAGTTGTTAGCGTCAGAAACCAGGAAGCTATAACCAGTACCAGTTGGGATTTGGTTGCTGGTGAACATGTTTCCAACCAAGGTGCCGTTAGGTGGCGAAACAGTGTACGTAGTAGCATCACCACCATTAATTGTAAAAGTTACAATATAAAACTGGTTGGTTGATTCGCAATCTGCCGAAATATTGCTGACTGTTGGTGCATCATTAATGGATATTGTCGCAGATCCTGATGCAGTGCCATCGCAACCATTGCCATCATCAACGTCGCTCAATTGAATACTGCCAGCCTGTGCTTCTCCCAAGTTCCATGTGTATGGATTTGTTGTAGCCTGGAAAGGGGCCTGCGCTACGTTATTAAGTGTCCATTCAACTGTCCATGGTGAAGTCCCAGTAAAGTTGATGTTCAAAGGCACCGTTTGTCCACTACCTGCACAAATTTCCCCTGCCCCAGAAAGGGTTGCCTGCGGAGCTGGATTTTGTGTTACGACAGCCGAACCCTGTGGAATACCTGTACAAGCACTTCCTTGAATATTGACCGCAGTAAGCGTATAGGTGCCCGCTTGGTTGACTGTCAAGGTATAAGGGCTATTGGCCACCATAATATTATTGGCAGGGCCATTGTTCAAGGAATAGGAAACATCCCAAGGGCCGGTGCCTGTAATAACAATAGACAAATCAACTGTTTCATTGCTACCCGCACAAATATCACCCGAACCACTGATGGTTGCAGTTGGTGCACTCGTAACTTGAACTGGCTGGCAATCTTGGTTGCTGGTGCCACAGGTGTTGGATGCCGTAACGCAGACTTGGCCGTTGGATGCTCCATTGAAATTAACCATTATGGAAGCCCCATTGGTTGGGCCAGATATAGTTGCACCCGCTGGAACTGTCCAAGCATAAGTTACTCCCGATGGTGGATTGCTAACTGTATAGGTGTAATTCCCCCCATTGGAACAAACCGTAGCTGGCCCACTCATATCTGGTACAGCTGGTACAGCTGTAATTGTGAAATTTGTGCAGACAGGTTGCCCTGTTCCACAAGTATTTTGTGAAGTCACACAAACCTGACCATTGCCAGCAGCAGTGCCACTGAAATTTACGGTGATGCTAGAACCTGACCCGGTGAAAGTTGCGCCAGCAGGAACCTGCCAGTTGTAGGTGACGCCAGCGGTCGCATTCGTCACCGTAAAAACCTGTGTTTGGTTATTAGCACAAACAGCGCTGGGTCCGCTCAGCACTGGCACCGGGGGGCCAGCCTGTGCAGTAATTGGGATACAAGCAGGAGTTGAAAGACCGCAATCATTTTCAGCAGCTACACAAAGATTGCCAGAGGTAAAGTTAGCTGGCCAAGTGATGGCTATCGTATTGGCATTGATGACGTTGTAGGGGATATTGCCTGGGGTTGTCCATACATAACCCGTGGGGGCAGGGTTACCTACTGGTGTTACTGTGTAGCTGAAAGTGGAACCTTGACAAGGGTTTTGGTTGCCGCTTAGCTGCGGTGTTTGGGGCAATTGAATATTGCTTTGAACTGTCACGCATTCCTGATCCATACAAGAAACTCCATTCCTTGAAGTGGTGATGGTGAAGCAATAAACACCTCCAGCATTGACAGTCACTGTTGGGCCATCAGCCTGGCCTAAAATACCTGGCCCAGTCCATAACATGGTGACTGTTCCTCCAGGTACTTGGGAGAAGTCGGAACTGGTTGCATCCAATACTACCTCCGCTGTAGGTCCGCAGCCGACCACTGGTGGGTCAGCAATAGTGACCTGTGGGTTTAGTATCGCCAAATCTGCCAGCACGGTAGAATCACAGCCCCGCCAGTTTCCATCTGGACATACATGCATTAGAAATGGGTCTGAGCTTTGATAGTTTTGTCCACAAATTGTCAAGAAGTCGGGCGCACACAGCGTGACCATTCCCAAATCAAAAATCGCTTGTGGCAACTCATCTATGAAACAATTCACAATACTATCACATCCTAACCAATTTTGAAGGGTAACTGGCGTACCACCGGGTGGTGTCCCAGTATTGAAAGTTTGACCAGCACACTCTACAGATTCCATGAAACAGAGTGGCATCGGAGGCAAATTGGTTGGCGGTATTTCCTCAGAATTGATAGGAATACATATTAGGTTTCCTTGCAAACAAGGATTTGAGGATTGAACACATAATTGGCCAGTTCCTGGGCCATTCCATAAAACAGATACCATTCCGCCTGGAGAACCGGTTATGGTTCCTAACCCTGGAGGATTTATTGTCCATTCGAAAGTGGCTGCGTCAGGATTACTTAAATTGTAGGTGACATTTGAACCAGGGCAAACGTCTGTAGCCCAATTTAGTGGGCTTGCATCTTCAGGGGGTTGAGGCAAAGTGCTACCTGCAATCACGTTTACCTGAAAGTCACAAATATCGCCAGCACAACCATCGAAAACAACATAATATACTTGTCCGGGGATATAGGTGCCAGTCAATTGGAAAGGGCTTTGGGTGCAGTTGCATTGTGAAGCAATAGTTGTGCCTCCGCAAGCTCCTTCGTAGATAGCTCCTTGCATGCCAAACTGTCCATTGGTACCTTGACAATTGGAGGGTACTATTTCAAGTGTGATGCTTGTACTACCAGCGATAAATGAAAACCACTCATCGTTGTTCAAAGAATTTCCTGGACAACCTGGGAATTCTGCGGGTTGGTTGTTGTCTCCTAAAGTTGCACAATATCCATCAATTGGCACACAAAGCGTGGGCGCCTGTGGGCAGTTATCCCCAGTGTCGGGGAACCCTGGAGGTGGGCATTGAGCAACCAGTCCTGCGTTTAACAGGAAATAAGAGATGACAGTCAGGTATAAGTAATGTTTTTTCATCTTCATCATTTTTTGAGAATCCTGATTTTTTAATTTTGAGGAAAACTGTTTGCAATTGCAATGAAATCACTCGCCTTCAAGGATGCACCTCCAATCAATCCACCATCCACATCAGGTTGGCTGAAAATCTCGGTTGCATTATCGGGCTTACAACTACCACCGTAAAGTATCGGCGTGTTGTCCGCAATTTCATTTCCATATTTTTTCAAAATCAGGCTTCTAATAAAGGCGTGCATTTCTTGGGCTTGTTCAGGTGAGGCGGTTTTACCGGTACCAATGGCCCAGACAGGTTCGTAGGCTATAACGATTTTAGAAAAGGCTTCGCTGTTTAAGTGAAAGAGGGCATTTTCGATTTGCGATTTTACAAGCTCTTCTTGCGTTCCCGCTTCCCTTGTTTCCAATTTTTCACCACAACAAAAAATAGGCCTCATACCATTGCCGAGCACGGCATCCACTTTCTTTGTCAGCAATTCGTCATTCTCACCGAAATACTCCCTGCGTTCCGAATGTCCAATAATGACGAAACTGCAGCCAACGGATTTGAGCATCCCTGCGGACACCTCGCCTGTGTAAGCCCCGTTTGGAAGGTGGTGGCAGTCTTGTGCGCCAATTTCAAGATGGGAAATCCCATTTACTAAGGTCGAAAGGTGGTTCAAGTGTACAAATGGCGGGCAAAGCACCATCAAAACCTCACTCGGGCTGGAATCGTTGATTATTTCTTTAGCAAGGTCTCTACCCTCTTGGAAACTTAAGTTCATCTTCCAGTTGCCCGCAACAATTTGCGCTCTCTTCATGCTTTGTCTTTAAAATTAAACTTTGGGTGGTCGCTTTGTAGGTTGAATCGGGCAAATGTACTGATTTCAAAAACATTTAGAGGCAAAACAGCCCTCACAAACTTCAATTTCTGATAATCAGCCGTCAATTTGAGTGTTTTACCAAACAGAATTCCGGTAGTTTTGGGAAATGTTTAGTTAAAATTATTGATTCCCAACTCTTTTTTATGACC
Source organism: Saprospiraceae bacterium (assembly GCA_022841745.1). Classification (GTDB taxonomy): domain Bacteria; phylum Bacteroidota; class Bacteroidia; order Chitinophagales; family Saprospiraceae; genus UBA6168. Next base: position 134,836 of record JALHQW010000010.1, on the reverse strand, counting down.
TTGTCTTGACAATCTGGCGAAAAGACATTTGCTTTGCACCAGCTTTTCAATTCAAGTTATTTTATTAAAAGCATTAATTTTTTGTTAAAATGGCCAAGTTTCGTTTTTTCTTCTACGAATGAACTAATTTGGCGCTTTAATTGCACTACCGTCTTCAACTAAATTTTTCCACTAAACAAGATTTTCTATACGGCATAAACTTCTACACTAAATCGCAAACTGTTTTTTTAACTAACTTTTGCCTTAGTTATGCAAGTAATGCCAGTGAATGACCACCAACTGATAGCTCAGTACCTTGAAGGGGACGAACGTTCTTTCAAGGAATTACTAGACCGCTACCAACAGAAAATCTACACGTCCATCTACCTCTTTGTGAAAGATGAGACGCTCGCCGAAGACATCTTCCAAGAAGTTTTCATCAAGATAATCAACACTTTGCGCAGTGGTAAATACAACCACGAAGGCAAATTTGGTCAATGGGCATTGCGCATTTCCTACAACCTTTGTGTTGATTACCATAGGAGAGGAAAACGCAGACCACATGTTCACATCAACGATTCATTTGACATCTTTGATGTTATCGGGTCGCACGACCCTAACGCCGAACAGCTCATCATGCGCAGCCAAACCCACGACCGCATCCGCCACCTCGTAGATGCATTGCCGGCCGAGCAGCGGGAAGTTGTGATTCTGAGGCACTACGCCGACATGAGTTTCAAAGAAATTGCTGCTTTGACCCGTGTAAGCATCAATACCGCCTTGGGCCGTATGCGTTACGCACTTATCAACATCAGGAAAATGATGGCTGAAAAAGAAATGTACCTGCAATAATTTTCTGGCCAATCTATAAAACAAAGGCAGGTGTCGAGCATTTAATCCGACATCTGCCTTTTTTATTTAGGATTGACCAGTTAAATTTGCAACATGGGAAATTTCAAAGATTTGATGGAACGGTCAGCCTTTGGTGTATGCAACTATCTTGGCGATAAAATGGGGCTAGCATCCTCAAGGGTTCGTATGTATTTCATCTATGCCAGTTTTGTAGCATTAGGCTCCCCTATCATACTTTACCTCTTCGTGGCATTTTGGCTAAACATCAAGAAATACCTCAAAGGCAATGGAAGGGTGTATTGGGGCTAATGTAATTACCATTTGATTTTTAAGCGTCGTAATTCAGTACGCTCGCCAACCATTTTTCAGCTTGCTGCACCGTCATCCCTTTTCGCCCAGCATAATCCTCAACTTGGTCTTTTCCTAATTGTCCCGTCGTAAAATACTTGCTCTCAGGATGGGCAAAATACCAGCCACTGACCGCTGCCGCTGGCCACATGGCACAGCTTTCCGTCAATTTGATGCCCGAATTTTCTTCCACATTCAGCAATTGCCAAAGAGTGCGCTTTTCCGTATGCTCTGGGCAGGCAGGATAGCCCGGTGCTGGCCGAATGCCTTGGTACTTCTCTTCGATAAGAGACTGGCCGTCAAGATTTTCGGTTGTGGCATAACCCCAAAACTCCTTGCGCACCCGTTCGTGCATCCTTTCCGCAAATGCCTCTGCTAAGCGATCCGCAAGCGCCTTTAGCAGGATAGCACTATAGTCGTCGAGTTGCTCCTCAAACTGCTTTACCCATTTGTCAATGCCAAAGCCAGTTGACACGGCGAAGCTGCCGATATAATCTTCCTTTCCCTTGGGTGCTATGAAATCGGAAAGGCTGATATTAGGTTGGCCAGGTGCTTTTTCCATTTGCTGTCGCAAAAAATGCAATTTTGACTGAACCACTACCCTACCCTCGTCCGTGTACAGTTCGAGGCTGTCTGCCTCAACGGCATTGGCCGGAAAAAATCCGATGACCGCTCGTGCCGTCAACCATTTTTCGTCAATCACCCGCCGCAGCAATGATTGGGCATCATTGAAAAGTTGGCGGGAAAGTTCGCCAACCGTTTCGTCCATCAGGATGTCGGGGTACTTGCCCCTGAGTTCCCAACTGGCGAAGAAAGGCGTCCAGTCAATATAATTGCTCAATTCTGCAAGGTCATAATTGTCAAACACCTTGATACCCAAAAATTTAGGTTTGGGCGGTGTGTAGGCCGCCCAGTCAATCTTATAGTTGTTCGCCCTTGCCTCCTTGATGCTCAGGTACTTCTTAGTGGTGGTGCGGTTGAGTCGCTGCTCCCGAATAGTGGCGTAGTCTTTTTTGGTTTCAAGTATAAAATTTGAACGAGCGTCATCGTCACTACCAATGAGGGTAGAGGCAACAGCCACACTGCGGCTTGCGTCCAGCACATGCACCACAGGCCCATTGTACTGTTGCTCAATTTTTACGGCGGTATGTGTACGGGAGGTCGTTGCGCCACCTATCAAAAGTGGCATGGTGAAGCCACGCCGTTGCATTTCCTTGGCTACATGAACCATTTCATCAAGTGAAGGTGTAATGAGGCCGCTTAGGCCAATCATGTCCACTTTTTCTGCAATGGCGGCATCCAAAATCTTATCAGCCGGTACCATCACACCAAGGTCAACGATGTCGTAATTGTTGCAGCCAAGTACAACGCCCACGATGTTTTTACCTATGTCGTGAACATCACCTTTGACCGTGGCCATTAGGATTTTTCCCTTGGGTTTGCCTGCGTCGCCAGACCTTAATTTTTCTTCCTCAATAAACGGGGTCAAATAAGCCACTGCTTTTTTCATCACCCTTGCAGACTTCACCACCTGTGGCAAGAACATTTTACCACTGCCGAACAGGTCGCCGACGACGTTCATTCCGTCCATCAAAGGCCCCTCTATGACGTGGATGGGCTGAGGGTATTTTTGACGGGCTTCTTCAATGTCAATGTCTATGAAATCGGTAATCCCTTTTACCAAGGAATGCTCCAACCGCTTCTCAACGTGAGTATCACGCCAGGCAAGGTCTTTTTCAATTTGCATCCCGCCACTGCCTTTGAGGGTCTCCGCAAACTCCGTAAGCCGCTCGGTAGCATCGGCTCGGCGATTGAACAGCACATCCTCCACCCTTTCAAGCAAGTCTTTGGGTAATTGCTCGTAAATCTCCATCATCCCTGCGTTTACGATGCCCATGTCCATGCCAGCTTGTATTGCGTGGTACAAAAAGGCTGAGTGCATGGCCTCCCGAACCCGATCATTACCACGGAAGCTGAACGACAGGTTGCTCACACCTCCGCTGATTTTCACACCGGGGCAACGCTGCTTTATTTGCCGACATGCTTCGATATAGTAAATGGCGTACTCATTATGTTCCTCAATGCCCGTTGCAACGGCGAAAATATTTGGGTCGAAAATGATGTCCTCGGGCGGGAAGCCAATTTGCTCAGTCAGAATCTTGTAAGCCCTGGAGCAGATTTCCACCTTGCGTTCAATCGTGTCTGCCTGCCCTTTTTCATCGAAAGCCATGACTACTGCTGATGCACCATAGCGCCTAACCAACTTAGCTTGCCGGATGAACTCCGCCTCCCCTTCTTTCATAGAAATGGAGTTCACGATGCACTTGCCCTGAACACATTTCAAACCTGCTTCAATGACGCTAAACTTGGAACTGTCAATCATGATCGGCAACTTCGCAATCTCCGGCTCGGCCATCACAAGGTTGAGGAAAGTGACCATGGCCTTCTCGGAATCGAGTAAGCCCTCGTCCATGTTCACATCAATGATTTGGGCGCCGCCCTCTACCTGTTGCTGTGCAACACTGAGCGCCTCGGCATAGTTACCTTCTTTTATCAGCTTCGCAAACTTGCGGCTGCCCGTCACGTTGGTGCGTTCGCCTACGTTAACGAAATTGGTCTCTTCCCTGACGATGAGTGGTTCCAGCCCTGCATACATGGTGTAATGAGGCTTTGGGGATATCTGACGGGGTTTCAGGTTGACAACATGCTCAGCCATGTGCCGGATGTGGTCTGGAGTCGTACCACAGCAGCCACCTACGATATTCACGAAATTACTTTCCACAAAATCCTCTATAAAATGGCACATCTCGTGCGGGGTCTGGTCGTATTCCCCCATCTCATTTGGCAGGCCTGCATTCGGATAGGCATGAACATAGCAATCAGCTATTTCGGCCAGTGCCTCTAGGTGCGGGCGCATTTCCTTGGCGCCCAAGGCACAGTTTAAACCGACACAGAAAGGTCTGGCATGTTTTACCGAAATCCAAAATGCCTCGACAGTCTGACCAGAAAGGGTGCGTCCACTGGCATCGGTGATGGTACCGGAAATCATGATGGGCAATTTAGCACCCCTCTCCTCGAAAAGCTTATCAATGGCAAAGAGCGCTGCTTTTGCGTTTAGTGTATCAAAAATCGTTTCCACCAAAAATATATCAACTCCGCCATCCATCAGTCCACGGGCCTGTTCGTAGTAGGCGGCCACGCACTCATCGAAGGTGACGGCACGGAAACCAGGGTCATTCACATCTGGGGAAAGGGAAAGCGTCTTGTTCAGCGGGCCAAATGCTCCGGCTACAAAACGTTGTTTACCAGTATTTTGCGAAGCGAAAGCCTCAATCGCCTGGCGTGCACATCGGGCAGCTTCGAGGTTGAGTTCATAGGCCAGTTCCTGCATTTCGTAGTCCGCCATGGCTATGCTGGTGGAACTGAAGGTGTTGGTCTCGATAATGTCAGCACCTGCCTCCAGGTACTCACGGTGGATGGCCTCAATGATCTCAGGTTTGGTGATGCAGAGTAAATCATTGTTACCCTTCACATCGAGGTGCCAATCGGCAAAACGCTCGCCACGGTAATCAGCTTCGGTCAGCTTGTATCGCTGAATCATGGTGCCCATTGCACCATCGAGAATGAGAATACGGTTCTTTATTGCTTCTTGCAGTGACACACTCATAGAATGAATTTGGTGTAGAAATGATTTGTGTGGGGCATTTGTTTACTGGACTTGGTTTGCTGGAATGATTGAGGGGGCAAAGTTAGATTTTTCGTTGCCATTTGGGGCTATTTCATGGATGGCCAAATCTTGCTTTAGCATCATCCGTCCAAAAAGCAACTCAATTCACAGATAATTTTTGCCATGGTTATCATTTTTTGTGACCTTGTCCATCATTTTTTCACCATTAAATTGATGACCGTATGAAGTACATTGTTTTTGTAGCGCTTTCCTTGCTTTTACTCATTTCCTGCCAATCGGATGAAGCGAAGCAGCAGGAATTTGCAGGCCATTACCAGGTTACCCTTCATTTGCCTGAAGCCAAGCATGAAATGGAAAAGGCAAAAGAAGAGGTTGAAGAAGAACTAAAAAAAGCAAAAGAGGAAATCAAGACCGAAATTGAAAAGGCCAAGAAAGAAATTGAATCTGAACTAGGTGAAGACAGCCATTCAAGCAATGCCGCTGGCAATTTTGTGGAAGGCATGGGACAACTCGCACAGGGGCTTGCAGGCTTGGGCGAGGGCCTTGGCAAAATGGGCATTGACATCGGCCAAGGCATTATTGACGGCTTGAAGTTCAAAGCCGAATTTAAGCCTGATGGCACGGTTTACTTCGGGAAAAGGTCTAAAATCCAAATTGGCGCTGGCAACCATTGGGAAATCAGGGACGGGAAGTTCTACCTTTGGGAAGAGGGCGATGAGAAAAAGGAGTTTAACATGAAAAAATTGGGGGACGGTAAATGGGATTTGATTTCCTCTGATTTAATTTTCCACTTGGAGAAAATTTAGGATGAGTAAAAATTACTAATTCCGTCCAAAAAAAAGCCCGACTATCGCTTGATAGCCGGGCTTTTTTCAATCGCCCTATAAATGGTTGGCTTACCAAATATTCACTTCTGGGGTAATGTCAATGTCAAACTTCGCTTTAACGGAAGACTGAATTTTATGGGCTAAGTCCAATATCTCCCCTCCTTTTGCACTTCCATAATTCACCAACACCAATGCTTGCTTGGCATGACAGCCTGCATCGCCAAAGCGTTGGCCCTTCCAGCCAGCCTGTTCTATGAGCCAACCTGCGGGTACTTTTTCCCGGCCATCTGTTTGAAGATAATGTGGAGCAAGCGGAAAACGGCTTATAAATCGCTGAATTTCAATGGCATCCAATTCTGGGTTTTTGAAGAAACTGCCCGCATTTCCAATTTCTTGGGGGTTAGGCAACTTGCTTTGCCGGATATGGATAACCGCATTGCTGACGTCCCGTATGGTCGGCTTTGTGATGCCATTTGCGGCCAAAACCCTTTGGATATCGCCATAATCAGTGTTCAAAACGGGCTTTTTATGGAGTTTCAAAAAAACGTGCACGATAATGGCCTGCCCCTTCAATTCCCGCTTGAAAATACTGTCCCGGTAGCCAAATTTGCATTGCTCCGTTGTAAAATGCAGCGGCTCAGCAGACCGTAAATCAATGGCATCCAATGAATGAAACACATCTTTTAACTCCACGCCATAGGCGCCAATGTTTTGGATGGGCGCTGCACCAACCGTTCCTGGGATTAGGGATAGGTTTTCGATGCCTCCGTAACCTTGATCCACGGCCCATAGCACCAAATCATGCCAGCCAACCCCTCCGCCAATTTTGACGAGCACATCGTTTTCATTCTCCAAGATGATTTCAATCCCTCCAATTTCATTTTTGATGGTCAGGCCCGGCAAGTCACCTGTCAGCAAAATATTGCTGCCTCCTCCTAATATTCGTATTGGCATTTGGTTGGCCCTTAAGATAGTCAGCAGTGACTCTATATTCTGCACCACTACCAACTGCGCAGCTTGTGCCGCTATTCCGAATGTATTATGCGCTTTTAAGGGAAAATTGTAGTGGAAATCAATACCGACCATTTCATTTTTTCCGCAAAAATACCTTTGGGACTCAATCAGTGTGAATAAACTTGCCAAGAGTAAACAAGCCCACTTATTTTTGCCGAAACTAAGCGAACAACCATTCGACAATTTGCAATGACATTCAACCAATTCATTCAAAAATTCCCAGAGGAAAAACTGCCTATCTCCATCACTGAAGAAAGTGCCTTTACCTATAGTCTTGAAAACGAGCCTTTACCGCAAAAGGCCATAGATGATTTCATTTTACCTATAGAGGAAGTAGCAGACGAGTTGACCGAGTTCGTGCCCTGCTTCCGGATCGAGGGCCTAAAGGATGCCACTGCCCTACTCTACTGGAAAGCTAGCTTGCTCAGCTACCAGTACATATTGGCTACTTTTGAAAAATCCGGCAAACTCATTGACCGACAAGTGATTGCCGGCACTGTTTCCGATGGCCATGGAATCGTTCGGACGGTTGCTAGTATAGACGAAGCCATGACGATTTACATGGTCAGTGGTATGGCCGAAGGTTCAGAAGACGAGTACGACGCCAGCAAGAGCACCGCCAAAGAGCTTGAACTGTTGCCTGATGGACGCATGATTGAACTTTTGTAAAAGCATAGAGGTAGAGACTTTTGTTTGGGTATTTTTTCTCAACAAACGCCCTGCTATTTTGTGCGAACTGACTTAACATCAATAAAATGGTCAGCTTTGAACAAGAAATAAAGGCTTATCTCAATTCGAGGAAACTGGACTACAAGGATGGCTCTAGTTCTTTCAAGCGCCTCGACTTCAGCGTCAAATTTGAAGAGAACTGGCTATTCCATTTCGATGCCAAGGAAAAACGCCAGAAAATCAACCTTTACAATTGGAAAATCACAGCTGAACAAGAACCACACACCTTCATCATTGACGACCTTGCAGCCCGAAAAATCCTTGCATTTGGACCCTATTCTGGCATGGTCGTTCGGGATAACCTGCTTGGTGGTTACTATTTCTACTCGATTCTCGACCTTTTTTTAATGCCAAAAACAAGGGTTAACCGGCCCATTGAAAAGAATACCAAGGCTATGAAAGGCAAATGGGTGATTGATTTGCGAAGCGGCACCAAAAGCAATAGCCTTGATGAAACTTTGAACTTGATGAAGAATTATATCAACAAGCGAGAAGAATTGTTTCTGAACATCCTCGATTGTTATGGAAATTACCACGGTGAAAACATAGGAGAAAGAGGCGAAGTGCGCCGTGCGGCGCATTGGGATACGGACGTGAAGGAAACACGATGAATGCTGTTTGTAAATGGCAAATTATCCTGACTCCTTCTTCTTCAGAAAAGACTCATTTAAGCTGGGCAAACCAACAAACCAAATTTTACTTCTGAATGATATTAGTAGCTCAGTAGCTTATCCCCACCTTTTTGTAAATGAAATGCAGCAACCAAGCTGGCCCAACCAATAAAAACTGCAAATCTTCCAAAAATGACGGTTTTTTTCCTTCTATTTTATGGCCAATAAATTGACCAATCCAAGCCACAACGAAGATGATGACAGACACCAAGGCCACCATTTTTGCATCGCCAAAACTCATTTCATAGATGGCATTAACCCCGTAAACCATAGCACCGCCTATCAGCACAAAGCCAAGGAACATCGGCAGGGACAGTCGGATATAATAAATCAAGGCAAAAATGAGCAAGACGGTTGCCCAATTCGTGTAAAGGGTTCGTTCCGTTAAGAATGGAATGGAATAAAGCAAGCCAAACAAGCTGAACATGATGCTGGGGACACAAACCCAATGGATAAGCTTATTGATGCCGTTCTGGTGGCTTTCGCCGTATTTTTCAAGGAGGAGATCTATCTTGGACATAGCTGAATTGTTTGATTGTTAAATTGTTGGCGCAAGATAGCAAGCCTCAAAACAATCTTCTGCTAATGTGGAAAAACTTCTAATGCCAGGGCCATTGATTTTTCGAATTCGGATTCATTAATACCTGTATCCCCAATCCTATTTTGAAAAAAATGAACCATGTTTTCCATGGGCATATTGCCCGTGAGGTCGTCCTTTGCCATTGGGCAGCCGCCAAATCCTTTGATTGCGCCATCGAAACGGGTGCAGCCGCTGTTCCATGCGGCCTCTACTTTTTCCTTCCAATTGTGTGGCTCGGTATGAAGGTGTGCTCCGATTTCTATGCCTTTGGGTTGGTAATAAGGTATCAGGCTTGAAAAAAGATAGGTTATGCTTGCAGGATTGGAGACGCCAATCGTGTCGGAAAGCTGGAGGATTCGGATACCCATTTCAGCGAGTTTATCCACCCAATGCACTACCGTGTCCACGTTCCAAGGGTCGCCATAGGGGTTGCCAAATCCCATGCTTATATAAACCACCAATTCTTTTTTGCTGCGCAAACAAATGGCCTGAATCTCCTCCACTCGCTCCAAAGACTCCTCGATAGTAGCATTGGTATTGCGAACCTGAAAGGTTTCGGAAATAGAAAACGGATAGCCAAGGTATTGAATTTCAGGAAATTGCGAAGCATCCTCTGCCCCACGTTGATTGGCAACAATCGCCAAGAGTTTACTCTTAGTTGTTGACAAATTGAGTTGTCCGAGCACTTCGGTAGTATCCCGCATTTGTGGGATAGCCTTGGGGGACACAAAGCTGCCAAAGTCAATGGTATCGAACCCAACGCTCAAGAGTTGGTTGATATAGGCTGCCTTGACCTCCGTAGGGATGAAATCCTTGAGGCCCTGCATGGCATCCCTTGGACACTCTATGAGCTTTACTTTGTTGGCAATTAGGTCGGACATGACACAAAAATAGGCAATGCGATCAAATCAAGCCCCAAACAATTCGACCAATCGTTTCGTTCGGAACTCAAAAATGGAACGAACTTTATTTCCGATAAACAGCTTTTCCATCAACACCCCGATTGGGCCGCCCGGAATGCGATAATCCACAATATCGGTCATCTCTACCCCACCCTTCACCGCTTTGAAGTGGTGCTGGTGGTGCCAAATTCGGTAAGGGCCAATTCGTTGCTCGTCTACGAAAAACTCGTTCTCCCGCAGGTGCGTAATCTCCGTGACCCAAAGCATCGGAATGCCCAGCACTGGCTTGACTTTATAAGTGATGAACATGCCTGGATAGGATTTTTCTGGCAGTGTAGAAGTGGGCACCAAGTTCATTTCCTTGGGCGTAATCTTGTTCAGGTTGGAAGGGTTCGAAAAGAATTCCCATGCTTTTTCAAGGGAAATGGGCAAAAATTGGACGGTGGTAAGTCTATGCATCTCTATTTAATATGGTGCTGATTAACAGCAGGTTGAATTTTCGAACTTCAAACCGAGATGCTTCAAAAAGGTTTAATGACATTCTCGCAAGGTTTCAACCATTCCTGTACTTGCTTTAGATGGACAATGGGAAAATCATTGCCCCAGGAGGTGTGGACATAGTTGATAATATTGGTGATTTCAAAATCGCTTAGTTTTGCTATTCCTGCCATTTCAGTGTCATAAACTACTCCATTTACGGTCATTTCACCTTTGTATCCTCCCCGAATAATACAAGGCACTCCTTCTGGCGAGTTCTTCAAAAAATCGGCACCCGCCAGCGGGGGGATAAGCCCTTTCAAACCAGTACCATCGGCCATGTGGCAGTTTTCACAAAAATTGGTGTAGAGGATTTTTCCTTGTTCGTAAGGGTATTGGTCACAAGCCCAAAAGAGCAGCGCAATGGCGAAACAACCAAAAAATGCTTTATTTTTCATTCAATAATTTTTCAATGTCTTTCATAAAACGGTCAACGTCCGCTGGGTCGGTGCCATTGCAAAACGAACGTACTTGGCGGTTTTTGTCCACCAAAATCAACCTGCCAGAGTGGTCAAACCCGCCTGGAGCCGAGGGGTCTTCCTGCGCAATGCTGAAGTAGTCTCCTGCAATGTCATAGATTTTCGCTTGCTCTCCTGTGACGAAATGCCATTTGGACGATTCGACACCAAGGTTGCGGGCATAGCGGTTCAAAGCGGCCACGGTATCATACTTTGGTGCAACCGAATGGGCTAACAAAAGAAGATTAGGTTCGGTTTTGAAACGGTCGTGAATGCGCAGCATTTGCTTGGAGGTTTTCGGGCAAATAGTTGGGCAAGCAATGAAAAAGAAATCAGCCACGTAGGCTTTTCCAGCAAAACTAGCATTGTTCACTACTTGGCTATCTTGGTTGATAAAACTGAAATCCCGAATTTTATGGTAAATGGTATCACCGTTGGGGCCTACGTCCCTGTTGCCAAGGATGGGTAGTGTTTGAGGTTCAAAATTCGTTTGGCAGGCAAAGAAGAGCATTACCAAAAAGCCAGAATAAACCAATCCTTTCATGTTCATTTTTTTTCCGCAAAAATAGGAAACCAGCCATTAGCGGTAAGTGCATCATTCGATATTCGTAGTTTTGCCGCTTCGAAAAAGGCATCAAAAAGCCACAAATCCAATACTTCAATTATGAAATCTATCTTATCGGCGGCATTACTTGGTTTGCTTATTGGTTTACAGCAGGTCAACGCCCAGGTTAATCCCTCACCCAATCCTTCAAAAGAAGACGCAACTACCAAAGACATCAAGAAGCAAAAAATGAAAAGGCCACGGAAATTTACGAATGCCGAATTGGACAAATTCCCGGCCTATAAAGGCACCGACCTTGGGCTGACCTACACCCCTACCAAATCCACTTTCAAGGTCTGGTCGCCGCCCGCATCCGAGGTGACGCTCTATTTATATGAAAAGGAAGGCTTGCCTTTTTCCTCGTTTCACAAAATGAAAAAAGGAAAAAATGGCGTCTGGAGCGTGAAGGTCAATGGCAACCTCGAAGGGAAATACTACCATTTTCAAGCGATGGTTGATTCTTTTTTGTTGGCCCCCTCCGTTGACCCTTACGCCAAGGCCGTGGGCACCAATGGGGAACTTGGCCAAGTAGTTGACCTTGCGAAAACCAACCCAGCAGGTTGGGAATCCGACAAAAAGCCCCCTTTGGCAAGTCCTGCCGACATCGTACTGTATGAGCTACACCTCCGTGACATTTCCATTCACCCTTCCTCTGGCATCAAGCACAAGGGCAAGTACCTCGGCCTTGCCGAAACCGGTACTAAAACAAGTAGCGGCCTTTCCACTGGGCTGGATCACCTCAAGGAACTCGGCGTTACCCATTTGCACATACTGCCATTTTTTGACTTCAAATCCATTGATGAAGCCATCCCGAACAACTTCAACTACAACTGGGGCTACGACCCCCAGAACTACAACGCACTTGAAGGCACTTATGCAACTGTTGCTGGCGATGCTTCAAAGCGGATAACGGAGTTCAAAGCCATGGTAAAAACACTCCATGAAAACGGGCTGAGGGTAGTCATGGATGTGGTTTACAACCATACAGGCGCCACGCAGGAGTCGGTCTTCAACCAATTTGCACCTGACTACTACTATCGTCGTGATGCAATAGGCAATTACTCTAATGCTTCTGCCTGCGGCAACGAAGTGGCATCTGAGCGCCCAATGGTCAGGAAATTCATCTTGGAATCCATGCTTTATTGGGCCAAGGAATACCATATTGACGGCTTCCGGGTTGACCTCATGGGCATCCACGATATTGAAACCATGAACCAAATAGCGGCGGAGCTTCGCAAAATTGACCCTACTATTTTTATTTATGGCGAAGGTTGGACGGCTAATTCCAGCACTTTGTCAGAAGAGAAAAGAGCGGTTAAGGCCAACGTTTCAAAATTAGACGGCATTGCTGCATTTTCTGATGAGTTCAGGGATGGCGCAAAAGGCCATGTTTTTACCCACAATGCAAAAGGCTTTATCAACGGTGAGTTGAAATTGGAGGAGAGTGTGAAATTCGGTATCGTAGGAGGGGTCAACCATCCCCAAATTGATTATTCAAAAGTGAACTACTCCAAGGCTCCATGGGCGAAAAGCCCTTTGCAATGCATCAAATACGTCTCTTGTCACGACAACCACACCCTTTGGGACAGGCTGCTGCTTTCTTGCCCCAACAATACGGATGCCGAGCGATTGGCAATGAATAAACTCGCTCAGACAATGGTCTTCACGTCGCAAGGTGTGCCGTTCCTCCATGCTGGAGAGGAGTTCGTTCGCACCAAAAACTTAGTGGAAAACAGTTTTGAGTCACCCGATAAAATCAACCAGATAGATTGGGACAATAAAACCAAGAACCTCGACCTTTTTGAATACTACAAACAACTCATCAAACTACGCAAAGAACACCCAGCATTCAAGATGACGAGCCAGGAACAAATTCAAAAACACTTGAAGTTCTTGGACTATCCTTACGACAATGTGGTTGGGTTTACCATCGAAGGTAACGCCAATGGGGATTCATGGAAGCGCATCCTTGTCATTTACAACGGAAACGCAAGGGGAAAGGAACTACAAGTGCCACCCGGCAATTGGAAAATGATTTGCACCAATGGCCGAATTGACCTGAATGGCATGGGTATGAACACTTATGGCTATGCCATGGTGAACCCGTTCTCCGCTTATATTTTGGCTGAAGAGTAGCTTTGTGAATGATAAATGATGAATGTTGAATAGCCCATCCCGGATTATCGGGAATTAATTTGCAAAATATTGATTAACAGGCATTTGCAAATAAAATTGACCTGAATTATTCTTAACCTATGAAAGTTGATATCCTTGCCGTTGGCGTCCATCCTGATGATGTAGAACTGAGCTGCTGTGGCAGCTTGTTGAAGCATATTGACCAAGGCAAAACGGTCGGCCTGCTTGACCTCACCCGTGGCGAACTTGGGAGCAGAGGCAGTGCAGCATTGCGGGATGCCGAAGCGGCAGAGTCTGCACTGAAAATGGGAGCCAGCTTCAGGAAAAATTTGGGCATGGCCGATGGGTTCCTTCAATATAACCAAGAAAACCTTTTGAAAATCATTGAAATCATCAGGTGGTGCCAACCTGAGGTCGTGCTCTGCAATGCCCCCGACGACCGTCATCCCGACCATGGGCGCTCGGCAAAACTCGAAGCGGATGCCTGTTTTTATTCCGGCCTTTTGAAAATCGAAACCAACTTAGATGGGATGCCACAGCAGCATTGGCGGCCAAAGGCGGTTTATCATTATATACAGGACAAAGACCTTGTCCCCAGCTTCGTGGTGGACATCACCCCCTACCTGGAAAAAAAACTGGAGCTAATCCAGACTTTTCGTTCACAATTCTTCCTGCCAGGAGCAGCCGAGTACCAAAACGAACCAGCAACACCGATTTCTGGTCAAGATTTCTTTGAGTTCGTGAAGGCAAAAGGCCGAGCATTTGGCCGACCAATCGGAGTGGAGTTTGCAGAAGGATTCATAGCGTCCCGTACGCCCGGCGTTCAGAGCTTATTCGACTTAGTTTAAGTCACCTTGAGCTGATTTCGAGAAGATTTAACAAATTGTAGTTTATCTATTTTTATGTTAAGAGTTACCTTAATTTTGATTGCCACTGTTTTTGCTTTTGCAAGTTGCAAGAGCCGATTGACAAGTGAAAAAGGTTTAAAAGTCCGTTTTGAAATCAAGAATTTTGAGGACAGGATGGGTGAGTGTGAAAAACAGGATGGTGCTTGTGCTCAAATAGACATGGTTTATCCAATTGTGACGGATGGTGTCGCTTCCGTCAGGCAAGCCATCAACGATTCCATCTATAACTACCTGATAAAAGTCTTGGTGTTCGAGGAGCATCTTCAGCCAAACACGCAGGCTGCACTGTCCAATGCGGCCAAGTCGTTCCTCAACGATTGGCAAACCGCTCGGAATGAATCGCCAGACAACCAAGAGAACAACAATTGGGAAGTCAGTGTGACAGGTGAGGTAGGGCTGCACACGCCCAAAGTCGTCAGCATCACATTGGGCACTTACTCTTACGCAGGTGGGGCACATCCAAATTCATTCGTTTCTGTAAAAAATTTCAACCTCAAAACGGGCAAAACCTTGGGTTGGAATGAACTAATCACCGACTTAGGCGCCTTGGAGAAATTGGCAGAGCGGGAATTCAAAAAAGCACGGGAACTGCCTTTGGACGCAGACTTGATTGCAGAGGGCTATTTTTGGGAAAGCAAGTTTACACTACCCACCAATTTTGAACTTCAAAAAGATGGTATCTATTTTTGGTACAATCCCTACGAAGCAGCGGCATACGCTTTTGGGCCAACGGATTTCACCATTTCCTACAAAGACCTTGGGGAACTCGTGAAGAAAGAAGTTATTTTTTAAGGGCTGAGGGGTGATAATCACACCAAGTTTTGTTGGATAAAATCAATAATGGCCTTGGGTTCGGTCGGATGGAAGGCCTTCCAATTTTCGTCTTTTCTGAACCAGGTTGATTGGCGTTTGGCATACCTACGGCTGTTCATTTTAATATTTTCCACTGCTTCTTCAAAACTGGTTTTCCCCTCGAAATATTCGAAAAGCTCTTGATAACCAACGGTTTGCAAAGCATTCAGGTGCCGAAAAGGAAACAGGGCACGGGCTTCTTCTTCCAGCCCAGCTGCTATCATCAGGTCCACTCTTTGATTGATTCTATTGTATAAAACTGGCCTTTCCAACTCCAGCAGGACATAAATAGGCTCAAAAAAGCGCTGCTTTTTTTCATTTTTTCGAAAACTGGAAAATGCCTTGCCACTGGCCCTACACACTGACAAAGCTCTTATCAGGCGATGAGGATTTTGCAAATCAACTTGGTTGTAATAGTCAGGGTCTTGCTCCTTCAATTCAGCTTGAAGTGCCTCGACGCCCTGGATTTTTAGTTTCTCCTCCAATGAGGTCACTATCTCAACAGGCACTGATGGAAAATCGTCCAGACCATCGCAAAGCGCCCTGATAAATAGCCCAGACCCACCGACAAGGAGGGCAGTATTTGATTTTTGAAACAGCTCGGCCAACAGTTGAAGTGCCTGCGTTTCATAGTCGCCAACGGTGTATTCGTCGGTAATGGAAAGCGAATTGATAAAATGATGGGGAACCTGTGCCAACTCGTCAGTAGTCGGCTTTGCAGTGCCAATGCTCATTTCACGGTAGAACTGGCGGCTGTCAGCAGAAAGGATTTCTGCCCCAAAATGCTTGGCAACCTCAATGGCCATAGCTGTTTTCCCGGTTGCCGTAGCACCGCCAATGACGATAAGATGTTTTTGATGCTGCATTTTCCTGAAAATGGCGGCACGGGTTGTAATTTTGCCGCTTCGCAATGATTGACTCAAAAAATTGCGAAGCAACAACACCAACAAGATGATATACAGCCTGGTAAAGCCTTGCGCAAAAATAGCCTTATCCGTTTATTTCCGTAAAATCCACATCTCGCACCGGGAACGAATCCCAAAAGGCAAGCCCGTCATCCTGGCAACCAACCACCCTACCGCATTTATCGAACCATGCATCATTGCCTGCTGGCTTGAAGAACCCTTAAATTTTCTTGCACGTGGCGACCTCTATGTACAAAGTGGCTTCATCCGAAAGCTGTACAAATGGTTCCACATCGTTCCCATTTTCAGGATTGATGACACTGGATACAGTGGACTGAAAAACAACTACGATACTTTCAGCAAATGCTACGAGGCGTTGGCCGACAACAGGATGGTCATGATATTGGCCGAAGGCCGAACCAAACACGAGAAACGTTTGCGCCCTATGATGAAGGGGACTGCCCGCATTGTGTTCGGGGCTTTGGAAAAATACGAAGGCTTGGATGTCCATATCGTACCCGTTGGTGTCAATTACACCAATCCTGACCAATTCCGCTCGGTTGTTAAGATTGATTTTGGAGAACCAATCAGGGTGCAGGATTTTATGCCCGTTTACCAGCAGAACCAAGCCAAAGCCGTAACTGCCTTGACGAATGAATTGGGTAAGCACCTTTTAGAGCGAGTGGTACATATTGCCGACCCAGCCGACGACGAATGGGTGGAACCACTGCTCGAAATCCATCGGACCGGGCCTTCGGCAAGGGTTTTTCCGACCTTTTCAACCGACCCAAACCCGCTTTTTCAAGAAAAAAAGCTGGCTGATCAACTCAATGAGTTACCCTTAGAAAAAAAAGAAAGCTTGAGGGATAAGGTAAGTAAATACCTAGGCTTGCTCAAGAATGCTGGAACTACTGACAGGGGTTTGATGGATCACACCTCCTATTCCCTGGGCAGCGCCACCTTGCTCGGCATACTTTGGATACCTTTTATTATTGGTTATGGATTGAACTGGCTTCCACTTTACCTTGGCAATTGGTTCGCCACCAAGAAAACCAAAAACATTGAGTTCAGGGCCTCCGTAGCCTTGTTCGTCTCCATGGTGCTGTACATTTTGTACTGGTTGATTTGCATGGCCTTGGCCTTGGTCATCGGAAAGGGTTGGCTTATTGTGTTGGTGGCTTTAATGCCGTTGTTAGGCTATTTCGCCCTACTCTACCGTGACCTTGACCTTAGATGGAAAGACTGTCAAAGAGCTTCTGTCATGGACGATGACTTGGAAGAGCAATTGCTGGGTTTGCGGGAAGAGTTGGTTGCGCCTATTGATAGATGAGATTATTACAGCCAGAATTTTTTGTGGAAAAAAGCCCAGCTTAATTTCCCTTGTCTCTTGATAGCATTCCCTTTCTTTGCACTAAAATTTCATGGAATTATGCGATTGAGAAACTAGCATGCTGATTTTCAATAAATTAGCAGCAAGTCTCAATTCCTGATTTCCCAATTTTCTAATTTCAAACATGTCCAACCTTTCCCTTCGTTGCGCTGACAATATCCGCATCCTTGCCGCTTCCATGGTCGAAAAAGCAAAATCAGGTCATCCCGGTGGCCCAATGGGTGGTGCTGATTTCATCCATGTGCTCTATTCTGAGTTCCTAAACTTTGACCCAACGGATATGGCTTGGCCATTGCGTGACCGCTTCTTTTTGGATGCCGGCCACATGTCCGCCATGTTGTACGCACAGCAAACCTTGCTGGGCAAATACACCATGGATGACATCCAAAACTTCCGCCAATGGGGCAGCCCAACGCCCGGCCACCCCGAAATTGATGTCCAAAGGGGAATAGAAAATACCAGCGGGCCGCTCGGACTTGGCCATACATTTGGAATTGGGGCAGCCATAGCAGAGCGATTTCTTGCCGCCCGCTTTGGTGAAACTGTAGCACACAAGACCTTCATTTATATATCAGATGGTGGTGTTCAGGAAGAAATATCCCAAGCTGCTGGGCGTATTGCAGGGCACTTGGGACTTGGCAATATCGTCATGTTCTACGATGCCAACGATATCCAACTCAGCACCGAAGTGGATGATGTAACAAGCGAGGACACTGCCATGAAATACGAAGCTTGGGGCTGGCATGTGCTTACCATTCCCGGCAACGACCACGAGGCCATCCGTTCGGCCATCAAGGCTGGTATCACAGAAACTGGCAGGCCTACGCTCATCATAGGCAAAACATTGATGGGTTTTGGTACGAGGAAAGCAGATGGTAGCATGTTCGAAGGAGAAGTGGAACTGCACGGGCAGCCGCTTACGGGCGCTGGAGGCTCTTTCGAAAAAACAGTGGAAGGGCTTGGTGGCGATCCGGCGAACCCATTCCGCATCTTCCAGGATGTGGCCGAACGCTATGCCACTATTTTGGAACAAAAAAAGAAAGAGGCCAAAAAGCGCAAGGCAGACTTTAAAGCTTGGGCAAAGGACAATCCAGTATTTGCCAACAAGTTTGCTTTTTTCCAGACTGGTAAACTTCCACAAATCAATTGGTCTGAAATCCAATGCAAGCCAAATGATGCTACCCGCAATGCCTCTGGTGCGGTGTTGGGCTATTTGGCCGGGAAAGTGGAAAACATGATTGTTTCATCTGCCGACCTTGCCAACAGCGACAAAACGGAGAATTTCCTGAAGAAAACCTCGGCTTTCAAACGCAACGATTTCAACGGTGCCTTTTTACAGGCGGGTGTGAGTGAACTTACGATGGCTGCTTTGTCCATTGGCATGTCGCTACACGGTGGTGTTATTCCAGCATGTGCCACTTTCTTTGCCTTCAGTGATTATATGAAGCCAGCCATGCGGGTAGCCGCTTTGATGGAAACCCCTGTAGTGTTCCTTTGGACGCACGATGCCTTCCGGGTTGGTGAAGATGGGCCAACCCATCAGCCCGTAGAGCAGGAAGCGCAGCTGCGTTTATTGGAGCAATTGAAGAACCATTCTGGCCGCAATGCCCTCGTTGCCCTGCGCCCTGGCGATGGTGCCGAAACAGTGGCTGCATGGCGGTTTGCCCTTGAAAATCGCCATTCGCCCACTGGCCTGATTTTTAGCCGACAAGGGGTGAATGACCTTCCCACCACGAACCAAGCAGACACGACAAAGGGTGCTTATATCGTCGAAAACTGTGATGGCAAACCAGATGTAGTGCTTGTCGCCAATGGCTCTGAGGTTGCTACCTTGATTGCAGGTTCTGCCATTTTGCGAAGCGAAAAAGGGCTTAAAGTCCGGGTAGTTTCCGCACCATCAGAGGGCTTGTTCCGCAACCAATCCAAGAAGTACCAAAAGGAAGTACTGCCCGGCAATGTGCCAACTTTTGGCCTAACTGCTGGCTTGCCAAGTACCCTGCGAGGGCTTGTTGGCGATCGGGGTTTGGTTTGGGGGCTTGACCATTTCGGCTATTCCGCTCCGTTTAAGGTCTTGGACGAGAAGTTTGGGTTTACCGGGGCAAATGTTGCAGCGCAAGTGTGTAAGTTGTTGAAAATCAAGGGGTAATCTTGTTATTTTGCTTTATCACCTTTGATTTGTATTTTTGTAAAAAAGTAAAGAAAATGCGAACGTCCTCAGTTCAAGGCCAAACAACAAAAAAAACAAGTCCGCCTATCAAACCTACGCAACCGAAGTTCATAGCGTGGGAGGCATTTCAAAGGAAATACCTTTCGAGAGAAGACCTCTATAAATACGAATGGGTTAATGGAACTGTAGAGAAAACAAAACGAAGTATGGACAAGACGCAGCTTTACATCCAATACAATTTACAAACTTTGTTCAGGCAATTTTTGGCTGATTCAAAAGTGGAAGGTGAATTGATTGCCGAACCTGATTTGTTTTTTTTGAAAAACCACCGCAGACCTGATATAGCGTGGCTGACAAAGCCCCAAATTTACAATTTGGCCGAACCAAATGCGTATGAAGTTCCAGCCTTTGTTATTGAGGTTATTTCGAGTGGCGATCAAATAGAAAAAGTTCGAGAAAAAATGTTGAACTATCGTGATGCAGGCGTCCAAGTCGTTTGGCATATTTTTCCAAAGCACCGCCAAGTAGATGTTTATAATGGGAAAAAACTGAATGAAATGGTGACTTATTCAGGGAACGATACTTGTTCTGCCGCCCCAGCTTTGCCAAACTTTAAAATACCCGTATCTGCCATTTTCAAGAAAGATTGACTTTTTAAAATCATTATGAAACTCCTACGGCACGGCAAACCCACCCAAGAAAAACCTGGCATCCAAATCCCTAACGGCACACGGCTCGACGTGAGCGGATTTGGAGAGGATTTCGATGAAAAATTCTTCGAAACTGATGGTCTGCACAGGCTATCCGTGTGGTTGCAATCGAACCAACAGAAATGCCCGATTGTCAGCCCAACCACGAGGCTTGGCACACCAATTGGCCGTCCATCAAAAATCATTTGTGTGGGGCTGAACTACTCCGACCATGCCAAGGAGAGCAACATGGAACTGCCCACCGAACCCATTTTATTTTTCAAGTCAACCACTGCGGTCTGTGGACCAAACGACTCAGTAATCATCCCGAAGAACAGCGAAAAAACGGACTGGGAGGTAGAGCTTGCCGTTGTGATAGGGAAAAAGGCCAGTTACGTGGAGGAGGCTGATGCCATCAACTTTGTTGCAGGATACCTGCTCCATAATGATGTCAGTGAGCGAGCATTTCAATTGGAGCGGTTAGGGCAATGGGTAAAGGGCAAAAGTGCAGACAGCTTTGCCCCACTTGGGCCTTTTCTTGTCACCAAAGATGAGGTGCCTGACCCATATAACTTGAGTATCTGGCTGAAGCTCAATGATGAATTGCTGCAAAACAGCAACACAAAAAACCTCGTATTCAAGATCCCTTTTTTGGTCAGTTACATCAGCCAATTCATGACGCTTTTGCCAGGTGACGTGATTTCGACAGGTACGCCAGCTGGCGTTGGCCTTGGGTTGAATCCCCAGCGTTATTTGGTTTCTGGCGATGTGATGGAACTTGGGATTGACGGCCTTGGCACACAACGCCAGGAGGCAGTTGCCTATTCGGCATAGGCTTTTTCCTATTTGAGAACCTGTTCAATGGTTCGTGAAGTTTACAGGTTTTCGGGTTTTAAGGTTGGGACAGAACCTGACAACTAATCATTTTTAAAGGTTTGAAAATCTAAACAAATATTTCAAAAACAGCAACGGAGCCTCACTTAGAACCCTAAAACCCGTAAACCTCATGAACCACTGATATTTTGACTGTTACTTTTCAGTTTATTTCTCATTATTTTCTTCGGAAATTCCATTTCTTTGTAAAAGATTCCGCCCTAAATCCTGTTAAAATGCTGCATAGTGCTCAATTTTCTTAGCTTATGCTGCGTTAACGTAGCCAACCACCGACCATAGATTATCCTATGCGATTGCTGATACTGCCTTTACTTGTGCTATCCCTTCTTCTGCCGCTCTTGATGGATGCGCAGTCGCTTTTTCCTATCAAAAAAGATAAAAAATGGGGCTTGATGAACGCAGAAGGCCGCCTCGTTCAGCAGCCTGTGTATGACGCCATTGGCGAATTCAAGCAGTTCGGCTATGCTACCATGCAGCGAAAAGGAAAAGTGGGACTTCTGAATGCCGATGGCATTGAAATAGTGCCTCCTGCATTTGACGATGTCAAGGCGCTTGATACCACCCTTATTTCTGTCTTGGAAAAAGGAGATTGGAAAGTCATCAATTTGCAGGGGAAAACCATTCTATCGCCTGGTTATGAGCAGGTAGAAGTGTTAAAACCTCAAAATCAAAATAGTCCATTTTTGCCTGTTGCCTTTCTTTCCTTTAAGAAAGACAAAAAATGGGGCATTGTCAATGAGTTTGGTGACCTGATTGCAACCCCGAGGTTCGATGAAATCATTTTGCTCAAAAAACTGCCAGCAGGGGTTGCCATTACTTTTTTTCAAACCAAATTGGATGGGTTCCTTGGCTTGCTCTTGCCTTCAGGCCTTGAACCATTGAAACCGCAGGCAGATGAGATCAGGGTTTGGAATGAAAACTTGATTTTCTTTGAAAAAAACCAAAAATGGGGTGCGGTCAACAGTGCCGGAGGTCAGGTACTTTCAAATGTTTACGAGCAATTTGGCATGCTTTCCACCAATTTCTTGAAACTTATCTCCGATAACAAAACCTTTCTCTTCTCGCTTGTATCAAACACCCTTATCAGCAAAGGCGAATATGAGGCCTATTACCCCTTCAGCGATGATTTCGTCCTTTGCAAAAAACAGCGGAAACTTGGGCTTTTAGACCATTGCGGTCATTTGGTCTTGGATACCCGCTACGATGAAATTCAAGCCTATGAAGGTGATATTTTCCGAGCCAATTTAGCAGGTAAATGGGGAATCGTCACGTTGGACGACCAAACGCTCATTCAGTTCAATTTCGACTATATATCCCCGATGAAAAAAGACCGTTGTGTGGTGATCAATGACAAGAAATGCGGCGTAGCCAATAAACTTGGCGTGGTATTGCTGGAACCCCAGTTTGAACGAATCGAACTGGAAGACGACCAAATAAAGGCCTACAAAGGACGGGAATTGAGTGTGTTCAACTTTGACGATGTAGGGCAAGTTAGCGATGCTCAAAACTTCAGCGGGCACTTCACCATCAAGGTTGCAAAGGGCCAAACACCAAGGCAAGGACCTACCAGTGCCGACGACAGCCCTTATCAATTGGAGAAGTTTGAATGGTTTTACTCCCCAAGGCATGATAAATGGGGCCTGCGTCGCCTGGACAATGGAACCGTCCAGATCGAGCCTTCTTTCCATGAGGTTAAAGTAGAAAAACAGCTTGGCCTCACGTTGGTTGGGATTGAAATGATGCAGCAATATGAATTTGACCGCACCGATTACAGGTTCGAAATGGCTTATGGGTTGGTACAAAATGACACTGGGCTGCTTGTTCACGAAGTAAATTTAGTGGATGTTCGATTAAACGATTTCGATAGGGGGCTACCGGTCGCCCGTTGTGTGTTCACGAATGGCAAGCACGGTTTGGTCAACCGGATTGGCAAAATCCTGACCAAGGACATGGCCTTTATTGGCGATTTCAGGGATGGGGTGGCAAGGGCAAGTCAGAAAGGCAAAATGTCGGCAACCACCGATAAGGCTGTCAATAATCTTGGAACATTGCAAGGGTTCTTAACCAATATTCTTGCGCCAGTTACTTTAACGGACTATACCCAACACGACCTAAATATTGACAACAGGGGCATGCTAACCTGCGAAGGCTGCACCTGGGGATATATTGATACAACGGGAACCCTTACGGTTACACCTCAATTTTCTTTTGCAAAGGACTTCATCAACGAAGTAGGAATCGTTGAATCCGATGCCAAATGGGGAATGGTGGACAGAAAAGGACGACAACTATTGCCTTGCAAATACGATGAACTAGGCTTCCTTGAAAACACAAACAACAAAGTACTAAGGGTATTCAAAAAAGAGGAGAAATACGGCCTGATTGACACGCTTGGTCAGTTGACCGTTGGCGTGCATTACGAGGAAATTGGGTCGTTCAGCGAGGACCGACTCGCCGTAAAACGAAACAACGTCTGGGGATTTGTTGACAGCAATGGCAGGGAAATTATTGACTGCCGTTTCGATGAAGTCGGCCCTTTCAGCGAGGGGTGGGCTGCCGTCAGACTTGGCAGCAAATGGGGCTATATTGACCGAAACGGTGTTGTGGAGTTGAATTTCCAGTATTCAAAAGCTGGTAAATTTTCAAACGGACTTGCTCCAGCTAAGCGGGAAGGCCCTCATTTCGGGTATATAGACAGGGCGGGGAAATGGGCGATTGAACCTAAATTCCCCAGAGCCTACCCCTTCGAGCAAGGCTTGGCAAAAGTCGAGGACAATGCAGGGCAGTTCTTACGAGTGGGTCTCATAGATTTGACTGGCAATTTTGTTGTGAAGCCCAAATTCGTTTCGTTGTCCAATTTCAACCAGCACGGCCTCGCAGTAGCTGAAATCGGCGGTAGCCCCGCAAAATTCGCTTTGGTCAACAAGGCTGGACAAACCTTAACAAGCTTAGCTTATAGGAGCATTGAACCATTTTCTGAAGGGTTGGCACGGGTACAATACCATGATGCTTGGGGCTTTGTTGACACTACCGGTAAATTGGTCGTTGAAGCAAGGTTCTTCAAAGCCAGCGATTTTTCCGAGGGAAAAGCAGCAGTATGGGTTAACGGAAATTGTGGGTTCATTGACCGCACTGGCAAATACGTCGTGGAACCTCAGTTCAGCAAGTGCATGGATTTCAAGGATGGCAAGGCCATCGTCTTCAAAGGCAGTCAACGGGCTGGCTTGATTGACGACAAGGGCAATTTCATCATCGAACCTGGCATCAACAAATTGCTCGACTTCGCCGATGGCCGGGGCCTCGTGCGTGATGACAACTACAAGTTTTACTACATCACTGAGCAGGCCCGTTTTTACAACGGTTTTTACGAAAAGGCAGGCCAATACAAGCACGGCGTTGCCGTTGTGAAAGTGGACGGAAACTGGGCCATCATCAACCAACAGGGCATAGAAATCATCCCTCCCAAGTACGACAAAATCGAACAGTTCGAGGACGGATTCGCCAAGGTTCGAATCAAGGGTTTCAATGGATTGACCAACCTACAGGGCGAACTCATCGTGCAACCGAGCTACGAATACATCAGCTACGCCGGCGAAGGCCTTTTCCGGGTCGAACAGGGCGATAAGGTCGGCTATTTCGACATGGAGGGTAAATGGGTTTGGGGCTTGCAGGAGTAATCAATTTATGAACACCGTGACTTTTTCATTTTTAGTCTCGACTACTTTCGGGGCTTGGCTAATTATGGTGTTCTGCACAATATTTAAGACTACGAAGAATAAATCCAGGTTGAGGAACAAGTTTTTTATATGCTGGGTTTAAGCGAAAGATTCTTTTTCGATGACGACGCTTTTCATTTGAAAAAATACACTCGACCTTGAAACAAACATGTAATAACCCGTTAAAGTACCACATCGAATTTGAAACGGATGCGATTTTTTCAAAAAGTTTGAAAAAAAATCATCAATCGCTTGCTAGTTTTTTAAAAAGCCAATTACCTTTGCGCTCGCCTTTGAAAAAGGGCGGGTTTGAAGAAAGATTCAAATCAAAAATGCCTCCTTAGCTCAGTCGGTTAGAGCGCCGGACTGTTAATCCGTAGGTCCTTGGTTCGAGTCCAAGAGGGGGCGCAAAAGCCTCGCAGCAATGCGGGGCTTTTCTATTTTGGTGTCTTGATTTGGGCGCTTTTGGTGCCCATTGCCATTGCCTGTTCGCTCCGTAGCGGCGGGTTTGATACCCGCCGCTACGGAGCGAACAGGCAATGGCAATGGGCCAACTGGAATTTTGAATTGAATATTCCGTCCAATCGTCCAACAAAACATCCTGATACAGTTTCAAAACTTCCAGTAAATGAGCCTTCTCACCGTAGGAACCGTCGCTTTTGACGACATCGAAACCCCGCTCGGCAAAGCCGAAAAGATTGTAGGTGGAGCATGCACTTATATCTCACTGGCAGCATCCTATTTCGTGGATGGCATCAATCTAGTGTCCGTTATTGGCGATGATTTTCCGAAGGAAACGCTCGATTTGCTGGAATCTAAAGGGGTAAACTTGGAGGGTTTGCAGGTCAAGCATGGCGAAAAATCGTTTTTTTGGGCTGGGAAATACCACGACGACCTCAACAATCGGGACACCCTCGATACCCAATTAAACGTTTTAGCCGACTTCGACCCAGTGCTGCCTGAAAGCTACCAAACAAGTGAATTTGTGATGTTGGGTAACCTGACGCCAGATGTCCAGATGAGGGTGATAGACCAAATGGCCAAGCGCCCCAAGTTGATTGCAATGGACACCATGAATTTCTGGATGAACATTGCCATGGAGAGGTTGCTGGAGGTGCTGAAAAGGATTGACTGCCTCATCATCAACGACGAAGAAGCACGCCAACTGAGCGGCGAGCGCAGCTTGGTCAAAGCATCCGAAAAAATATTGGCAATGGGGCCCAAGTACCTCGTTATCAAAAAAGGCGAGCATGGCGCCCTACTTTTCTATGAAGGTAAAATCTTCTTCGCCCCTGCCCTACCCTTGGCCGAGGTGTTCGACCCAACAGGTGCTGGTGACACTTTCGCTGGCGGGTTCATTGGCTATCTGGCCAAGAGCGGCGACCTATCTTTTGAGAACATGAAGCGGGCCGTCATCTTTGGCTCGGCAATGGCATCATTTTGCGTCGAAAAATTTGGTATCGAACGGCTTACGGAGCTGTCGAACGTTGAAGTGAAGCAGCGGGTCGCCAAGTTTGTTGATCTGGTAAATTTTGATGCCCAGCTTTAAGCAGAAGCATTCTTGAGCCCTTTTTTGCCTATAAATCACTGTTAACGGTAGCGTACCCTGCAATCTATTAAGGAGAATCCTCGTATTTTGGTAGTTCAACCAAGTAACACCTATGCGACTCCTTTATTCCCTCTTTCCAACGGTCTTTTTTTTGCTTTTTGCTGCTCAGCTGCTCCCTGCACAAATTACCATCATCGGCCCTTTCCAGCTAGGTGACAGCAGCCAGGCAATGCTGCTCAAGACACACCGAGACGATGCCTTCATTGGGCGAGTAATGGCCATGACGCCCGATTCCGTGGTTTTCAAAACCCAAGGAGGACTTAGGCTTGGCTTCGCCAATAACATGGTCAAGAGCATTGAAGCTTTGGCTACCAATGATAATCCAGTTAAAGGAGGAGATGTCTTCGCACTTCGATTGAAACGAGGGAAAGTGTTCTATGGCTACCCAATTGATATCAGGCACAATAGGGTGATTTTCAATACCAAAATAAGGGGCAGCTTCACAAAACGCATAGGTAGAATAGACAGGATAACAAGAGAGTATGCCGCTGTTTACGACAACTCAACCTCCCCGAATGATTACAGCGCCAGCTTTTATAAAAAACAACCATCGAAAAGAGGGGAATTCTTGGGATATCATGATGGTGTGATCCTTCACAGAGACGAATCGGGAAGGGAACAACACGTGGCCCTCAATAAACTGAGAAGCTACAAACTAAATTACCCATATCAAGAAATTACTGGGCATGGTAGGGCCCTTTTGATAAGCCCAACGGGGTTTGGCATGTCGAAAGGCGAAATTGATTTTCGGAATTTTATGTTTGGAATCAGCTCAATTTCATACGGCGTAAATGATTACCTTTCAATTGGTGCAGGCACCTTGTCTTTCTTGCCTTATTTTGATGCCAAGCTTAACCACGACCTTGGTGAGTACATCCACCTTTCCGCTGGAGGTTATATGTTCGCTCTGTTTTCTTACGGCTACCATGCCTCACTTTCCTTTGGCACTCCCGACTATTTTCTCAATTTTTCTTATGTAAAAAGCAAGGAAATCCAAAGTGTGGATTCTGACCTGAACTTCGATTTATGGAGTTTCGGCGGCTCATTCCGTGTAGGGCCAAAAGCCAGGTTTTTTGCTGAGTACAATATTCTGACCTCCCCGCCTAATCCCTTCGGCTATGATGTTTTCGGCACCTATGGCTATGCCAATGGTTTCTCATGGGGATTGACGAGGTATCGCAACAAAATCCGCTGGGATTTGAGTCTGATGCATACAGGCCCTTTTGCGAATTGCTTTCCCTTGCCTTGCGAGCCTGTCCATGTTCCTATCTTTTTTGTAGCATTTGGGTATAAGTTTGGGAGTTGAAAACCTTTAAAAATCAATGCTTCCCGGAGAAAGATTCACTTAATTTGCCTTACAAAGCCAACTAAACTCCTTTCCTATGCTAACTCGTATTACGCTCATAATCTGCATTGCTTTTTTGAATCTGAGTATTGGGCATTCCCAAATCTATGCCTTCGGCAAAATCTCCATTGATGACCCCTCCCAAATTCACCAACTGACCACAAAGCGGGGTGACGTATTTGAAGGTTGGATAGCGTCTTGGACAAAAGACTCACTAACGCTCATTTTTAAAAATGATGCAAGGGTCTCATT
The DNA here is from genome assembly GCA_022841745.1 of Saprospiraceae bacterium. Lineage (GTDB taxonomy): Bacteria > Bacteroidota > Bacteroidia > Chitinophagales > Saprospiraceae > UBA6168. The sequence continues at coordinate 106,784 of JALHQW010000010.1, read as the reverse complement.
TCCTACCTCGGAAATTGATGCATTGATAGGAGGCCAAAATGCCTTTCAGCGTTCACTGACCACTCAAATCCTTGAATTAAAAACCAAGGAAGGCGACTTCTACTATGGCTATCCCATCGAAATCACGAATAGGAGAATCAAGTTCCAAGCTGCAAAAGTGGGTAGAAAACGGTTTAAGCCTAATGAAGTGGAATATATTCGACCCGAAAACGTAACGGTGCTAATTGAAGGCAATTTCAAAAACGAGTACAGGTTAAAAGCCGTTCGTAAAAATATTGAGGGTCAGTTGATGCAATATAAAGATGGCAAAATTTTCCACCGCATGGAAAATGGTGAGGACCGAAAAATTGATATTCTCAAAGAAGGAAAATATAGGTTAATGCCACAACGAATTTCCTACTCAGGTCACGGCCGTTCCTTGATGTTTGCCCAAACAGGTTTTGGGATGAAACCACTTGAGAGAGAGTTTAGGAATATAATGGTTGGACTCAACGTCGTAGCTTTTGGGCTTACAGAAAATATCTCAGTTTCTACAGGTTTGATAGCATTTGTACCTTATGGGGACATTAAGTTTTCAAAAAGTTTCGGCAAATTCTTACATGCAAGCATAGGAGCCTATGGGGTACTGCCATTTGCAATAGGTGCACATAGCGCAATTTCAATCGGAACTCCAAATTATTTCTTGAACATAGGATATCACCTCAATTTTGAAAATGAAAACTCTTACACTTATAGTGATTTTGAAAGTTTTAATATCGGTTCGTCCATTAAGGTAGGAAGGAGAGGAAGAATTTTCTCAGAACTACATATGATGACAGCCCCACACGAAATGGATGATGACATCTATTTTGACTTGTATTGGAAAACTGGCTATCTGAATCCTTTAACACTTGGCTACGGATGGTTCAATGAACGGTTTAGATTTGAAACCGGACTTGCTGGCATTGGCCCTTTTGAGTCCCAGAACTGTATTTCAGGTGACTGCCCTACTAAATCTTATACACCTATCCCCTTCTTTTCAATGTCGTACAAATTTCGGTAACCAAGTCTGGTTCAATGAAGACGTAGTGTACCGGCACAGAAAAGCAAATCTAGGATACTGGGGTTTGGAAGGAAGCCAAGCCTGTCCTCAAAAACTTGTGGGTACTTCAACAGCTGCTTTTCTTGCTCTTTTGCCTTTTTATCATCAAGCAATTCCCGTAAGTCAATGGCGTTCAATGGAATGTTTTCAAAGCTTAGGGTTAGAGACAAAGGCTTTTCCAGTTTCAACAATTTCAAGGTCAACACCAATAGCTCCATGTTCCAATCCCAAAGGTGGTCGTATCGCTTCTCCATGTAAAATGGTCGAAACTTATCTGCGAAATGCTCAAAAAATGGAGAGTTGCCATAAGCAGTAGTAATAGACTTCCAATGCCGAATTTGCCAAGGCTCATCGTAGGCAATCCTGACCTCTTTGATGGGTTGCTGCTCATTTTTTCCTTTCCTCAGCGGAATCGTCAACCGCTGAAACCCATTGACTGCAATGATATGGCATCGGTTCCTATAACTCCCTTTCGAATAATGCTCGTGCTGCTCAATCAAAACTTCATGCTTTGCAAAAGCCAAGAACCAGTCCACTGGTGGCAAATAGCCCAATGAAAGCAGGACGGGTTTGGTAGGTATTGAAGGACTTTCCACTGCTTACGATACGGCTAGGAGTTTTTCGGCAGGCCGTTTTACAACCGCTTTGCCATTCAGGTGAAAACTGCCATAGTACCTTGCGCCAAGCACAGTTCCTTCCGTTCCTATTGATTGCAGCGCAAACCGCCCTTCTTGTGGGAAAACCGAGTGCAGCCTTTGATGATGGTGAAGTTGCTCATAGGTTGCATAATCAATAGCCTTGCGATTCTCCAATTTTTCCATCAATTGAAATCGGCTGGCAACTTCCTTCCAATTTTTTTGAACAATCCCCTCGAATACCTTGGATTTAGAACCGCTGCCATAAGCCACCATCCCGATTCGCTTGCCGGCCAACCTGCTATTTTCCCTGGCGTCGGCATCAAAAGTGCTCATCAAAGCCATAAAGACCGACCCCGTATAGAGGTTGCCAATGAGGCTGCTCGCACGTTGCGCTTTTTCGAGTTTTTGCTTCACAAATGACTTATATTCAACGGATTGCGATATGGTTTTTGCATCGGGTGCAACAGCCCATTCTCCCTTGGCCGCCATTTCCCTTGCAAATTCCTCCACATAAATCCGCTTGGCATGGTAGGAGTACGGAAGGTGAAAAGCCATTCGTACCCATCGGTCGCTGAGGGCATTTTCATTCGCCCCAGACACCTCCCGGAAATGTGCCAACGCTTCGGTCATCCTATCTTGGTAACATTGATTGGAAAATGGCCCATCGAATATCGGGGTTTCAGTGAACTCCTTTCTACGGGGCTTATAAAAATCGTGAACGCTGTCCATCGCTACGCCAAAATTCCGGGGGATGACCATCAGCCTTGGGTTCCATTTTACCAAAACCGCCACCGCACCTGCCCCCTGCGTGTACTCGCCCGTTGAGTCACTTTCGTACTTCGCAAAGTCGGAAGCTACTACGATGGCGATGCGCTCCCGGTTGCCTGCCACCCAGTCAAGGCAGTTTTGCAGGGCATCCGTTGCGGCGATGCAAGCGAAGGTCATATCCACCACATCGCAGTGACGGAAACTGCCACCGAGGCGCTGCTGCACCATTTCCACGGCATAGGTTGCCGTCGGTTTTGCCCCATCCAAAGCGCTTTCCGTGCCGAGATACACCCGTCCGATTTGCTCAGGCCGAAGCCTGTTTTTCTCCATCAATTCACTGATTGCCTCTGCGGCCATCGTAGCAGCGTCCTCGTGTACGTCGGGGAATGCCATTTTGAGCAAGCCAAGGCCATTCGCCAATTTTTCATATTGAATACCTCGGGCCGTAGCCAAGTCACGAATGTCGAGGTAAAGGGAAGGAACGTAAGCCGCCATGTCGTCAATGCCGACGGGCAAGTGTCGTTTTGCCATTTTTGAAAAATGAAGATTGATTAGTGAAAAAAATCAGGCAATGCTACTACAAGGGAAAACTAATTTGGTTTAAAAACCGACTGTTTTGCGGTTCTTTCAATCAGGCAAGGGCGCAAAGTTAGCCAATAAGGTGAGTTAACAAAGAAAGGGAAAAAGGGTTTTTCAAAAAATCAAAAATGCCCTGTACACAGTTTACGTGCCAGGGCATTTTATGTAAGTGAAGCAATAGCTATTTCGTGAAAGTCAGAATGTTCAGCACCCCATAACAATTGTCCTTGAGGGCCTCCCTTGCCTCGGCTTTGTTCATTCCTGAACTATAAAGGCTGATGGCGTCCCTGATTCCAATAAACTGTGAAGACTCTTCGGAGTACACCAACTGGACGAACTTCAGGGTATTGGAATAGGCTTGCTGGAAAACCACCTCATCCGTTTCACCAGTGACAAAATCCTCTTTCAAAAGGTCAACCCGTTCTTGCAAACTTTGCATTGCGCATTATTTAGCGAACATGATGGAAGAAAAAGCCCCTCCTGGAATGCCAAGAGGGGCCTTTTTTCTAAAACTTATCTAGTAAGCATAATCAGTTTTGCAGTACTTGTTGAAGCTGCTTTGCTTCGACTGCCCACTGCCAACTGTCAAACTGCCAACTCAATTACATCATACCGCCCATGCCGCCGCCCGGAGGCATGTGGCTGTGGCCAGCTTCTTTCTCTGGCTTATCGCTGATGACACACTCGGTCATGAGCACCATGCCAGCGATGGAAGCGGCATTTTCGAGGGCAACACGGGTTACCTTCGTTGGGTCAATAACACCAGCTTTCTTTAAGTCTTCGTAAACATCGGTGCGGGCGTTGTAGCCAACTGCGCCTTTGCTTTCAGCCACTTTTTGGAAAACGACAGAGCCTTCTTGGCCTGAGTTTTCGGCTATAACACGAATAGGAGCTTCCAACGACTTGCGAACGATGGCAATACCAATGGTTTCATCATCATTCTTACCTTTCATGCCATCAAGCGCCTTGATGGTGCGAACCAAAGCAACGCCGCCGCCTGTCACGATACCTTCTTCAATGGCAGCACGGGTAGCATGGAGTGCGTCGTCAACACGGTCTTTTTTCTCCTTCATTTCCACTTCAGTAGGAGCGCCAACATTGAGCACTGCAACACCACCTGCCAATTTGGCAAGGCGCTCTTGCAGCTTCTCCTTGTCATAGTCAGAGGTAGTGGTCTCGATTTGCGACTTAATCATGCCGATACGAGCATCAATGTCCTTTTTCTTGCCCTTGCCATTCACTATGGTCGTGTTGTCCTTGTCCACCGTGATTTTCTCGCAGGTGCCGAGGTCAGTCATCTGGGCTTTCTCCAAGGTAAAGCCTTTCTCCTCAGAGATGACCTGACCACCCGTCAAGATGGCGATGTCCTCCAGCATGGCCTTGCGGCGGTCGCCAAAGCCTGGGGCTTTCACAGCAACCACTTTCAAGCCGCCACGAAGGCGGTTCACCACGAGCACACCAAGTGCTTGGCTCTCAACGTCTTCTGAAATGATGAGCAGCGGACGGCCAGAGCCAGCAGCTTTCTCCAAAATCGGAAGCATCTCCTGTAGGTTGCTGATTTTCTTGTCGTGGATGAGAATGAGTGGGTTCTCGTACTCGGTCGTCATATTCTCCGTGTTGGTCACGAAGTATGGGGAAAGGTAGCCACGGTCGAACTGCATACCGAGCACTTCCTCCACAAAGGTTTCAGTGCCTTTTGCTTCTTCAACAGTGATGACACCATCCTTGCTGACACGCTTCATGGCATCTGCGATGAGCGTACCAATTTCGTCGTCGTTGTTGGCAGAAATGGCTGCCACTTGCTGTATTTTCTTGAAGTCGTCACCGATTTTTTCTGACTGCTTTTTCAGGTCTTCTACGACCACCCTCACAGCCTGATCAATGCCTCGCTTGAGGTCAATTGGGTTTGCGCCAGCGGCCACGTTCTTGAGACCAGCAGTAATCATGGCTTGTGCCAAAACGGTGGCAGTGGTAGTGCCATCACCAGCGAGGTCGCTGGTTTTGCTTGCCACTTCCTTTACCATTTGTGCGCCCATGTTCTCCACAGCGTCGTCAAGTTCGATTTCTTTTGCAACGGTTACACCGTCCTTGGTTACTTGCGGAGCACCAAAGCTCTTTTGGATGACCACGTTGCGGCCACGAGGGCCGAGGGTTACTTTCACGGCGTTTGCCAAAGCGTCAACCCCGTTTTTGAGTTTTTCACGTGCATCCCTATCGAAAGAAATTTCTTTTGCCATAATGGTTGGATTGTTGAAATGTTGAATTGTTTGATTGTTGCATTTACAAGGCAACAACGAGATTCAGGAGTTAAAACAAAAAGGATGAAAAAGCAGGCTCCCTACTTTTTACTTTCTCTTTTTCTCTTTTTACTTGTCTAAAATTACTAGGATGTCGTCCTCCCGCATGATGAGGTAGTCAACACCATCGTAGTTCATTTCTTGGCCAGCATATTTGCCATAAAGCACGATGTCACCTTTTTTCACGGTCATTTTTTTGTCGTCCTTGCCGGGCCCCGTGGCCACGACCTCGCCACGTTGTGGCTTTTCCTTGGCTGTGTCAGGGATGATGATGCCCCCTTTAGTCTTTTCTTCTGCAGGCGCTGGCTTTACCACCACCCTGTCATTGATAGGCTTAAACTTCATAGTAATCTACTTTTTGATGGTTGAATTTATTGATTGCATGCTTCTTTGGGGTTGTCTTGTGAAGCAGTTGGAGCAACTGCTTTCACAAAATGGCAGACACGAAACAGCGTTTCCTGCTGTCAACCGCACCTATCACCTTTCGTGCCATCGGAAAATTTGTGACGGACTGTCATTTTTTACGAAAATTTGGCTCAATATGGCGTGTCAAAATGTCGGTAGGGAAAGAAACTGAGCGAATTTTGTCGGGAAAAACTTCGCTATGCGACGATTTGATAAAGCTCTTCTAAACGATTGATTTGAAAAGTGGGCTGATGCTGCGTCAAGTTGGCCGTGCCTTTAGGGTTGAACCAGCAGGTATCCACGCCGTAATTGATGCCCCCTTGAATATCAGAATTCAAGCTGTCCCCCACGACGATCACTTCAGATTTATCTGGTTTGCCCATTTGCTCAAAACTGTACTCAAAAAAACCTTTATGCGGTTTGGACACCCCGATTTCATCGGAAACAACAATTACATCAAAGTATTTGTCCATCTCCGCAAAACTGATACGAGGCCGCTGAACTTCTTGCAACCCATTGGTAATCAACCCCATGCGGTATTTTTTGCTTCGCAAAGTGGCCACAAGCTCCACAGCCCCATCGAGCATGAAACGGGTTCGTGAAAGCAGGTAAAGGTAATGGGCGTTCATTTCAACGGGATCCCTGTATTCCCCAATAGCATCCAGAAAACGTTCGAAACGAATCCTGCGCAAGTCAGTTGCCGTTATTTCCTGTCTTTCAAATGCCATCCACGCTTCATGGTTGATGCCCTCATAGACCTGAAAATGTTTTTCGGTAGGTATGATTTTATAATCCACCAATGCTTGACCAAGCGCATGGCGAGCACTTTGCTTGAAGTCGAATAGGGTATCATCGGCATCGAAAAGAATCCAAGGGTAGCGCATAATTATTTGATTTTCACTTGTTTGGGAACAAACGGCTTGACGTTTCCTTGGCCTTTTATCAACTCCCTGACGATGGTGGAACTGATGTGCGAAAATTCAGGAAGGCTTATCAGGAATACTGTTTCCAGTTCATGACCGACAATATGGTTTAGCTGCGAGATGGTTTTTTCGTAATCAAAATCAGAGGCATTTCTTAATCCACGAAGGAGGTAGTTCGCCCCGATTTTATTACAGTAATGGGCCGTCAATCCTTCGAAGTAATCAATCTCAACCTTGGAATCGCCTTCGAAAACAGCTTTCAGCCATTCGAGGCGTTGCTCCAACGTAAAGAGATATTGCTTTTGGGAATTGATTCCGACTGCCACAATGATTTTGTCGAAAAGGGGTAATGCCCGTTTGACCAAACTTACGTGGCCTACCGTGATTGGATCGAATGACCCTGGAAAGACTGCAATTTTCATGTGAGAAGTATTTTTGGCAGCTTTTGGGTGCAATGAGGGCACAAACATAGTTACTTCAAGGAATATTCACCCAAGCCAAAGCCCTATCACATGTCCAGCAAAGCAAAGTTTTCATAGCTTGGCAGCCAAATTTGAACCTACTATAATTTTATGAAAAAAATACTCTTGGCTACTGGAGGTGGGGATTGCCCCGGTTTGAATGCAGTCATACGTTCAATCGTCAAAGCTGCAAAAACACATGGTGGGTATGAGGTTTATGGTAGCATAGAAGCCTTTAACGGCGTACTCGAAGAACCTACCGACATCGTAAAACTATCACGTAAAAAGGTGGCTGGCATCCATGTACTTGGTGGCACCATCATCAAAACAACCAACAAGGGCAACCCTCTATCCTACCCTGTCCAGCAACCAGATGGGACTTGGAAGACAGAGGATATCACTGCCAAATTGACAAAACGCATTCAAGACCTCGGTTTTGATGCAGTTGTCAATATTGGCGGAGACGGGAGCCAGAAGATATCGCAAGCCCTTTTTGAGCGTGGCCTTAAAATAATAGGTGTCCCCAAAACAATTGACAACGATCTTTCGGCCACGGACCTGACTTTTGGTTTTACAACCGCAGTGCAGATTGCAACGGACAGTTTCGACAAATTGGTTACGACCGCAGCAAGCCATGACAGGGTGATGATAATGGAGGTGATGGGACGTGATGCAGGTTGGATAGCACTGCACACAGCAATTGCTGGCGGGGCAGAAATCTGCTTAATCCCAGAAGTTCCCTATGATATCAACCGAGTAGTCAATACCATCAACAAACGCTACAAAAAAGGCGAAGGATTCGTTAACATTGTCATTTCAGAAGGTGCAAAGCCTAAAAATGGGAGTATTGTGGGGCAAAAATCTAAAGATGTCGGCGAAGAACATATCAAACTGGGTGGCATTGCCAATTACCTAAAGCACCAGATAGAAGAAAGCGGGTGCACAGCTCAGGTTAGAACGACTATACTTGGGCATGTACAGCGAGGCGGTACGCCAGTTGCATTTGACAGGATACTTGCTACCGCTATGGGCGTAAAGGCATTTGAGATGATTGCAAATGAGGAATATGGGAAAATGGTCACCTATAAAAATAACGAAATATCCAGTGTAACCTTGGCGGAAGCGGTTAGTGCCTACAATTTCCTCTCTAGAGACCACTACTTAGTTCGCACAGCAAGGACTATCGGCATCTCATTTGGTGATTAGGTCTATTCATTGTAAATGAGCAAAATCCACGGCCCATGAAGCTAAATTCCATCAAAGGGCGCCTTGTTTCGAATTACAGAAAACATCGGAAAAAAATTTGGATAGCATTGGCTGCCACGCTGCTTTTTTACTGGTTTTGCCTGCCTAACCCATTGTTTAATGATCCTACCTGTATGGTGCTTGAGGCACGAGATGGTTCCTTGTTGGGTGCCCGCATCGCAGCCGATGGCCAATGGCGGTTTCCGCATTCCAGCCAAGTCCCTGATAAGTTTCACAAAGCAATCGTCGAGTTTGAGGATAGGCGTTTTTTCTATCACCCTGGCTTCGACCCGCTTGCGTTCGGCCGGGCAATGCAACAGAACATCAAGAACCGAAGCGTCGTAAGTGGCGGCAGTACGCTCTCGATGCAGGTTATCCGGCTCGCCCGAAAAGGCAAATCAAGGACAGTTTTTGAAAAATTGATGGAGGTCATCCTTGCTACTCGGCTCGAAATCAAATACACCAAGCAAGAAATATTGGCATTTTATTCCTCTAATGCACCATTCGGTGGCAATGTGGTGGGATTGGAGGCAGCAGCTTGGCGCTATTTTGGCAAAAAACCTGCGACTTTGTCATGGGGGGAGGCCGCTACCTTGGCGGTGCTTCCCAACAGCCCAAGCCTGATCCATCCTGGTAGGAACCGCAACAGCTTGTTGCAAAAGCGTAACAGGCTCTTAAAGCGACTTTTGGAGGCTGGCGCCTTTGACCAAACCACTTACGAACTTTCCCTTGACGAAGTGTTGCCAGAAAAGCCACATCCCCTGCCGAGGCTTGCCCCACATTTATTGGCTAGGGCTTTCACCGAAAACTATAAAAATGACGACCAAAGTTACTCCAAATTGGTCACGACCATTGACCCAGTCCTGCAAGCCCGACTCAATGAACTGGCGCTCAGAAAAAGCCAGAACCTGAAAAGCAACCAAATTCACAACTTGGCGATTCTGGTGCAAGAAGTAACAACAGGCAACGTAGTGGCATATATCGGCAACGCACCCAACACTGGCCCTGAAAATGGGGAAGACGTGGACATTATTAAAGCTGCAAGGAGTACTGGCAGCATCTTGAAACCCTTCCTATACGCCATGATGCTGAATGAAGGAAAACTGTTGCCCAAAAGCCTTGTCACCGACATTCCAACCCAAATAAGCAGTTACAAACCTGAAAACAACCTTGAAACCTATGATGGGGTCATCCCAATTGATCTCGCCCTTTCTCGGTCGTTGAACGTGCCTTTTATCCGATTGCTGCAGGATTATTCCGTTGAAAAATTTCATTTCAATTTGAAAAAACTTGGGATGACCACACTGAACCAGCCACCACGGCATTATGGCCTAACCCTTGCGCTGGGAGGTGCCGAGGGGTCGCTCTGGGACTTGGTGGGAATGTACGCTGGCATGGCCCGGACATTGGGGAATTTTTATGGCAACAATGGCCAATATGACAAGTATGATTTCCGAAAAGCGAATTATCTGCTTTCGCTCAATCCAAAGGAAGAAAAGATGAGACCCTTGTTGCGGGAGCCTCCCCTCCTCTCTGCGGATGCTATTTGGTATGCTTTCGAGGCAATGGAAGAACTGGAGCGACCTACAGCCCAAGGTGATTGGGAACGGTTTGAGTCCAGCCGCCCAATAGCATGGAAGACAGGCACTAGTTTTGGATTCAGGGATGCTTGGGCGATTGGCGTTTCTCCGAAATATGTGGTAGGCGTATGGGCTGGCAACGCAGATGGCGAAGGAAGGCCAGGGCTTGTCGGGGTCTATGCCGCTGCGCCCATCTTGTTCGATGTTTTCAATATGCTGCCAGCAAGCCGTTGGTTTGACCCACCCTACGATGCCATGAAAAAATTGGTGGTTTGTGAGAAGAGCGGCTACCCTGCATTGGACTACTGCGAAAAGGACACTATTTATTCAAATGCAAAAGGTGTCAATGCCCCACCCTGCCCTTTTCACCAGATTATCCACTTGGACAAATCGAAACAATGGCAGGTCAACAGCAATTGCGAAGCACCGCTCAATATGGTCAACCAAGCATGGTTTGTTTTGCCCCCGGTCGAAGAATACTACTACAAGATGAAGAATCCCGGCTATGCTTCCCTGCCACCTTTTCGGCAGGATTGCCAAGTATTGGAAGACAAAAATTCCCCTCCCATGCAAATGATTTACCCAAGGAAAAATGCCAAAATCTACGTCCCTGTTGACTTGGACGGCACTCCAGGGCGAACGGTGTTTAAAATGGCCCACCGATTACCAGAAACAGCGGTTTACTGGCATTTGGACAATAGCTATGTTGGGCAAACCAAGACCTTCCATGAAATTGAACTGAACCCACCTGCTGGCAATCATACTTTGGTATTGGTGGATGGGAAAGGAAACAGGCTAGAAATGGGATTTGAAGTGACTGCCAAGAATTAGGCAAAAAAAAAACTCCTACATCAAGGGAGGCTTAAGGCTGATGTAGGAGCACTAAACATACTATGAGAAAACTACACAGTGCAAAGGAGCAGGTTTTAAAATTATCTGACAAGCGCTGTTTAGGGAACGGCAGGTTTTGAAAGGGAACGGTAGGTTTGATTTAGAAAATGGTATTCCTGCTTGGGCGTTAAAAGGTAAAATGGGTTGTTTTGGCTAAGCCAACTTCAATGTCACTTCATTTTCAATCATATAGAGATATAAATTACTATAACTTGTAAATCATCACCTTTGGATGGAAATCTGCCAAAAATGAAAATCACCTCACTCAACTGTTCAGACCAATAATTCTATCGCATCTATTTAGCGGACCGTCCTTCCAAGTAAGGGGGATCGTTAATTATGCTAAGCAAAATTTTCATTTCCCCTAAAAAAATCTCATCGGCGGTCGAAGGGATTTTTTTTAGGAGAGCCGCCTAACGGCGATACAGCGACATACGCTAAATGGATACATTCTATTAGCGCACACATACTCATAATTGAAAACAGTTCTGGTGGGTTGGGCAGTTTGCTTTCTAAGGAAAGCCTAGCTGAAAATGTAGAAGTTGGAGAAAAAAAATTCCTACACCCCAGAAGGGAAAAAAAGGTGTAGGAGAATTAAACATACTATGAGAAAACTTACAACAAAAGTACCTCCTACAAATTGACAGAAAAAGCTACATTTACGCACTGGTAGGTTTCATGAGGGAACGGTAGGAAATTTTGAGGGAACGGTAGTTTTTTTTCAATTAACGGAAAAAATATTCTTTATTATTCTATTTTTGCCGCAAGAATCGAATGTTAAGGCTGAAGCGCACTAAACATTTGGAGAGACTACACACAACACAGTGCTTGAAATTGGCACAAAAAAAAATTCCCGCACCCCAGGAGGGACATAAGGTGCAGGAAGATTAAACAAACATACTATGAGAAAACTATGGCAAATATATCTTCATTTTTTCTAATATCGAAGATTTGCCCAAGATTTTCTCTTCTCTTTTCAAGTTTTTCCGGTTTCTGTTGGTAGGTAAGGCAACAGAAACCGGAATCGAACTTTTGAGTTACCTCATTGGAATTTCCATTACGGGGATCCTGATTTCAACACGGGTTCCTGTCGCCCTCCCTGTCGCATCGTCCACCAAATCATGAATTTCAACGGCACTCTCAGCCATGTTGCGAGTGCGAAGCAAGATTTCAAGCCTGTCTTGTGTGATTCGGGTACCCATGGACTTGTGGTCTTTGAAGCTGGGGTTTTTTAGCTGCAATTCCCTTGCCTTTTGTCTTCCAATTCCATCATCCTCTACTGTGCAAAGGATGGTATTCTCATCAATCAGGCTAAAATCAATCTTGATAAGCCCATTCCGTTTTGAGCGGATTCCATGTTCGATGGCATTTTCAACATATGGCTGGACTATCATGGTTGGAACACCATAAATGTCCTCCTCTATTTCTTCGTCAATCGTTATATCGTAGCGGAGCTGGTTCTCAAATCGCAAGTTCATGTTGATATCCAAGTAGTTGCGAAGGAAATCAACTTCTTTTTCAAGTGAAATGACTTCCAACTCGGAATACTCTAAACTTTTGCGCATCAAGTGGGCAAACTCTGCCAAGTATTTTGCTGCTTGAGTGGTTTCGTTGGAGGTGATATAGTTCTGAACTGAATTCAGTGCATTGAAAACAAAATGCGGGTTCATCTGTGCCCTGAGTGCTTTCAACTGAAGTCCCGCTGCCTGCAATTTGAACATCTCAGCCTCTTTTTCTTTGCTTTCGGCAGAATAGCGGATTTCCAGTTCCCTGATTTGGCTGTTCAATTCATCGGACATGATTCGCTCAACTGCTTGGTTGTAAAGCACCTGGTAATCGTAGGCGTTTTTATACTCAAGTTCTTTCGCATAGAGGTCAGCGATGGATTTCATTATCCCAGTTGCTTGGCGGTACTCTTGCCCCTTTTTGGCAAATTCCAATGCCTTGAAATAATGCTTTAGTGCTTTCTTAGCTTTTACTTCTTCATAGATCTTTCCTCGCCACCACTCAATATTGGCAAGGTTCTTTTCACGTCTGTCCTTGAACAGTGGGTAGGCAGTAGTAAACAGTTCAAGGGCCTCTTTGTACTGCCTTTTATTGAGGTAGCAGAACCCAAGATTGGCATAAGCCAAGGCCCTGGTTTGCTGGTTCAAATCATCAACAACTTTGATGGCTTTTTTAAAATATTGACTTGCATTCTCATAGTCCTGCATGGCCATATAGCCATTGCCAACATTGAGGTAATGCCAGGAAAGCCTAGAACGCATTCCTTTCTTCTCGCAAAGCTCAACTACGTTCAAATAGGACTCAATGCTCCTTTCTGGTTCGTTCAGGACTGCATAAATGGAGCCTAACCCACTTTGAACCAATGTGAAAAAATGGTAATCCTTGAGGCTGGGAATCTCGGTCATTGTTTCAATGGCCAGAACACAATCAAGGAAGGATTGTAGCGCCTTGGGGTAGTTCGAGAATTTTAAGTGAAAAAAACCTTCCCTGCATATCAATCGAATATTGAGCCGGTTGTCGGGGAAAGTCTCTAAGTACTTGGTGGCCTGGTTGAGGTAAAACCTAGCCCGGTCAGGCTGGTCAAGATTGAGGAGAGTTCCAGCGTAATCTATATAGGTTTCGGTAAGTTGGTTGACGTCGCCCCTTTCCCCAAGTATTTCGAGGGCAATGCGAAAATGGATTTCTGAGAGGTTGTAGTTGTACAACTGGTTTTCCACGAGAGCCATGTTGAGGTTGTAGTTCAACACGAAATCTGGTTGGTCATAATCTGTTAGAATCTGGAATATCTCAGCCAGGTATTTCTGCGCCTTGGAAATATCCGTAAACACAAGCTGAGAGGCCAACTTGTCAAGGGTTGCAAGCCGTTGAAGGCGTTCGTCAATGAGTTGTAGAGTGGATTCCAATTTTAACAGTTCCTCGTTGGTGTCGGGAAAAGTGCTAACCATTTTTTATAGTGTTTCCAGTGAGTGTTTCGATAGCAAAAAAGATGGTTTACATGGGCAATGGTTCGTGAAGTTTTCGGGTTTAGGGTTCTAAGGTTGCGGCACAGTAGCTGTTCTTGAAAAGATAGGTTGCTTTTCCAACCTTGTCAAAAATGATTTACAGTTAGATTTTGCCCAAAATCCCGAAAACCATAGAACCTTAAAACTTCACGAACCATTGATGGGGTATATACACGACAAAAGAGGCATCACATCTGCGGTGCAGCCTCTTTTGTTGTTCCCTCTTAAAAAATAATGTCTTTCGATTCTTATTGTGGCATATCACCCAAACATGGGCCAGGGCCAAAAAAGCCGGCGAAGAAGCCCCTTTTTTTGTTTTCGGTGATTTTGTCGTTGCCTCCAATAAACTCGCCCATTTCGACCTTCTTGATTTGCGTAAGGTCGTCAAGTTCAAGCAAGTTTTTCTTTTTAGTCTTACCCATAGTATCTAGGTTTTGAGTGAAAAATCCAAAGGCCATAGTGTCTCGCTTTTTGCTAACAGTAAAAAGTGTGTGCGTTCTCAGGTTCCAAAGATAGCCACTTTTGAGTTTCCACAAAACTTCCTGCAAAATTTAATACAAAATTGGGCATTTCGCTGTGTAGCTTTACTCAAATCCCATCGTTTTCCCCTAAGCTCCTCCCGCTAACCCTTGATACTGTCTGTTATATAATGTGTAAGTTTCCAATTTAAAGTGCTTCCTCAAGCCTCCTCATTTGCTCCATGAAAGCTGGCCGCCGTCGCCTCGACACCTCAATCTTCTTGCCGTCGTCCATCACCAAATAGCCTCCGTCGCCTTTGATGAACTTGCGCATGTAGTTGAGGTTGATGACATGGCGTTTGTGTACCCTGTAAAAATTCAGCATCTGGAGCATGTCTTCGTAAGCCTTAATAGTCCTCGATGCGGTTATCCGCTCACCATTGATCAAGTAAATATGCGTGTAATTGTCTTCTGCCTCGAACCGGACAATGTCTTTGATTGAAACGAAATAGATGCCATCAATTGCCGAAATGCTCATCTTCTCGAAGGAGTTGGGATTGGACAACGACTTGTTGAACAATTCGATGCGCTCCTCGATTTTTTCACCGCTCTGAACCCTAATACGGCTCACGGCTTGAACCAGTTCATCGGGGTTGATTGGCTTCATGATATAGCCAATGGAAGAGTATTGACAGGCACGAATTGCGTGCTCGTTAAAGGCGGTGATGAAAATGACCTCGAAATCTATAGGTTTAAGCTCGTCGAGCAACTGAAAAATCAACCCATCTGGCAAGTTGATGTCCAAAAAAGCCACATCTGGCTTGAACTCAGCCTCTTCAAACAAATCAATTGCTTCTTCCACACTTAGCGCATCGCCTATCACCTGAACTTCCGGACAATGCGTTGCCAGAAGGTTCTTGAGGTTGTTCATGCTCTTGATTTCGTCTTCGACGATCAGCGCTTTTATCACGGGAATAGATTTGTTAATTTCAATTGCTTGCACAGAAGTCATGTTTGTTTCAGCGACAAAAATACATAGCCTTCGTTAAAATATATCCTAAAATCACTATAAAATTGACTGAAACTGCTTGGTTTTACGCTTGGTAAAAAAACGACTTTTCAAGGATAGGGAATTCGAGTATTTTACGGAAAAAAATAATTCAAATTCGATAAATAAAAATAAAATAAACACATCACTTCCTGCTCGACATTTTGAGCGCTTCTTCAAAACTTAGCTTTGGGAATACTTCTAGTTTGCCGTTTGGCGTGGCATCGAAAATCTGGCGATCATCTTTTTGGTAAAAATAATAGGCGAGGTGGTAGGAAACTTCTGAGCCATAGACATCGGCCAACTGCCATTGCTGACCCTTGAAATAGTCGGGGTGAAAATGGTTCTCGTCGTCACCTTTATAAACTTGGGTTTCGTGCGACTGGCCTGACTGTTTGAAACTGTGGTCAACACCAATCAAAAACACCCTTTTGAAGCCCATGTAGTAGGCAATTTGAAGCGAAACATAGGTCACGGTATTGCCTTCACAGATTGGCTGCGAAATATCCTCGTAAAAACTCCAAAGGTTCAACGTGTGCAAACGCTCGATATTTGGTTGTTCGGCAACGACCCCTTTTGCAGCTGTATAGGAAAGGAAAACAGGGCATTTCATGGCCTCAAACTCTCTTGCACTCTGTTCAAT
Source organism: Saprospiraceae bacterium (assembly GCA_022841745.1). GTDB lineage: Bacteria > Bacteroidota > Bacteroidia > Chitinophagales > Saprospiraceae > UBA6168. The sequence continues at coordinate 90,759 of JALHQW010000010.1, read as the reverse complement.
CACCAATTTATTGACTGACACGAGGTAGCTTAGGTCAAGGTCAACCTTGTCAAACAAAAGGAAGATTTTGTTCTGCCCGAAAGTATAGCGTTCGCGCAGTGGAGCGAGGTCCATGTGCTTGAGAGACGGGCCGTTTCCGATGATAAAGCAATCCTGCCCCTTGTGCTTATCCTTGTATTGGGTCAAACGTTGGGCGAAATTTCTACGCCATTGAAAATAATCCCATGCTTCTGCCAGCTTTTTACCGGCACCTTTTTTTTCAAGCAGGTTTAATCCAAACAATGTCCCTTGTGGTCTTGCCATGATAAATCGTTGATTTTCAACCTTTTATAAATCCTTCAAGACGGAGCTCATACCGCCATCCAGCAAGAAATTTGCGCCATGCACAAACCCCGTATTTTGCGAAGCAAGGAAAAGGGCCAACTTGGCCACATCGGCAGGATAGCCAATCCTTTGAACCGGATGAATTTTGCGAAGTTCATCCAGGGCCGTTTCATCGTCGTTGAAACCTGCTCGCAGCATGGCAGTTTCAATCGCAGCAGGGCTAATAGAATTCACACGAACACGGCCAGCCAAGTCAACTGCCATTGCTTTTGTCAACCCCACCAAAGCGCTTTTTGAAGTAGCATAGCTGACAAATCCAGGTTTGGTCAATTGTTGGTGAATACTGGCAATATTGATGACGCAACCATTGTTTTTTTCCAAGCGAGCCAAAAAAATCTTGCTCAAAAGCATAGGCCCGGTTAGGTTCACATTTAGGGTTTCTTGCCAGTCATCCAACTTGATATTTTCCAGTGAGTCAAGTTTTTGAACGGCAGCATTGTTGATGAGCACATCTAAATGGGGCATTATTTCATCAAAAATCTGGGTGAACCTTATGCGATAGGCTGCATCTTTGACAAACTGGTTGAGGTCGAATCGCAGGAAGCGGTCACAATGACCGTTAAAGTCTTCCCGCATATCTACGCCATAAACATAATAGCCGTTCTCACGAAAACCTCGGGCAAGTGCCGAGCCAATGCCGCCCAACACGCCCGTTATGAACACGCTTTTTTCACGGTATTCCATTAGTCAATATCCAAAAATTTGAACAAAATTTTCATTGCTTGATTGCTTGCCCTCCGAACGGCATCCACCGTATTAGAGCCATTGTGCGTACCAAAAACACAGCGCTCAAAGTTACGCAGGGGCGAGTCCAAAGGCAATGGCTCCGTTTCGAAAACATCCAATGCTGCTGAATGTACCTTACCGGATTGTAATCCGCTGATCAGCGCCGCCTCATCAATGACCGGCCCTCTCGACACATTGACGATTCGAACACCTTCCTTCATTCTTTCAATAGCAGATGCATTGATCAAGTGCTTGGTTTCCTTTGTCAACGAGCAGGTAACGACCACAAAATCGGCTTCCTCCAACCTGTCTGGAAACCCATAAAAGCGGAAACGCATTTCATCTTCGTCGGTGCGGCTTGCAAAAGGGTCATATATATTAATATTGATGCCAAAAGCATTCAACATGCGAGCAGTTGACTTTCCTATGTCCCCAAACCCAATCAGGGCAGCAGTTTTGTCCAGCAGGGAAATGCCAGCAGGCTTCGGCCACTCCCCTGCCCTCACGCCTCGGTCAATCAAGAAGGTCTGTCGGGCAAGACCAATGACATAGTGAGCGGCAAGGCTACCCACTTCCTCTCCAAACATGAGCGGTGTATTGGCTACCGGAATGCCAAGTCTTTTGCAAGCATCGAAATTGACATTGTCCACGCCGACGCCCCATTTCACGGCAGCTCTCAATTTGCCGTTCTTTCCTGCTTCAAATACTCGCTCCGTGGCAGGGTCATCCCCGATGATCCATCCATCAACTGTTGGCAAGATGGCAATCAACTGCTCTTCCGTTAGGGTCTGAACCACTTCAGGAGTTATCAATTCAATGCCTTTTGAAGAAAATACTGGCCGAAACTCATCAATCAGCCGGAGCATAGGTGGGCAGGTTACTAAGACTTTCAATTGTTGAATGGTTTAAGTTTTTTGAAAATGGAGGTGCAAATTTGCTGGATAATTTGTTTCATAACTACTAAAAATACATCCTCATTTGGCTATTCCCTTGATTTGTTGGGGTTTTCGCTAAATTCGCTGCTCATTTACCGTCGTAAACTACACCAAGTATGTTCCGTTCCATGGCATTTGCCAGCTTGTTTTCATTGCTTTTTTCCAATTTGATAGGACAGCCCTCCCTGAATATTGAATTGGTGGGTCAGTACAACCGTGGTGACACCCGCTATTCCGGGTCATGGGCCTACATCGCACAAGATGGGAAAGAATACGCCCTTCTTGGCGCAAAAACAGGTACAGCAGCCTATTGCATTGCAGATAGTTGCATCCTTGAGGAAAATGGGTTTGTGCCGGGCCCTGAGACCAATTGGCGGGAAATCACGGTAATTGGCCACCATGCCTATGTAACCACCGATGTGAGCGGAACTGGACATGGAATGCAGGTAATTGATCTTAGCTATCTGCCAGACAGCCTCCACTTGGTCACTAATTATACGGCTACTTTTACGAAAGGGCATATCATTCAAAAAGCAATTGACAATGATGAACCTTACGTCTATGTGATAGGTACCACTGCCACGAAAGGGGTGCATATCATGGACGTAACGAATCCAGCTGACCCCAAAGAAGTGGGGCTTTATGCACCTGGCTACTATATCCACGATGCCCATATCAGAGGCGACTTGCTATTTGCCGCTGCATTCAATGAAACTAAATTTGATATTGTTGATATATCAGACAAAACCAGCCCGCAGCTCATCAGCATAATTTCTTACGACGGAAAGAACTCACATAGCGCTTCGTCCACTTCCGATGGACGATTCTTGATAATCGCTGATGAACAAGACGGTTACCCTGCCCGAATCTTCAATATTGAGGACCTATTCAACCCGTTCGAAGTTGCCAGATATTCGGCCAACGAAGCCAGTCTTGTTCACAATCCTTACGTCTATGGTGATTTTTGCTTCCTGTCCCACAACACAGAGGGATTTCGAGTATTGGACATAGCAGACCCAACCGTTCCTGTGGAAGTTGGATTTTACGATACCTGGCCAGGCGCTAGCGGTGGGTTCAATGGACTTTGGTCTGCTTGCCCTTATTTTCCTTCTGGAAAAATCATTGGAGGAGACCGCACCGATGGCCTCTATGTATGGGAATTCAATGGAACCAAGGCAGCTCGAATCTATGGAATTGTGAAAGACAGCCTCACTAACGAGCTGATTCAAAATGCACAAGTTGAACTACCGTTGGTGGGCGATACCTTGTACACGGGCCTGACAGGTTATTTCAAAAAAGGAATGTTGGAGGGCCAGTACCAGCTGATTGTAAAAAAGGATGGTTATTCCCCAAAATCCATGAATTTCGAAGTAACCCAAGGAGATAGCCTATTTTTTGAATTCCCTTTGGTACCAATAGGGTTTTCTCCCACGGCTCATAACCCAAAAAATATTATCAGCCCAGTAGTGTCCCCTAACCCATCCGCACAAGGTTTCAATGTGGACTTAGAAAACATTGGCAATGGGCGTTCATACGAGCTAATAGATGGAACGGGAAGGGTTGTGTCCTCGAATTCGGTTCCAGATAGCGGCAAATTTCATGTGGAACTGCCAGCTAACTCGTCTGGCATCCTGCTGCTTGCAATTTTTGACGGCGAGGGCACGTTGATTGCAACTGCCAGATTAGCAGCTTTTTAACCTCGGTGATTACCAGATAACAAACATGAAGAAAACGTTTTACTTGCTTGGATTGCTGTTATTGGCCACTGTTGTGCGGAGCCAAAACGCAGAGCTTGCCCTTGCCAAGCGGTACGACCTTATTGCCGATAGCTTGAGTAGGATTCCAGACAACAGGCAAGCCATCCTCATCCGTAAAAAAGCACTAAATATCTACCAGAACAGCCGTCCTGTACCTTTTGATAGGTTGGCCGCCGAGTTTAGGAGCATTGGTATTTGTTACCGAAGGGAGGGTAAATTTACGGATGCAGAGTTCAACCTTAAGCGTTCGGTTGAAATTGCGGAAAAGCACCTTTCTGCCACTCATTTCGAACGGGCAAAAGCATATAACAGCTATGGTATTTTCCTTTTTACTACGGGCAAAAACAAGGAGGCTATCAAACTTCTTCACTTGAGCCTTGCCATCAATGAAAAAAACAATTCGCCAGATGTTTCCGATAACCTAAACAACCTCGGTATCGCTTACGAGAACCTAGGCGACTACGAAAAGGCTTTCGAGCACTACAAGCTAGCGCTTCGGGTAAATCAAAAAAAATATGGGCTAAATCACCTTTCCACAGCCAATACCTATATGAACCTTGGCACGGCTTGTTCAAAACTTGACAAGTTGGGCGAATCAATGCGCTATTTTGACACAACGCTCACCATTTATAATAAGGTCTTGCCCAAGAACCATCCAGAGTTTGCAGCGCTCTACAATAATATGGGGGCTGTAGCCAACTTCAAGGGCGACTATCAATCGGCATTGGCGTTCTTCGACCTTGCCTTGAAAAACAACCAGATAAACCTCGGCGAAAACCACCCCGATGTGGCCAATATTTATTCGAACGCTGGCATGTTGTTGTTGAATCGTGGCGACATAAAAAAAGCACTTGCCTTCTTCAACAAGGCATACGATATCCGGATCCGTTTTTTTGGGAAGAACAACCATCTCGTGGCCCGTACGAGCAACTACTTGGGCGACTGCTACCTGCAAAGCAACGATTTTGACAACGCTATCAAATGGTACACGGAAGCTATCCAAATTTACAATAGCCAGCCCACCGGCGACCCCACCGATATAGTAGAGTACAACAACGACATTGGGTATTATTATGAAAAATTGGGCAACCAATCAGAGGCACTAAAATTTTACAAAGCTGCCCTGAGCGTAGTAAGGAAGCAACCCAACAAGCAAGACCTATATATAGCCAACTCCTTGTACCGAATCGGCAACCTTTACCTTTCAAAAAATAAACTTGAGCTTGCCAAGCAACAATTTGAACAAGCGCTTCAAATCAACTTGCAATTACTGGGAAGATGGCACCCTGACGTAGCCCAAATCTACAGCAACCTAGCACTTGTCAATAGCAACAATGAGGCGCTATCCATGGCATTATGTGATTCCGCAATGGCAGCCATCAGCTATTCGGGCTTGAAGCCGGTGTCGTTTGAAAAGGTGTCCTCCCCTATCGTACTGTTGGATGTTTTTAGGAATAAAGGAGAGTTGCTTCAAGGTTTTCATGATAAATCGAAAACAAAAAAATGGTTGCTTGAAGCGGACAAAAATTATTCTATTGCCATCCAGCTCATTGATTTTGTGAAACTTACGTTGGAAGAACCTGGCTCCCGCCAAGCATTATTGGAAAAATATTTCCGTATTTATGAAAATGCCATAGCCGTCAAGTTCGCCCTCAAAGAACTGACAAACGACTACAGCTTCTGGCACCAGGCCTTCGAGGTTTCGGAACGGAGCAATGCCACGCTACTGCTCGAAGCCCTCCAATCAGTCCAGGCCGGCAGGTTTGCTGAGATTCCAGACAGCCTTTTGGAAACCGAGCGAAGACTTAAAATTGACATGGCGTACTTGGAACGGTTGATTTTTGAGGAGAAAATGAACACTGATGCCACCGACCCCAAGAAGTTGGCCAAATGGAACAACCTACTGTTTTCGCTTCAGCAGCAAACTGCCAACCTAATGGCAAGATTCAGAAAAGACTACCCTAATTATTTCACCTTGAAATATGCGCCAGAACTGGTGAAGGTACCCGAAATACAAAGCAAGCTATTGAGGCCAGCGCAGAACATGCTGGGTTATTTCGTGGGTGAAGAAAGCATTTTCGCTTTTGTGATTGGGGAGTCCAGTTTTGAAGTAGTGAAAATCCCAAACGAGTTCCCATTGGAGGCTTGGGTGCAAGAGTTCAGGAACAGCATCTACCGATTCAACCCGGCCGGTGAAGAGGTAGAATTCTTGAGCCAAAAATACACCAACCTTGGCTACGAGCTTTATCAGTTGCTATTTGAGCCTGTCCAGTCAAAACTCACTGGCAATCAGGTAGTTGTGCTGCCCGGTGGCGTCATTGGTTATTTGCCATTCGATGCCCTGTTGGCCAGTCCGCCCGATGATTTTGGTGCTTATGGCACCCACGATTACCTCATCAAACACTTCCAATTCAGCTACAGCTATTCGGCTACCCTGCACAAGGAAATGCTGGGTCGAAATTCAAATTGGGGGCGAGGTGGTTTTGTTGCCTTCGCACCAAGCTATGGTGGTGACTCCTTGAATATGCGCCGTGACGACCCCTGGAGGGCTGTTTTAGGCAATTTAAAGTTCAACCAATCCGAAGTGAAGTCCATTCAGGACATCATGGGGGGACAGGTATTTCTGGATACGGCTGCAACTGAACTAAACTTTACGAAGGCAGCTCCCGATGCGGGCATATTGCACCTTGCCGTACACGCCAAATCCAACGACGAGCATGGCGAGTATTCTTACTTGGCATTTTATCAAACCCTCGATTCCATTGAAAATGAATTGGTGTTTGTCAAGGATTTGTATTCCATGCGCATCAAGGCCGCATTGGTCGTGCTATCTGCCTGCGAAACAGGGATAGGTGAGCTTCAAAGGGGCGAAGGCATCGTAAGTCTTGCAAGGGGATTTTCTTATGCGGGGGCTGCCAGCATCGTCACTACCCTTTGGAGTATTGACGATTTTGCTTCTTCAGAAATCATGCGCTTTTTTTACCAAAACTTGAAAAAAGGCCAAGAAAAAGACGAAGCACTGCGGAATGCCAAACTCAATTTCTTGAAAAACAGGCAAGGCACCAACGCCTCCCACCCCTTGTACTGGGCGGCTTTTATCCCCGTGGGCGATATGTCCTCCTTGAACGGGCTGGGTTGGCCCATTTGGGCATGGGGGGCAGTAAGTTTGGTCCTCACCTTTGCAGGAATTATATTTTACAAAAAGAGAAAGCATAAGCTCCCCAACGATTAAATGCAAATTTCTCCTGAATATCTCCAAACCATTTTTTAAAAACCGATAAAGGAGCCGAGTTCAATAGTGAAGCTTAGGCATTTATGTAATTCTGTTGCATCACTGCTTAATAACCAGTTTTGACAACACAAGACCATTTTCAACTTCAACCTGTAAAAAATAAAGCCCTGCAGGAAGTGTTTCGATGTTCAACCTGTAACTATCGGCACCTTGGGCCGGGATGGAACGTATAAGACTGCCAGCCACATTTCTCAAGTTCAATTCCTGGATTTTTCCCATAAAATCGCCAAAACCAATAGTTAACCAATCACTTGTAGGATTCGGAAATATGGAAACTTGTTCCTCCAAGCCGTTTTCCATAGTGCCCAATGGCTGCAAGAAAATGGAATAAGCAATGGCACTGCCGCAATTTGAACTGGAAGCGGTCAACATTACATCATAATTCCCAGGTCCAGCATAAGTATAAGAGGGGTTCAATGCTTGGCTAGTGGAGCCATCCCCAAAATCCCAAGTGTATTGGGTGCCTCCATTGGTTGTATTAGTAAAGGTCGCCGTATAGCCATCTATTTGATAGGTGAAATCGGCAACTGGGGTTTGGTAAACCTGTATATAATTTACTTGCTCAGTTGAATGGCTTCCTAGTGCATTGGATACGGTCAATTTTACAGGGTAAATGCCTGCATTGGCATAGGCAACAGTTGGATTAGGCTCATTGGAAGTGGCAGGCTGCCCGCCGGGGAACTCCCATTGGTACAGTAAATTATTGCCACCTGATGACTGATTTTCAAATTGAACCTGCATGGGACTACAGCCAGAAACACTATTGGCTGTAAAGGCGGCCAATGGCAAAGCGCCTGTTGGCACATCCAAGCTAAGGGTTGACTCACCACATTCGTTGAATGCTGTCAAAGTCACAAGATAAATACCCTGTGTTGCATATTGATGGATGGGTTGCGGATCCGTTGAGGTAGTTCCATCGCCAAAATCCCATAAATAACCATTTGACGCATTCAAGCTTTGGTTGAAAAAACTGACCGTAAGATTGTTCACATCGTACTCAAAATCAACAACTGGCACACCACCAACTTCAATAGCCTGGGTCATGGTTAAGGTATCACTTCCTACTGAGTTTGTGGCAATCAAGATGACATCATAAATACCTTGTATGGGATAAACAACCAAGGGAGCAGCAGCAGTGGAATACTCAGGCAGCCCGCCGGGAAAATACCATTGGTAACTGATGGCGTTGGCAGAGGACTCGTTTTGGAATTGAACGGCTTGAGGCGCACAGTTTCCTGTATTTGTGAAGGAAAAACCAGCAGTTGGAAGCACTGCGACTATGATGTTTGAACTGAAAACGTCGTCCCCGCAAGGGCCTGTTGCGGTCAATGTTACATTGAAGTTTCCGAAATCAGCATAGGTATGCAATGGACTCTCCTCGTTGCTCGTAGTTCCATCGCCAAACTCCCACAGGAAGCTGGTCGCATTCAATGTGGCACTCTGAAACTGGTAATTGCCATTTCCGAGCGAGTTGACCGTGAAATTGGATTCAGTAGCTCCCACCAATTCCAATATCACATCATCTGAGGACAAAACGGCGTTGCAGGTGTTTGATACAATGCAGCGATACTTGGTGCCGTCCATGGCAGGTGCTGGGCTTGAAATTTCCAAAATTGGAGTATTGGCACCAGCGTAGTTAGCGTTGTTTTGAAGGTCTTGCCAGCCGCTTCCATAGTCCTGTTGCCATTGGTAAGCCAAATAGTTACCTTCCACCAAAAAACTCAATTCCAATGCCACACCCACGCATCCCATTGGGTCGGATGGTTGTTGCAATACATTGGTTTCAATCATCTCATTGTCTGATTGCGGCAATGTTTGAAGAATGGCTTCTACACCTATTTCTCCTTCCTCGCCCCCATTGGACTGCCCATTGCATTGCCCAGATGATACCAAATTGACGCCGGGTTGTCCACCATCCAAGTTGACTAAAAGCCCCTGAAATGATTTAGACAAAAGCCTGCCGCCACTGCCGCCACCGCCCACGCCGTTGCACCTTTCTGAAATATTGCTGGCATCTCCGCCAACGCCGCCTTTTGCCTCAATTTTCAGTTGGCCCTGAATGCTATTCGTGGTCAAAATAATGGTTCCGCCTGCCCCCCCGCCGCCAGCACCATCACCGCCCGCCACTGGGGGTTGCACCCCGTTTGAAATGATGGAATAGCCGTTGGCCGTTATGGAGTTGACTATAACCACTGCAATGCCGCCACCGTTACCACCGGAACTACCCGCACCGTCATCGTCAAAATGGCCGGCACCGCCTCCACCGCCGAGGTAAATCCTTGACTCCTCGGTAGGACAAGCCTTGCCCCCCCTACCTGGGTAGTCGCCATCGCAGCCGAAACCAGGGGCGCTTTGTTTGCCCCCAATTCCTCCATTCGAAGTATTACCACCACCGCCACCCCCACTGTTGTGGTCATTGCCCCCGCCGCCGCCGTTGGCTTGTGCCCCACGGCCATGCTCCTTTCCACTCTCCAAGTCGGCTATCCCCTCCCCTTTCAAGGAGCCCCGCCAATTTGATGTGCCGTAGTGATAATCATCTGCATTAGTAAAAAATGAGCAATCGCTGGTCACAAGCTTTTTCTCTGCCCCTCGGAAACCTAACCCCGAAACATCTATTGACGCCGAAAACTCAAGGTTTTCAGCCTCAAAAATCAAAACACCTCCGGTTTCACCATCCCAAGGCTTAGCTGTCAAAGTGTTGACAATCAAGGCATTGTCATAATTAGGAACCGTTATCAATTGCAAACTCCCCGTTACATCGTAGTTATTTAAAAATTCATGCCTGAGGTAAACGTTGTTGCCGTTTATTGACTTGACCTCGCCCAATTCGTAGTGCCCAGCAGCATTAATTTCGTCAATATTGCCGAAGCTGCCAGAATTGGAGGTGTGGATGGTAGCCCCTTTCATTTGAATCAACAATACTTTGGTACCTTGTATAAAAAGGGTCGGATTAGAAACAGTCAACCTAGCTTCACAGGGGTCAATGGAGGACACCTTAGCGTAGTCGTTGATGATTCCAGCAATTTGAACTTGTGAGAAGAGTAAAAACGGAAAGAATGAAAGTATGACTGTCTGGGTGATAGTGTTCATTAGTAAAGTGGTTTGTTTCGCTGGGGGATTCTCTAAAGTGTTTGCAATTTTCAAGGTTTTTTTTCATATAATCAAGCTATCCCTAAAAAAACAAGGATCATAAGCGCAATTATAGTTAAAAAGAACATACTTTTGCGCCCGCTTAATCCCACAGCCTGCTTGTCAGGGTAAGTGGGGATGGTGAAATCGAGGTATTGCCAAATTGATTGGGGTGATAAAGTTCACTTCATTTTTTTCCAACAACCTCATTATCAAACATTTAAAATGGCAGTTAAAATCAGATTGCAAAGAAAGGGCAAAAAGAAAAAGCCTTTCTACCACATCGTCATTGCTGATGCCCGTGCGCCACGTGACGGTCGTTTCATCGAGAAAATCGGCACCTACAACCCGCTGACACAACCAGCAACCATTGAATTGGACGCTGACAAAGCCTATGACTGGCTTCAAAAAGGTGCGCAGCCTACCGAGACTGTTCGGGCAATGCTTCGTTTCAAAGGTGTTTTCTATCGCAAGCATGTAATGCGTGGTGTTGCTAAAGGTGCCTTCACCGAAGATGCTGCAATGCAAAAATACACTGATTACGTGGCAGCTAAGGATGCTAAGACCGCTGGTCGTGCAGAGAAGAAGGTGGCAGAAAAAGCGGCTTTCCGTGCGAAGGTTGCTGGTTTGCATGTCACCGTTGCTCCTAAAAAGGAAATTCCTAAAGTTGAAGTAGCTCCTCCAGCCCCAGTAGTGGTGGAAGAAGCCGCAAAGCAGGAAGAAGAATAATCTTATACAAGAATCACTTCTACTACATAAAAGCCTCGGTTGGTTCACACCACCGAGGCTTTGTTTTTGGGCCGATACCCTCTTTTAATGGTTCGTGAAGTTTTCGGGTTTTCGGGTTCTAAGGTTACGGCACAGTAGCCGTTTTGAAAAGATAGGTTGCTTTTCCAACCTTGTCAACAATGATTTACAGTTAGGTTTTGCCCCAAACCCCGAAAACTATACAACCTTAAAACTTCACGAACCATTGCTCTTTTCCTCTAAACCGCAAAACTCTCGCCACAGCCACAGGTGCGGGCGGCGTTCGGGTTGTTAAAGTAAAAGCCCTTTCCTTCCAAGCCACCCGAAAATTCGAGTGTGGAGTTGAACAGGTACAGGAAGCTTTTTAGGTCGGTGACGACCCTTGTACCATTATCTTCAAAAACCTGGTCGTTCGGCTGGCTCTCGTTGTCGAAGTCCATGTTATAGCTTAGGCCAGAACAGCCTCCACTGGTTACGCTGACCCTTACAAAATAATCTTCGCCGAAGCCTTGCTTCTGTTTGATTTGCTGTATGCGCTCTTTGGCGCTGTCTGCCACAAAAAGCATAACAAATGGTTTATGGTTTTGCTGGTGATTTAAGCAGTAGCAGTTGCTTCCACCGCTACACCGTTCTTCATTTTGTAGTCGGCAATAGCAGCTTTAATAGCATCTTCTGCCAACACGGAACAGTGAATCTTTACAGGCGGCAAAGCCAATTCTTCCACGATGTCCATGTTGTCAATTTTCAGGGCATCGTCCACAGATTTGCCTTTCAGCCATTCCGTTGCCAACGACGATGAGGCGATTGCAGAGCCACAGCCGAAGGTCTTGAACTTGGCATCCTGGATTACGCCAGTGGCCTCGTCAACTTCGATTTGAAGCCGCATCACGTCCCCACACTCAGGAGCACCCACAAGGCCAGTACCTACGTTCTTCTTCGCTTTGTCAAGCGTTCCAACGTTGCGAGGATTGTGGAAATGGTCGATAACTTTATTTGAATAAGCCATATCAGGTTAGTTTGATTGTTAGATTGTTAAATTGTTGAATTGTTGGCGTTGATCTTAGAAACACGCTTCCGTCAGCCGTCAACCGTAAGTCGTCAGTCGTTTTAATGTGCTGCCCACTCAATCTTGGAGAGGTCAACACCTTCTTTGTACATTTCCCAGATTGGGCTGAGGTCACGCATGTGGTTGACACCTTTCTTCACAGCCTCAATGGCGTAGTTCACATCATCCTCGGAAGTGAAACGGCCAAGGCTGAAACGAAGGGAACTATGTGCCAAATCGTCGCCCAAGCCGAGTGCAACCAGTACGTACGACGGCTCCAAGGAAGCCGAGGTGCAGGCTGAACCCGAAGAAAGTGCGATTTCTTGGTTGAAAGTCATCATCAAGCCTTCACCCTCAACATGTTTGAAGGAGATATTGGTGACGTGTGGCATACGTGAATTTACATTGCCGTTGATATAGATTTCCTCCAATTCTTGAAAGCCTTTTTCGAGTTTGTCCCGCAATTTGCTGAGACGGGCTGCATCTTGTTCCATCTCGTTCATGGCTATTTCAGCGGCTTTGCCGAAACCTACAATGCCAGGCACGTTCAAGGTGCCAGAGCGCATGCCACGCTCGTGCCCTCCGCCATCCATTTGGGCGGTAACCTTGACCCGTGGGTTTTTGCGGCTCACGTAAAGTGCACCAACACCTTTGGGTCCGTACATTTTATGGCCAGTAAATGCCATCAAATGCACGCCTACCTCACGTGGATGGGTTTTAATCTTGCCGACGGCTTGGGTTGCATCACTGAAGAAAAGCACGCCATGCTTCTCGCAGATTGCCCCAATTTCCTTCATCGGTTGAATGACGCCCGTCTCATTGTTGGCCCACATCACCGCCACCATAATGGTGTTGGGCTTAATGGCGGCCTCCAATTCGGCAAGATCAATCATGCCGTCGTACTTTACATCCAAATACGTAACCTCTGCACCGTGCTTTTCGAGTTTGTTGCAGGTGTCAAGGACGGCTTTGTGCTCAGTTTTGACTGTGATGATATGGTTCCCTTTCCGGGAATACATTTCATAGACGCCTTTGATGGCGAGGTTGTCGCTCTCCGTGGCTCCTGAAGTGAATATGATTTCCTTTTCATCGGCATCGAGGAGCTTGGCGATTTGCTCACGGGCGTAGTCAACGGCCTCCTCCGCCTCCCAACCGAATGGGTGGTTTCGGCTTGCCGCATTGCCGTGGTGTTCGAAGAAATAGGGCACCATTGCCTCAACAACCCTTGGGTCACAAGGGGTGGTGGCGTTGTTGTCAAGATAGATTTTTCTGCCTGCCATACAGGGTTGCTATTTTTATTTAGATTTATTCTAATCGCAAAGATAACAGATTCTCAAAGATTAGGTTTTGTGCAAACGGATTTTTTAATTGGAAAATAATTTTTGGCAGGTTGGTGCTATGTTTACACCTTAAAATAATCCACTGTCATAAGCCACCGTACAATTCAAAATGAACGTGCCTGATGAAATAAAGGACCGTCTCAAGCAGCTTGAACTGGAAAACCTCCGGCTGAAGGCTGAATTGGAAGCCAACAAGATGGCAAACTCCACCTCTGCGGCAGTTCGTAAAATTGTGGCAACCTCTTCAACCCGTTTGTTGGCGGGCAAGGGCCTGAAAAACAGCTTTAAGCAACTATTGGACGAATTGCCGGGTGGCAAGGTTTCAAAGGACACCCTTTCTGAAATCATGGCTCAGGTTGTTTGGCGACTGACAAGAATCGGTACGTTTGCCATTATTGCTGCCCTTGCACCTTTAATGATAATGGCGGTGCAAACCTGGATGCTGGGTCGCCAAAACGACAAACTTGACACGCAAAATGGCCTATTGGGGCGCCAAAATCAACGCTTAGACCAACAAATCAACTTAGAAGAGGGCAACCGCCGCAGCTCCCTCATTTTTTTCATGAGCAATATCATGGACAAATTGGACATCGAATTGCGGAGCAACAAAGACCGAACGCTGAGCGATGCCCTAATCGGTCGGATTGTTTCCCTGAGCCAAAGCATGAGGCCCTATCGTTACCTCGAAAACGATTCGCTCACGCCCCGTCAGCTCAGTCCAGAGCGGGGGCAGTTGCTTTTTTCGTTGGTGAACAGCAACCTGGACAAGGCCACTTACGACAAAATCTATGCAAGGGCCAATTTCAATTATGCTGACTTACGCGAGGCCAATTTCTCTGAGGCTTACCTGCGGGGGGCGAAGCTAGCGCACTCCTCGTTTTCCAACGCCAATTTCAACTATGCCGACCTGCAAGGGGCTGACCTATCTAATGCCTGGCTAGAGCATGCCACCTTCCGCAACACGGCCATGAACGGCATCAACCTTTCCCATGCCAACCTTCGGGAAAGCCGGATGGAGCAAATCACCTTGAAAGACGGCGACTTGGGCAATGCCGACCTCCGGGAAATCTACCTCGAAGGAGATTTTTCAGGAACCAACCTTGAAGGGGTAAAAATGCAGAACGCCTCGTTGGTGGATGTGAACCTGGAAGGCTGCTATTTTAAATCGCTAGGTTGGATTGACAGCCTGAAATACTTGGACGTGAAAGGGCTTCGGTTTGTGAGGGACATTTACGCTCCCAACCTTGAAGTACGGAAAAAAGGCTTTTTGATGGACACGGTGTATGCCTTGCGATTTGACCCCAAGTCTGAATTGGCCAAAATGCGCACTTGCAATGAGGCTATAGTGGGCATCGTTTCGAGCAATCCTAAATTGCAGGAACTGCAAAAACAAGCAAGGCAGGACGGTCAAGCGCTATCCTTGTATGCAGCCAAAAACCCTTTTGGGATGGAAGACCTTGGCATCGGAAAAGATTCAGTTTGGCTGTATAGGCTCAGCGCCAATCAAATGGACTTATCCAGTACGGTAATGTGGATACAGTACAACCCAGATACTCAAACTGTCTGGGAAATATTCCCTGGCGGCACGAACAAGGCCGCTGCCTTGCAGTTTGACAAATCATTGCTAAAATTGATTGGCAAAAACTGTGAATAAACCATTTCGCAAAAAATATATTCACCATTGTTTTATTTCTAAAAATCGTTGGTATCTTTAGCCCAAGATTTCAATACACACCTGTCGGAAAAGCGTTCCGATACACTTACCTGATGTTCGACGTTTAAAGGACAATCTAAATTGTGCGATTTCAAGGCTGGATTTTTTCTCTAACACCAAGGCGCTTCCGCAATGCCTTTGTTGCTTTCGCAATACGCAAGAACCGCTTGCCAAGTTGAAGGTAACTTTGATATTGGGCTGTGTCCAAAACCTATTTCCATGAACACCTTTTACGTCCTTTGTGCCGATTTCAGGCGCATGCCGCTTATTTTGATGCTATGGCTGGTTTATTGTTTCACGGCATCTGCCACCTTGATTTGCCCTCCCAACCAAACCATTACGGCCCCTCCCCAATCCTGTGAGGCCACACTTGATTTCAGCAGCCTTGTATGGAGCAGCACCGTGCCACTAACAGATACACTTTTTAACCCAGGGCCAGGGCATGTCTTCCCGCTGGGACTTACCCCCGTCTCACTGACTGGGGTTGAAGTGGGCGGCGGAATCGTGACCTGTGCATTCACAGTCACCGTTCAGGGAAACAACAATTCGCCGATGGCCTGCGATGATGATGTGCCCGTGTTTCTTGAATCAAATTGCACAAAAACCATCACCTTGGATATGATGATGGAAAGTATTTATGGTTGCCCCAGCAACTATACCATTGCCCGTATCACGCCCATGGGCGGTATTCAATCGCCAGCGATTATGGATGAGGGCGATGTTGGTGAAACGGTTACTATTAGGGTCATGAATACGGTAAATGGCCAATCCTGTTGGGGAGGTGTGGAGGTGGTGGCCTATGGGCTTCCAATGAGCATCACTTGCCCGCCAGATACTGTAATTGATTGCAACATGGAAGCGCTTCCATCCAACTGCGGAGAGGCTTCGTATTTGTCCTGCCTCCCAGCGGATGAGGTCACCTTGACCTACCTCGACAGCTATACCGACTTCAATTGTGGCGATAACCTTGTCAGTGCAATTGCCCGCTTTTGGAAAGTGACTGACCAGTATTCCAACGAACGTATTTGCACCCAAAACATCCAAGTCCGGCGAAACACACTCTCTCAAATAAGTCTTCCGATTGATACTGTTTTTTCATGCAGCGCTGTCAATTTAAATCCGCTATTAACCGATCCAACACATGCTGGGCTTCCGGCCATCAATGGGGTTCCTATCAACGCAACCTGTGATTTCAGTTTTGATTATGACGATGTGATAACCTCCACTTGCGAAGGCAGCTTGAAAATCGTAAGAACCTGGACTGTAGTGGACTGGTGCGATACCGAAGTGGTTCAGCAATTGCAAATCATCAAGGTATTGGACACGAAAGGCCCCGAAATACAACTTGCCGACACCATTTTCATCAGCACAAACCCATCATGCGGCTTTGATGCCATTCTGCCCGAAGCATTGGTGACTGAAGAATGTTCCAGTTTTCTGGTGCAGGTGGTAACGTCATGGGACACCATAGATGGAAATGGCGGATTGACGGTGGCAGCCGTACCGGCGGGCAGTTATCCAGGCAAATACCTGGCAACCGATGCTTGTGGAAATATTGCCGAGCATCCTATTGTGATTCAAGTCCAGGATGGCACATTGGTATCTTGTCCTCCTAACACGACCATTGACTGCGATTTTTTCATCGAAACCCTAGAGGCAGCTTTAAATGCGCAGAATTACAGCGCCTTGGAGCAATTCGGTGAAATGCAGTTTTACGCCAATTGCCTTGTCACCCCTACCCTATCAGTCGCTTTGGACATCAACGACTGTAAGAGCGGAACAATTACCCGGACGCTTGGTGCTGAAGAACTTCCCGACCAATGCATCCAGACCATCACCATAACGCCCATCTCTGATTTCATCGTGGAATTTCCGGCAGATGTCACGGTCATTTGTGAACAAAATTCCACCATACCAAATGACAGCCCAGTGCTATTTGGGGTAAACTGCGAGCAGATCGAAACTACCTACACTGAGGAAATTTTCAATGTAGTGGCCGATGCTTGTTATAAAATCGTACGAACTTGGGTCGTCCAGAACACCTGTATTTCAACTGGCAGTGATACAGCACCTGACCTCATCGAAACACAGCTCGGCTTTCCGGACTGCGACTTGAATGGAGATGGTTCATGTAGTAACAGGACAGTCAAAGCGGGGGTCGATGGGTATATCAGCTTCCAGCAAGTGATAAAAGTGCAGGATAATACTCCCCCAGTGTTTGTGAATGGATGTTCAATACCAGATGTAATTATCGAAGGCGGAGCATGTTTCACTGAGTTGGAAATTCCAATTCCCGAAGTCGCCGAATGCACCAATTGGGTCTTGTCAACACAGATACTAATCAATAATGGATGGCATACGGTTCCAGGCTCATTGCCAAATATCCCAACAGGTACTTACCAAGTCAGTTACACAGCAACTGACTATTGCCACAGCCAAACCTATTGTTGGACAACCCTTAAAGTCAAAGAAAATACCCCACCAATCATCCAATGCCTTCAAGACCTCCAAACTATTTATTCGCCTCACTCTGGAGTTGTTGATGTTTATGCACAAGATTATGTAATCAGTGCCCAAGATAACTGTGGCGGATATGTATCGCTTTCCTTTACCCAAAGCCCAGGTGAAGATATTAGACAGTTATCTTGCAATGACATCGAACTTGACTTTTTGGACATCTTTGCGATTGATAACAATGGCAACCAAAGTTTCTGTCAAGTTCCAATTCAAATTAGCAGTGAGGCTGATTGCAGCATTTACGTTGCTGGTAAAATAAAAACTGAAAGTGGCGAAGGTGTAAAAAATGTCAATCTTCATTCTGCTTTTGGCGCTACAACCACCGATAGTACAGGTCGTTTTTTCGTTGGCGTAACTTATGATGGTTCTGGCTTAGTCCTGACACCTTCTAAAAATGAAAATCATAAAAACGGGGTAACCACATTTGACATGGTTCTGATTCGAAAACATGTTTTGGATATTGAAAGATTTGATAGTCCTTATAAAATTATCGCAGCTGATGCCAACCGCTCCAATTCGGTAAGCACGTTCGACCTGGTTGTTTTGACCAAATTAATCATCAATGAGATTGATGTTTTCCCCAATAACACTTCCTGGCGTTTCGTCCCTAAGTATTGGTTTTTTCCAAATCCAAACAATCCCTTTCAAACTCCTTTTCCAGAAAGCTATAACTCAACGTTCCCAATCATAAGTGAATTATGTGACTTCATCGCTATCAAAATTGGTGATGTGAACGGCAGCGCCGACCCCAGTTTGCTGACGAATGAAACACCTTCCAAAAATTCCAGGCCACACCAAGTAGAAGACGACTGACCAAAACGATTATTTAACTTGCGTATTTACAGCGGGCGGTGAATCCAATCATCGCCCGTTTGCTTTTTGGCGCAAAAAACTATCTTTGCCCGCCAAAGCGGTTGCGTGATTGGTGATTAGTGATTCGTAATTCGACCTGCGAATCACGGTACACCAATCACGGTACACCAATCACAAGTCACCAATCATCAGCTCATGTTCGATAATCTATCCGAGAAACTTGACCTCGCCTTCAAATCGCTCACTGGAGCGCGCAAACTGACCGAACTCAACGTTGCCGAGAGCATCAAGGAAGTACGCCGGGCGCTCGTCGCTGCGGACGTCAACTATTCCATCGCCAAGGAATTCACGGAAAAAGTTCGTGAAAAAGCACTTGGCACGGAGAACGTGCTAAAATCCGTGAACCCCGGCCAGTTGATGGTCAAAATCGTGAGCGATGAGCTGACGGAACTGATGGGCGGTCAAGCGGCTGGCATCAACCTGAAAGGCTCGCCTACTGTTATCTTGATTTCGGGATTGCAAGGTTCTGGTAAGACCACTTTTAGTGGCAAATTGGCGCATTTCCTGAAGACCAAGCGCCAGAAGAAACCCCTGCTCGTTGCCTGCGACGTTTACCGCCCAGCGGCCATTGACCAGTTGATGGTAATTGGCGAGCAGATTGGGGTGCCCGTTTACAAGGAAATAGATAACAAGAATCCGGTTGAAATCTCCTTGAAATCCATTGCACACGCCCAAGCGCACGGCTTCGACGTGGTCATCGTGGATACCGCTGGCCGCCTTGCCGTGGACGAGGAGATGATGCAGGAAATCACCAAGGTGAAGGAGGCGATTTCGCCCAACGAGACCTTGTTTGTGGTGGACTCCATGACAGGCCAGGATGCCGTCAACACTGCCAAGACCTTCAACGACCGCCTCAATTTCGATGGCGTGGTGCTCACCAAAATGGACGGTGACACCCGTGGTGGTGCAGCCCTTTCCATCAAATACACCGTCGGCAAGCCCATCAAGTTTGTGAGCATGGGCGAGAAGATGGAGACCCTTGACGTTTTCTACCCCGAACGGATGGCCCAACGCATACTCGGCATGGGTGACATCGTGAGCTTGGTGGAAAAAGCGCAGGAGCAGTTCGATGAGGTGGAAGCCAAGCGCTTGGAAAAGAAAATCATGAAGAACAAGTTCGACTTCAATGATTTTCTCAGCCAAATCAAGCAAATAAAGCGGATGGGCGATATGAAGTCGCTCATCAATATGATACCTGGCGTCAGCAAGGCGCTGAAAGACGTGGACATTGATGACAAGGCCTTGGGGAAAGTCGAAGCCATCATTTTCTCCATGACACCACAAGAGCGTGGCAACCCCGAACTGCTCAATATGAGCCGCAAAAAGCGTATCTCTAAAGGCTGCGGTCAGGACTTGAACCAAATCAACCTGTTCATCAAGCAGTTTGATCAGATGAAAAAAATGATGCACCAAATGACTAAAATGCCAGGGTTTGCCTCTGGTAAAATGCCAACTGCCCCCAAAGCAGGTTATAGAAGATAATTCATTTCTTTTCAGAAAGGATTGCGGGTTGCAATCCTTTCTGTTTTCAAACAGCATCAAATGGGCCTCATCAATCTCGCCAACGGCCATTTTGAATTGCCAGGGAGGTTGGTAATTACCCCCTCCACTACCCCACCCGATTTTGAAGCTGCCATCGGCAAGGGATCATTCCAATTTCGATGGGAAAATTCTGGGTTTGAAGAGCATTTCCTTGCCTCGCCTATCATAATTGGAGAAGAACAATACTTTCTCACTTTTTTTTCAAGTATAGGAAACTCGTTAGCATGCACCTGCATGTGGAGCCTTTGCCTCGCACCAACTTAATTCAGGACAAAGAAGTATTCCATGTCTATTACCGGAAATGGCTTGACAGGGAAATTGGAACAAAAAGGGAGTTTCCTTGGGGTTTCTGCGACCTGCGATTTGACCCAAAAACCCAGGATGGGTACATGGAGTTGAGCTATCTAGTTTGAAGCCCTCGTTCCGTTTGACCAGTTTGTTGTTTTGAAAATAAACAATAAGTAACCGAAACTAAAGAAACTACAAGTGAAATTTGACCAGTTTTAAATCATTAGCTAAGGAATTACGATGTTCTTTAATTAAGTTATTCGAGCTGTGCATTAACAGTTATTTCTTTAAAATCCCTGAATACGATTGAACATGATGTAAATGCGCCTCGTTATCCCTTTAGACAAAAGGCTGGTCGGGGAAAATTTTAATTATTTTCTCCCTGGCAGTTAATTAAAAAGTTCAAAAAACAACATCATGGCAATTGATTCAAAAAAAACAGACAAGTCTGTTGCTCAACAGTCAAACAATCCCAACGTTAATACAGACAATAAGGGAAACAAAGCATTTGTGAACCAAGGCATTTCAAACGTAGGTCCTACCGGCAATCGGAATGATCGGGCTGATACCCAGAAAAGCCCAGCAAAAAGCGGAAACGTTGGCAACACAGATAAGCCAAAATCGGGTAGTCAAGCAGGAAATAGGAGCGGCAGCAAAAGCAACCCTGAAAAAAAGAAGTGACTCAGGTAATTATCAAGGGTGTTCTTTAATCAGTTTAGAACATGCTTAACCACATTAATCATGGATAACATTGATTGGGCCGCTATTTTCATCCCGAAACTAAGTTTGATTGAAATAGTAATAAGAGGCACGTTAGTTTACTTAGTGCTGTTCATATTCTTACGAATTTTTCGGCGAAACTCAGGTAATATTGGAATTGCTGATTTATTGGTTATCGTTATTATCGCAGATGCGGCCCAAAACGCAATGGGCAGTAAATACGAATCAGTCACCGAAGGTGCCGTGTTGGTGGGAACTATTCTCGGCTGGAATTTTATATTGGATTGGCTGCCCTACCGATTTCCTTCTTTGAAACGTTTGGTTGAACCACCTCCGCTATTGCTCATCAAAGATGGCCAGCTCAAACATAGCAACCTCCGTAAAGAAATGATTACGAAAGAGGAGCTACTTTCGCAAATCCGTGAACAAGGCGTTGAATCTATAGATATGGTAAAAACCTGCTATTTGGAAGGAGACGGTCAGATTAGCGTTATCTCCAAAGAGGTAGGAAAGGCCAATGGTGACAAAAAAAGGAAGAAAAATCCCGGTTGAAAAGCAGGTTACTTCTTGCCTTTAATCAAAATACGATTTGCCAGACCATGCTTTCCCGTTTCCTAAGTTGCAGCCAATACCTTCTTGCGAAAGCACGGACTGGCAGTCCGTGTTACACCCTGGCCAATGGATTAAAATCACTTTACAACGTATTCAATATAAAGATGTGAAGCCTCTTTTTTATCTTTTACTTGTTTTATTTTTGGTTTAAAATCTGTGTTCTTGCTTGCAAATTTGAATTTAAAAGAATTACTGGATCCTGGGTCATGAAAAACTGTATCAGAGCGGAGTACACGGCCTTTGCTTTTACGGTTGTAGCCTGCTAACATGCCAGGTTTCAGCATTGCAAAACGCCTGTTTTCACTAACGGCTTGATTAACAGGTATCATAATCACTAGTTCATTTTCATCCATAAGGTCAAGTCCTTCCTGCAAGGTTGCATTATGGCTGCTGTGGTGACCTGATTTATAAAGAACCGTTCTTGATAAAAGATCCCTAGCCTCCGTAGTAGAATTTTCGAAAGAAAGGTCTAACCAACTTTTCCAGTTGCCTATCTGGGCATCTCCAACGAATAAGGCCACCTTTTTGGAATCTACTAATTCAAAAGCCAGCACAAGGCTACTGTTGTTGGTCAGGCTATCCATGTGTAGCGACATCCTCCCCATTTCACTTAACCAGTCATAGTCAATACGACGCCACTTAGCATGGGCATCATTATATTTATCTTGCAACGGGGTTATTGAGTTATTATCATTAGCTGAATTATCAACTTTCGATGGGCGTTCAAATTTTTTATTGAAAGGAAAATTAATCCCCTTTGCCGTTGATGGATTCTGTAATGTAATTGCATCCAAGGCATCCCCTACCAGCGTGGAGGCAATGTCCAAGTTGCTTAAATGCATCATCGTATTCAAGCTGTGGACCGCCTCCTCCTTACTCGGATTTAATTTCTTTAAAAGGCTCGGATCTGTTGGAGGCCCCAAAACAAATACTTTTATGGAATTTGGGGGCAATCCCGGCATGTCGAAGTTTTTGCCGGGCACCCAAAACTTGCAGTTGTTTTTACTCCACGCCAACAAATTACTAATAGCCTCACCACCCGTTTGGCTTTCTCCAAAAATATCAAAACTGTCTTTAGCCTTTAACATGTTTTCTACTTCCTCGACACCCTGGAATTTTTTCTTTGCCTTTTCCTTGTTCTCTGTATTCTTCTTCCAGAATTTTTCTGTCGCATTCCGCATAGCGATGCCTTCACTACCTTTTGGGTCGTCCAGATAGGAGAACCAGACTTCCTGGATATTGAGCTTGTCAAACACATTCTTGGCTGATATAAAACCAGAAAGGTGGTCCTTATGCTGATGGGTGAGTACCACCGTAAGTGGGTTTTTCTTTACGGTTTCCAATATACTCTCCGCTATTTCAATTTCCCTCTCTTCGTTGCCGGATTCGTAGGAGCCAAAATCTATCAACATAAAAGAAGTCTTAGCCCCCTCCTTAAATTTCAGCAAAAAACAATCGCCGAGATTCAGTTGATTATACATTCTTACAGTAAGTGATGCTGCCATAATAAGTGATGTTTTATTAATGTAAATGTAATGCGGCAAAAGGTTCTGTGCCCTGCATCAACAAGGCTGCATTTTCAGCGTCATATAAGTTTTCCATGGCATAGTCCAGTTGTTCTCTCAGACGCTCGGAACTGGCTATATTCTTGATAATGGAATATTTTATTTCGTAGGTAGCCAGGTCAATAATGAGTGTAGCTCCGCCCCGAATTTCATAGCGATCTTCCAGGAAGTACCCCTGATAAGAAGTGCCTTTTAAATCCACATATACTTTTTGCAGAAAGGCAATGATCATGAGTTTTGATGCATTCCCTGTAAGGCTGTTATGCCGGATGAGTGGCCTACATTTATACACCTGAAAAACTTTTCTTGCGGGTGCTACGAACTCCGCTGGCTGTTTAAAACGTTCGTCAAAGAAAGAATATCTAATCTCCTTGAAATTCATGCCAAGCAGTTGCTCTATATTTTCTTTAAAATAATCTAACTTGGCATCGAAAATATTATGAACTTCTGCCGAAAGCTTTCTTGATTCGTCAAAAATAGATTCCCGATCATTTTCCCGAAGAATCTTATCCATGCTTTTTATGACGTTACTAATATTTTTATTAGTTTTAACCGATGATTTATATTTATGCTCTACGTTTGGATTAAAAACATATTGAATGGCCGATTCTAAAGCCAATACCTGGCTTTCATTATCGAAGAATTCATCGAGGGGTTTCCACATCAGCGACTCAACAGAATAGGTATTGATTTCCTTAGGTATAATTCCCCAACTCCTGAATGATTCCATCAGCGCAAATCTTAACCCGCCTTCATCCTCGGGGTTGTATTCTACATCGGCTGTTATTAGTGCCCGAAGGTAATCGCCGAAAGTAAGGTCCACTGGTGGGCAATAATCAAGTGCACGTATGCATACAAGCGTAAGTTGATTCGCAATTTCGCAGGCTTCATGCGATAATCTTTTAACCAGGTCGGGGTGTATATCTCCTTGTGCAAGTATGCCAGACCCATTGGTAGCCAACCTGATCAGGTCGGCTACCCGGTAACGGTACAGCCTTGAAAAGGCATTAAAAACCGCAGCCACCAAGATACCCCCCCGGACATGTGGATCCACCGTAGCATGATATTTACTAGGATCCGGGTCAATCATGGCAATGTTACCCTTTTCGTCCGGTGCTACCAGAAAACTCCTCAAGGCTCGGCGATTGCTGGAAACCGCCTGCCCAAACTGTATTGCCAAGTCCCCCAGCAAATTTTGCGGTGACAACAGGTCTCCCCTGGAATTTCGTATCTGTTCTTCTACCACCGGAATAAAAGTAAAACGTTGCAGCAGGGCAATAATATCGGAAAAGCCCTCGTGAAAAGCCAACATATCCGGATTTGTATCTTTCCTCAAATACGGATGCAGACTGTCAAGTATCGCATGTGTAAGCTCATGCG
Organism: Saprospiraceae bacterium; assembly: GCA_022841745.1. Taxonomy (GTDB): domain Bacteria; phylum Bacteroidota; class Bacteroidia; order Chitinophagales; family Saprospiraceae; genus UBA6168. The sequence continues at coordinate 66,193 of JALHQW010000010.1, read as the reverse complement.
CCACGATATCCGGGGAAAGGCAGGTGAATATGGTAGTACCAGGAACGTTGTTGCCCGACCAGTTATCAGAAGCCTGGAAGTATCCAAAAAGAAGCGCTAGTTTTTGGGGTGAATAAAATGCGTTTTGCTGCCGCATCGCATGCGGATAAATGCGCAGTTTCTCAATAAATTCATTGGTGAAAATACCGTTCTCTTTTTCAACCTTCCTTGACCAAATTATTTTTCTGCCCAATGCTTTTTCAAATTGTGCAATGACATTCATTACAACGGCATAAACCTGTTGCTGATGAAATCTGGGGTCACCTTCAGAAGGTGTTAGTCCATAGTCGGCAAGCACAAAATTGTTTTCAAGGTTTACCGGCTCATAGAAGCATTCTTTAGTGGGGTCATAGTCAATGATATCTACATATTCGCCGCTTGGGCCGGGTTTTGTTTCCTCCCATCGAATCTTATATATCACTTCGTTGCTTTGTCTGCGGCTAATGGTAGAGGCGAAGGAAGGGTCAAAAGCATAACCCCGGAGTTTGCGATAGGTAGGTGTTTTCATAAGTTTGATATTGATGAATGATGCTTGGTAACGCTAAACACTTAAGTCAGAATTTTAAGTCTCTCGATGCCAATTATGGACAATCATTGCAAACAGTTTCGGATTAAAGGCAAAACTAATACCTGCTTTTCAAATAACCTAGGGTTAGCTGTCTCCATTCAAAATAAATCCCTCAGAAGAAATGAAAGCAACGTATGAATGCGATTGAATATTTCACCCCTCTTCCGACAATGTTTTCAACTAGTTTAACCGCATATGGTACTCTAGCGACGGCATCTTGTTCTTGAAAGTAACACGGTCTGCCAGACCGTGCTTTCCCGCTTCCAAGGCTACTATAAATCCATTCTTGTAAAAGCACGGACTAGCAGTCCGTGTTACACCGCCAAACGCTTCAACACCTTCAACGGCATCAAACACTCCACTGACGTCATGGTATTCACATCCATTTCCAACAGAATCTTCTTTATCCACCCACCTTCGAGTCAAACTTCTCGAAAATGCTGAAGACCAAGCAAAGGTTGAGCGAAGCGGCTCTTGCGGCCATCTGTTATTGCATCGTCGTAGCCGCTTCGCTCAACTCTTGTTTGCACAGTGATAAAAAAGGGGCTTGGTAGCATATAGCACCAAACCCTCCCACAATCAGGTATAAAATGAGCTTTACTTGGCCTCGCTGGTCATGGTTGTGGGCTCCATCAGTTCGAAAAACTGGTCGAGCTTTGGCAGCATCACAATCTCCGTCCGGCGGTTCACGCTGCGCTCTTCCTGTGTAGCGTTGCCGTTTTTCCCGTCATAAAAGGAACGGCCACCAGCAGTCATCCTTTCAGGAGGCACATTGTAGCGGTTTTGGAGCACCCGCACCACAGCAATGGCACGGCTGGCGCTCAAGTCCCAATTGTCCTCGATGCAATTGATGTTTTTAATGGGCACGTTGTCGGTATGTCCCTCCACCAATATGTCAAAATCCTTGTGGTCATTGATAACCTTGGCAATTTTTGCGAGTATGGTGTCGGCGCCAGCGTTAATTCTGGAACTGCCGGAGCGGTACAGCATCTTGTCGGAAAGCGAAATATAGACCACGCCTTTTTCCACTTTTACGGAAACATCCTTGTCATCAACATTTATCAGCGAGCGCTTCAATTTCAGCATGAGCATATTGTTCAGGCTGTCCTTGCGCTTCATGCTTACCGACATATCGGCTATATAGGCGTTCTGTTGGTTGATGACATCGAGCGATTTTTTGATGCTCTCGGCGGCCTTTTCATCCACGATGGAGAACTCCGACAGGCGCACCAACAGGTTCGTGTTTGTCTTTTGAAAGTCCTGCAGTTTCTGCTGCAAGCCTGTGTATTGTTGGCGCTGCTCCTCCAGTACACTGCCCCGAACCACGACTTCACTCTTCAACGAGTCCACCGTCAGTTCGCAGTTGTTGAAATCCGTTTGCAGTTCATTGTACTGCGTCAGTAATGCGTTGCGGTTCGACTCCAGTTCCAAGTATTTCTTCTTGCCAACAACGCAGGAAGAAAGCAGGACGGTCACCGCCACCAAGGCTAATGATAGCTTTTTCATAGAATCAATTTTTAGGTTTATAGTTGACGGCATACAATGGACTGAAACCCTTGCATGACGTTGTTCCAGCAAGTTAGGTTTGGCAATCGGTTGTCCAATAAATTCAGGTGTTGTTTGGGTAACGGGTGGGAGGTTTGAAATGTTCACTCGCTAAAATCACAAGATTTTAAAAGCTTCAAAAAGCAAATGGCGAAAACGACGGCAAGGTTGCGTACCTCGCCGTCGTTGTGGCTTCTTCTAAAATCAGGTTTATCTTGTGTAAAACCTAGTGAATCTTGTCGGCGATAAGATTAATCTTTGCGCCGATAAGGCTAATCTTTGCGCCGATTTGATTCAACCAATCACCGATAAGATGCACCCAATCGGGAATTGGTAAGCCCTTGGGACGATTGGATGCATCTTGTCGGCGATGTGGTGGGCCTAATTGGCGAAGGAGTTCATCTCTTCGCCGATGGAATGAACCTTGGCGGCGATTGGACTAATCTTATCGGCAATAATGTTAACCCAATCGGCGCAGGGATTCATCATGCTTTGTACAAGATGAGTTCTCGCCTTTAGTGACGGCGTGACTCGAAGTCACGCCGTCACTATTCCCGCAATTTCTTTAGCTTTGCTTGGTAAGGCAACGCCCCGACCTTAGCCACCAACAACAAATTTCAACATCATGTCAAAACAAATCTTCATCAACCTAGCCGTAAAAGACCTGCAAAAATCAATGGACCTCTACTCGGCGATGGGTTTCACCAACAACCCGCAGTTTTCGGACGAAAACGGAAAATGCATGGTCTGGTGCGAGAACATCTTCTTGATGATTATGACCCACGAAAAATTCGCCAGCTTCACCGCCAAGCCCATTGCGGATACCAAAACGAACATCGCAGGCCTTTTCTCCCTCTCGGTGGACAGCGTGGACGAGGTAAACCGCATCCTAGCCAACGGCCTTGCAGCAGGCGGCACCGAACCCAACGAAATGCGGGACTATGGTTTTATGCAACAGCGCACCTTGGAGGATTTTGACGGGCATACCTGGGAGGTGTTTTATATGGATGTGACGAAGTTTGCGGGGGTAGGATGAAAATTTTAGCTGCCTTTGTCTGCACTCAATAATGCGAAGACTGGATTGACAACCCCGTTTCTATTGAACTGGAAAAAATGCCGAGCGGGCAAGGAAGCAGGGGGGGCAATTGGAGATGAATTCGATGATGTGAAGAGTCAGATTTAACAAATTCTATAAATTATTCCTCAAAATTGCGCCAACAGGTCAACGGCTCGGTTACGGAACAAAAAATTCCTGTTTTTACCGCTCCAGCGACATTCTGCACGTGCAGAACACCATTCTAACCATTTGGAATGGCGTTCTGCATTTGCAGAACGCCATTCTGAACGCTTGGAATGACACTCTGCACGTGCAGAACGCCATTCCAAGTAGTCAGAATGGCGTTCCGAATCAGCAGAATTGTTTTTTGAACAGTTGGAAAGGCAGTCGGAATGTGCAGAATAGGATTTGGAGGAGGTTTTGATGGTGTTTATGGTCAGATTTGACAAATTTATAAAATTTGTCAAATCTTTGCACCCAATGCGGGGAAGATTGGATGGTCAACGGCGTTTCCATTGAATTGGAAAAGAACGCCGAGCGGGCAAGGAGGCAGGGGGCGCAGTTGGAGATGGTTTCGATGGGGTGAGGGGCAGATGCAATCAATTCAAACACAATTCTAAGTGTCGTCAAGAATACTGTAGTTCCAGCAAGAGTTGGTAATTTAACTGGAGGGTTTGTAGCTTTGTGCGACAGTTGTTCTAATGGTTAAGACTTGCGGCAACTGGTTTATTAAATTTAACATAAGACCTGAATAATATAGAATATTATGACCAAAGAAGAAATCTATCATGACTATTTGCTTATATGCAAAATGAAAGCTCCGATTAAGTCAAGAGCTGCTATTATGACTTTACTATTCAAAAATTATCTGAATAGTTGGCGAGTTACTGGAATTACCGAAGAAGCCCTGAAAGCGTATAAAGAAGCTAATTTTAAAAGGGAAAACCTTAAAGTAAAACTTGAAAGAGCTCACCTATCGCAACGCCAAGGTACGTTCATTAACATGATGAATAAAACACTAAGTCAACCTAATGAAGATTTAGATGATTGGTGGAAATACTATTATGAAAATGATGAAACAATTATTGCCTTGAAATCCGAAAATCAAGATGTGGCAAAATGTAAACGATTCGTGATAGATAACGCATTAGGTCTTTTTATGCGAACAAGTATGGGTTGGAAACTTACAAAAAGGGAGCGTGAATATTTAGAGAAGTTGTACTATAGTGAAATTGCCAATAAATAATCGTGTTTATATCTTTATTGGTGTTATCACTAAAATGCATAAATTAGCTTTGTGTAATAGGCAGTTTTGTATAGGTTGGGTGGACAAAAGTACAATCAGCTTTTAAAAATATCCTAAGTTTTCGTTCCAGCGGAAAAGATTTGATAATTTTTCCAAATTTGTCAAATCACTCCTCCGCCAACCTCTTCAACTCATTCAACCGCATCAAACACTCCACCGGCGTCATCGTATTCACGTCCATTTCCAGCATGACTTCCGAAGTCTCAAAGACTTCGGAAGTCTCGTCACCCCTCCTCCGCCAACCTCTTCAACTCATTCAACCGCATCAAACACTCCACCGGCGTCATCGTATTCACGTCCATTTCCAGCAGGATTTCCTTTATCCGCCCCACCTTCGGGTCAAAAGTCTCGAAAATGCTCAACTGGAAGGTCGGCGCTGAAATATCGTTGGTAGCGGCTTTTTTGGCTTTCGGCTGCCCCGTAGTCAGGCGGTGACTTGAAGTCACCGCCTGACTTTCTCCACCGCCCGCTTCGATATGCTGCTGCTCCAACTGTTCCAGAATATCGTTCGCCCGCTCCACGATGCTGCGGGGCATCCCGGCCATTTTCGCCACATGGATACCGAAGCTGTGCTGGCTGCCGCCGGGCAGTAGTTTCCGAAGGAAAATGACTTTGTTTCCCACCTCTTTGACGGCCACGTTGAAGTTCTTGATGCGGGGAAACTTGTTGGCCAGTTCGTTCAGCTCGTGGTAGTGGGTGGCGAAGAGTGTCTTGGGCCGCAAGTCGTTGTGCGAGTGCAGGTACTCGGCGATGCTCCAGGCGATGCTGATGCCGTCGTAAGTGCTGGTTCCCCGCCCGATTTCGTCGAGGATGATGAGGCTGCGCTCGCTGATATTGTTCATGATGCTGGCCGTCTCCGTCATTTCCACCATGAACGTGGACTCGCCGCCGGAGAGGTTGTCGCTGGCGCCCACACGGGTGAACACCTTGTCAATCAAGCCGAGGCGGGCGCTCTGGGCGGGCACGAAGCTGCCCATCTGCGCCATCAGGCTGATGAGGGCCGTTTGCCGCAGCAGCGCCGATTTACCGCTCATGTTCGGCCCCGTGATGACGATGATTTGCTGCTCCTCGTTGTCGAGAAAGACGTCGTTGGGTACAAAGCTCTCGCCCAGCGGCAGGTGCTGCTCGATAACTGGGTGGCGGCCATTGCGGATGTCAATCACTTGACTGTTGTCGAGCAGGGGGCGGGTGTAGCTGTGCTTTTCGGCCACTTTTGCGAAGCTCAACAGGCAGTCCAGTCGGGCGACGATGCTGGCGTTGTGCTGCACGGGCTGTATGTACTCGTTGATGCTCAAAACCAGCGCCTCGAAGATTTGCGTTTCTAGTTCCTGCATCCGTTCCTCGGCCCCTAATATCTTGGTTTCCAACTTCTTCAATTCGTCGGTGATATAGCGCTCGGCCCCGGTGAGGGTCTGTTTGCGCACCCATTCCGGCGGCACGAGGCCCTTGTCCTTGTGCTTGTTGGTCACTTCGAGGTAGTAGCCGAAGACGGAATTGAAGCCGATTTTGAGGTTGTCGATGCCCGTACGCTCGGCCTCCGTCTGTTGGATGCCAACGAGCAGGGCCTGGCTGTTGCGGGCGGTATTGCGCAGGTCGTCGAGTTCGTCGTGGAAGCCATCGGCGATGCAGCCGCCCTTGGTGATGAGCGATGGCGGCTCGTCCACCATCTGCCGCTTGATGTCGTTGACGAGGGTCTTGCAAGGGTTCAGCCCCTCGGCCAGTTTCTCGAAGAAAACATTGCCGGAGGCTGCCAACAACACCTTCAACGGCTCAGTTGCTTCGAGCGCCTTGCGCAATTGCACGACTTCCCGTGGCTGTATCTTGCCCAAAGGCACCCGTGAAATCAGCCGCTCCAAATCGCCCATTTGCCGGATATAGCTGCTCACTTCGCTCGCCAAATCAGGGTTCTGCAAAAAATAAGAGACCACCTCGTGCCTCGCTTCTATTTCCTTCAAGGAGGTCAATGGCAGCACCACCCATTTCTTCAAGAGCCGCCCGCCCATCGGCGACACGGTCTGGTCGAGGATATGGATGAGCGGGGTGCCGCTCTCGTGCGGGCTGTGCAGCAGTTCGAGGTTGCGCACCGTGAAGCGGTCGAGCCAAACGTACTTCTCCTGGTGTATCCGGCTGATGGCGGTGATATGCTTGAGGTTCTTGTTCTCGGTGGTGGCGAGGTAGTGCAGTGCAGCCCCGGCGGCCGTTTGCGCCAGTTCCAAATGCTCGATGCCAAAGCCTTTGAGCGAAGCGACCTCAAAATGTTCCTTTATTTTTTCTTGGGTAAAATCGTGGGAAAAGGCCCAGTCGTCGAGGGTGTACGTGTAAAATCGGTCGCCAAACTGCTGCTCGAAGAGCTTGGCAGCGCCTTTCGAGAAAATGACCTCGGAGGGGTTGAATCCTTGCAGCAGCTTGTCCATATAGGCCATGTCGCCCTCGCTGACCATGAGTTCGCCCGTGCTGATGTCGAGAAAGGCGATGCCCGCTGCGCTGTTTTTACCGAAAAAAATGGAGGCGAGGAAATTGTTGGTCTTGTGGTCGAGGAGCTTTTCGTCGGTCGTAACGCCCGGCGTCACCACCTCCACGATGCCCCGCCGCACGATTTTCTTTTCCGGCGATGGCTTTTCCAATTGCTCGCAAACGGCCACCCGGTAGCCTGCCCGTACGAGCCGTGGAAGGTAAACGTCCATGCTGTGGTAGGGAAATCCGGCCAGTTCGATGTCTTGGCCGCCGTTGTTTCGGCTGGTGAGCGTGATGCCGAGCGCACGAGAGGCTTTCACGGCGTCTTCGCCAAAGGTCTCGTAAAAATCGCCGACCCGGAAGAGCATGATGGCCTCCGGATGCTTGGCCTTCATCTTGAAATATTGCTCCATGAGCGGCGTCACCTTGCCGCTGCTCTCACGGGGTTGGCCTCCTACGATGGTCGTGCTGGTTCTTGCCACGCTGGTGTTTGTTTAGGGTGGCAAAGATAAACGGATTGCGGATTAAGGCTTGCAGATTCAATCATTGGCACGAGTAGTTGGGCGGCTAAATTCACGGCATCGGCGGCAAGGGTGGGTTTGCCAGTCCCGTTGCCTCCAAAAAGTCGTTGGTAAACACGTCTGCCATTTTGGGGGACAACAAAGCGTTGCGCATGGCCATCCATTCGTCGGCCTTTGCGCCGTACATGAGCTTCACTAGGCCGGGCATCCCCCAAGGGGCGTTCTTGCCCCAATGCAGGGTGAACGGGATGCTCTCCGATTTGAACTTTGCAATGGCCTTTTCCATAAAATCGTAGAACCCTATCAAGCGGCCATTTGGTTGCCATTGCACACAGTCCACTTCTATCACACATGTAGTTGGGAATTTGGTGAAGGCGAGCGTGGCATCCGAGCCTTTCACGAACCTCATCGCCAGCACGCCAGGAATTGGGCCGCTGTCGTTCATCAATTTGGTCAAAATCTCCAGCGCTCGGCCGGAATGGGTCTTGTCCACACCGAAGGAACCGGCCAAGGAGCCGAAGTCGAGGCTTGTGTCCCAGAATATCTCGCCGAGGGTACCCTCCGACATGCTGTCCACCCGACCAAATACGCCGTTGCCAAGCAGGTTGACAAGGCCGGGAACGATATTGGGGCAGAGCTGCACCAGCTTAGTGAGCAAGGTCGGCAAATCACGGTACATCGAGGTCTTGATGATGCCACGAGGGTTTGTGTAGGCCCGAAAAGGTTCTTTGAAAATATACTCGGTCACGATGTCCCCCCTTTTGTACGGGTTAATGAAGAATTTGAAATGCCAAGGCCGCCGGTTCGGCCTGCCCGCCGCAGCCTCTTCCTGTATTTGAAAGGCCGCATCTTCAAAATTGAGGGAATTGGCTATGAACATGGCGTCGTCCTTCGTGATGGACTTGATGTATCGGCGCAAAAGGAAAACAGGCTCTACTTCCACCACCACGCCGTGTATCATTCCAAAGGCGCCAAGGCCGACCAGTGCGGCGTTGAACATTTTATCGTTACGAATAGGCTTTGCGTTGATGCTGGTCGCAAAGGCATCGCTTAGGGCAGGGCGGCTTTCTCGCTCCAAATAGAGGACGTCCTCCGGGTTCGGCCCTACGATTAGGTTGAGGCCCACCACATAGTCCTGCATGGAGCCAACGTCAATGGCAGAACCGTGAACGCCCGTGGAGATGGCCCCTGCGATGGTCTGGCCGTTGCTGGCACCGCAGGTCTTGAGGGATTTTCTCCGTAATTTTAGGTAATTACTGATTTCCTTGACGATGTTGCCGCATTGAAAATAGTAAAGGTTTTCAGCCAGACAGGCTGTTCCGGCGTGCAGGTCGGCCTGAACGATAGGCAGTTTCACGTTCAAAAAGGAGTTGTCTAGCATCCGGTGCTTTTGGTGGGCAATATTGGACATGGACCAAGCGCTGCCAAGGGCACGTAGCCGCTTTCCTTCATCGAGGCAAAGTTGGAGGATGCGCCTAAGCTCCACTGCCGCATCGTTGATTCGTTGGATTTCACCGGGCAGGTTCTGGTCAGGCTTGATTTTGACCATCTGCTCAAGGGGGAATGGGCCGTTCTGGTGAAAGTTGTTCCAAGATGCTTTAGGGATGTAGGAGGTGGTTGCCATGAAATACGATTAAGAGGTTTAAGGATACTATTGGCCGCTGGTTTTTGGCTGTTGCCAAAGGCCAATGGCCAAAAACCAAAAGCCAACGGCCAACAACATCAATTTGGCGTCAACTTTCCGCTTTGATGCAGACATACTTAATATGGGCCCGCTGTCTTTTTCCAAAGGTGAAGGTATTGCGGAGCAAGTCCCAAAACGTGATTTTGTACTCCACGGAATAAAGGCCCGGCGCATCACAGGTAGGAGTAATCATCAGTTGTTTTGCCTCAAATTTTAAACGGGCAATGGTATCAATCTCTTGCACCTGCTTATTGGCATAAAAGCCGAGCGCGTTATTGGCCATATCGGGTTCTGGTACCGCTTGTGTTTCAAAAACAATGACCGAATAGGCACAGGATGATGTGAAAAATAGGAAGATACTGAAAAGTAGAAAGGAAGCCTTGCGACCAAAAAGGCGGAAGAAAGGATGGTGGCTTGAGATTTTCATTTGGCTTGAAGGTTTAATTTTAAGTCAAAATAATGGGCCAGTTCCAACTGCCTTTTTACAGCAGCATTAGTCCATGTATACTGAGGCCAGCGAGGCCAACACAACAAAAGTAGGCTTATGAAACCTTAAGTTAAAATTAAAATCCGTTTATTCCATAAAATAGGAATAGCCTCTTGGGTATGTTAAGACCAGACAGGTTTTGAAAACCTGTTTGGTCTGGTGCTGGCCTACTCCAAATTTTACCTTGAAATATAGGATAAAGGAAAACCCTACTAACCTGGTTTATTTTTTATGTTTGTGCAGTCCATCGGATTTGTTCACCAAATGCTTCTAACCATTTTAGGGATGACGAATATTGATTTTAGCAACCAAGGTCAATTACAAATTGCGTCAACTCCCCCTAATCGCCCGTTAAACAATTTTCTTTCCTGGCGAGCGCTTTTTCAATTACTTGTAAACGGCCACACGGTAGCTTGCCCGAACTCGCCGAGGCTGGAAAAAAGCTTATTGCTTCGCCAAACCCAAGTTCTAACAGCTTCCAGCTTACTATCGAATCCTGCATTAATTCTACTATTTTATATGACCTCATGGGAAATACCGTACACCACGGCAATTCCAAAGATGGCGGAATTGTAAAAATTGAAGCCCTACCCAACGGCAGTTATTTCTTGAGGGTCGAAGATAATGATGGGCATATTGGCTGGAAAAAATTATCGTTCAGTATTAAGTCTTCTTCTTCGGCACGGGATCATACCCCCCCGGCGACCAAGGGTGGCAGCTCACCAACCGCTTTAATCCCATCCAGAAGCCTTTGATAACGCCCCATTCTTGAATAGCATCAATCATGTACTGTGAGCAGGTTGGGTGGTACCTGCACGAAGGCGGTTTCAGTGGTGAAATGAATCGCCTGTAAAAGCGAATGGGCAGGATAAACAGTTGTTTGATGAAATCAGCCATAATAAAGTTGGCAACTGGTGGGTTTACATATCCATCAAGCTGGCGTCGGTAAGGATGAAAATCAGCCGGTCTGGGTCGTCTTCATTGAGTTCTAGCTTGCCTTTAAACACATATGGTTTGTCAATCTTGTAGTCCTTCAATGGTTTTTTCATGACCACTTCTGCCACGGTTGCCAAGCCTGCTTTGCCACAAAAAAAGCATTGCGAATAGGTAAATTTGGAGAGAATCAGCCCTTCGTACCCCGGTGCATCCGCTGTGGGGATGATATAGCCGGACAGCATGACTTCCTTCCCTTCCCATTGGCGGATATTGTCAAAAGACTTGGGCCAGGGCATGAACATGCCGTAAGTCTTGAAAAATTTCTTGCCAAACTCCACCTGCTCAAAAATCGGCCAGCCATTGGGTGCTTGCGCAAATGCCCGTTGTGGCAGTAGGTTCATTGCCAAAAAGCCAAGTATCAGGATAATCGAATTTGGACTGAAGGCAGTTTTTTTCAAAAGCATTGGCGTTTTGATTTTTTGTATCAAGTACAAAAATACGCTAAAATGACAAGGCCGGTTGGGATTCAACTCCAAACCGACCTTGATTTTACAGTGCCTTGGTTATTTTTCCCAAGTCACCTTCTCCATTTTCAGCTTGTTCGAGCTGTTCCCTATTTCGATGTTGAACTCGCCCGGCTCCCAATCATATTTCAGCTCATGGTTGTAAAACTTCAATAATTCTGGGGTGATGCTAAAGCTGACCACCTTGCTTTCACCAGGTTGCAACATGATTTTTTGAAAGCCCTTCAATTCCCTGACCGGCCTGCTGATGCTGGCAACGGGGTCGCCGATATACAGCTGGACGACTTCTTCGCCTGCCATTTTGCCGACATTTGACAGTTTCACACTGGCCGTCAATGTGCCGTTGCCCGTCATTTTGCTTTTGCTGAGCTTCATTTCTTCCATCGTAAAAGCCGTATAACTCAAGCCGTAGCCAAATGGGTAAAGCGGCTCATTCGGGCTATCGAGGTAATTGGAAAGGAACTTGGCTTGGTAAGACCCGTAGTAAGGGCGACCAGTAGGCTTGTGGTTGTAATAGAGTGGAATCTGCCCAACTGAGCGAGGAAAAGTAGCCGTGAGCTTGCCACTTGGATTCACGTCACCGAACAGCACATCGGCGATGGCATTTCCAGCCTCCGTACCTGGCGCCCATACGTTCAGTATCGCTGCGCAATGCTGGTCTTCCCATTCCAGTGTGAGTGGCCTGCCCGTGAACAGCACCAAGACAACTGGCTTGCCTGTTTTCACCAATTCCTCCAATAAGGTCCGCTGGCTTGCAGGGATGCCAATCTCCGTACGGCTGCTCGATTCGCCGCTCATGCTCTCCGACTCGCCCATTACCGCCACGATGATGTCGGCTTTTTTAGCTGTCTCCAAGGCATTGCGAAGCAGGGTTTCTGGTGAAATGGGATCAAGTGCCACCCGTTGTGAATTATAAAAATTGAGGCGGTGCATGAATGCCGTATCGTTGGTGATATTGGAGCCTTTGCTGAAAATGGCATTCAGTTGCGGAGCAACATTTTTGACGCCCTGCATCACCGTCACAGCCTTGTCCGGCTCGCCAGCGATGACCCAAGTACCGAGCATGTCCTTTTGGTTATCTGCCATCGGGCCAATGAATGCAATGGTTTTGCCCGTTTTCGGCAGTGGCAGTACGCTGTTCTCGTTTTTGAGCAAGACAAAGCTGCGTGCCGCTATTTCACGGGAAGCCTTGCGGTTTTCGGGCGTCAAAATCTCCTTGGCCGGGCGGCTTTGGTCAATCCGCCGATATGGGTCTTCAAATAGCCCCATTTTGTATTTAGCCTCCAGAATGCGGCGGCAGGCAAGGTCAATATCTGCCATTTTCAGTTTGCCCTCGTCCAACGATTTTTTCAGCGTCGTTAAAAAACCTTCGCCGACCATGTCCATTTCAACCCCGGCCTTCAGCGCCAAAGCACTGACAGTTTGAAGGTCGCCAAGTCCGTGTTGTGTCATTTCATTGATGGCCGTGTAGTCCGTGACGACAAATCCCTTAAAGCCCCATTGGTTGCGGAGCAAGTCTGTCATGAGCCAACGGTTGGCGGTAGCCGGTACCTCGTCCACGACGTTGAAGCTGGTCATCACGCTGCCCACGCCAGCCTCCACAGCAGCTTTGTAGGGAGGTAGCCAATAATTGTACATGCTGCTTCGGCTAATGTCCACAGTGTTGTAGTCCCGGCCAGCTTCGGCCCCCCCATATAGCGCAAAATGTTTCACGCAGGCCATGAGGGAGTTTTTCAGGCCGAGGTCGTCGCCTTGGTAGCCCTTAACCATCGCCCTTGCAATGGCAGAACCGAGAAAAGGGTCTTCGCCATTCCCTTCACTGATGCGGCCCCAACGAGGGTCACGGGCAATGTCCACCATGGGTGAAAAAGTCCAGTTCAACCCCTCGGCGGTGGCTTCCTGTGCGGCAATGCGGGCCGATTTTTCCACCAAGTTCATATCCCAGGTGGCGGATAGCCCAAGGGGAATGGGGAAAATGGTACGGTGACCATGAATCACGTCCAAGCCAAAAAACAAGGGGATTTTCAGCCGGCTCTTTTCCACGGCTATCTGTTGGATGGCCTTCATTTTGATGGGGTCGTAATAGCCAAACATGGCGCCGACCTTGCCAGCAGTTATTTTATCTTCGGTGTCTTTACTGACGGTGGTTCCAGTAGGCACCCATCCTGCTACGGGAAGGTTCAATTGCCCGATTTTCTCCTCGACAGTCATTTTTTTCATCAAGCCGTCAATGAATGACTTCATTTTGGCATTTTGTGCCAAAGCAGTTTGGACTAGAAAAATGCTGAAAGCCAGCATCAGATAGTGATATGCTCGTTTCATGTTGTTGATGTTTTTGAAAAATTACCAACTCAGGCGAAAGGTGAATATCTATTGCACCAAGCGCCAAAATTCGATGCCCTGCAATGGTCGTTTATTTGATTTAAACCACAAAGACAAGTGTAAAAAATCATTGATAATGCAAGGAGATGGTAATTCACAAATCAAAAAGGAAGGAAGATTCAGGAAGAAAATGGTGGGAAAATGCATTAAACGACAAAGCCCTCGCTGATGCGAAGGCTTTGTCTGTGTGACGGAAATGAGACTCGAACTCATACGGTATTGCTACCACTGGCTTCTGAGACCAGCTTGTCTACCAATTCCAACACTCCGCCAATAGAACCAAGAAGACACACGACCTTTAAATCTGAGCGTCAACTAATTCCGCCATTTCGGCATAAATAAAACTTGGAGTACCGAAGGTGGGACTCGAACCCACACGTAGTTGCCTACACTGGATTTTGAATCCAGCGCGTCTACCATTCCGCCACTTCGGCATTTAAAAAAATACAACTCGTTGATTGTCAATGATTTTAATCAAAAATACATCAATAGTGGGCATTCCAATCAACGTACTTCCTTTGAAGCGGGTGCAAAGCTATCCAATTTTTCTTTAATTCGCCAGAGGTATCGTTTTTTTAGAAAAAAATCTTTCACGGTTTCCAGCGAGGCATCATTTGAACTGCTTTCAGTATATGCTTCCATGATTGGCTTGGCATTGGCCAAGATTTCTGCCTCCAACTCCCCTACCCTTTTCGAGGCAGTTTCAAAAGCTGATTCATCAAAATCGAATTCAAGTTCCATGATGGCTTCGTTGATGTCCATCATTTCCATCAAAAACTCATTGGGAATGGTTTGCCTGTGATCTTCCAACATCCCCTTTAATTCAAGAATATACTTCAACCTTTTGTCGAAATCACTCAGCGTGAGGTAAGCCTGGTTGTTGAAGGTCGCTAGTTCAAGTATTTCCGCCTGCTTATCCTCCGACTCCAGCGTGTAGAAGTCGGGATGGAACATTTTGCTGTTCTTCAAAAACCGCTGCTTCAAGGCCACCTCGTCAAGGTAGAACGCAACAGGAATCTCAAAAAATTCAAAATAGTTCATGGCCTGTTTACCTAAAATAGCCGTGAAATATCCAGGCCCAGGGCAAATACCATCAAAGAAATAAGAATGACGAAACCAACCATCGTCGCTATTTCCATGAACTTGTCGCTTGGCTTTTTGCCCGTCAGTACCTCAAAAAGTAGGAACATCACGTGGCCGCCATCCAAAGCTGGTATCGGCAGCAAATTGATGAATGCCAGCACCAATGAGAGCATGGCCGTCAAGTTCCAGAAAGAATACCAGTCCCATTCTGAGGAGAACATACCGCCAATCGAGATAAAGCTGCCAAGGCTCTCTGTCACCTTGAGATCTCCAGAGAACATTTTACCATAAGCCTTCCATTGGCTGCCAAGGAAAGAAGCCATTTTTTTCCAACCCTGCGGGAATGACTGCAAGAGGCTGAAATGCTCCGTTTCCATCTTGAAAACCTCGCCCTTTTCGCCACCTGGACTTGCCAGTATTTTGCCGTCTGCGTTGGTACGCACTGTCACATTCAACGTGTCGGTGCCCCTAAGCAATTGCACCTGGATGTCTTTTTCGCCAGCGGGCAATGCCTTCACCCCATTGAAAAAATCGCCGAAAAAGGGCGTAGGATTGCCGTTCAGGCCAATGATGCGGTCTCCAAGCTGGATGCCCGCCTTTTCGGCAGGGGATGGTTCGCATTTTTTCCAGAAAAGCATGCCCTTGCAGGTCTCCTGCATGTGCCCAACCGTAAACGGCTGCCTCAGCGAGTAAAGCAATACATCCTTGTTTTTGTTGAGTGAGAGATATTCAGCCACTTCTGGTGAAATGGTCAGTTCAACGAGTTGTCCGTTCCTTTTTACCGTAAGTTTCCTCGAACCATCTATGACGATGTGGGATTTGACAAGGCCAGGATTGTAACGGGGCAATTGGAAGGTATCCACTGCCACCACCAAATCGCCCGGTTGAATGCCAATGACCTGTCCAATGGAGTCTGGCTGGACGCCCCAGGTCACGTTTTCTGTTGGGAGATACTTATCGCCCCAATTCCAAAACATCATGGAATAGATGAAAAAGCCAAGGACGAAATTGACCGTTACACCGCCAATCATAATAATGAGTCGCTGCCAAGCTGGCTTCGAACGGAACTCCCAAGGTTGGGGTGGCTCCTTCATCTGCTCGGTATCGAAACTTTCGTCCACCATACCTGCAATCTTGACATAGCCGCCCAATGGCAGCCAACCGATGCCGTATTCCGTTTCGCCGACTTTCTTTTTGAAAAGCTCAAACCAAGGGTCGAAGAAGAGGTAAAACTTCTCCACTTTTGTCTTGAACCATTTAGCAGGGAGGAAGTGTCCGAGTTCGTGCAGTACTATGAGGATGGAAAGGCTTAAAACCAATTGCCCAACCTTAACGAGAATATCCATATTTGAATCTGTTCTTTTGTGGCCAAAAAACGGCAGGTTTGAAGATTTGGTACCAGCCGCCGTTTGCGAAGCGCAAAACTAAGCCGATTTCGGTTTTGGAGGGACTTTTAAATGGAGAGAACGCCAAACTATAGTAAATGTTGAGATGCTGTACCAATTGGCTTTCGCTCTACTTATTTTTGCACCATGATTATTTTCTTTTGCAATGACATTAGGGATGGCGTTTTAGCCCATTTTTCCGAAGAGGAAACCAAGCATTGTGTACAGGTGCTTCGCAAAAAGCAGGGCGACGCCGTGAAATTCATTGACGGCGAAGGGAGCTGGTACGAAGGAGAAATCCAGGAGCTTTCCAAACGACAGGTCACGGTTAAAATCACGGCAACGCACGAAGGTACCGACCATCAATCTTTCCGTTTGCACATGGCAGTGGCATTGTTGAAGAACATGGACAGGTTCGAATGGTTCATCGAAAAAGCCACGGAAATTGGGGTGGATGAAATCACCCCCTTGCTTACCGAACATACAGAACGCAGCAAACTTAGGCCAGAACGATTGGAAAAAATCATCCTTTCGGCAGCCAAGCAATGCCTTCGCACACGCTTGCCGAAATTGAACGAACTTGTTGATTTTGAGGATTTTATAAAAATGAATGCAACCAATGAAGAGGAGGCTCGTTTCATTCCACATTGCCATAAAACGGATTTGACACATTTAAAGAACAACTGTCCGGCAAGTACAAACGTTACTGTGCTGATTGGGCCAGAAGGCGATTTTTCAGCAGCGGAAGTGGCACTGGCTTTGTCAAATGGTTTTCAAGAAGTGGGCTTGGGTGCCAATAGGTTGCGGACCGAAACGGCCGCAATTACTGCATGCCATACGGTTCACTTGGTCAACGTTTAAACTTAACCCTCAACGTATTTATTTAGGAAATTTTGGGAGGAGAGAAAAAAATGAAATTTTTTCTCTCCTCCCAAACCTTGGGGTGTTTTTGGGAAAAATTTTCAATTTTTCCCAAAAACACCCCCTGCTAAGTAGGTACCCCTCAATTTAATTTAGATGCTAAATTCAATTGCAATATTGCTCGTTTCGTTGTTGCCAATGACCACCAAAGAAGGCGCACCCGTTAAGTTCGGGCTGCTCAAATACAATGGTGGCGGCGATTGGTATGCCAACCCAACCGCCCTTTCCAACCTGACCCGCTTCTGCAACGAGCAATTGGGCACCAACCTAGACCCAGACTACGCCACGGTAGAAGTCGGCAGCGTGGAGTTGTTCAATTTTCCATTCATCCACATGACTGGACATGGCAATGTTGTTTTCTCCGACCAAGAAGCCGAAAACCTGCGGAATTACCTGATGGGGGGAGGCTTCCTACATATTGACGACAATTACGGCATGGACCCTTTTGTACGCACGGCCATGAAAAAAGTGTTCCCTGAATCACAATTCATCGAGTTGCCTTATTCCCATCCTGTCTATCACCAGAAATTCGAGTTCAAGAACGGCTTACCAAAAGTTCACAAGCACGACGACAAGCCCTCACAGGGCTTTGGCATTTTTTGGGAAGGAAGATTGGTCTGCTTTTACAGCTATGAATGCGACCTTGGCGATGGCTGGGAAGACCAGCCTGTACACAATGACCCAGAGGAAAAGCGGCAGCAAGCCCTAAGAATGGGCGCAAATTTGGTTCAATTTGCTTTTCAGCAGTAGTATGGATCAGGCTGGTATTGCAAACCTCCGTTTGCGAAGCCAATTGTAAACAAAACCGAAAGCGAGCAACAATACGATTGGCCCTGCAATATTCAGTACTGTCCAAAAAGTTTCCTCGGCTTTTGCTTTGGTGGTGTCCAATAGCCGTAACTTGACTTCCCTTCCCCTTGCCGCAATCAATCCGGAATCATCTCGAAGGTATTCCACGGCGTTAATGAGAAAATCCTTGTTGGAATAAGTGAAACGGTCAATTGGATTGAAGCCCAATGAAAGGGGCGCACCCGTTTTTGGGTTGATGAAATTCCTTGCTATATCGCCATCTGCGACAACGACCATTCGGGTTGGCTTACTTTCTGATTTGAACTCCTGGTTGATTTGTTGGAGTCCCGCTTTCATCTCGTCCGTTACCCTGTTTTCAAACAAGGAAGGAAATACACCTTCCAGCAATACAGCAACTGGTATTTGTTTTTGGTCAAAGGACTTGGTTATTTCATCCCCATATCGCAGGATTTCAAAATTCAAACGGGTAATGTTCGGTTGGATTTTACTGTTGTCGGAAGAAGTAAGCAGGATGGTCTTCTTCACGGGGGTCTTGGTTTTGATAGTATCTATTGAAGACGGGAAGTAGAGGTTCACGCCATCCAAATTGCGCACCAATGGGTGGCCCGAATTGGGGATAACCACTGGAAAATAATACCAGGGGAACAAATCCATCGTCCCTTTTTGGTCAATCACCATGGGTATCTTCGAGCATTGCAGGTCAAGCACGAGGTCGGGGTTCACCCTCGCACCATACTTGAACAGCATATCGTTGATGTTCAAGGGGTAATCCCTGGCAACGTAGCTATTCTTGCTGCGCAACGAATCCAATTCCACGTTTAAGGGGTCAATCAACCATAAAATGCTGCCACCATTCATCAGGTATTGGTCCATGATGAACAGGTCACGGTCGCTGAACGGAGCTTTAGGCTTGGCGACAATCAAGGTTTTTACATCCTGTGGAATCGCATAAGTGCTGTCCAAATTGAAAGTCCCAACTTCATAATAGGCCCTGAGTGAACGTACGAGGTCGGCCCTTTCCATCTCTCTTAGTTCACCATGCCCTACGGTAAAGGCGACAATTTCTTTGGCACCAGTTTCCAATTTATGGATGGCATTGGCAAACTTGTATTCCAATTGGCTGATGGACGTGTTCAGTTTTTCATCAGGATTCCCACCAACGGCCTCTTCATCCAATAAATCAACTACTTCTGTCCTTCCTTTGTAACTGATTTTGGCGTAGGGGTAAATGAACTTCTCTTCCGTACCCACTGTGGTTTTGATGCGCAGGTTGGTGGGCACGATGCCATCCTTGGCCAGTTCCGTCCGTTTGGCATTGATATCGTCCACAGAGCCTTCGCCGGGGTTGGAATAAGAATAGGTGATAAAGCCTGACTGAGACTTGAAGTCGTCGAGCATCTCGTTCACGGAGCGCTGAAGGCGCTTGAACCCTGCATTGAACTCACCAGCCAGCAACACGTTCACATAGACCTCTGCATCGAGGTTCTTCAGCAATTTTCTGGATGGTTCCGAGAGCGTGAAGCGCTTATCCTCGGTGAGGTCGAGGTGGGTAAAGAAAAAATTGCCCAATACATTGGCAAAGAGTGCAATGCCGATGATGAGTCCGAGTTGGATAAGAGACTGACTGCGTTTCTTGTTCACTGGTCGTATTTTAGAAAGGAGTTTCGAGTTGCGAGTTGCGAGTCACGAGTCACGAGTCACGTTTTCATAACCCTCCTATTTTTTTCAATCTGAATCTTGTGCAAAGTTATTTTTGCCCTATGAATAGCAATCAACAATTCGAAGATTCAAATTCACCAAATCAACCGCAAAAGGGGCGGCCAAGTTGGTGGATCTATTTATTGGGTGGCATACTCCTATTGTTTTTACTGCAAAAAATAGGTTGTGGCCCCGTTCAAACCCATGAGGAAATGCAATGGATTGACCGGTAGCCCAAGGGTTGAGACAGGTGCAGCGCACCGAAATCTTTGTAGCCATGGCAAAATTTGAGCTTTGAGGTGCAGCGCACCGTAATATTTCGGTGCCCTGCGCCTCAAAGCTGTTCGAAGAACTACTAATCTGCCAGCACCGCCCTGATGCCGGGCAGCTCTTTGCCTTCGAGCATTTCCAACATGGCACCGCCGCCCGTGCTCACAAAACTTACCTCATTGGACAAACCCATTTGGTTCACCGCTGCTACACTGTCACCACCACCAACCAAGGAGAACGCCCCCGCTTTGGTTGCTTCGGCAACTGCCACGGCAATTGCCTTGGTGCCGTTGGCAAAATTAGGCATTTCAAAAACGCCCATTGGCCCGTTCCAGATGATTGTTTTTGAATCCTTTATGACATTTTTGAAAGAAATCACGGCTTTTTCCCCAATGTCAAGTCCCATCCAGCCATCAGGTATCTCGTTGCTAAGGGTTGTTTGGAAATTAGCTGCGGCATCGAATTTATCAGCAATGACGCTGTCTTCGGGCAGGTAAATCTTGACGCCCTTGGCCTCCGCCTTGCGAAGCAGTTCCAAGGCCAGCTCCAATTTATCGTCTTCCACCAAGGAATTTCCAATCTTACCTCCTTGGGCTTTCATGAAGGTATAGGCCATACCACCACCAATGATGATATTGTCCACCAAATCGAGGAAGCGCTCCAACAACACGATTTTATCAGAAACCTTGGCCCCGCCCGTGATGGCCGTAAATGGCCTTGCTGGATTGTTCAGCACCTTGTCGGCATGCTTGATTTCATTTTCCATCAGAAACCCGAAAGTCCGGTTTTCCTTTGGGAAAAATTGGGCCATGACCGCCGTGCTGGCATGTGCCCGGTGAGCCGTACCGAATGCATCGTTTACGTAAACATCGCCAAGTGAAGCAAGCTGTTTGGAGAATTCTAAATCGCCTTTTTCCTCTTGCTTCTGAAAACGGGTATTTTCAAGCACGAGCACCTCGCCGGGTTTTAGTTCGGCGGCCATTTTCGTAGCGGTTCCCCCGACCGTTTCAGGGCAGAACTTCACGGTTGTACCCAGCATCTCAGAGAGGTGTTTGGTTACGTGGTTCAACGTGAACTTCTCCACGTTGATGCTACCGTCTTCTTTTAGCTTGTCGAGCGGCCTGCCCAAATGTGACATGAGTATGACCGCCCCGCCAGCCTCCAACACATGCTTGATGGTTGGTAGGGCTTCCCGCATACGGGTATCATCTGTGATATTGTATTGCTTATCAAGTGGCACGTTGAAGTCCACCCGCATGATAGCTTTCTTGCCTTGGAAATTGATGTTTTTCATGGTTGTGATGATTGCTTGATTGTTGAATTGTCGGTTGGTTTCTGGGCAATGCAAAACAAAAAAAGACACTACAGGGGCAGATTGCCGAGTAGTGCCTTTTTTTCATACTGATTCAAATCTTTACTGCTGCAATCCGGCCATCTCGGCAAGGTCGGCAAGGCGGGCAGAATAGCCAGCTTCGTTGTCGTACCAACCCACGATGCGGCAAGTGTTGCCGTTAACTTGGGTAAGTTCTGCGTCGAATATGCAAGAGTGGGTATTACGAACGATATCGCCAGAAACAATGGGGTCGGTGCAATATTCGAGAATACCTTTGAGGTTGCCCTTGGCTGCTTCTTCAAATTTTGCATTGATTTCCTCCACCGTGGCCGCAGTCTTAATGGTGCAAACCATGTCGGTCACCGATCCAGTGGCAACGGGCACCCGCAGCGAGTGCGCTGCAATCTTTCCCTTCAAGTGTGGGGCAACGAGGACGACGGCCTTGGCAGCACCGGTGCTTGTAGGCACGATGTTTTGGGCAGCTGCACGGGCACGGCGAAGGTCACGGTGCGGGCCATCCTGGATGTTCTGGTCGGAGGTGTAAGCATGGATGGTGTTCATGAAGAATTGCTCAACGCCAAATGCTTGGTCGAGCACGAGCACCATGGGCACGAGGCAGTTGGTGGTGCAACTTGCATTGGAAACGATAAGGTCGTTGGCCGTCATGTTCTGGTGGTTGGCGCCAATCACGAATGTCGGGACATCATCGGTTTTTGGTGGCGCAGAAAGCACGACCCGCTTGGCGCCTGCTTGTAGGTGAAGCCCCGCTTTTTCCTTGTCAAGGAAGATACCTGTGCATTCAATGACGACATCAACGCCCAATGCCTTCCAAGGCAATTCTGCCGGGTTTTTGATGGCACTACCCAGTATTTTTTTGCCATTGAAATAGAGGTATTCGTTGTCAGCAGAAACTTCTCCTTCAAACTTACCTTGCATCGTATCGTACTTAAAAAGATGGGCAAGTGTTTGGTTATCGGTCAGGTCGTTGATGGCAACTACCTCTACACCCTCTTTTTTAAGCAGGTTGCGCATGGTAATGCGGCCAAT
Organism: Saprospiraceae bacterium; assembly: GCA_022841745.1. GTDB lineage: Bacteria > Bacteroidota > Bacteroidia > Chitinophagales > Saprospiraceae > UBA6168. Next base: position 44,143 of record JALHQW010000010.1, on the reverse strand, counting down.
ACGGCCAAACCCATTGATTGCAATTTTGATAGCCATAGTTGAAATTGGTTTGTGATTTTATAAATGCTAAATTCTTAGGTGCTCAGTTGATAGAATAGGACACGTCACGTGGTCGTGAAACAATTTGGTAGGTTCGGAACTTATAGCTTTGACCATTGGTTAAAGCACTTGTTTTTTGGAGCGGCGCAAATGTACGCAGGCATTTTAGATTCTGGTAAGTTTTAGGAGGCAAAAGGTCACACCAATTTTTTTTTTCGCTGATGCTTTGATTTTCTAAAAACAGTCATATCTTTGCCCCGCTTTTGAAGAAAAGCACTACCGCAAAACAAGTACGCCCCGTTCGTCTAGGGGTCCAGGACGTCGCCCTTTCACGGCGGTAACACGGGTTCAAATCCCGTACGGGGTACAAAAACGAAGCCCTTGCGACTGTGTCGCAAGGGCTTTTTTATTTCTGTGTATTTCAAGTTGGGTTGGTTTTCTCCAATCGACATAGCCCATCCAAGCATGCTTTGGATGGGCTATGATTCAAAAGCTGATATGTCTTAATTTGCCAATACTGCCCGCACCTTATCCGCAGCTTCCTGCAATAGAATAGCCGACTGCACCTTCAATCCCGACTCGTCAATGATTTGCTTGGCAAGGTCGGCATTAGTGCCTTGGAGGCGTACGATGATGGGCACTTCAATATTGCCCATGTTTTTATAGGCATCCACCACGCCTTGCGCTACCCTATCGCAGCGCACGATTCCACCAAAAATATTGATAAGAATGGCCTTTACGGCTGGGTCTTTTAAGATGATGCGGAATGCTTTTTCCACCCGACTTGCGTCGGCAGTACCACCCACGTCGAGAAAGTTGGCAGGTTCGCCACCTGACAGCTTGATGATGTCCATCGTAGCCATGGCAAGGCCAGCGCCGTTCACCATGCAGCCTACGTTACCGTCAAGTGCCACGTAATTCAGGTCATAGGACTTGGCTTCCACCTCTGTCGGGTCATCCTCACCGGGGTCATGCATGGCCTCCAGGTCAGGGTGACGATAAAGGGCGTTGTCGTCAAGCGTCACCTTGCTATCTACAGCGATGATGCGGTCATCTGGCGTGTGGAGCACTGGGTTTATTTCAAACAGCGAAGCATCGGCACCCAAAAATGCAGCGTAAAGTTTTTCAACAAAAGCGACCATGTTCTTGAAAGCGGCACCGCTTAGGCCAAGATTGAAGGCAATCTTGCGGCATTGGAATGCTTGCAGACCATGTACGGCGTCAATGTATTCCTTGTGGACCAGTTGCGGCGTTTCCTCTGCGACTTTCTCGATGTCCATGCCACCTTCTGTCGAGTAGATGATTACATTGCATTTCTTTTCCCGGTCCATGAGGATGGACATATAGTACTCTTTGCACTGGTCAAAGCCAAGGCGATAGCTGTCCTCGGTGATCAGCACCTTGCGCACCAATTTACCGGGGCCTTCCATCCCGCCAGGCGTTTGCGGAGTTTTGAGCATCATGCCGAGGATGTTGCCTGCATGTTCCTTGAGTTGGTCAAGGTTTTTGGCCAGTTTGACACCGCCGCCCTTGCCACGGCCACCCGCATGGATTTGTGCTTTAACGACCACAAAATCGGTTCCCGTTGTCTCACGGATTTGGTTCCAGGCCGCTACGGCTTCGTCCAACGTGGTTGCTACGATGCCTTCCTGTATTGCCACGCCATAGCGTTTCAGCACTTCTTTTCCTTGATATTCGTGAAGATTCATGTATTGAAAGGATTGAGGGATTGAAGGATTGAAGGATTGAAGGTGAGGGTCTCTCATAATCCTTCAATCTCTCAAATCTTCAATCCTTAAAAATTCAAAGTAAGCCCAATGCTGGGCATGATTGGAAGTTGGTTTACACGCTTGTTGCGAATACGATCGAAGTAGAAAATATTCTCCCGATCGTACATATTGGTTGCACTGGCTACCGCTTCAAGTGTGGTGTATTTGCCAAATTTGAAGACCCTTTTCAAGGAGCCATCCATCCGGTGATAATACGGCAATCGGCCTGCATTGCGCTTTTGGTCAAGGATAACTCCCAAATCGCCATTGCCAGTTGTAGGAACTGAATTGAGGCCATTATCGAAGCTGAAATTTTGGAAAAACCCTTGCGTGAGTGTAAAAGGGAAGCCAGAGCCGACGTTCCAGCGCAGGGCTGCTTCCCAAGCTTGGTCTTTACCAAATTTGTAGGTAGCAAGCAGATTGACGTTATGACGCCGGTCGAAGACGGTCGGATAAATTTGTTCGCCATCGTCCCGGGTTACCTTGGCAAGGGAGTAAGTGCCCCAGAAATAAAACTTCTTGGTTTCGTAGCGCATGGTCAGGTCTATGCCATAGGCATCACCTGTCTCTGTAACGAAATTGGGGTCTTTAGCCGATAGCTTGTTCCTGTTGATTTGGATGATTTGCGTGAACTTTTTGTAGTAAGGTTCGACGTTAAACTCCAAGTTCTTTTTTACATCTATTTCAAACCCAGCAACACCATGTACCGCTTTTTGCAGCCTATTGGGGGCTGCCTTGTCACTGTTGGGCAGGTTCACCCTTTCTTCTGGCCCAGTAAGGAAGCCAACGAATAAGTTCACGACATCCAATTCGTTGACGCTGCTGATAAGGTTTTGTGAGTACAAACCGCCAGCTGCCTTGAACCTCAACCATTCGGTGATATTGTACTTCATGCCAAATCGAGGCTCCAAAAAGGATTTGGATTGTGAGGCATAAATCTGGGCACGTAGGCTTGGTTCCAAAATCAGGTCGCCCATCTTGATTTTATATTTCAAGAAAGCGCCCAACTCAGTGGTATTATCGTTTTGCTCTATGGTGTTGCCAGCAAAGTTCTTGAACTTGAAACGGGTATCCATACCAATGACTTCAAACCCGTAGTTAAACTCATCACGTAAGCCAAAATAGGTAAAATCAAGGCGAACATTGTAGTTCGAGATGCCACTGGAACGAGGCTCCTCATCTGCTTCCTTCAATTCAATCAGGTAATCGGAATAAGCGACAGTGCCGGCAATCACAAGGTTTGAATTGGGTGGAATCAGCGTAAAATTAGAGCCGCCACCCACGTTCTGCCAACCCAGTTGAGCCACGCCTATATAATTGACATCATCATTGAAATTGAAACCGAAAAGGTTCAGTTTACTACCATTGTTGGCTATGAACGATAATTTACCATAAACGTCCGTGAAAGCAAATGGCAGCCGCTTTTTGTCTTTCTCCGACAAGCCTTCGCCGCCAACTGGGTAAAAAGTCGTGTCAACAGCGTAGCCGTACAACAACGGGGAGGTCTTGTCTATGTAGGAATGTTTGGCCGTGAACAAAAATGAGGAACTGCTACCGCCCTCTTCAAATTTTTTGATAGGGCCTTCAATGACCGCCTTGGCTTGGAATGGATTGGCACTGACCAAACCCGACAAGCGTTTTTTATTGCCTTCCCTTGTCTTCAAGTCCACCACGGCGGATACCCTTCCACCATATTCCGCATTGAAGCCTGCTGTCAAGACATCTACCGTTTTGATGGTTTCCGTTTCAAATACAGAGTAAAAACCAATGCTATGGAAAGGGTTGAAAATGGTCATGCCATCCAAAAGGATTCGGTTTTGAATCGGCGATCCACCTCGGATGTAAATTTGTCCACCTTGGTCACCCGTGGAGATGATACCGGGCAGCACAGGCAGGTATTGGGCAATGTCAGCTTGGCCGCCTGTTCCGGGTAGGGACTTGATTTGGTTTGCCGTTACGGTAACTTTAGAAATCGAAACTTCAGAGCGCGCTGTCTCCCGTCTCGCAGAAAGCTCGATTGTTCCTAGTTGGATGCTGCTCGCTGATACCATAACTTTTTGGGTAGTAATGGCTCCTTCTTTAATGACAACATCAACAGCTACACTGTCGTAGCCAATAGAACTTACCACCAGTACATAATTGCCCACTGGGATATTGCCGATGCTGTAAAAACCATTTTCATCTGTCACGGTTCCAATGGTAGTTCCCCTTAGCAAAACCGTTGTGAAAAGCATGGGTTCCCCAGTGGCTTTGTCGAAAATATTGCCACGCAGTGTACCCCCTTTTTGGGCTGAGGCAATTCCTATGAAAGCCAAAAAGAGCGCAGTAAAAACAAGTAAGAATTTTTTCATAAAATAACTAAACTGGTTAGCAGCAAATGGCGAGACGCCAAATTCGGGCGCAAATATAACAGGCTTAAATTGGTAAAAAGGACTTGTGGAAGTCAAATTCAATTTCAACGGAAGTTAAGCGGAGATCGGTCGAGCTTTCGACCTACTTTATGGTAAACGTATAATAGTATTCACCAGGGTAGTTTTCGTAGAAGCCCTCCAAATAAACTTCGGATCCACGGTTCTTTTTCAACTCATTGACGACCTCTGAGATGGAACTCACCTTTATATCACCCACTTTCGTGATGATGTACCCAGGGTCCATTTCCGTTTTTTCGATGGTGCTGCCAACTTTGATATTTTCAACATAAACCCCGGCTACCCTTAGTTTCCTGCGCTCCTCTTGGTTGAGTTCCCTCAAACTGAGGCCCAAGTTTGTCAGTATTTGCTCGTCATCCGTTTTCACAACTATGGTCGAGCCCATGTCCTTGTCTTTCAAGGTCACATTGGCGCTGTAACGCTTTCCATCCCGGATGTACTCCAATTTGATGACAGAACCCGGGTGCAGCCTTCCCACTTGTTCCTGTAATTCTGGAATTGACCGGATTTTCAGCCCATTAATGCCCACTATCACGTCTTCGGAGCGCAGCCCAGCCTCCTCTGCACCACCATCAGTAGTCACGCTGCTGATATATACACCTTCCACTGAAGGCAAATTCAGTTTACGGGCAATCCCGTCGTCCACTGGTCCAATCTTTACGCCGAGCAAGCCACGCTTGACTTCTCCGTATTCCCGGAGGTCATGGATTACTTTTCTCACCAAATTGGAAGGTATGGCAAACGAATAGCCCTCGTACTTGCCAGAGCGGGTGATAATGGCCGTGTTGATACCTACCAATTCACCGTTGGTGTTCACCAAGGCCCCACCACTATTGCCAGGGTTTACTGCGGCATCTGTTTGGATAAATGACTCAATCGTGTATTCGCCCTCCAGTATATCAATGCTCCTGCCCTTGGCACTGACAATGCCAGCAGTAACAGTGCTTTCAAGGTTAAAGGGGTTTCCGACTGCCAACACCCACTCCCCTACTCGCAGTGAATCCGAATTGCCCAACACCACTGCTGGCAGGTTCTTTTCTTCAATTTTGAGAAGGGCAATGTCCGTATATGGGTCGGTAGCCACCAATTTAGCTTCGTACTCCCGGTGGTCGTTCATGGTCACCTGGTACTTATTGCCATCCTCTATCACATGGTTGTTGGTGACGATATAGCCATCCCTCGAAATGATGACCCCCGAACCGGAGGACGACCCATGCGAACTGCCACCCCACCAGCCATAGGAGGTGCTCTCCATTGCACGGATATTCACGACGGAACTCGTTACCAGCTCTGCTGCCGCAATGAAGTCGGTAGGCGATGATGAAAGAAAAGTCCTTTGGCTTTCCAAAGAAAAATCACCCTCACTGCCATATTTGGCAAAAACAGCCGAACCATCGGTCCGGTCAATATAGACCGTTCTTGGCTTTTGAAAAAAATTGAAAAGTAGGACTGCAAACAGCGCACTGCAAACAGAGGAAACAGCGATTGGAAGATGTTTTTTCATGAATTTTAACAGCGGGATATTAAATTTCGGTGACCAAACTACCATCTGGCGATTGGTCTTGTTGTTTCAAAACGCTCAATCAGCCTGCAAGTTGGGGAATTTAGATGGCAAAAAAATGAATTTGATGATAAAATTGTTTTGTCGCAAACAAATCAATGGTTGAAATACTTTTGCAAGTCAACTATGATTCAATGGTTCGTAAAGTTCTGAGGTTTTGAGGTTTTAGGATTTGGGGGCAAAACCTTACCACAAATCATTTTTGAAAGGGTTGAAAAATCTAACCAACTATTTCAAAAAGAGCTATGGCCCACAACCCGAAAACCTGAAAACCCGAAAACCCGAAAACTGTACGAACCATTGATGATTAGCTCAAAACCATCAAAAGAAATGACGAAAATACCGTTCCACAAATACGAAGGCACTGGAAATGATTTTGTTTTGATTGACCAACGCCAAAAAAAATACTTGACTCGGCAAGATACCGAACGGATCGAGCGAATCTGTGACCGCCGTTTTGGCATCGGTGCCGATGGGCTTATCTTGCTCCAAACGGTAGAAGGTTACGATTTTGAAATGGTCTATTTCAACTCTGATGGTCGGGAAAGCACCATGTGCGGCAATGGTGGCCGCTGCATCGCCGCCTTTGCGAAACAGTTGGGTATCATTGATGAAAAATGCAGGTTCTTGGCCATTGACGGGCCCCATGAGGCTATCGTGAGCGAAGCATGGGTAGAACTGAAAATGTCCGATGTAACAACGGTGGAAATTAGCGACGGCAGCTTCATCCTCAACACTGGCTCACCTCATTACGTGGTGTTCGTAGAAGACCTTTCGGACATGAACATCGTCGAAAGTGGCCAAGTCATCCGTTATTCCGACCGCTTCCGAAAGGAGGGTATCAATGTAAACTTCGTGGAAAAAACGGCTGAAGGCATCGAAGTAGCGACCTACGAACGTGGCGTGGAGGATGAAACGCTTTCTTGCGGAACGGGTGTCACTGCCGCCGCTATTGCCTTTGCGCTGAATGATCCAACAGCCAAGATTGGAGAAGTGGCCATCGCAACCAAAGGCGGCAGGCTGAAAGTGCGTTTCGACATAAAAAAGGAGCGCCGCTTCGAAAACATTTGGCTTTGTGGCCCAGCCAAAAACGTGTTTGAAGGCAACTACCTGTACTGAGGCTGTAACCAATCGCTATGACAAAAACCGAAGTGTGCATTGTGGGAGCAGGGCCAGGTGGTTGTGCAGCCGCCCTAAAATTGAGTCAACTTGGCATCCCATGCACCTTGGTTGACAAGGCTGTTTTCCCAAGGGATAAAATCTGTGGGGATGCCCTAACGAACAAGGTCAAATTGGTGATGGGTCGCATTGACCCCGGTATCATGGAGCGTTTTGAGGCCGCCACCGAAGCTTTCAGCACTGTTTGGGGTGCTCGTTTCGTTTCCCCGAATGGCCAACAAATTGACCTACCATTCCAGCCAAATTATGATATCGCCCAAGTACCCAAGCAAGCTTACACCATCAAGCGCTTTGATTTTGACCTCTGGCTTACCGGTGAGGTGAAACGCAGGAACAACATTTTTTTCAACGAGGGCATTTCCATCGAAAAATACGAGCGCACTTCGGATGGCTATCTGATTGCCAATACCGATGGTAGTTTTCAGTTGCATTGCAAACTGCTCATCGTTGCAAATGGCGCACACTCCAGCTTCAGCAGACACCATGCTGGCCTTCAAAAAGACGAAAAGCACCATGCAGCTGGCGTTAGGGCCTATTTCCAAAATGTGTCTGGCCTGCACCCTGATGGTTTTATCGAGTTCTATTTTCTGAAACAACTTACCCCTGGCTACCTCTGGATTTTCGGACTGCCCAATGGCCAAGTGAACGTCGGGCTGTTCATGCGCAGCGACCTCGTCAGCAAACGCCGCCTCAACCTGAACAAGCTAATGCAGGAAATCATCACAGCCGACCCAAAGCTTCGGGAACGCTTTCAAGATGCCGAGCAACTGGGGAAAACCATGGGCTATGCGCTTCCGTTAGGTTCCAAACCAAGGCCCTTGTCAGGCGACCACTACTTATTGGTTGGCGATGCGGCCCATTTGATTGACCCTTTCAGTGGCGAAGGCATCGGGAATGCCATGTACAGCGGCTCCATCGCCGCTGAACAGGCAGCGGCTTGCCTTGCTGCCAACGATTTTTCAGGGAACACCTTGCTTGCTTATGATAGACGAATAGCAAGGGTACTGGGCAAGGACATGAAGATGAGCCTTTGGCTTCAACGATTGGCTACCAAACCTTGGCTGCTAAATTTTGTCGTGAACAGTTTGTCCCTCAGCCCCTGGTTGGTTCATCGGATGATAGCATGGTATAACGGAATCAACAAAATCAATTCATAGGATTCGCCCCTGCCCGCTCAAACCCCACCCAATCCAACCTGCCAATCCCCTGCCCTTTCGCTTTTTCGTTCTTAAAAATGATGACAAGGTTTTGCAGTCCTTTCGATGCTGTGAGCGGAATCTGCACCGTAGGCTGGCCGATCAAGGACTTGCCAAGCAGCTTGCCGCTTTCACTGCCAGAGCGCACTTCTACAGTAGTGCCGGGCAATGGTATGTCGTTCGGTAAAAATCCAAGGGTCATGGCACCGACACCAGTCAAGTCTATTTTATCGAAAACAATGAAACGGCCATGCATGAGGTCGCTGACGGTGAAGGTATCCGTCTGTTCCAATCGTTGGCGACGAACACCTTTGGAGGCTTTGCTGTAGGTTTCGGCCTCAATTCTCGGGTAACGCAGCACCAAAATCTGTTTGTCGGAAAGCGAATGACCGCCACCCAGACCGCCAAGATCCCGATAACTAGCTTGAAAGATATAGGCCCCTTTCTCTCCTTTGCCGATGTGTTGGTCAGTGACATAACTTCCATTAAAAGGCAAGCTCTTTGTGGTCTGCACCTCGCCTGCCAAGGATAGGATGTATTTCACGATGTCTTCGGCCTCTTTTTGGGTAAGGTTCGGGTGGGCGCTCATGGCAGTTTCACCCCAGTTTCCAGCGCCGCCCGTCATCACTTTTTTGCTCAGGTTTTGCACCGCAAACTCGCTGGCATAATAACGGTTGGCAATGTCAATATAGCTCGGCCCATTCACCTTGGCGTCAACTGCATGGCATGTCTTACAGTCGTTTTGTTCTATCAGCTTGTACCCCGATGCAAACTGAAGACTACCAACAGCGGACTCCTTGGTCTGGTGCCCCATGACGATGGCGGCCACGTCCTGCCCTTCGGTCAAGTAGTCAATAGTGAGTTTCACCCGGCGGGCATCAATTTTACCATTGGCAAGACTGCCATCTTCTGGGTCACTGATATCGAGCTGATAGTCCAATTTTTCATTATCCCAATAAAAGGTCTGGTTGCCGCCCAACCGCCATGCCACGCTAGGTTTTGAATTGCCTACGATGATAGTTTTGCTTGCTCTCGACGAAAGGCCGCTGGGGTCGGTCACTTTCAATTTCACCTCGTATTCGCCCGGCGATGAGAAGGTATAATCAAATGCAACTGTCTTGAATTGCGTTTTGTTGCCCGCCACCGACCACTCATAAGTCAAGGCATCTCCATCATAATCCTTTGATGAAGTGGCACTTAAACGGAGTTTCAAAGGTGCTGCACCCATCGCAACTAGGCTGTCAATCTTTGCCACTGGCCTACGGTTGCCGGGGGCAAATTCAATCTTGTTAAGCCTTGCATCGGGGTTTTGGGCAAACCATTGGATACCATATTCCAGCACATAAAGTGCCCCATCGGGGCCAAAGGCCATGTCCATTGGGCGATTCCATTTTTCGTTGGGCAGGAAAGGGTCGGCCTGAACGAACTTCCCTTTTTCATCCAAGGTGACAACATAGATGAAGTTGCGCATCCATTCATAAATGAAGAATTTGTTTTCGAAATATTCGGGGAAAAGTGATTGGTGATTCGTGATTGGTGATTGGTGATTCGTGATTCGTGAATTGAGGATTGTGGGAGGTGTTTTTTTAAATTCAGCGGCGTGAAATATGGGACCCGCCATGGGGTTTTTGCCACCGGTGGCCAGCCAAGGGAATTCGAGGCTTTCGTCGTAGCTGTACCAGATGAGGGGTGGGGTGAGCGGTGGAAGTTCCCTCAGGCCAGTGTTGTAAGGCGAGTCGTTGATGGGCTTATCGGGGTTGTGCATGGGGCCGCTTTTTTTTGTGGCAAAATTGTAATCGAAGTAAGTATGGTTGCCCCGAAACAAGGGCCAACCATAATAGCCTGCCTCGCAAGCACGCCCCCAGAAGTCATAGCCCTTGGAGCCACGGTCAACGCCATTCTTCCCAGCATCAGGGCCCACATCTCCCCAATAGAGGCAGTCCGTCTGTTTGTCAACGGCGATTCGGTACGGATTTCGGCAGCCCATAACGAAGATTTCAGGGCGGGTTTTGGGCGTCCCTTCGGGGAAAAGATTTCCTTTGGGAATCGTGTAAGTGCCATCCGGCTGCGGTGTGATGCGCAGGATTTTTCCACGAAGGTCGTTGGTATTGGAGGCTGAGCGTCTGGCATCGAACAGCTCCCTACCGGGCCGCCCATCAGCTGGGGAAAATCCATCCGACTCAAAAGGATTGGTATTATCGCCCGTGCTGAGGAAGAGGTTGCCCTTTGAATCGAAATCAATGGAGCCACCCGTGTGGCAGCAGCCGACTTGCTCCGGCACTTCGAGTAGTACCTTCTCCGTGCTGTGATGAATGATGTCGTCCGTGAAGTCGAAGCGGCTGAGGCGGTTCCTCCGGCCCCCTTCCATCAAGGAGTAAAAAATATAAATCCAGTGGTTTTTTTCGTAGTTGGGGTCGAAGGCCACACCCATAACCCCTTCTTCAAACTCTTTGTAAACGGGCAAGTGAACGATGGTCTCCACGGTGTCCCACTCCGGGTAATAGATTTTGATGGCGCCCTTTCGTTCCACAAAAAGCACCTTACCGCTGCCATCTGGAAAAATGGCCAACTCGGTAGGTTCGTCTAAGTTCTCTGCCAGCACTGTGCGCACGAACCGATCGAGAGGCGGAATACGTTGGGTCTTGACCTTGGCGTAGTCAATTTTGCCTTTTCCAATCGCCCATTTGATGCCACCTGTTAGGTGTTTAAGGAAATTTTCTTCCGAAAAGCTTTCTTCTGTGTGCCCAAGGCCCGTATAAAATGAGCGCCCGCCTTCGTATTCCTGGCACCATGCAATGGGATGGGAAGCGCCATGTTTGCCGCCTTTGAAGGTATTTTCATCAAGGGTAAGCAAAACTTTTACCTGTTCGGAGAGGAAAGGCTTTTTGCTGTCAAAAATCCAGCGAGCGTTCATGGGTACATTGATAGCCGCTTCGGAGCTGTCTATACTACTATGGGTGTAGTTGCCTTTTGCACCCGTGATATAGACCTTGTCGTTGGGTGGCACGGGCTTGAAATTGTACCATTCATCGGTGCGGGGCCAGGTTGTCGCAAGTCCCTTTGTAGCAGGGTGGTCGCTATTCACTACATTGACGGTGGCTTGTTGAATTTCGGGATGTTCATCGAAAAATGCACCGACTAATTTGCCATACCATTTCCAGTCATATTCTGTTGCAGCTGCTCCATGTATGCCCACAAAACCTCCGCCCGCTTCAATATATCGCTGAAAATCAGCTTGTTGCCAATTGTTTAGTACATCGCCAGATGTGTTTAAAAACAGGACAGCAGCATATTGCCTCAGGTTCTCTTCGGTGATGAGGGTACTGTCTTCGGTAGTTTCCACAGTGAAGCCTTCTGCTTGCCCAAGTTGCTGGATGGCTGCCACACCTGCCTCGATACTGGCGTGGCGATACCCAGCTGTTTTTGTGAAAACAAGCAATTTGGGTTCAGGGCCACAAGCGGTCAAAAAGAAAAAAATGGAAATGGAAATCAGGATTCCGGTCAAGTATTTCAACGCCATTGCCTAAAATTTTAGGGGGCAAGGATAGCGTTTTTCAAGGAAATGGAACGGATGCTTTACTCGAAACTGATTTTGCTGAGGAATAATGGGTCGCCATTGGCTTGACCTTGAAATTCATATTGATAAACGCCATCCGCCCCAATTACGATGATTTGGTTGGCTGTGCTGTCAACTGTCAACACGTCGTAGGCATATACGTTTTTTGCATTGGCGACCAGGTTTTCAGCAACTCGCCCTTCTTCTGAAATGTCAAATATTTTAAGTCCATTTGCACCATCGCAAAGTAGCAAATAATCACCACGAATGGCCATTCCACGTGGGTCGTTCATGGGATAATTTCCCACGATATTAGATAAGTCGTAAACTGGGGTACCTGTTACAATAAGCTCATTTCTTTCTGCATAACACTCATTTCCAGTGTTTTTCGAAATAAAAACAAGGTCACCTTTGAAGGCAATATGGTCACAGGCTGAGGCCATTGGTACTGAGTTAATAACAGAAGGAGTGGCTCCGTTTGACACATCAAGAACCAATGAACTGTAAAAGTTGGAAGTGGTCATGGCGTTTTCATAATTACCAAGCTTTAGTATGTCCAACCCGATAAAATGGCTTGCAATCGCCTCTGGCTGTAGGGGGTTTGTGAGGTCGAATACCCGAAGATTCTCTTGGTTAAGGGCGTATAACTTCCCATCCAAAATGGTAAACTGGGCAATAGCGGCATCGGAAAGGCCGTGGGATAGCCCACCCGTTGTGAATGTAGAATCAACACTATTAACAATTGCTAAATCATTACCCTTGAAAACCTGCCTTTCAGCAATTTCCACCAATTGGCCATTATCACTGGAAGCATATTCCCCGTACGCCGAACAGTCCAAAACCTCGGTAACGGGTACAGACTGGTAGCTAAAAGCGACTTCGTTGGAGGCATCGTTTTCCCAGAATGCGTTAAAAACCTGCTGCAACCTTGTAGTAGGAAAACTGGCAGTTTGGTCTGGCATCGTACTTGGCCCCATCACGTTTAGTTCAAACACCAAGAGGTCAACGTAGCTGTTGGCATACAAAACACCGTTGTTCACAGCAAAATTGTAGTTGCCAGGTATTGCCAAAAACGAAGACATGAAAGGATTGACAGGGTCGGAATTGTCAATCAAGTGAATGCCTTTTCCTTTTTCATTGATTAGAAGTTGGGAGCCATAACTCACTACTCGCCCCGGGTTTTGGATGGGTTTTGGAGGTTCCAAAATAATGGCTGTATTGCGAACCGCCTCCATATTCTCAAAGATTGGCTCAATGCGGGTGAAGTTCACACTTCTGGTACATGAGTCCTTTAGGCAACCCTGAAAGGTGAAGCTTCCAAGCACAAACCCGATAAAAATAATACATTGGCGAAAACTCATTGAGCTAGATTTTATTGAAACTGGCAATAATTCAAGGGGGGGCTTTGGAGCGAAAATGTTGTTTTCACTTCCCGGATAAGTAGGCATTAAAAACGACCGTTGGGGCTGAGAAGTTACCAAGGTCAGCGGCAAAAAAACAGTACGGTTTATACTTGTTTAGCGACTGCCATTTTCAACCAAAGAACTTACCGCTTGCAACTAACGCTCCATTGTTGAGACATGAAAAGGCCTTTCCATAGTTGGGTATCGTGGTACAGAATTTTAAGAATGGATCCCTAAATTGAATTAATACTGGATTTTGCTAATTTTGCGATGCCAAAAGCGTTTGAAATGGGGCAAATTTGGGCTAAATACCTTTATAGATTGAAAGCTTCATGCACCGCTTTTCGCTTACTTCAACTCTCCAAAACATGTCACTTAATTTCTCCATTTCCCTCTTATTGGGCGGATGCTTGATTTTTTCTTGCCAGAACGAAACGGCATCAACCGCATACCAGAAACCTGAGTACGAAAAGAACGAACTACTTGGCCGGTGGGAATTGCAAAGAGGGTTCAGAAATGGCAAGGAAACAGAGACACTGACAGGAACCTATTATGAGTTCTCAGAGGAAGCCATGAAAACCAACCTGACGCCAACCACCATGGAAACTACCTATGACTACAGCTATTCCGAAAACGAAATCAAGCAAAAAGGCGAAACCCCATTGGTATATGCCGTGGACTCGCTCAACTCAGATTTCCTTCAATTAAGCGTAACCATCAACAATTTCCCCTTTAAATTGGAACTAAGGAAAGCCCTGCCGGATACCAGCGCCGTCAAGCTGGATTCTATTAGTCTTTGAGTTAAATCACGCCCAATTCCTTTCCAATTTTTGTGAATGCTGCAACCGCCTTTTCAAGGTGGGCTTGCTCGTGGGCAGCAGAGATTTGCACCCGAATACGAGCCTTGCCCTTGGGCACCACAGGGAAGAAGAAGCCTATAACGTAGATTCCCTCATCCAATAACTTAGCGGCAAAATTTTGGGCAAGAACAGCATCGTACAGCATGATAGGCACTATAGGGTGTACTCCTGGTATAATGTCGAAGCCTGACGAAGTCATTGCATTTCTAAACCATTGGGTGTTCCGCTCCAATTTATCCCGAAGGTCGGTGGTTTCCGTCAACATGTCGAGTACCGCTATGGAAGCACCTGCTATGGAGGGGGCAAGCGTATTCGAGAACAAATAAGGCCGGCTTCGCTGGCGCAAAAGTTCCACAATTTCCCTTTTGGCTGCGGTGAAGCCGCCACTCGCTCCGCCAAGTGCCTTTCCAAAAGTTCCGGTTATAATATCAACCCTGTCCATCACTCCCCGGTGCTCGTGGGTGCCCCGGCCTGTTTTACCCAAGAAGCCGGTTGCATGGCATTCGTCTATAGCCACCATCGCATTGTATTTGTCGGCGAGGTCGCAGATTTTGTCCAACTGTGCAATGGTGCCATCCATGCTGAACGCCCCATCCGTGAAAATCATCCGGCGGCGGGCGTCTTGGCATGACTTGAGTTGTACCTCCAAATCTGCCATGTCGTTGTGCTTGTATCGGAGGCGGTTGGCCTTGCAAAGCCTTATGCCATCTATAATACTGGCGTGGTTAAGCTCATCTGATATGATGGCGTCTTCTGCACCAAGCAATGGCTCAAAAAGGCCGCCGTTTGCATCGAAGGCTGCCGCATACAGAATGGCATCCTCCTGGCCCAAGAAATCAGCGGTTTTGCGCTCAAGGGTCTTGTGCAAGTCCTGGGTTCCGCAAATGAAGCGCACGGAGGAAAGGCCAAAGCCATGCGTCCTTATTGCTTCGTGTGCCGCTTCAATCACTTTGGGATGGGAGGAAAGCCCTAAATAATTATTGGCACAGAAGTTCAGTACTTCAAGGCCCTGGTCGGTTTTGATAACGGGGCCTTGGGGTGTCACGATGACTCGCTCCCTTTTGTAAAGGCCTGCGTCTTTTATTTCTTGAATCTCCTGTTGGAGTGCTGTGCGGACGTTATCGAACATGGTTGGATGTATTGTTGAAATTGTTGGATTGTTGGATTCAAATAATAGAAAACTATTTAATTGCTTGATTTCCAATGAGTTTTTCGATGAAAAAGCTTAACGAAACACCTTTTTTGCCCAGAATCTATGGTACGAATCACGAGTCACCAATCACGAATCACTAAACAACCTGATACTTCGCCTTCAAGTGAAACAGCATATCCTCCGTCATTTTTTTAAGGTCAAAAGCTGGTTTCCAGCCCCAATCTGTCCTTGCTGCTGAGTCGTCAATGCTCTCCGGCCAGCTTTCAGCGATTTTTTGTCGGAAGTCTGGTGAATAAGAGATGTTGAAACCGGGTTTCAGTTTTTGAATGGAAGCCGCAATTTCAACTGGGGAAAAACTCATGCCTGCCAAGTTATAGCTGGTTCGTACTTTTATTTTGGCTGTAGCTGCGTCCATCAATTCCAAGGTGGCCCGAATAGCATCATCCATGTAAATCATAGGCAGGGCGGTATTTTCGCTAAGGAAACAGTTGTAGTCCTCCCCCCTTTCTGCATAATGGTAAATATCAACCGCATAGTCCGTAGTACCGCCTCCAGGGTCGCTCTGCCAGCCGACGACTCCAGGGTAACGAAGGGAGCGGATGTCCATGTCATACTTCAAATGGTAATATTGGCTCCAAAGCTCACCTGCCGATTTGCTCATTCCATAAACCGTGGTTGGCTTCAATACGGCATCCTGTGGTGTCATCTGGCGGGGTATGTCGGCCCCGAAGACTGCAATGGAGCTTGGGTAGAAGACCTTTGCGACTTTTTTCTCACGGGCTACTTCAAACACGTTAAAAAGTCCGCCCATGTTGATGTCCCAAGTCTGCAAGGGGTTTTGCTCTCCCTTTGCGGAAAGTATGGCTGCAAGGTGATAAACTTGGGTAATATTGTGCCGCTCCACAGCAGAGGCGATGGCTTTGGCATCCATGACATTGAGTAGCTCAAACTGCCCTTCGTAGCCATTGGCTGCTCGAATATCCGTAGCCCACACATTCTTCTCGCCAAACTCCTTTCTTAATGCACCCGTCAGCACCGAGCCGATTTGCCCGTTGGCACCTATGACGAGTATGCTTTCTTTGCTCATAGCGTTCTTTTCGCTGGGCAGTGAACGATGGAGGAATTGCAGGTAATTTTTTTACCTAAAACTATCGCCATCCGCTCACTGTACCTTTGGTTAGGTTTTGTGGGCGAAAGGTAGGAATTCTACTTTGAAGGTTGGTTAGGAAAGGCAGGAATGCTTTCTAAAAACTGCCATTGGCCGTTTTCGTAATCCAATTCACAGCAATAATTTGTGATGCCGTTCGTCAGCACTAAATACTTGACCTTGAGTGGTAGGTTGTAGGATGCCACCTGCCTCAGGCTTGCCTCCGTAAGTGGCACGTTGGGGGATTTGCATTCTACCAACAAATAGGGCTGCATCTCCCAATCGAAGACCAAGATGTCGCAACGCTTCGTCAACTCATTGACTTTCAACATTTTCTCCGTCCTAATCCTGTTCTTTGGAAAACCTTTTGACGACAAAATATAGCTTAAAAAAAGCTGCCGGACAACCTCCTCCGGTGTCTGAACCAGGTATTTGTTTCGGATTGGGTCAAAAATAAAAACTTTGCCCTCCCGCTTTACCAGGTTCAATTTGGGTTGGAACTCCAAAAGGTTTAGCTCAATGGTTCTGCTCATGCGGTAAAAGAAAAAGGCAGCAGGTGGACTTGCTGCCTTTTCCAGGATGCTTTAGCGGAGGAGGGTCACATCCCCTTTTTGGGTGTACTGTTTGCCACTGCCCCCGGTGATTTGATAGACAATTTTATAGATATAAACATCTGATGGCGCCTCTTCATTTTTTTGCTTTCCATCCCAGCCATCCTCCGGATTGTCATTATCGTAAACCAAATAGCCCCATCGGTTCCAAACCTTGAATTCGTTGATGGTCAATGGCACGTTGCTTACAATTTGGAACCAATCATTTGATTCATCTCCGTTTGGAGAAAATGCATTGGGCATGGCCAAGGGAATATTATGGATAGAAACCGAATTACTGTCAATGCTGGTACAGCCAACCGGGATCAAGATTTCTACTTTTATGGAACTTGTCTCAAACCGTTTGTTGTCAGGCCCGAAAATCTCAGCTGCATTTAGCACTTCGGAGATGGTATCGTTGGTAGTAGAAACCAAAATATCGTTTATGTACCAGTCGTAAGTGGCACCGGGCAAAACCTTAGGAGATGTGTAAGCGATAAGCACGAACTCTTCGCCTTCAAAAATAAGACTGTCATTGACAACGTATTCCTTACCAATGACCGAGTCAATCCTGAAGCCTTCCGTTACAAAAACATTCATTGAATTAGAAAACAAACAACCGTTTTCATCTTCCCCTGTAAGCGTATAGGTGTTGTCCTCGCAAGTTGTGACAGTAGCATTAGCCGTGGTCGCTACTACGTTACCATCTTTGTCAGTCCATGTAAAGGAGACAACCGGTTTATTGGACGTGCCCATCAGGTCTACAGGTTCTCCTGCCACCACGGTTTGGTCAGGCCCTGCATCAACAATAAATGCATGTACAAATAAGGTATCTGTGTCCCCAACTGGGCAGCCCTTGTATTCGGCGCTTAGCGTAATTATGGTCGCCACCTCAGCAGTGGCAATTGGTTCCCTGATGGTTGAATTATTGAAATTTTCCGCAGGGCTCCAGACAAAGTTTTCCAATTCCGGTGGGCCAATAACGCTGAACTGTACCGAGCCGAAAGGGCATATCGTATCCATTTCTGGTATTATCTCTATCTCCATTGGTGGAATCACGATTATTTCGATTGAATCAATACTGGTACAAGCATGGACAGTTGTCTGGCGGATATAGGTGTGCGTTTCAATGGCATTGAAAACAAGGTTCAAGAACGAATCGGGCGTCAAGGCACCGGGCTGAGTGCCTAACCACATCAAATCAATTTCAGGAAAATTTCCAGGCTCATAGGTCGGTGAAACCAATGTAACTTCTTCATCTTGGCAATAAGTTGCCTTGTTTGGAAGGGCACTGATGGTCAAATCAGGCAACGAATCCACATAGACCAGCACAGAGTCGGTCACCGTGCAGACCCCGCTTGTAAGCTTGGCATAGTACCAAGTGCTGACAGGCGGATTTACGATTACTTCTTGTGGACTTATTTGGTTCAAAAAGAAATTCGGCGACCATGTAAGCCCAACGTTATTCGTGGTATTGGTATTGGTCAAAGTAGCACTCTCTCCCAAACAGATGAAAACGGTGTCTGGATTCTGAATCGCTACATCAATTGGCAAAACAGTTACTGTAACCTCAGCGGTATCCTGACAAGTACCTGTGGCGCTTGAAGCAATCAGTGTATAGGTGGTCGTAACATCCGGCGTAGCAATTGGGCCGGAAACATCGCCACTGGGCATCAGGCTGTTGCTGGGCGTCCAACTAAAAGTCGTAGTACCACCTATAATGTCTGATGCGAGTTGGACACTATAGTTTTCACAAATGGTCGTGTCATTGGCCACCACAGGAAAATCGAACGGGTCAACGATTATAGTAACTTCATCAATGGCCGTGCAGCCTCCAAGTTCTACAGAAACTTGCAAGGGGATGAAATCCTCTCCAGGACCAGGGGTTATTGCCTGAACGGGGTTGTTGGGGTCAGGCAAGTTAATAAAGAAAGTGAACCATTCAAGGTTGCTATTGCCCACGTTGTTGGCGGCAGTCAACGTAACACTTTCACCAGTGCACAAGTAGATGGTCTCCTCCGTAGGGCTGATATTGACCATTGGGTCAATAACCTGAAGGAAAATGGAATCCATGTCGCTGCAAATCCCCAAGTTGCCTGTAACCGTAACCCAAATGCTTGAATCGGTATCGGCAGTAGGATTGGAAATATTGGCATTGGAAAAAATACTCGAAGGTTGCCAAGTGTAGGCCTGGGCACCTGTTGCTTGCAGTTGAATGCCAGCACCTTCGCAGACGAGGATGGTATCTGGCCCTTGATCCAAAATTTCCACTTCGAGTAGGTCATACAGCAATATTTCCAAATCAGCCACAGTCGTTGCTCCGCAACCAAAATCACTGACTAGCTGAATGTTAATGGTTTCTGTCCCTTCAGGCAATAAGTCGGCTATTGCCATGATATCGAAACTAAATACCTCCTGTCCAGTTACAAAGGTGACGGAGCCGGGCAAATTCAGGGAGTAATCCAGTCCTTGCGTGGCAGTTCCACCCAAGATGATGTCGTAGGTAACTGGGTTTGCCAACTCTTTTGACAAGCTGATATTTAGAACATCTGGGGTTATGACACAGGACTCAACTAAGTAATCAATACCAGAATTGTAGGTAACACCCAAATTTGGAGAACCTCCCTTTATGTCGGAAATGAAAACGCCAGAATCGTAAATCCTGTCAAAAAATTCAGGGTCTCCAAAATCTGGCGACCTATCTGCAATGGCAATTTTCAAGTGGTAGGTATTGCAAGGGATGGTTTCAATCCTTGCAGTTAGGCTCTTTTTGATGCCCATTGAATCCGAGGTCAAACCATTGTAGGCAACGCTTTGGCCATTTTGGTTGTCACGGTAAAATTCCCAGTTGGTATTGTAGTTGACGCTATTGATTTGAATGAAATCCCCATTTGGCAAGGTGGCCACGTTCTGCTGGTTTCCAATACTGGGATCACCTACAATACCGGGGCCTGAAACCAAAAATGCGAAAATATCATTGTACTCAGAGTTGACGAAGATTGGGTATTCTTCAGAGCCAAACACGTATTCGAAATTGATTTCATCGGTTGCCGCAAAAACATCCAGTTCAACGATGCAGGCATCCACCGAAACAAGGTCTTCTCCGCCCAATAGGGATAGATAGTCCAAATCAGAATCGCCATCTAACCCAAGGTCTACCGAGGTGAAAAATCCGCCGGGGTTGGCCACGTTCGCCGCACTTCCACTGGTCAGGAGCATCCCTTTTTCCAATCCCAAATCTGAATTTGGCCCCGCCTGAAAAGTGCCCAATTGGCCGCCCTCACAATCTATATTGGTGATGGTGATGGTGGTTTGGCCGCCTACAATGCTTTCCACAATTTCTTGCGGAGATGCCCCGGTCTGTACCGATATTTCTGCACTTGGCTGGCAAGCCTCTGTAGTGCATTCCCAATAGCCCAAAAAGCCTTCGAAACTTGTAGTTGCATCAGACTGAAACACAATGGTCAGGCAACCGCTTTGTGCAGCAACGGAATAGCATACCCCGCCATAGTTTGCTCCGTCACCTGCGCCAGATAGGTTGGCAATTAGCGGTGATTGGGCATTCGGCCCATCATAAAACAAGAACTGGTCGGTGGTTTGAAAAAAGACTGATTGCTCAATATTGTAGTATTCCAGTGTGAAGTTGATGCAATTATGTGGCTGGTCTGGGCAGATGGTATAGGTAAAGTTTTCGTTGTTGCCATAATCATCGTCAGGCCCACCAGTGTCTGTTAGCGTACCACTACAAGCAGTCGAGCCACCTTCGTCAATGGTGAAAATTGGTGGTTTCTTGGTGATGCACAATTTAAATGCGCCTGAATTTGGTGTACCGGTAGGCGACCAATCGTTAACCTTGAAGAAATAGGTGATGCCGGGTGTCAGTCCTATCAAATCCAATTCAATGATATTGTCCCCATTATTTGAAGTTTTGCAAGAGAGCAATTGAAGGCCATCGAACTCGCAATCGCCTCGATATACCGCAATTTGGGGATTAGCGATTGGCCCAAGTCCAAGGTCGTTATCAGGGCAGGCAGTCAAGGTGATACGGTAATCAAGAATCGTATCCACGGCTACAAACGAGAACCAGACGTCGCTGTTTGTGTTTCCGCCCACCCAGCATCCGGGGATATTGTCCGCACCGATATTGGATGCAGTTGCTCCAACATTGTTGTGAAGTACATCGGTTGGGCAACTGGGAGCAGGTCCAAGGTTCACGATGCCGTCACAATCGTCATTCAAAGGTTGGGCAAAAGCTGCCACGGCAAGTAATAACAAGGGGAAAGTGAAGAGATACTTCATGTTTTAAACGTTAAATCCTTTTTTCAGCTAATCAAGCCAGTTTGGTAGTTTATTTCCAAGGAGGCAGAAATCTGGTTTTTTGAACAACCTTACCCCATGCTTAAAACAACCAATCGAAGCACGCAAAATGGCATCTGGAATTACATTCGATGGCCAAAAATAGAAACCCAATGTGAATCCACATCGGTAGTGGGTGAAATGTGTAAGAATTAGACGAAATAATATCGGCTGAAAAAAATTGGGATTGAAGCTGGTGGCTTCAATCCCTGAGTTTTTTCCAGTTTAATTCGGCAGGTCCATCGGCTAACCCAAGTCATTTCTACGCTACGGAGTGATCCTATTTAAGTTCTTTTGGCTTCTCTGTCATATGTTTAGTGGCAACAAAAGATGCCACCATTTGCGATAGCATGTCGGTGGCCGCAGAAGGAGCATTCGGCAACAGGATGAGGTTGCTATTGGCATTCTCTCCAACCGAGTGGAGGGTGTCGTAATGTTGTGTAATCACAATCAAAGCTGATGCTTCTTGCGAGTTGATGCCCACTTGGTTTAACACCCCCACACTTTCAACGAGGCCCCGTGCGATTTCACGGCGCTGGTCGGCGATGCCCTGTCCTTGCAGACGCTTGCTCTCTGCCTCGGCTCGTGCCTTTGCCACGATGCGGATTTTCTCGGCCTCTCCTTCGTATTCGGCAGCAGTTTTTTTCCGTTCGGCGGCATTGATATGGTTCATTGCTTCTTTCACGGCTGCAGCAGGGTCAATATCCGTAACCAAGGCTTTCACGATATAATAGCCGTATTCGTTCATGGCCTCGTCCAGTTCTCGTTTTATGGCCACTGCGATATCATCCTTGCGCTCAAAAACGTCGTCGAGCTTCATCTTGGGCACCTCGGCCCTTACCACGTCGAAGATGTAAGAGGACATCTGTTCATACGGGTTTTGCAACTTGTAAAAAGCATCATAGATGCTTTCAGGCTTAATTAGGTACTGCACGGAGACCTTAATACTGACAAAAACGTCGTCCTTGGTCTTGGTCTCCACAGGTACGTCCAATTGCTGGATTTTCATGGTGATCCGCCCGGCGATGGTATCAATGAACGGAATCTTGAAATGCAAACCCGCCTGTCGGATGCTGTGGAACTTGCCAAAGCGTTGGACAATGGCTGCGGTTTGTTGTTTTACGGTAAAAAGCCCTGAGGTCACAATGATGAACCCAAGAAAAATTAGGATTGGAAGCATTAATGGTATTTCCATTTCAAATGAATTTTGATGAAAAAATGGTACTAGGAATTGGCTAAAAGTACACAATTAGAGAATACAGTGTGAATGACTTATTACAAATGATGGACTTTAAATTTATAAGGCACTGAATTGCATACATTTGCAAGTAAAATCAACCCAGTTATTTTCCGTTCTTCTAAAAAAAAAATCCTTCCACCAATTCAAGTGGAAGGATTTTCCTTATAAAAACCTTGCTTAAAGCTAATTATTTAGGATTCACAAGTTTGAAAATTACCCGGCGGTTTTTCCTCCTACCATCGGAAGTATTGTTGTCACCAATTGGGTCACTTTCGCCATGACCAGCATGAGTCATGAGTTCTTTTGAAACGCCTTTCCCAGCAAGGTATTCAAAACAAGCCTTGGCCCTGTTTTCAGAAAGCTGTTGGTTTGCAAAATCGTTGCCTTGGCTGTCTGTATAACCATCAATGGTCAAGCCATAGCCTGGGTAGCGCTTCATGACCTCGGCAATCTGGTCAAGTACCTTAAGCGATGAAGGCAAGAGTTTCGATTGACTGGTTTCGAATTGCACATTTTTCATGGCCAGGTCAAGTACTGCCTTGTCTTCGGCCTTGATTTCAGGGCAACCTTCATTAGCAGAAGGGCCTGCCAGATTTGGGCATTTGTCCTTATGGTCAGCCACGTTGTCATTGTCAGTGTCAGCACAGCCATTGAATTTCTTCACACCCGGGTCTTTCGGGCATTCGTCAACATTATCGGCAATACCGTCGTTGTCTGTGTCTGGGCAACCTAACTGCTCAGCTGGACCTGGGTCGTTAGGGCAAGCATCCTTGTCATCGGTGATACCATCACGGTCAGAGTCGGGGCAGCCATTCATCGCAGCAATACCGACCACGGTTGGGCAATTGTCTTCTTTGTCAATGATATTGTCGCCATCTGTATCTGGGCAACCTGCGAAACGGCGCAAGCCAGCCTCATCCGGGCAATCGTCAGCATTGTCAGCAACACCGTCGCCATCACGGTCGGGGCAGCCGTTCATGCGCTGCTCCCCTGGGTCGTTAGGGCAAGTGTCATCCTTGTCGGCAATACCATCGCCGTCTGTGTCTGGGCAACCTGCAAGCGATACAGGACCTGCAATGGTTGGACAGCTATCTTCTTCGTCAACGACGCCGTCGTCATCAGAATCCTTGTCGCCAAACATGAACCCAACTTTCAGGCCTCCAAAATTATAGAAGTCGTTGTCATCTGGGTTACCTGTTGTACTAGAGATGCCATCAATATCATCAGAAAAAGTGGCACGGGTTGCATACTCCAAGGCGAGGAATACCTTGCTGTTGAGGTCGTAACGAAGCCCAATGCCAAGTGGGATTGCTACGCTACCTTTTTTGATCTCAGATTCAGGTTCGCCTTTTTTAGTTTTTGGATCTCCAAATGCGACCCCGATACCAGCGATGAGGTAAGGAGAAAGCGTCTTGGTAAAAGTAGTGCCGTTGTACCGACGCTTACCCAAGAAATCGTACTCACCTGTTACACTGAATTCAATCAAAGACTTTGAGAAAGAAGCGCCCCTTTCACGGTTGCGATCATAGTTTTCGTCATCGCCTTCGATTTTTCCATAATTTAGATTGCCTTGAATGGCAAACCTTGGCTTGACTTGGTTGCGAATGTTGATGCCAAAAGCTGGGCCAGCCTGTCCAAAAAGCGTTATGTCTGGCTCTACCAAGTCTCCCCAGTAATTTGACATACCTAAAAAGAGGCCACCACCCCATTTTTGCTGGGCTGTTGCCAAAATTGGCAATGCCATCAAAAGGAAAAGAAGTCTAACTTGTTTCATAACTAATTTTTAAGTTCATCAATGTACTGTCAAAGCCAACATAAGACATAAGTTGGGTTGGCAGTACATTAATCGGTATGGAAATTTAGAATGTTTAGTAAAAAATAGGGTTGAGTAAGATACAAAAGTGTAGAAAATCAGAAATAAAAGCTTTGTTATTGATTGGCAAAGTTATGTGTTTTATTTTATAATTCTAAAATTTTCACTGCTTGTTTTTGATTTTTCAATGCCACTGCTGTCAGAGAACTTCTATTCACCCTGCCTGTTATTGATTAGTTTTGCAGCCCGTTTGGATTAAAAGAGCTGGATTCTCAAAAAATCAACAAAAATCTCAAGCATAGATGGCGAAATTTTCAATAGACCTTAAAACAGGCAGTTTGGCTCAAAGTCCAAATGAAATCATCGTTGGAATTGACCTCGGCACAACCAACTCTTTGGTGGCTTACGTTAATGAAGGCGTTCCTGTTGCAGTACGTGACCAAAAAAACAAGCTGACACTTGTGCCATCCATTGTTCATTTTGATGAACACGGGGATGTTTCTGTAGGACAGGAGGCACACAAATCGCTTGTTTCAGACCCTGACAACACCATCTACTCTGTCAAAAGATTGATGGGCAAGTCCTATAATGACTTAAAATCGGTGGATGGTCACTTCGGCTATCAAATATTGGACGATGGCACAGAGAACTTGGTAAAGATTAATGTTAGGGGCAAATTCTACACCCCCATCGAACTATCTGCCCTGATTTTGAAATCGCTTAAATCCAACGCTGAAGCTGAACTTGAAAGAACTATCTCCAAAGCCGTCATAACGGTGCCGGCCTATTTCAACGATGCGCAGCGCCAAGCCACCAGGGATGCCGGCAAATTGGCTGGACTTGATGTTTTGAGAATCATCAATGAACCGACCGCTGCCAGCCTTGCGTATGGTTTAGGGGCCGCCGATGCCCAGACCATCGCTGTCTATGACCTCGGCGGCGGCACTTTCGATATCTCCATCCTTCAAATCCAAGATGGCATTTTTGAGGTGCTTTCTACCAATGGTGACACTTTCCTGGGTGGTGATGACTTCGATAGGGCTTTGGTGGAGCACTGGATTTCTACCTACGACCTCTCTGAAAACCCTGAATACCAATCCAAATCGGCGCTTCAGGCCCTGCGATTGTTGGCTGAAAAGGCGAAAAAGCAGCTTTCCTCCAATGATTTTTTTGAAGAACAATTCCAAGGCAACTTGTTCCAGGTTTCAAAAGCAGATTTTGAAAATTTGATAGCCCCTTTTATCATTCGCACCATTAATTGCTGTAAGCAGGCCCTCACTGATGCAAAAATGACCATTGCCGATATCCAGCACATCGTGATGGTTGGTGGCTCGACAAGGGTACCCTTCGTCAAAATGAAGGTTGGGGAGTTCTTCGGCAAACCAGTCCATGATTCGCTTGACCCCGATGAGGTAGTGGCACTTGGCGCAGCCATACAAGCCGACGTATTGGCTGGCAACCAAAAAGATGTCTTGTTGCTCGATATAACACCGTTGTCATTGGGCATTGAAACGGTCGGCGGTTTGATGGACACGATCATTCCACGCAACACCAAAGTGCCCGCCAAGGTCGGCAGGCAATACACCACTTCCGTTGATGGCCAAAAAAACCTGAAGATTGCCGTTTACCAAGGTGAGCGGGACTTGGTGGAACATAACCGAAAATTAGGCGAGTTCATCCTAAGGGGCATTCCGCCCATGCCGGCTGGCTTGCCAAAGATTGAGGTGCATTTCATCATCAATGCGGATGGCATCATGAAAGTGAAAGCCAAGGAACTGCGCTCTGGTTTGGAACAAGCCATTGAGATAAAACCAACTTACGGCATCAGCGAAGAAGAAATGGCCATTATGCTGCTGGATTCCATCAAAAATGCCCAATCCGACATGGGCGTCAGGGCTTTGCTGGAAGCAAGGAACGAGGCCAACCACATCCTGCATTCCATCGAAAAATTCGTTGCCCAGCACCAAGACCTCCTCTCCGAACAAGAGTTGGCAGACACCCTTCAACTGCAAGCTGAACTGAAAACGGCCACTGCTGGCACTGACAAGGACAAAATCAATCAAGCCATACATTCCTTGAACGAGTACACTGCTCCTATGGCTCACAGGGCTATGGACAAGGTCGTGCTGGAGGCCATGAAAGGCCAAAAGGTTTAATTGCCAAAGGCATTTCCATCTATGAAAATCATCAAGCTACCCTACTCCAAAGTTCCAATTTTTGCCAACAGGGATGTAAAATACATAGCGGAAGATCCCGCCTTGCGCCCGTTTTACAAATACCCGGTCAGCCTTGAAGGGTTCAGGCAGGCAATCGCTGATAAAGGCAAGGAGGCCGTTGACCGTGTGACCTTGGTCAAGGTTATGAGGGCACAGCAGGCAAGGGTCTCCAACAGCGATTCCGTTATGGGAAATATTGAGAAGCTATTATTGCCCAATACTTTCACGGTAGTGACTGCCCACCAACCCTCGCTGTTCACAGGGCCATTGTTCTATATCTTCAAAATAGTTTCTACCATCACATTAGCGAAACAATTGGCAACGACCTTTCCTGAATTCAATTTCGTACCTGTGTTCATCACGAGCGGGGAAGACCATGATTTCGAGGAGGTCAACCACCTCCATTTGTTTGGGAAAAAGCTGGAGTGGCAAAGCGGTGAGGCAGGTCCGGTGGGCAATATGAAAACCGAATCCTTGGCCCAAGTATTGGCCGATTTGAAAACGGTGCTCGGTTCATCGGATCAAGCGAATGAATTGTACGCGCTCATAGAAAGAACCCATACCTCAAACAGCCGCTATGCCGATGCCGCCTATGAATTGGCCCATGAGCTTTTCAAGGACCACGGCTTGGTCGTGCTGAACACCAATGATGCCGACCTGAAACGGGTTTTTGCACCTTTAATAAAGGAGGAAATACTCAACCAGCCTTCTCAGAAATTGGTCAATGAGACCATTGCCCAACTCGAAGCCGCTGGATTTCCTTCGCAGGCTACGCCTCGTGAAATCAACTTTTTTTACATAGGAGAACAGTTCCGGGAGCGGATTGTACTGGATGCAGGGAGCTTCAAGGTGCTGAACACGAACCTTGTTTTTTCAAGGGAAGAAATGGAGGCCGAAATTGACAATCATCCTGAGCGGTTCAGTCCCAATGTAGTCATGCGGCCCATTTTCCAGGAAAAAATCTTGCCCAACTTAGCCTATATCGGCGGCGGTGGTGAGCTGGCCTATTGGCTGGAGCGCAAGGCACAATTCGAGTATTTTGGATTGAACTTCCCGGTGTTGGTCAGACGGAACTCAGCCATGTGGATGGATGGCGGTAGCGTGAAGCGAATGGAGAAATTAGGCGTCTCAGTAGATGAAGTCTGGTTGGATTCCAATGAATTGGTAAGGCGCTATCTTCACAAAAATGCGGAAGCGGAATTTACCTTGCGGGAAGAAAGCGGGGCATTGAAAGCTGTTTTTGAAAAAATTGCGGAACGCACGGAAAAAGTTGACCAGACTTTGGTGAAGACCGTTTGGGCAGAGCACTCAAAAGCCGAAAAAAGCATAGAAATGCTGGAAGCGAGGCTCGTGAAAGCTGAGAAACTGAAGCACGAAACGGCTATTCAACAACTTCAAAATTTAAAGGAGAAACTATTTCCGGGAGGAGGGCTACAGGAGCGTCACGAGAACTTCATGCCTTTGTACCTGAAGCATGGCGAGGCGTTTTTCACTATGCTCTTGGAGCAATTCGACCCGCTGGAAAAACAGTTCGTTTTGATAATGGAATGATGGGCAGTGCCAGTTTGACTTTACTCAATGGTCTCCTCCGAGGTCTTCAATTCTTCGTGTTCGTCCAAATACCCTTTTTTGAATGCCTTCATCAATTTTTTGGCCTTGTCCTTCCTGGTTTCAGGGATGCTTACTTCCTTGAACACCAAAACAGGAACTTCCCGAATCACGTCTATTTCTTTGATTTTCTCGACTGGGTTGTCAATTAGATGCTGTACTTCTTCCTTCAAACGGGAATTCTCCATGCGGAGCAACAGCAATTCCTTGTCCTTTTCAAATACTTGATTCTCGGCCTCCTGCGTAATCTTCAGCAAGTTCTCCACGGCATGCAACTTGGATTCGTTCTCCGATTGAAGGCGAACCAAATTTGCTTCCTGGTCACGAAGGGAATTCTCCGCCGCTGATTGCTTGCCGCTCAGCGACAATAGTTTTGCCCTCAGCAAAGTGCTGGAGAAGACAAACCCCAGCAATGCTGCCCCCGCCAAGGCTATAAACACCAAAAATGGTTCTGTCATGTTGTTCAAGTTTTTCTTTCGTATGTTCAATCAATGGTTCGTGAAGTTTTCGGGTTTTCGGGTTCTAAGGTTGCGGCATAGTAGCCGTGTTTGAAAATATTGGTTGCTTTTCCAACCTTGTCAAAAATGATTTACTGTTAGGTTTTGTCCCAAATCCCGAAAACCATAGAACCTTAAAACTTCACGAACCATTGTCAATGATACCCTAAAAACACGTCCCTCACTCCTGACCGATTTGGATGGCAACTATCATTTCCTTGCCGTTCTGCGACATGGCTGGTTTGGCCTTCACCTCTATTTGCGCCCTTCTTACGCCGTGGTCAACCAAATAGCGTCGAATGGACTGTGCCCTCATTTCCGCCAAGTTTATCCTATCAGAAACGGCCTCTTCTTCATGGCCTGAATAACCCGTCAAGACCACCTTGCTCTTTGGCTGTTCCTGCAATAGTTTAATGAGCCTTTTCAAATAGGGTACATGGCTCTTGACCACTTTGTAGTCACCATATTTATAGTAAAAGGATTCAGCCTCACTGTATTCCTCCAGTTCCAACTCAGTTTCTTCGTCCTCTCCTTTTACGTCGGTGGCTTCAAGCTCCGCCGTCGAAGGGTTTGAAAAACTGAAATAAATGGCCCCTGTCAGCTTACCGTCCATTTGAAACAAGTTGGCCGACTCCAAACCCACCGTGGAGACTTGGTCGGAATTGGCACCGCTTGATTCCAGCATGGACTTCACGGCCTCTGCCCTGGCTATGCCAAGGTTTGGGAAAGCAGTCTCATTTTCTTCCAAGGGGCTATAAACACCAATGACTTTTAAGCTGGCCTTTTTGTCAGCATCCAATTTTTTCACCACCGACTTGATGGCTGGAAGCAGGTTTTCGGCAACGACCGGGGTGGCATCGGAGTATTCAAAAGCAAAGGGGTGCTGTACTTTGTACCGCACGCTGTCAACGTAAATATTGAAGGGAGTTTGGCTGGAATCGGTGCCCGATTGTTTCCCGTCAGCTAACATCCATGTCCAACCTGACACCCAAAGGAAACATGCAGCCCCAGCGAGTAGTGGGAGAAGTTTGCTCATAGCCAGGATTTTTTAGTGTTTCACGTTTTTAGTTTTTATCGGGGGATAAAGTTAGCGGTAAGTTCCAATCTTACAAATAAGTGTCAAAATCGCCACCTGTCCGTTTCTTCAAAAATTGCCGTGTCCGCTCATAAATCGTTCATTTTCAAATACTTAAAAAACAAAAGGCCTGCCAAGAAATTTCGAGCCTTGGCAAGCCTTTTGGTCAAGTCCTTTATTCTTCTCCCAAAAACGGGTAGCGGTAATCCGTAGGTGTCAGGAAGTTTTCCTTGATGGCCCTCGGCGAAACCCAGCGCAACAAGTTCCAGACAGACCCAGCCTTGTCGTTGGTGCCCGAGGCCCTTGCCCCACCAAACGGCTGCTGACCTACGACCGCCCCAGTTGGCTTGTCGTTGATGTAGAAATTGCCCGCAGCGTGGCGCAGTTTTTCAAAGGCCAATTGCGTAGCATAACGGTCGTTGGAAAGGATAGCGCCAGTAAGTGCGTAGGGCGAGGAATTGTCCACCAATTCCAGCGTCTTTTCGTATTGCTTTGGGTCGTAAACGTGAATAGTGAGCACTGGCCCGAAAATCTCCTCGCACATGGTCACGTAGTGAGGGTCTTCGGCCACAATGACCGTCGGCTCGATGAAATACCCTTCTGCTTTTGAGTAGTTGCCTCCGGCAATGATTTCCACTTTTTCGTCCTTTTTGGCCTTGGCGATATAGCTGCTGATTTTGTCAAAAGCTTTTTCGTCAATTACCGCATTGATGAAATTGGTAAAATCCTCCGGGCTGCCCATTTTCATGGATGCCAGGTCTTGCAACAGGTATTTTTTCACATCCAGCCAAAGGTTTTCGGGTACGTAGGCACGGGAGGCTGCCGAGCATTTTTGTCCTTGGAACTCAAAAGCGCCACGGCTCAGCGCCACGGCCACCTGTTTTGCGTTGGCAGAGGAATGCGCCACCACGAAGTCCTTGCCGCCCGTCTCCCCGACGATGCGTGGGTAGGATTTGTAGGTTGCGATATTGTTGCCGATGGTTTTCCAAAGCGTTTGGAACACGCCCGTGCTGCCCGTGAAGTGGAGGCCCGCAAAATCGGGGTGCGTGAAGATGACCTCGCCCGCCGTCTTGCCATCCACAAACACGAGGTTGATGACGCCCGGTGGCAGGCCCGCTTCCTCAAATATTTCCATGATGACCGCAGCACTGTAAATCTGCGAGTCGGCAGGCTTCCAAACCACCGTGTTGCCCATCAAGGCAGGTGCGCCGGGAAGGTTGCCGGCAATGGACGTGAAGTTGAACGGCGTGAGCGCAAAGATGAAGCCCTCCATAGCCCGGTACTCCATGCGGTTCCAGGTGCCAGCCGGACTTTCGGGCTGCTGGCTGTAGATGTCAATCATGAACTGCACGTTGAAGCGCCAGAAATCGCAAAGTTCGGCCACAGCGTCAATCTCCGCCTGGAAGGCATTCTTCGATTGGGCCAGCATCGTAGCAGCATTCATCTTTGCCCGGTAGGGGCCAGCCAGCAAATCGGCAGCTTTCAGGAAGATGGCCGCACGGTCTTGCCAAGGCATGTTTTCCCAACCTTGCTTGGCTTCCAACGCCGCATTGATGGCGTCCTTCACCATGCTGGCGTCGGCTTTGCCGTGGTAGCCAAGGGTATGTTTCAGCTCGTGCGGTGGGTGGATGGGCCTCCTACCCTCCCCCATCAGTTTTTTGCCTCCAATGGTCATCGGCACATCAATGGCCTGTGACTTGAGGGTCTTCAACATGGCCTTCAGGCTGGCTTTTTCCAGTGAGCCAGGTGCGTAAGAAAGTACCGGTTCGTTCTTGGCGATGGGTACTTTGAAAAATGCGTTTGACATGATTTTATCTGATTTGGCGGTGGTTCTTGAAATCGGGCGCAAAGGTAGGAAAAGAGTTTTGTCTATAGCAACTTAAGCAAGGCCTTGTATTTGAACACGGAGGCACTTAGGTCACAGAAGGACACAGAGCAGCAACCCATAAATCCTCTGTGTCCATCTGTGTTCTATGTACCTCCGTGTTTAATAAACTCCTACCTATCTTTGCACCATGAATGAACAAGCGACAAAAAAGGATATACGCCTGCTTTCCAAAGATGACTTGGTAGCGGCTTTCACGGAGAAGGGCGAGCCAAAGTTCCGGGCGAACCAAGTCTGGGAATGGCTTTGGAAAAAAGGTGCCCACAGCTTCGAGCAGATGACCAACCTCTCCAAGCCGCTGCGGGAATGGCTCGATGACCAGTTTGTCATTCGTTTCATCGTAGAAGACAAAGTGCAGCACAGCAACGACGGCACCATCAAGACCCGCTTTCGGCTGCACGACGGCCACCTCATCGAATCGGTGCTGATACCCGTACCGAACGACAACCGCTTCACCGTATGCGTCAGCAGCCAAGTGGGCTGCAGCCTGACCTGCGCCTTCTGTGCCACCGGGCAAATGAAGCGGGTGCGCAATCTAGACGCCGCCGAGATTTACGACCAGGTGCTGCTCGTCAACCGCCAATGCGAGGCGACTTTTGGCCACCCGCTCACCAATATCGTCTATATGGGAATGGGCGAGCCGCTGCTGGCCTACCGCTCCATGATGGAAAGCATAGACCGCATTACTTCCCCCAATGGCCTCGGCATGTCGCCCAAGCGCATCACCGTGAGCACGGCGGGCATTGCCAAGATGATAAAACAGCTTGCCGAGGACAATTCCAAGGTGAACCTCGCCCTCTCGCTCCACGCCCCTACCGACGAAAAGCGCAACGAAATCATGCCCATCAACGAGCAGAACAGCCTTGAGGTGCTGATGGACGCCCTGCACTATTTCCACCAAAAAACGGGCAACCGCCTCAGCTACGAGTACATCGCCTTCAATAATTTCAACGAAAGCTACGAAGATGCCGTGGCCCTGCTCGAACTCTGTAAACGCTTCCCCGTGCGGGTAAACATCATCGAATACAATACCGTGGAAGGACTTGACTTCACCAAAGCCAGCGAGGACAAGATTGACCGCTTCGCCCGGTTCCTCAGCAACAACGGCGTGATGACCACCGTGCGCCGCAGCCGGGGCAAGGATATTGATGCGGCTTGTGGGCAGTTGGCGAATAAGGGGTGAGGGGTATTATTAATGATTGATGAGGCTGCGCAGTTGTAAACTGAACAGAACTTCTTTTATTGAAGGCTGCTGGAAACACATTTGAAACAACTGGGTGCCTAGCCAACCCACCGCAAGTGCCACTTCGTTCAACACTTGCTTTAACCACTGCTTTTATCACAGTTTTTAATGCAATGTCAGAATGGGAATGCGGAAGACTTGTGCCAGCGGTGAAGACGCAGTGCGCACAAATATTACTACTGTCCAATTTTGCCCAATACATCCTCAGAAGTAGCTCGTACCTCTTGAAGCATTAAATGAAATTCATTACATTTGGCTATTTGCGTGTCAAGATTTTTTAACGCATTGACTATTACTGTGTCATCCACAGTTGGCGGTTGAAAGTACAGGTCAAAAGCCTGTAATTGTATATTGTCATAACAGAGGTATCCTTTTATATTATGCTCAACTGCATAAGCTTGCCCAAACGTTGAGGATGAATAGCCGTAGCCCGCTGTAATAGCAGCTACTGTTATAAAAGCTGCTTTCAACCTTGGGTCGGTATTCGCCCAACCTTTTTGGCCAATAAAAAATACCAATATTACAGATATAATACTAAAATTCATTACAATAGCAACAGTTGCAAGCCGAAACCGATACATTTCCTTCGCTACTATTTTATGGTGATTTTTATGCTCTTGCGCTATATCGAATTTATGTTCTATCTGCTTTTTGTATGGTTTATTGGTAAACCTATTTCCAGATAGCTTTTTTTTCATGTATTCGTCATTAATTTCTAAGGGTTTAATGAATTTAGCAAAGTATTGCTCCGCCTGGTGCCTAACGAACAACCCGATAGATACAGTTAACAATAAAATCGCCAAAGGAATTATGACCAATGCTTTTTCTTTGATGAATGCAGAAAATTTTTCCATGCGTCGTTGTTTAAATTATGGTGATTTAAGTGTACTTTATTCTTTTTTCAGGGAATCTCATGAAGTTTCAAGTATCTCAAGATACCCCTTTTTTTTTACCCATCCAATCTTCTTCCAGAAAATGGTAATTAACAAACTCACTCCATCAGCCCCCCCGCCATCAACTCCGCCTGCCTCAACACCGTCTCCACCGCCTTCAACTGCATATCTGGCGGATAGCCATACTTGTTCAGCGTCCGGCGGACAATGACCATTAGCCTTGCCCTTGCGCTCTCCCGTATCGTCCAGTCAATCGTTGTGTTGGCCCGCACCTTGTCGGCAATTTCCTTGGCTATGTCCTTCAGAATCTCGTCGCCCAGTACCTGCACGGCGCTTTCATTTACTTCGAGGGCATTGTAGAATGCCACCTCCTCCGTGCTGAGGCCGAGGCGCTCGCCCTCCTTGTCCGACTCCTTGATGTCCTTGGCGATGCGGATAAGTTCTTGGATAATTTCAGCTGTGGTGAGCAGGTTGTTCTGGTAGCGCTTGATGGCCGATTGCAGCATCTCCAACAGCTTGCGGCTTTTCACGAGGTTGGTCTTCGTGCGGATTTTAAGTTCGTCGTTCAGGATTTTTTTCAGCAGTTCGAGGGCGATGTTCTGGTGCTTCATGCCCTGCACTTCCAGCAGGAACTCGTCGGACAGGATTTCCAGCCCGCTGATGTCCGGCTTCGCAATCCCGGCAGCGTCGAAGATGTCAATCACCTGGTCGCTGCTCAGCGCCTCGTCCACGATTTGCTTGATGGCCGTCTCTATCTGCACATCCGACTTGCCGCCGCTGCCGCCCTCGAATTTCATCAGCCGTGCCTTCACCGCCTGAAAAAACGCCACGTCCTCCAAATAAGGCTGCACTTCGTCCTTGGTCACACAGAGGGACAGCGCCTGCCCCAACAGCCCGACTTCCCGGATGAACCTATCCTTCCCCTCCTTCAAGCCCAGGATATGCTCCTCTGCTTGCAGGATGATGGACAGTTTTTCCCTCGAACCCACCTGGAAAAAGCGGCGATAATTGAACTTGTAGCTGTTCAAATAATAGGAATCCGCCACCTCCCGCAGGATGTCCACATGGCTGTGGCTTTCCTCGTTGAAAAATTGCCGCACCACTTCCAGCTTCTCCATGAACGCCCCGTAAGCCCGCTCGATGCTCTCGGCTGGGTCGCCCTTGCCGCCCGCTTCGCTGTAGAACGACAGCGCCTTTTTCAAATCCGTGCCGATGCCGAGGTAGTCCACGATGAGGCCGCCGGGCTTGTCCTTGAACACCCTGTTCACCCGTGCGATGGCCTGCATCAGGCTGTGGCCCCGCATGGGCTTGTCCACGTACATGGTGTTGAGGCAGGGGGCGTCGAAGCCCGTGAGCCACATGTCCCGCACGATGACGATTTTCATGTCGTCGTGTTCGTCCTTCATGCGCTCCGCCAAATCCCGGCGCTGCTGCTTGGTGGTGTGGTGCTTCGCAATATCGGGGCCGTCGCTGCTGCTGGCGGTCATCACCACCTTGAGGACGCCCTTGGTCAAATCGTCGCTGTGCCATTCGGGGCGCAGGGCCGTGATTTCCCGGTAGATATCGGCGGCGATGCGGCGGCTCATGGCCACTATCATCGCCTTGCCCTCGAACACCGTTTGGCGTTTTTCAAAATGCGTCACCATGTCTTTTGCCAATATTCGGATGCGCTCCTCATTGCCGACGATGGCCTCCAGCTTCGTCCATTTGGCCTTGGCCTTTTGGCGCTCGGTCACTTCTTCGTCCTGCTCCAGTTCGGCGTCGAACTCCTCGATGAGCCGCTGGCCCTCCTCGTCGAGGTTCACCTTGGCGAGGCGGCTTTCGTAGTATATCCGCACCGTGGCCTTGTCCGCCACGGCCTGCGAGATGTCATACACATCCACGTACTGCCCGAACACCTGCGGCGTGTTCACGTCCGTGCCCTCGATGGGCGTGCCCGTGAAGCCGATATAGGTAGCATTGGGCAGCGCATCCCGCATGTATTTGGCGAAGCCGTAGGCAATGCGCTTGCCGATGACCTCCTTCGTCTCCTTGTCCCGCTCGTCCACCAGCTTGGCCTCGAAACCGTACTGCGTGCGGTGGGCTTCGTCGGCCACCACCACGATGTTCTTCCGCTCGGACAGCGTCTCATAGACCGACCCATTGCCTTCCGGTAAAAACTTCTGGATGGTGGTAAACACGATGCCGCCGCTGGCCACTTGCAGCAGTTCCTTCAAATGTCCCCGGTCTTTTGCCTGTACTGGCTCCTGCCGCAACAACTGTACGGAAGCCGCAAAAGTGTCGAACAACTGGTCGTCCAAATCATTGCGGTCGGTGATGACAACGATGGTAGGGTTCCGCATCGCCGTGGCGGTGATGAGCTTGCCGGAGTAGAAGACCATGCTCAGGCTCTTCCCGCTCCCTTGCGTATGCCAGACCACGCCACCCTTCTTGTCGCCATGTGCGCCCGATGCGGCGATGGTGGACTGCACGGCCTTGTTCACGGCGTAATATTGGTGATAGGCTGCAAGCTTCTTCGTGGTCTCTATTTGTATCACGCCCGTTTTGGCGTCTTCCTTTTTTGTCTTTTCAAAAACGATGAAATTCCGCACCAAATCCAACAGCGTGGCAGGCTGCAACATCCCTTGCAGCAGCACATACATGGGCGGCTGGAACCTTGACGCTTCCTTCACGCCATCCGCCGTCTTCCAGTTCATGTAGCGGCTGAGTCCAGCGGTGACGCTGCCCGCCCGGCACTCGTGCCCATCGCTGAGGATGCAGACGGCATTGTAGGTGAACAGAGAGGGAATGAGCGACTTGTAGGTCTGTATTTGCTGGTAAGCGCTGCGGATGGTGGCGTTCTCGTCGGTGGCATTTTTCAGTTCCATCACCACCAGCGGCAGGCCGTTGACGAAGAGCAGCACGTCCGGGCGCTTTTGGTGGTTGTTCTCAATGATGGTAAACTGGTTGACGATGAGGTACTGGTTCTTCTCCGGATGCTCAAAATCCACCAACGCCACCTCGTGGCTGCGCTCGTAGCCGTTTTCCTGGTAGGGTATCTTCACCTTCTCTATCAGCAGGCGGTGGAACTCCTCGTTGTTGTGCAACAAATCGGGCAAATTGATGCGCTGCACCTTTTGGATGGCCGCCTCCCGTGCATCCGCCGGGATATGCGGATTGATGGCAGCGACGGCCTCCCGCAGCCGCCCGGTGAGGATGATTTGACTGAAACTTTCTCGCTCACAGGCCATGCCCTCCGGCGAGATGTCCTTGCCGTTCACATACGCCCAACCCTGCGCTTGCAGGGTCTCGATGGCGGATTGCTCGATGTGGGATTCTGTGATGAGTTTCAATGAATGGGTATTGCGGGCAAATCAAAGGACGTTGCTGTCAATTGATGGCAACCCGGTAATTATTCAAATAATCATACGCTGATTTTATAAAATCCTTTTTGAACAGTTCTCTTTTGCGCATGTTCCATGCGGCTATGACCTCCATGACCTGCTCCAATGAGTGATTTGGATGCTCGGCCAATATATAATCCACGGATGCAAGTATTTCAAGCGAAAGCTCAGAAGTATATCCCGACAAAAACTGTATCAATTCCTTGACCCGTAGCGCATCTGCCGATTCCATTTTGTGATGGACAAAATCATTGACCTCCTCCCATTTATAGTAATTCAGTTGCAGCGGCTCGAAGGGTTTGGCCTGACCTTGTTCCAAGCCTTTCAGATAAGTGCCGTTCATGTCATACAGCACCTTTTCCACACCAATGGCATAAGGGCCATAATAATGCGGCTTGAATTGTAGGTTTAGGCGCTGTCCTTTCCGTTGCAGGAAATAAGCCAGCTTGTTGGCCGCAAAAAGGCTGCTGTATTCCCCCTTGCTCTCAAAAGCAAACAGGGCATACAGCAATGCCGCCCGTGCAGGCGTCAATTTCGAGGCTTTCTTTGTTTCCTGTTGTTGCAGCACCGTCTTGATGGCTGCATTCGGTTCGTACACCAATACCTCGACGTCCAAATCGCCCAGCGCAGCTTGAATCATGGGCTTCACCTTTGCCCAATCCAAGCCGCCATTGCCGCTGCCGAGCGGCGGGATGGCCACGCTCTTGATGTTTTCCTTTACCAACAAATCCCTCAGCGCATCCAACCCCTGCTCGATGTATTCGTACTTGGAAGGGTTGCGCCAATGCACCTTCGTGGGGAAATTGATGAGGAACTTACGCCCGCTGTGCAGATTGCTGTCCCACATGGCGAACAGCTTGCCCGGTGCCAGTTCGCCCCGCTTGCAAGCAGCCATGTACGCCTTGTTGTTGTTCGGGAATGCCTCCTTGAACTGCAAGGCAATGCCCTTGCCCATCACCCCTACCGTGTTCACGGTGTTCACCAAAGCCTCCGCTTCGGATTGCAACAAGTCGCCTGTTTTGAAAATAATCATGCTCAAAAAAAGTAAAGCGGTTGGACATTCACCGCAATATTAGTGATATTTTTTTCGGTCAGCAGCCCCTTCACGTGGTCGGAAGTTTTTGGCAACAATGCCTTTTTCCAGAATATGGTGCAGGTTCTGGATATGCGTGATGCGATAGCAGTATTTCCTATTTTGATTGATTAGGCTCATCGGTGTGCTGTCGCCTTTGTTGGTTCAATGGCAAAGATAATGAAAATGCCCTGACCACCGTCCTTGCCGTTCCTATACGCCCAGCCCTGCGCTTGCAGGGTTTCGATGGCGGATTGCTCGATAAGGGATACCATCAGTGAATTGTTCCTATAGGAAGCAAGTATCGGTGAATTGTGGTATGCTCTTATACTTTGATATTCGTAAAAACAAAATTATTCCAAAACACAATTGTTAGCATTTGAACCTTGGTAATTTTATTGGAACTCACTGTAAACTCTACTTGCCCCTTCACGACATTGCCATAAACCAAATTCACGTATTGGTCACTTATACTGCCTATTTTCGCATAACTACTTTCATATTGAACACCGTCTTGGTCAAGCAATATGTGACCGGTAGAGCCAATCCAGAATTGCCTTACTTTTTCAGATAATGATTTATTTTCAAAATTTAAATGGAAAATCATTTTTGTGCCTTTCTGCTCAATTTTTGCAATTGAAACCTCTACTTCACTCATATTTTCAGACGCAATAATTCTATTTTCAGAAGTCGTACTGTTACCTTCTGTAGATTGAATTGGCGTCGGCATTTTCCCATCAGGATTCACAAACGAATCAATAAATGCCTTCAACTTTTCCTTCCGCTTATCAAAATTGTAATAATCATCATTAATCAGGAACACAGTATTGCTTTTGACTTGTGAGGTCTGCAAGTTCTCAAAGGACAACCGTAACGATACATTCCCCTGGAAATCCCGATTCACCGTACCGAAAATGACCCGTTTCGCTTGCATCGTTTTCAACTCTGTCTTTATCTGAGGACTAACACCTGTCAATGACTGTATCGCCTTTTCATTGTTGATTTGCTCTTGCAAGCGGGCAAAGCGGGAACGTTGTAACACTTTGCATTCGGAATACAGGCTTAAAATATCCTCCACATCGTTGGATAGCAAGCGGGTGGTTTGGTCTCGTTCGCCATTTTCACTGGCAAACTCCCAGATATAGCAATTGTCACAAAGGTCAGCTTGGGCGTTTACTTTGATGCCTACTAGGGTCTGTAGAAGCGCAAATAGGATGGTTTTCATTCTGAACATATCACTTCGAGTTTATAAGGTTTGTCAAAATAGTTTCTAGGTACGGTTATAAGTTTTTCGCAGGACTTGTTTCCTGCTTTGACTTCCAAAGTTATTGTGTTTTTCGTAAACGGTATTTCCAATTCTTTGACGGTCGGCGTATTGTTTATTGGTGAGACCTGAACACCATCGGCATAGATAAGGGCGTTTGAATACACTGCATCCACAATCAATAGCACCTGCACGGGTTGATGGGTTTCCGCTGGTGGCTTGTTTCCTGCCTCATTTCCTTTTGGCTGCGCTTCAAAGCCGCTTTTAGTCGGTTGTGTTTCTTTTCCTTCCTTTGAGGCTGGGGACTGCGTGGTAGTATCCGTTTTCACTACTGCATGCCCGCTTGGTTCAACCGCAGGTTTTATCAACCTATCGAGCAAAAAATACAAAAGTATCCCCCCTAAAACGGTGGCAATGGTTCCTCCT
This sequence comes from Saprospiraceae bacterium, assembly GCA_022841745.1. GTDB lineage: Bacteria > Bacteroidota > Bacteroidia > Chitinophagales > Saprospiraceae > UBA6168. The sequence continues at coordinate 4,290 of JALHQW010000010.1, read as the reverse complement.
ATTATATTCTTTGTCATCTTGTTCATGTTTTTTGTTCCTATTTTTTACACCTCCACCCGCACCTCCCCACTCATCACCTTCGGCAGCAGCGTATCTTGTACCTCCGTCAGCGTGCGGATTTGTTAGGTGTTGGTTTCAAAGTCAAAGTTTAGTGGCCAAAGCAGAATACTCCGTATGCAACTGCCCCCGCTCACATCTATCATCTTGTAACCCCCGGTTTCAACCGGGGGATGTTCCCGTGTGCCATACCCTCATCTATCTTCTTTTCAGAACATCACATCTGGATGTGGATGCCCTGTAAAGATGATAGATGTGGGCCGGGGGTATTTTCATGTCCCTCGTTGAAACGAGGGGTTACAAGATGATAGATGTCCCGTCGCACTTGCTCATCCTAATATTTCACCCCCCACCCTCACCTCCCCACTCATCACCTTCGGCAGCAGCGTATCCCGTACCCCCGTCAGCGTGCGGATTTGTTGGGTGTTGGTTTTGATTTATTAAGCCACCCATTTATAATGCCTGACCAAAGACTCCGTTTTTGTTTCGAAGTCCCGGTTTTCATCTCCATGTATAACCCTTTTCAGAATCCATCCACAATCCTTGCCAGCAGCATTATTGGCTTCCCCGTCATCTAATCCTCTGTTGATGTGTTTGTCATACAAAACTTGCAGGGGTGTTCCATTCCAATTAAAATTCTCACCCCCCATCAAGTTCCGGATAGAAAACCATTCATCAGGTCTGTTTTTGCACCAGCAATAAACTGCACCTTGTAGAAAGTCCATTATTCCTTTTAGTTCTTCAGTTGAGAATCCACTTACATTTCTAATCGTTGTTTCATTTCCTAAAATCATGATTTGATGTTTTTAAAGGTTTTATATTTCCACACTCACCTCCCCACTCATCACCTTCGGCAGCAGCGTATCACGTACCCCCGTCAGTGTTCGGATTTGTTGGGTGTTGATTTTTAATTAAAAATGTTCATTCACAAAGCTTTCCCAAGCAATGTATTCTATTATCCCTCCCCCCAAGGAATCCGAAAACATTGTAGCTAATTTTTCATGCCCAAGGTTTTCAATCAAAGTCTTCTTGATACTTGGCCGATAGACTTTGAAAATCAAATCCCAAACTAAATCTGACAAAATATCATGCTGTTCGTATTCCATTCCATGCTTTCCAGCAATGTACCCTAAGACAACGGGGTCAATTTCAAAACCAATTTCACCTAAGTAATACTCCATGTCCTCCATTCTGTACCTGCTTTGGGTAGTCACAATGAAGTCCTGATAAATCCAAGCCAACGACATTGCCGCCAATTGGTTCTCCGTTTTTCTGATTGGCCCTGCCGGTATTTGATGCGCGATACCGTGCCGCATCAAAAGCAGCCAAAGTTCTTTGGATAGTTTATATCCTTCTTCTTGGTAGCTATCCAAGAGTTTGTCAAAGTATTTTTGATATTGTTCAAACATGCGCTGTTATTTTATTTCCACCCGCACCTCCCCACTCATCACCTTCGGCAGCAGCGTATCCCGTACCACCGTCAGTGTGCGGATTTGTTGGGTGTTGGTTTCAATGTCAAAGTTTCGTGGCCAAAGCAGAATACTCCGTGAGCTACTGCCCCGGCACACATCTATCATCTTGTAACCCGCCGTTTCAACGGGGGGATGGCCAAGTGCTACACCCACATCTATCTTCTTTTCAGAACATCACATCTGGATGTGGATGCCCTGTAAAGATGATAGATGTGGGCCGGGGGTATTTTCATGTCCCCTCGTTGAAACGAGGGGTTACAAGATGATAGATGTCCCGTCGCACTTGCTCATCCTAATATTTCACCCCCCACCCGCACCTCCCCACTCATCACCTTCGGCAGCAGTTCATCCCGTACCCCCGTCAGCGTGCGGATTTGAGAGTTGTTGGCTTTGATTTTTTCAAATAAAGGGTTCATCGTTTCATTCATTGTTTCTAATTCTTTTTTGGAAGGAACTAAAACAATGGCATCTGAAAGATGGTGTCTTTGGATGTGGCCCATCGTCGTTGCTTTGTCCTCAGCAATTCCTTTGAAGTCAATCAAATGTTGTTTCACCCATTGATAATAGAACCATTGAGGAAATTCAGTTGAAGAAACCTTGAAAAGATGCTGATTTAGAACACCTGTCCCTCCTGACCACAAAACAACATCCAAGCTGCCCGACCATGAGAAAAGCATATCACCATCTTCAACGATGTATTTTTCAGGAACATCTTTAGTCGCAATGTCAGAAGCATCCGTAATCCCAGCTTTCATTTCTTTTATTTTAATTACTGGCAGTCCTACTTCTGTTGGCTTAGGCGGGTACTTTTGACAAGCCAAACCATTTAGAAATTCTGCTATTTCATCCAATCCTTTCTCTTCCCACTCACTCCTCGCCCCCTCCACAAACCACCCCCGAAACACCACCTCCGCCAGCCCTTCCAGCGTCTTGTTCTGGCGGTGCAGTAAGTCTATCTTCTCATCCAAGCTGCTTAAGACGGTGGCGATGGCGGTTTGCTCGGGGAGAGAGGGAAGCGTAATTGGCAGTAATTTTAAAATCTCCTGATTTAAAGATGGCATTGTTGCACCAGTTGCAAACTGAAACATCCATTCTTTATGAGAATCACTTCCTAATTGGTAAGAAATGAATTTAGCGTTTATCTCATCCGTAAATCGAAGTCTGATGCAATCACTACCTTGCAACCAACCCTCCTCGGATTTTTTAACCAATGCTCTTCTATCTACAGCACCTTTTCTACCAAAGATGATGTCATGTTCTTTGACACGGTATCGGCTCAATCTTTCTGCTGTTTCATCAGGGACATAAACAAACTTGTGGTACACAAGCTTATTATCTCCGATGTCTTGAACAGCAATCACAGGTATTCCATTACTTGAATATTCTGAGGCATTGAGCATAGTTCCAAATGGCCCAGTTTGGAGATTGGCAATACCTAAATCTATTAGTTCACCCAATTTATTTTCCTTCCACTCCTTCATATCTTCACCATTTTAATTTTCCCCAAATTTTCACTAATCCTCCGGTTCAACTCCTCCTCCTCCGCCATCTGCCCCTCCAGTTCCGTTTTCAGCGCTGCAAAGCGTTCTGCAAAATCGAAATCATCCTCATCGTCCGGCAGGCCCACGTAGCGGCCGGGGGTGATGACGTAGTTGAGGTCGGCTATTTCGGCGGTGGTTGTGCTTTTGCAGAAGCCGGGGGTGTCGTTGTAGGGGGTAAGATTTCCGAAGTCTTCAAGACTTCGGAAATCTGGGGACTCTGCTCGCCAAGTATGATAGGTATCGGCAATCAAGGCAATATCCTCATCACTCAAGTCCCGGTTGCGGCGGTTCACGAGGTGGCCCATGTTGCGGGCATCCATGAACAGTACCTCGCCATTCCGCTTCGTTTTCCCCCGCCGCAAGAACCACAGGCAGGCGGGAATCTGCGTATTGAGGAAGAGCTTGGTGGGCAGGTTCACCACGCATTCCAGCAGGTCGTTGTCTATGAGCGCCTTGCGTATTTCGAATTCGCCGCCGCTCTTGGTGGTCAGCGAGCCTTTGGAGAGCACGAAGCCGGCCAGTCCGTTGGGGGCGAGGTGGTAGAGGAAGTGCTGAATCCAGGCGTAGTTGGCATTCCCGGCGGGGGGTGCGCCGTATTGCCAGCGGCCATCGGTCTGCAACAGTTCGCCGCTCCAGTCGCTGTCGTTGAAGGGCGGGTTGGCGATGATGAAGTCGGCCTTGAGGTCCCGGTGGGCGTCGTTGAGGAAGCTGCCCTCGTTGTTCCATTTCACGTTGGAGCTGTCTATGCCCCGGATGGCGAGGTTCATCTTGCAGAGGCGCCAGGTGGTTTGGTTGCTCTCCTGTCCGTAGATGGAAAGCCCCCCTCCGGCTCCCCCCCAAGGGGGGAGGGTGGCCCCCAGCTTACCTTGCCCCTTGTGGGAGGAGCCGGAAAGGGGCCGTCGGTCTTGGTGGGCTATGATGAACTTCTCGCTCTGCACGAACATCCCTCCGCTGCCGCAGCAAGGGTCGAAGACCCGGCCCTCGTAGGGTTCGAGCATTTCGACGAGCAGCTTCACTACCGAGCCGGGGGTGTAGAACTGTCCGCCTTTCTTGCCCTCTGCCAGTGCAAACTCTCCGAGGAAGTATTCAAAGACCCGCCCAAGCACGTCCTTGCCCTGCGCCTCCTTCGTGCCCAGCGTGGCCGTGCTGATGAGGTCAATCAGGCTGCCGAGGCTGGCCTTGTCGAGTTTTTCCTGTGCATACACCTTGGGCAGAACGCC
>JALHQW010000009.1:98909-177738 GCA_022841745.1 Saprospiraceae bacterium | reverse complement strand
GTACAAGTCCAAAATCTTTGGGTTCTTCATATGCCGCTACTTTTAGCGGCAAGTTAATGTTGATTAGAACCCTTTTTCAAATAACCTAATCTTCGACCTGCAATAGGTCAGTTAGTAAGGATTATTTGAAAATTAATACAGACAATTTATTTATTAAACTTCAATCTGAAAAAAAAGGAACTGGAATTCCAGGGATTGCAAGAGAAAACATTTTAGAAAAAATTATTCCCCTCCCTCCCCTCCCCGAACAAGCCGCCATCGTCGCCCAGGTGGAGCGGCTGCTGGGCTTGGTGGGGCAGTTGGAAGCCGAGGCTGCGGGGCAGCTGGTGGAGGCGGAGGGGCTGTTGCAGGCGGCGCTGAGGGAGGCGATGGGGGCGTGACGAATTGATTGGGATGCAGGGCTATTCATGGGGTCATGCACAAAAAATCCCCGACAAGCGCTCGCACCTGCCGGGGAATCCGCAATCCGCAATCGTAAATCCGCAATCAGAACACGTCCACCCTAATCGCCTCGCTCCAGTCGCTTTCCCGCCCGTTGGTGGCCCGGAACTTGAACTGGTAGAGCATGGCCTTGCCGCTGGGCTGGCCTTCGAGGGTGAAGTTGAGGCCGTACTCGTGGAGGCCGTTTTGCCAAGTGAGGCCGTTGTCCTCGCTGGAGCGTCCGACGATGCCCTTGATGATGCGGGGGTTGGCGGCATGCAGGATGACAAGGCTGCTGCCTTGCTTCGTTGCGCTGGCGGAAGGTTGGCGAACGATTCAACTACCGCACCACCACCATCTTCCCCTCATACACCATCACCCCTGCCATGCTCACCCGCAGGTGGTAGAGGCCGGGGGCTTGGCCGCTGAGGTCGAGCGGGATGGTGGGGCTGTGCTGGGCGGGGCTGTTGCGCAGCAATACCAACTGGCCGAGGGGGTTGAAGACCTGCAATTCGAGGGGCTGGGACAGGTGGCCGGGGCATTGCAGCAGGGCCTCGCCGGTGGTCGGGTTGGGAGAAAGCACGAAGCCCGTTCCGTGGGCGGGGTCGTCGGTGGCGGTCATCAATTTGATTTGTACCCAGGTCACCGTTTCGCAGTCGTTGTGGTCGGTGACAGTCACGCCGTATATGCCGGCGGCCATGTTCGAGATGGTTTGGGACATGCTACCAGTCGTCCATTCGTAGCTATAGGGCGGGGTGCCGCCATCGGGTATGACCGTGGCAGCGCCGTTGGGCGGGTGTACTTGGGTCTGGTCTTGTACCGTTACGGTTTCGATGAAAAGGGGCGGTGGGGTGCCCACGTGGTACACCTGCATCAAATGGCAGCCAAGGGAATCGAAAACGGAGAGCAGGTATTGCCCGGCGGGCGCTTGGGTCAGGTCCTCTTCGGCGGAGAAGTTGTTCCAGTTGACGGAATAGCCGGGGGTGCCGCCGAATATGCTGATGTCAAGGAACCCATCACTGCCGCCAAAGCAAAGCACGCCCGCTGAGTCGAGCACCTGCACCGTGATGGAGTCTTCAGGCCCGGTGATGAAATAGGATGCCGTGCGGGTACAGCCGTTGTCGTCCGTCACGGAGAGGTGGTAGGCCCCCAACGGGAGCTGCTCGATGCTGGGCGTGAAGGCCCCATTGCCCGGCCCTTGCGATTGCCAATGGTACTGGTAAGGCAGTTCGCCGCCCGTGGGCAAGGCCAAAATGCTGCCGTTTGAGTCGCCGTGGCAAGTGATGTGTTGTATTACCGCATTTTGCAACAACAGCTCGGTGTCAGGTTCCCAGATCGTGGTGGAGGCCGTGCCCGTGCAGCCCAGTTGGTCGGTCACCGTGGCGAAATACGTCCCTGCCGTCAAGTCGCCAAGGGTTGGGCCACCCGGCAAGGCCATGCCGCTGTCATTTTCCCAATAAAAACCATAAGGCCCCTGCCCCCCAGTGACGGAGAGCGGGATAAAGCCATCCGCCCCGAACTTGCAGGTAACATGGCGCACCTGGTTGGTGTTGATGGTGGGCAGCACTTGGCCGAAGCTGCTCACGGTTATAACCGGAGAGACTGCCGTACAGCCCGTGTTGTCGGTGGTGGTGACTTGGTAGCTGCCCGTGGGTAGGTTGCTGATGGAGAGGGTGGCAGCCGAGGTCTGGCCGAAATGCCCGTTGCTCCAATTGAACTGGAACGGCCCAACCCCACCCACTATGGTGAAGCCCACCTGCCCCGTGGAGTCGCCTTGGCATACGATGGCCTGCGGTTCGAGCGGTTGCAATAATATAGCACTGTACTCCTCCGGCACCTTCACCGACATCAGTTCCACGGTGCAGCCTTCGGCATCGGTGATGGTCACGTGGTAGTCGCCGGGCGGGGGGGAGGCAAGGCATTGCGTGGTATCGCTGTTGTCCCACAAAAAACGGTAAGGGCCTACCCCACCCTGCATATTGATGCAAAGCTCGTCCACTTGCAGGCTCTGGCAATTGCTGGTGGGCAGGTCGAGGTCAGCCTGGGGGTTCAATTTATCGGGGGCAACGATGCCAATGCCCTGGATGTTGGCGGTACAGCCGTTGTCGTCGGTGACCACCACACTATAATTCCCGGAGGGCAGGCCATTCAAGTCCTCGGTCTGCGCCCCGTTCGACCACTGGAACTGGTAGGGCCAGGTGCCGCCGTGGGTCGTGAGGTTGATGGCCCCTTCGTTGCCACCAAAGCAGGGAATGCCGTCGAGGCTGGCGATTTCGGTCACCAGGGAGTCCGGCTCCGTCAGCGTGATGATGTCGAGGTAGTTGGTGCATCCATTGGCGTCCGTGACGGTGGCCGAATGGTTCTCGGCCAGCAGGTTGTTGGCCACAATGCCGTTTTGGCCATTGCTCCAGTTAACCTGATAGGGCGACATGCCGCCCGCTATGGTGATGGCCAATTGGCCTGTTTGGCCATAACAAAGCGGGGAAAATGCCTGGTAGCCCAAGGTCAGCACCTGAAGGGAGTCAATCACCGTGGAAATGGTCGTTTGGCAGCCGTTGTTGTCCTCCACGGTCACTTCATAAAAACCGCTGGGCAAAAAGCAGAGCGATTGGCCCTCCTCGTCGGTGTTCCAAATGAAATCGTAGGGTGGCATGCCGCCAGTCACCGAAACCTCCAGGCAGTTTTCGTCCCGACCGATGCAAAAGGTCGGCGTGGTCTGGTTGATGGTTGCAGACAGCAGGGAAGGCGAATTGATGGGGTCGAACTGCCGGGTGGTTGTGCAGCCATTGTCGTCCGTGACGGTCACACCGTAGGTGCCATTGCCGATATTGGCCAAGTCCGGCGTCGTGGCGCCCGTGTTCCAAAGGAAAAAATACGCCCCTACCCCGCCGGAGACCTCCGTTTGGATGAAACCGTTTTCAAGGCCCGCACAGCTCGGCATTTGAATGCCATCAGACACCACATCCAACTGGGGTGGCTGCGCCAATGCAATGGTCTGGCTGAAGGTACAGCCTTTCTGGTCGGTGAGGGTGATGGTATAGTTGCCTACGGCAATATTGTTGATGGAAGAACCTGCCCCGCCATTGCTCCAGGCAAATGCAAAAGGTTGCGAGCCACCTACTCCTTCCACGGAAATGCTCCCATTGCTTTCGCCAAAACAATTGGGTTGGTTCAAGCTAATATTGGCCAATGAAATGGGCGATGCCTGCGTCACTTCTATGCTGTCCAGGCTGATTTGGCAGCCGTTCACGTCCGTAACGGTCAGGTCGTAGAAGCCCGCTGTCAGGTTGGTATTGACGGGGGCATTGATGCCGTTGCTCCAGGCATAGCTGATGGGCGGCGAGCCGCCAAAAATGTTCAGGCGAAGCTCCCCATCGCTGCCACCATGACAACTTACGGGGGTCTGCTCCAGATTCACCAGCAATGCCTCTGGCTGCGTGATGGGTATGCTGATGACGTTCTCGCAATTGCCTTCGGTAATGGTGGCCGTGTATTCGCCCGCTGCCAGCCCACAGATATTGGCGCCTTGCATCCCGTTGCTCCATGCTACTTGGGTATTAGGCCCACCCATCACGTTGAGGTTGATGCAGCCGTCGCTTTCGCCGAAACAGCTCACGTTGATCACGCTGCCCACGGTCACGATGGCGGCTGGCCCGTTCACCACGACGGTCGGCACCACGGCCCGGCATTGTTCCGGCGAGGAGTCCGTCACGGTTAACGAATAAGAGCCTTGCTGCAAGCCCGTCAGCACCAGTTCTCCAGGCTGGTTGGCAATGACCCCGCCTGACCATTCGTAGGTAAACGGCGGGTTGCCGTCCAAGGGCATCACGCTCAAGCTGCCGTCGCTGCCGTTGCAGGTGGTCACGTCGGTGCTATTGGTCAGCAGCGTTTGGATGTTTTCGATGGTGGTGACCACCAAGGTATCGGCACTGTAACAGCCACCCACGTCGGTGATGGTGACGGCATAGTTTTGAACCGAGCCAATGATATTGTCGCTGAAAATCTGGATGGCTACCGAATCTTGCCCTGTGTTCCAGGCATACGTAAAAGGCCCCGTGCCGGTGCCGATGTCCGCCACCGAAATCCAGGCGGAGGATTGGCGGCAGATGGTCGGCGGATTCGGTATCTGCGCCACTGGGCCGGGCTGCACGGTGTAAACAACGGGAAGGGTATCACGGCAGCCGTTGGTCGCTTCGGAAAGCACGAAATAGGTGGTGGTAGTGGTCGGGGTCACCGTCGGCCCGACTTGGTTGGCGGGGGTGAGTGGCAGTTGGTCGTAGTAGGAAAGGTTGCCGTTCAGGCCGCTTTCGTCCAAGATATTGAGGGCGCTGAGGTCAAATATTTTACCAAAACAATCACCCGGCTGGTCGGTGGTACTGAGCCTGGGGCTTGGGTAAATGGTGATGTTGGCTTCCGTGCGCTCGTTGGACACACAGCCTGTTTGGGTGAGTTCTTCGGCAAAAAACCGCAGCACCAATGTGTCCAGGCCATTGTTCACCAAATCAGCGGGGTCTGGGAAAAGCGTATCGCCTACGGCAATGATTTGGCCGCCCGACAGCGAATCGTACCAGCTGATTTGGCCGCCGTGGTTGGGGAATGCCACTACGAAGCCGCTCGCCCCATTGCAAAGCAATTGGTTTTCTATAGTAACGGCCTCCACAAAATACTCGTCCATGTCACCATTGCAGTTGCTGTCAAAATCGTCGCAAAGCACCTCCTCCATGCCGGGGTTCACGAAGAAATCCAAGTCGTCGCAATCGTCGTCGTTGGCCACATAGCCGGGGAAGCTGGCTGGCTGGCAACTTGCGATGAAAAACGCCGAATTGCCAAAACCGTCGCCGTCATTGTCCTGGTAATAGACGAAATCGGGAAAGCCGAGGTCAATGGAGCCATAGAACAGGATATTATCGAGGGCGAGGTCGGCGAACTGGCCGTTGCCGCCCCTTCCCACGAAGCGGAACTGGCAGGTCATGCCACTGTAGGCATCCAAATCAACGAATTGCTTGCGCCAGGCTGGCCCTTTGTTGCCGGAGGCATTCCAAAGTATTGCCCAAGTCTGGCCACCGTCCGTGCTCACCTCGAAGGACATCCCGTTGATATGAACCCCGTTGAAATTATAGTCGAAGGACATGTCGCAGGTATCGGGATTGGCCACCACTTGTATGCAATTGGAAACCAAAACAGCCCGCTTGCCATTCCTGCACGAAGCGCCCGATGCTTCGAGGTAAAGGTAGTTGCCACCGCCGGGGTTGTCGCCGGGCGGGCCGGTCAGGGCGGTCAGGGTGGTGTCGGTGTTCACCAACCAATCGAAATTATCGTTGCTGGCATTGCGCCAGGTACCCACCACGGGGCAGGTTATGCCGCATAGCGGTTGGCAAAGTTGCTGGCTGTTGAAATTCTCGTGGATAGTCGCTGGTGGCGGCGAGCAGGTGGTCATGGCCTGCACGGGGCAGGCGTTGTTGGAGTAGTTGTTGCTGCCGCAATTTTCACGAAGGTAAAATTGATAGGCCGTGGAGGGCTGTAGTCCAGTGAGTAGGTAAGGAGGGCAGCCACCAACGGCCACTGTTCCAGCGACACCCGCCATTGCGCCCGTGCCGGGCGTGAAGCCGATGGGGCCGTACTCTATCAAGATATTGTCGCAAGTGGAGCCTGTAACCCAGTCCAACAGGACAGCGGTGGAATCCTCCTCCATGACGGTGACCTCGGTGGGCGTTACGCAGGCCGTGCTTTCAAAGACCAATTCCACGAACTGCAAATGGCCGAGGTTGCTGGCCCCGTCATCGCAAATGACCAATGTCCAAAGGCCAATCGGCGAGCTGCCATTGTTGAAATCACTGAAATTGCCTTCGGGCAAATAGGTGCCGATGAAAGGGGCATCGCCGTCCATGATACTTGGCAGGTTGCAGGCGTTGAGGACGGCATGAGCGGCAAACGTCGTGAACTGGGAGCAGGTATTGTCCGCAGGGTCGCCGTAGTTGTCGAAGGCATCACCGTTGTCCGTGCTGACTTCAACCATGACGCCAGCGGGCGATTTCAGGAAAATATCGAGGTCAGCAGCCCAGCCATGCTCGATGATGAAGCGGAGTTCTTTTAGATAGACGTTGCCACCGAGGGAGGTGCCAGGGGCCGTAGCCACGTTTACCTGGAACTCATTGGAAGGGCCGCAACCTGCTTCGGTGATAAAGAGGTTCAACCCGCAATCGGAGGGGTTCGTGAGCACAGGAGGCAGGTTCGTTTCGGCATGGGAAGTGCCCAAGTTCGCAAGCAAACATGTCCAGAGGAAGAAAAAACTGCGGGTAAAAACAGTCATATTGGTCGTTCAGCAGTGTATTTTGGTGAAAATGGTGCATGAATGGGCGTGTGTGGGTGGGCCTCAGGTGAGGTCTTCTAATTAATTCTAAGAAATTAGTTGAAATTAAGAAATTAGGCAATTTAGGCAATGCTTTGAAAGTAAATGCACTTCCTAAATTTTCTGATTTCAATTAATTTCCAATTTCTACTTACTTTGGCTTTAATGGCCAATGCAACAATGTTCAGGTGGGACAACAATCAAACAAGGGGGTTTTCGGGGATAATTTTTAATTATTCCCGAAAACCCAAACAATTGTGGGAGGGGAAAGAAAAAATGGAATTTTTTCTTTCCCCTCCCACACCCTCCTAAGTAGTTATCAGGCGGGATTGTCTGGTTACGACTGGGCAAAGGTATAAAATTAAACCGCTTTGGAAGGATACCAGTATATCGGTATTTCTTGTCTTTGGTAAAAATTGGTGCAATTTAAAGCTGAAAATCCACGAAATTTAAACGAAATTTGCAATCTGAAATTCCCATCTCACAGAATGTGTTTCACTTAGTTTAAAGCAACCCATGAACATGAATTTTTTACACCAAACTGGCAAGCTGCTCGTATTTAGCCTGCTGCTTGCCCTCCTTTTCCCAGCTTGTCAGCCTGACAACGACCCTGTTAACAAGGCGGAAAACCTCGCCAAGAACTTAGAGGCAACCGTTTCGACGGAATGGATGAAGCTTTACGTGGACTTCGACCGCTACGCAAAGGGCTACCGACCAGGCCCCAGCCCAAGGGCGATGGCCTATATCAACCTCGCCGCTTATGAGGCCGCCATGTACAGCATGCCCAATTACAAATCGCTGGAGCCGCTCTACGAGGGCCTCGACCTGAAAAAAGCCAACGCCGACAAGGAATACCATTGGCCCACGGTCGTGAACGCCACCTATGCCACGATGATGAAGCATTTTTTCCCCGGCCATATCCTATTGAACGAGCAGCAAGCCGACCTACAGTTCCGGCTGCTGAACTTGGAGTCCAATTTCAACGAGGAGTTCAAGGCCAAGATAGGGACTGATGTCTTCAACCGTTCCGTGGAACGGGGCGTGGAAGTAGCAGAAGCCTTCTGGGAGTGGTCAACTACCGATACTTACGGCCACGATGCCTACCTCAACGCCCGCCCGAACACCTATACCCCACCCCAAGGCCCCGGCCTTTGGCAACCGACCGCACCAGACTATGGCAAGGCCATGTTCCCCTACTGGGGCGAGGTGCGCACCTTCGCCATCCACGACGAGGACAAGCTGGCCCGCCCGCCTATCGAGTACAGCGACTCGCCCAGTTCCTTGTTCTACAACCAGGCGCAGGAGGTTTACCTGACCGTTAACCGCAACGATTTCACCGAAAACTGGATTGCGCAGTTTTGGAGCGATGACCAGTTGGGTGTCTGTCTTAGCCCACCCGCCCGCTGGATCGCCATCGCTACCCAAGTGCTGGAATTGGAAAACGCCAGCCTCGAAAAGGCACTTTATACCTATGCCAAGGTCTCTATGGCCCTCAACGATGCCGGGGTTGCCTGCTGGCACAGCAAGTACCACTACAATGTGGAGCGCCCCATCAGCTATATCAACCGGGTGATTGACCCCAACTGGCAGGTGCATTACCTCGGTTCCACGCCTAGCTTCCCGGCCTATCCTTCCGGTCATTCCACGTTCGGAGCCGCCGCTGCCGAGGTGCTTTCAGACATCTTCGGCTATAACTACGCCATGACCGACCGCACCCACGAAGGTCGCACAGACTTCTTCGGGATGCCCCGTACCTTCTCCAGTTTCTATGAAATGGCGGAGGAAAACGCCTATTCCCGCATCCCGCTTGGCGTGCATTTCCGCATGGACGCTGAAGAGGGCGTGCGCATGGGGTATGATATTGGGAGGAAGGTGAATGGGATGCCGTTTAAGTAATTAACGTTTCGGAGCGTCTCCTCGACGGCTATTGGCTTTGTGTCCGTTGAGCGTATGTCGTTGTATCGCTGTGTGGCAGAACTCCATGAACTAAAAAAAAACTCCTCGGCGGCTGGTGGCTTCGCCACCAGCCGCCGAGGAGTTTTTTTTTTAGGGGAAACTTAAATTTTGCTTCGCAAAATTTTCGTTTCCCCTTTCCTGTGATCAGCTGTACTTTGGATTATGTAATTTAGTGGCTGTCAAAACCACAGCGCATCCATTATGATAAAACTTATCGGCGTCCCATTCGACGCCAACTCATCGTTCCTTAGAGGCCCATCCCAGGCACCGCATCGCATCCGACTAATGGACATAGAAGGCTCGGCCAACCGTTTCTCGGAGAACGGGAGCTTGGTGGTCGAAAACGAGACTTATAAAGACATAGGGGACATCCATTTCGAAGACACCAATCCAGAACGGGCGTTCAATCTCATCAAGCAAATGATGGCCAGCCTGTTGACGGATGGCAGCAAGGTACTCTCGATTGGAGGCGATCATTCCGTCAGTTATCCCATTATCAGCGCATTTACCGAGCGATATGAGGGACTGAACATTTTGCATTTGGATGCGCACGGGGATTTGTACCCTGATTTTGATGACAATCCTTACTCCCATGCCTCTCCATTTGCAAGGCTGTTGGAGGAAGGCAAAATCAACTCCCTGACGCAGGTTGGCTTGCGGTCGCTAACGGAAGTGCAGCGTGCGCAGATTCGCAAGTACGGAACCCGGTTGGTGGAAATGAAGGATTTCAACTATGATTTCCTGAAAGACCTGCAAGCGCCTTTGTATATCTCCCTGGATTTGGATGTGCTCGACCCCGCATACGCCCCAGGCGTGTCGCACCACGAGCCGGGCGGTATGACCTCACGGGAATTGCTGAAGCTAATTCAAAGCATCCATGTGGAAGTGGTGGGAGCTGATATAGTGGAGTACAATCCAGTCAGGGATGTTCACAATATGACGGCGATGGTGGGGTACAAGATGATGAAGGAATTGATGGTAAAAATGGCGCAGTAGCTAAGGTTTGTGATGAGAAAACGCAGGCAAATGTACCTTGAAAATGGAATTTTTCTACGTCAATTGAGCAACAACTTCACTGACCAGGGTTCATTTTCCTCTCCATATATTTTCAAATAGCAGTCAATAGTTTTGATGGCAATACAATTCCATTTCTGAAAATGAAAAACACGAATCACAAAACCAAAGACCAAGCAAAAACAATTTACACCCCTATTTTTCATCAGCACACTAGCCAAAAAGCATATTTTTTTCCCACACACCCCCTATTTTTTACACCACCCCCTACCCCAATTCAATTTACTTCCTACTTTTGCCCCGATTTTCTAAAACCACTTAATCGAAATCATCAAACATGGCTACCATTCGTTTTCAAGCAATCCAAGAAACCCAGAACAGGAAGCCCGTCGTCGTGAACGAGCCACCCGTTCGGCGATCGGAGCTTTATGCTTCCAATGTTTTTACCATCAGCACCGCCAAGCATTACATGCCCAAGGAGGCGTACAATGCGGTAGTGTCCGCCAATTTGCACGGCACCAAGATTGACCGCAAAGTAGCCGACCAAGTGGCTGCGGGCATGAAGTCTTGGGCCATGAGCAAGGGCGCCACGCACTACACCCACTGGTTCCAACCGCTGACAGGAGCCACTGCTGAGAAGCACGACGCCTTTTTCGAACCTGTTGGCGATGGTTCTGCCATTGATAAGTTCGACGGCGGCCAGCTCGTACAGCAAGAGCCGGACGCATCCAGCTTTCCCAGTGGCGGCATCCGCAATACTTTCGAGGCAAGGGGCTACACCGCTTGGGATCCCACCAGCCCGGCCTTTGTGATGGGTACCACGCTTTGCATCCCAACGGTTTTCGTGAGCTACACCGGCGAGGCACTCGACCACAAAACACCACTGCTTCGTGCCCTCCAGTCGCTCGACCATTCGGCCACGGAAGTTGCCCGCTATTTTGACAAGAATGTCAACAAAGTAATCAGCACGCTTGGTTGGGAGCAGGAGTACTTCCTGATTGACTCGGCATTGGCAGCTTCCCGTCCCGACCTGACCTTGGCGGGCCGCATGCTCCTCGGCCATGGCGCAGCGAAGGGCCAGCAGTTGGAAGACCATTATTTCGGCTCCATTCCCGACCGTGCACTGGCCTTCATGCGGGAACTGGAAATCGAGTGCATAGCCCTCGGCATCCCGGTTAAGACCCGCCACAACGAGGTGGCTCCGAACCAGTTCGAGTTGGCGCCAATCTTCGAGGAAGCCAACCTTGCCGTTGACCATAACTCATTGCTCATGGACGTGATGAGTAAGGTCGGCGCCCGCCACAATTTCAAGGTGCTGCTGCACGAGAAGCCATTCGCTGGCATCAACGGCTCTGGCAAGCACAACAACTGGAGCTTGGCCACCGACACGGGTGTGAACCTGCTCTCGCCCGGCAAAACGCCCAAGAACAATCTCCAATTCCTGACCTTTTTCATCAATACCATCAAAGCAGTTTATGAGTACGCTGACCTGCTCCGTGCCTCTATTGCTTCCGCAAACAACGACCACCGTCTCGGTGCCAACGAGGCTCCTCCGGCCATCATTTCCGTGTTCCTCGGCGACCAACTCTCCAAGGTGCTTGACGAACTGGAAAACGTGTCTGACGGCAACCTTTCCCCGGAGGAAAAAACAGAGTTGAAGTTGAACGTGGTGGGCAAAATTCCAGACGTTCTGTTAGACAACACCGACCGCAACCGCACCTCGCCGTTTGCCTTCACGGGCAACAAGTTCGAGTTCCGGGCCGTGGGCAGCTCCGCCAACTGTGCCAAGCCGATGATGGTGCTTTGTACCATCGTTTCGCAGCAGTTGAGGGAGTTCAGGGCCGAAGTGGACGCACTCATAGAAGGCAAGAAGATGAAGAAGGACGATGCCATCTTCAACGTGCTGAGGGAATACATCAAGTCCTGCAAGGCCATCCGCTTCGAGGGCGATGGCTACTCTGAGGAATGGGTGGTAGAGGCCAAAAAGCGTGGCTTGAACAATTTCAAGACAACGCCAGAGGCACTGAAGGCACAGGTTTCCAAAAAGGCCATTGACCTTTTCGCTGCACACAGCGTGATGAACCACGTTGAAATCGAAGCCCGCTACGAAATCGAAGTCGAAGAGTACATCAAGAAGGTGCAAATTGAGGGACGAATCCTTGGCGACATCGCCACGAACCACGTTATCCCGACGGCCATCGCCTACCAGAACACGCTCATCCAGAACGTGCAGGGCTTGAAGGACATTTTCGGAAAGGACTACACGCAGTACGCCGAGCAGCAGCTCGACCTCGTAAAGGAAATCTCCGGCCATATCAACGCCATCAAGAAGAACGTGGACGATATGGTAGAGGAGCGCAAAAAGGCCAACGTCATTGAACATGCCGATATGCGTGCCGATGCCTACTGCAACAAGGTAAAACCCTACTTCGATACCATCCGCTACCACTGCGACAAGCTGGAACTGATGGTGGACGACGAGCTTTGGCCGTTGACGAAGTACCGGGAGTTGTTGTTTACCCGTTGATTTTCAGTCTATTAGAAATATGGAAGGCCGGGCGGGTGCTCGGCCTTTTTTTTTGTTAGAGGGAATTTTTCTTTATTTTTGCGTAAAACCTACTCCATGCAATTTGTTGATATAAAGAACGACATCGCTTTTAGGAAGATTTTTGGCAATGAAAAGCAATCAGCGCCACTTATTTCCTTTTTGAATGCCGCTTTGGAACTCGTAGGCGACAAGCGTGTGGTCAGCGTGACACTTGCTAATCCCAACCTTTTTCCTCGAATTGCAGGGGAAAAAGCATCGATACTTGATGTACGAGCAACTGACCAAGCTGGCAGAAAATTCGTTGTGGAAATGCAAGTGGCAGAAAAAGACGGTTTTGACAAACGGGTTCAATACTACCTCTCAAGAGATTATTCTATGCAGATAAACAAGGGTGAGGATTATCCACTATTAAACCCAGCCTATTTTATAGGCATACTTGATTTTGAGTTTAGCAAAAATGGTCATTATCATTCAAGGCATTTAATTCTGGATAAAGCGACCAATGAGCATTTATTAAAAGACATTGAATTTTCCTTTGTTGAATTACCCAAGTTCAAGCTCTCACTTAATGAACTGTCAACGCCCATTGACAAATGGACATATTTTATAAAACATTCCGAAGAACTAAATTTTATTCCACAATATGCACAGGATGATGAAGGATTAAAAATCGCTTTTATTGAGGCGGATAAGCATAATTGGTCAAAAGAAGACTTGATTGCATACGACAATGCCTCAATCGCAGAGCAAGACGAGAGGGGTAAAATTACAGCCGCTGAGAAAAAAGGTGAAAGAAATGTCAAAATTTATATTGCCCAACAAATGAAGAAAGAAGGATTTGACACAGAAACCATAAAGCGAATAACAGGGCTTTCAATTGAAGTTATTGACGGTTTATAGCTGGTGAAGTGTCAGTACAGAAAGCTCCATGAAACTAAAATTAAAACAAAATTCGAGCAAGCTCTAAAATGAAAGGTATCTTAATTGCAGCAATTAAACATTGCTAAGTCCAAGTCCATTTATAAAAGCAAAAACTTAAATCAGTGATGAGTGCAGCAGCACTGACGGTCAACCCAAGAATCCTGTTCCCTTCACCCTTAAACAGCCAGTTCCAAATTAATTTCCCAATTTTGTATCAGACCTGAATCTAAAAATTCAGATCATGGGATTCGTACATGCTGAACTAGAACCTACGTTACCCCATTTGGCATTCAACTAAATTCTTCCTAATTTTGTTTTGATGTTGGACAAATAGTTCATTTATTTGACGGCATAATCACCAAATTTCCCAACATGCACCTTTACAAAACCGAAGGAAAAGGAAGCCTCCCCCTGTTTCAACAAAACCAAAACCTTAACAATCCGGCGCTCTACCGACCTTCCAAGCCCTTGGCAGATGCCGTCAACGTTGCCCTGATGATGGGGCAGCCCTTGTTGCTGACAGGAGAACCTGGCACCGGGAAAACGCAATTGGCCTTTCACATCGCACATTTTTTCGGGATGGATGCACCTTTGGTCTTCAATGTACAAACCTCATCCACGGCCTCGGAACTCTTCTATAAATACGATGCGCTGGCCCATTTCCAGTACAACCAAAACAACAAAGTGCAGTTGACGCCCGCAGATCTGGAAGCGAGGTTCATCCACTACAATGCACTCGGCGAAGCCATCAAATTGAAAAAAAGGGTGGTCGTACTGATTGATGAGATAGACAAGGCTCCCCGTGACCTACCCAACGACGTCCTTTATGCCTTGGAGAACCTTTGTTTCAAAGTGCCGGAAATCAACAAATACTACGAGTCGCAATCAGAATACAAGCCCATCATCATCATGACCAGCAATTCGGAGAAAAACCTGCCGGATGCTTTCATGCGCAGGGTGGTCTATTTCCATATACCATTCCCATCGCCAGAAGATTTGTTAGCCATATTGAATGCCAAAACTTCGGGACTGAACAAGGAAGAACTTTCGACCATCATCAAACATTTTATGAAAATACGGGGATTGAAATTCCGAAAGCTTCCTTCCACTGCCGAGCTTATCTATTGGGTATTTTTCCTTCAAAAGCTCGATTTTCCCTTTCACAAATTATCGGGCGGGCTGAACATGGACGACCGGGAAAAATTGCTCATGAGCTATTCCATCCTGGCAAAAAACAAGGAAGACCACGACATCCTCACCAAAAATATTTGACCTCATGCAAGACCTTTTTATGAAACGATATTCCGAGGCATTGATAGCGATGTTGCTGGATGCTTGGGCCGGAAAAGGGCATAGGATTGGGGTTGACGAGCATCTTCAATTGCGGGTGCTGCTGGGCAACCTACCTTCCGAAACTTCATCGGAGCAGTTAAAAACACTGATAGCTCCTTTATTGGTGAAAGATGTTCAACAGCAAGAGGAATTCTATGAGATATATGGTGATTGCATGAAAATTTTGGTTGGCAGTGACGCCTCTAATCAGGCTATGGAGGAACGGGGCATCAAAAACATGCAAAGACAGGAGGTTTTGCAAACATTGGAACAGCGTAAAAACAAGGCGTTGTATTTTCTTTTTAAGGAGCGGAAGCGGCTGCTTTTCGCCTTTTTTCTGATAATTGGTGGCGTAATTACCAAGCTCCTTTTGACAGACAACAATATACCGATTAAAGATGCTAGCTATAAGTTAAATATTGGTGGCCCAACCAATTGCATTTTGGAAGTAGAAACTGGCCATGTCATAGAAAATTATAAAAAAATTACCGAAGAGACCAAAATCTTAGCGGCTGAGCGGGTAGTAATTGATAAAACAATCCTCAAGGTATATGCAAAACTGGATGGAACAGGACTGGACAAATTGTCCTATTTAATCAGTTTTGCCGATGGCACCAAAGAGCTGTGGAATATCAATGTCCGGGCAGATTTGTTTACCCCCTATTTCCCGCAAAAAAAGGCTGGATTGCCAGCCCAAGAACCTTCAACGGCAGAAACCAGCCAACAAACTTTTGACAAACCGCTCAATATGGTGGATACCATCAACTTAATAACCGCCAAGGCAGAGCAATACGACAAGCCCGCTGATGTCGTGCCTTTTCAAACCCAGTCCTGGCAAATGGGTAGTGGTGCAGCTTATTTTTCAAAGGAGAAAGCAATAATTATTCTATCCACCCTGCTCGGGCTGTTGATTTTGGGTCATTGGATGCGGAACCGAAGGCGGCGTTTCTCGCTTAAGCATCCAGAAAACACCGAACCCCATGATTGGTATTTGAGCATCCCATTAATGGACGAATTGGTTTTAGGCGACAACCTAACACCATTGCTCAAGGAAATGCGCAAACGCAGTGCCTTGGAATCCGATAGGATTGACTATCGAAAGACCGTGGCAAAAACTGCCAAAAATGCTGGGATGCTTCAGTTGGAATATAAAACCGACCTGCTGGCCAAGGATTATTTGGCCATCGTCGAAGTTGGTTCGCCGCAGAACCACCAAGCCCGTTTGTTCCAGCATATCATTCATTCACTACAAGATTGGGAAGCACCCATTGTTCAATTCGAATTCGACACCAACCTGTTTATAAGTAGGAACGAACGCTTTCAAAAAGGCATTTCCTTGAAGAATTTACAGCATAGATACCCAGAAAGCCAGTTGATTTGGTTGGGCGATGCAACGGCCTTATTGGATGGCGAAGATGGAGGTTTTAAGGAATCAGCATCCATTTTTGACAATTGGAAAAAAAAGGTGGTAATGACACCAGTCCCCGTTGAAAATTGGGGTCATGATGAAGAACTTTTGTCCCAGAAATTCAAATTATTGCCAGCAACGCCCAGAGGCTTTGGTGATTTGATAGAAACACTCGAAAGTGTCGAATATAAAGGACATGAACAATTAAAAGCACTGTTTCTTGGAGGCAAACAACCTATCTCCTTACCGGATAAATTGACGGAGGAAAACCTGTATGACATACTTCAATCCGAATTTGGGCAAGACAGCCATGGAACCGCTGACGACCGATTAATCAGGTGGATTATTGGTTGCGCTGTTCCACCGGTTTTATTCTGGGATTGGACGCTGTATATCGGCAGTTTGTTCTCGTCACCAGGAGAATCATTTCTTAACACTGACAACCTGTTCCAATTGACACGGTTGCGCTGGTTTGTTGATGGAGAAATCCCAAAGGAAGCTCGAAAATTATTGCTGAATCTGGGCAATAAACACTACCCCTTTTGGATGGATAAACTTGCAGCAAGATGGCAATACGCACTGGAACTGGAAGAAAATTTACCTCCTCCGGGTACGCTCGCTTGGCAGCACCATCGGATTCAAGTTATTTTAAGTCAATTGCTACAGAAATCCGGTTTCGTGCCCAAGAACAAATTGGAAAAAGAACTCGATTCATTGGTGGCCAATACACCCACCCAAGACGCATTATTGGCCTATTATGCGGAGCATCACCAACGGCCACTTTCCAAGCTGCAATCGGACAGAATCAGGCAATTAATATACAGGAAACAGCCTGTTTTTTGGAAAATAAGGGACTGGGTTTGGCAATTGCCCATATTGTTATTAGTGACGACTTCAACGCTTTTCTACCACCCGATAGAAAGCGTCACCAGTTTGGCTTTTAAGAACCATATTACCGCCTTGGCTTTTTCACCTGACAATAGGCATTTTGCGGTAGCAAATGGAAGGGGGGAAATTGGTATATGTGACAATTTGGGCGGATGGGAAATGGGTATCGGCACAGAAATGGAAAAAATAATTGCGCTGCATTATTCGCCTGACAGCAAACTGATAGCCGGAAGCAGCGACGGAGGCTTGGTATTATGGGACAGCTCAGGGAGGGAAGTTGTTTCCTATCGGATTCAAGACAGCAGCTTTGTAAACGCCATCAGTTTTTCTCCGACGCTCGATACTGCTTTTATTGGATATTTCAATGGGTTTGTGACTATATGGGATGTTCCAAATAATAAATCCATATTGAAGTTCAAAGCAAGTCCGTCCAATATCAACGACTTGCAATACAATTCAAAGTTGGCGTATTTGGCAACTGTTGGTGGAGATGGCAAGCTGAGCATTTGGGCTTTGGATGGCGCTAAGATCAAAGACTTTGAGGGGCATAAAGGCGATATCCATGCAGTGGATATTACTGCCGATGGGGGAAAAATTTTGACTGGAGGTGCAGACAAAACAGTACGCCTTTGGAGTTATGACGGTTTTCGACCTACCAATATCGAAGGCCATCAATATGATGTATTTGATGTGCATTTTTCTCCAAATGCCAAATACCTGCTATCCACCAGTGGTGGAAGTATTGACAACAATGGGCGTTTGTGGTCGCTGGAAGGAAAGCAATTGCGAATACTAAGCGGTCACTCCCATAATATAAAGGCCTCTTGTTTCTCACCTGACAACCAGCAGATAATTACCAGTGACGGTGACGGTAATATCAAGATTTGGCAAGCAGTACCCAATTGAGATCAGCCTATTGAGTTATTTTACAAACCTATTAGACCAAATCTTATTATCCCATTGTATGACGACATGGTAAACCCCACTAGCCAAATGCTTTATCCCCAAATTCAAATTGTTCTTCCCAGATAGCACACTGCGACCAAAGCAATCAAAAATTTCAACGCTAAAATTGCTACCCGCTTTTGGCCCTTCCAGATGAATGAAATCACTCGCAGGATTCGGATAGATTATGAGCGGGGTTGCTATCTCATTGCAGCTCAAAACCCCACTCGGCTCACACACCAACTCATTGATTTTCACCCAAATATCGTCGTTGAAAAGGGCGGGAACCAAATCATCGCTGCCGGGGGAGTTGCCCATCCTGACCATCACCAGCCCGGTGCTGGGAGATACGTTGATGTACTGGCCATCCTTGCCCAAGGCCGCATACACATCGCTGGGGGCAGCTGGAAAGAGCGGGCCGGGGATATTGACTTGTAGGCCGGGTAGTTTGTAGGTCGGCTGCCCGTTTAGCCACCAGAGGTAGCCGTAGGATGGGTTGAGGTCTTGCGAGGGCGTGGTCATGGCCTCGAAATAAGCGGGGTCGGTGAGCACGGGCGTGGTGTTCCAAGTACCGTTATTTAACATCAAAAGACCAAAGCGGGCCATGCTGCGGGCTTTGCTGAACAATACATTGTTGTAGCCAGCTTGCACCCACAGGCCGGAAATGCCCGTTTTTTGGGTGATTCTCTGGTTGAAATAAAGGTTGAAGTTCTGTCCAGTGGCAGCTGCCAAGACGCCATCCAGCAAGGTGTATGGGCCATTGTGGTAAGCCCAGCGGGTGCCTGCATCGGCTTTGTATCGCAGGCAAGTGTCGAGGGTGCAGAAATGGTCGGGCACTTGGTCGTCAAGGCCGGAGGTCATCGTGAGTTGGTGGCGGACGGTAATGAGGTCTTCCTTGTCGGGTGGGCAAGCCGTCCAACCAGTGCCGAGGTAGTCGCTGGTCTTGTCCTCGATGCTCAGCAGCCCTTCTTGCTGTGCAATGCCAACCAGTGCTGCTGTCATGCTCTTGCCTGCCGAGGCCCAGTACCAAATGGAGTCTTGCGTGAAGGTGCCGAAGTATTTTTCGAGTACGATGCGGCCATCTTTCAGCAAAAGGAAAGCCTTGGTGTTATTGATTTCGAGCAGGTCGTAAAGGGCATCTATGCGGTCTTCGCAATAGCCGAGGGAGTCGGGCGAGAGAGTTTCCCAAGTGTTACCCGTGAGGGGCGGGAAGTAGAGGGATTGAGCGTTGTTTGTGGTAGAAGAAAAAATGACTGCCAATAAAATAATGAATTGCCTCATATTTAAATTTTAGAAAAGAATTCTGAATGTCAAGCTACTTTGACTTACATTTTTTAAAAACGTTTAATGCTTCTACAAATGAGGGGTGTTTTTGTTTCGTTAAAGATGGGCCGATTGCTTGCAAGTATTCGCAAATCATGGCATTTTTCCTGAAAAATTGCAATCATGAAAAAGACAATTATCGCTTTACTCTTCACCTTCATTGGCATCAGCTCAAATGCTCAGTTATTTATCAATGGCAAACCATTGGATGAGCTGTTTTCTGGCAAATATTTGGAAATCAATTCCAAGAAAGTAATTGGCGAGCGGGAATATAATATCCTCGTCAATTATGGTCAGGACGAATTTGGAAAGCGCAACTTGGATATGTTGACGGATGAAAATGGTATTGCCCTGACGTTCAAAAACATTATTGGTGCATTAAATTTCCTTGATGAAAAGGGTTGGTCTTATGAAGATTTCATCCATTTTGGCGGTGAGATGTCAGGTGGGGTATATCTGCTAAAAAAGAAGGAATAGCTAATCCAACTCTTTAAACGACAAGGGTGGTAGCAATTAAAAATAAAGAAGCAATAAGCTTTAACCGCACAAAAAACGGCCAACCCGCTGTTCATCAGCAAGTTGGCCGTTTGTTTCGTACATTGAATTATATCAATTGACCGTATTGCGGCCAATGCTCTCGTAATGGAAACCCTTGCCCTCCATGGACTCCACATCGTAGAGGTTGCGACCATCGAAAATTGCAGGGTTTTTCAACAGTTTCTTCATCACCTCGTAGCTCGGCGTGCGGAACACGCTCCACTCTGTTACAATGGCCAGTGCATCGGCCCCTATGAGTGCCTCATATTGGTCGGCAGCCATGGTTACTTGGCCGTTGTACTGGGCTTTCACGTTGTTCATCGCTTCTGGGTCGAAAGCCTTCACTTGGGCACCAGCGGCTATGAGGTCGTCAATCAGGTAAAGCGCCGGAGCCTCCCGAACGTCGTCCGTCTCCGGCTTGAAGGCCAAGCCCCAAATTGCAATGGTCTTGCCCTTCAAGTCACCTTTGAAATAGGTCTTAATTTTCTCGGTAAGGCGGTGCTTCTGTAGCTGGTTCACGTTCATGACTGCCTGCAAAATCTTGAAGTCGTAGCCATTGTCCTCGGCAGATTTTGCCAAGGCCTGAACGTCTTTTGGGAAACAGGAGCCACCATAGCCCACTCCGGGAAAGAGGAAGCGCTTGCCGATACGGCTGTCGCTGCCCATACCCTTGCGCACGGCGTCCACATTGGCGCCGAGCTTTTCGCAAAGGTTGGCAATTTCGTTCATGAAGGAAATACGGGTCGCCAGGTAAGAGTTGGCAGCGTACTTCGTCATTTCCGCAGAGCGCTCGTCCATGAAATAGATCGGGTTGCCCTGACGAACAAAGGGTTCATAGAGTTCCTTCATCAGTTTCTGTGCCCGCTCGGAGTTGGTGCCTATAACGACCCTGTCCGGTTTCATGAAATCGTCAACAGCCACGCCTTCCCGCAGGAACTCTGGGTTGGAGACGACATCGAAAAGGTCGGTGCTAAGATTCTTGGCAAGAATGTCGTGCACTTTTTCGGCGGTGCCAACGGGTACGGTGCTCTTGTCAATAATGACTTTGTAGTCCGTTATGATTTCGGATAGGTCTTTGGCAACGCCAAGGATGTATTTCAAGTCAGCTGACCCATCTTCGCCAGGGGGAGTTGGAAGGGCGAGGAAAATTATTTCGGCATCTTTGATGCCTTCCGCCAAATTGGTTGTAAATATCAGCCGCCCTTGCTTGGTGTTTCTGTCGAAGAGCACATCAAGCCCAGGCTCGTAGATGGGGATTTCCCCGTTTTGCATGCGCTTGACCTTGTTGGTGTCAATGTCAACGCAAACAACGTGATTGCCGGTTTCGGCAAAACAGGTGCCCGTTACGAGGCCAACATACCCTGTTCCAACTACTGCAATGTTCATATCAGATATGATTTTTTTAAATGAAAATTAATTGCGGCGCAAAACTAACCTTGTCAGGTCAACGAAGCAACAGAAAAGCAATAAAAGTCTGAAAACTTAATGTTTTTATAGCTCAACGGAAATGAATGGATTCGAAAATCTTCTTTGACCGAATAAAATTGGAAGAACAAACGAGACTTAAATTTGGACTCACAAAGATTGAAAGCCAGTAACCTTGGTCACTTATCTTTACCGCCAAAATCAAAGCCAATGAAAAACTTGTTACTGTTCCTTTGCCTGGCATTTTTGGCATCCTGTGCCTCGGTTCGCCCCTTTTCTGCAAATTCCGTTCCGCCTGTGCCCGATTACTCGAAAAAATCTTGTTGGGCTGCACATCCCACGGAAAAAGACAATGCGGACAAGACACCTGACCCAAAATTGGTGGACATGCAGCCAGAAGCCCAGGTGGATGTGTTTTTCCTTCACCCTACCCTGTTCTTCGGAGAAGGCAAAGTGGGCTGGAACGCTGCCATAGACGACGATAAGGTCAACAATAAAGTGGACGGTTCAACCATTCTTTTCCAAGCAAGTGCTTTTAATGGAACAGGCAAGGTCTATGCCCCCCGTTACCGCCAAGCCAATTACCGCAGCTTTTTCCATGAAGATACGGCCTCTGCCAGACTGGCACTCGAACTTGCTTACAGCGACATCAAATCTTCTTTTGAATATTTCCTGAAAAACTACAACCAAAACCGCCCCATCATCCTAGCAGCGCATAGCCAGGGCACGGTGCATGCCAAGCGGTTGATTAAAGAATATTTTGACGGCAAACCATTGGGGCGCAGGCTCGTTGTGGCCTACCTCGTGGGCTGGCCTATTCGCAAAGAGGAATTTAAAACGATTACCCCTTGCGAAACGCCCGAACAAACAAGCTGCTTCTGCACCTGGCGAAGCTTCAAATATGGCCATACGCCCACAGATGTCAAGCTCGGAGAAGAGATTGCCGTCACCAACCCACTTACTTGGAAAACGGATGGCCTGTACGCAGACAAATCGCTGAACGAGGGAATGCTCGGCAGGAAATTCGGCCCCGTACTACCACAACGAGCCGATGCGCATGCCATGAACGGCATTTTATGGGTACACAAGCCCAAGTTCCCCGGCAGTTTTTTTTTCCGTCGAAAGAACTACCATATCGCCGATTACAATTTGTTCTATTTAAACCTCCGTAACGATGCTAAGCGGCGAGAAGGCTACTTCTGGAAAGGATAAGAGGTATGAGGTATGAGGTATGGAGGTATGCTGGGCACTAACATACCTCCATACCTCATACCTCATACCTCAATACCCATTTGTCGCATCAGCAGGGTGGCGTTGAAGCTTTTGCTGACGCCAGGTTTTATTTTATAGTCGAAGAAAAGTTGGCCATTCTGAATTTCCACTTCCATGCAGAGGTTTTCTACCCGACCGTTCGACTCGGCTTCCATGCGGCCCAGTTCCAGGTCATGTGTGGCAATGATGCCACCACCCTCCAGCCTGATCAGTTGTCTGATAAGCGCAGCCGAACCAGTGTGGCGGTCAACGGAATTGGTTCCTTTCAAGATTTCATCCAAGAGGAAGAAAACGGGTAGCTTTTGCTGCTCGGCATTTTTCACCGCCTCTATGATGACCTTCAGCCTTTTTAGCTCCGCATAAAACGAAGAGGTGCTTTCGGAAAGGTCGTCCTGGGTACGCATGGAGGTATAGACTTGCATAGGAGGCACATGAAGGCTGCTGGCGCAAACTGCCGACCCCGCCTGGGCAAGTACGATGTTCAAACCAACCGTTCGTAGGAAGGTGCTTTTGCCCGCCATGTTGGAGCCAGTCACCAATTTTATGTAGCCCCGATGATAGATGAAAAAATCGTTGGTTTGGCGTTTGGAAGGATGGATGAGTGGGTGACCAAGCCCGGTCGCATCCATTGCGTTACTCGTGGCCAATGTTGGAAGTGTCCATTCAGGGTTGTTGTACCAAAGGGTGGCTAAACTGCACAGTGCCTCCATTTCACGAAGGGCCTCGAACCAATCAGGTAGCTGCTGGCGATGGGCGGCCCGCCATTTTTCCAGTCGGAGCACATAGCGCAGGTCCCACAATGAGCCGATATTGAGGAAGACGGCGAAGAAGTTGAAGCGCATGTTCAACTGGCGGATGATGTACGATAATTGCCCAACCGTAGCAGAGGCTGACATACCTTCGGAGGTTAGTTTGCGCTGCAATGCTTGCAGATATTCTGTTTCAAACTGTTGGCCTTCAATCACTTGCATCAGGCGGCCATAAGCTGCCAAAGAGGCTTCAGCATAGGCGGTACGCAGGTGGATTTTGGCGACTTGCTCGTTCGTTTTCTTCAAAACCAAGAAAATTGGCAAAAGCAAGATTACAAAAATCGGCCAGGGAACCAATGCAACCCACAAAGCGAAACAGGCCAAGAAATACCAAGGCGCCAATTGCGAAGCAAAGGTCATCATGCCATTGCCCCGCACAAGGTCTGGGTCATTAAGCCAAGCGTTAAGCAGATTGAGGTGTGCAGGGTCGTCGGTGGTTTCGAGGCCCCTCGCCTGAAACTCCTGCCGCCAATCCAGCATGGGTTTCAGTTCTGAAATGGCTCTTTGGCGATTTGCAATGAACTGCAAATCAGCAGGTTCGAGCAGGTATTGCGCCAGCCGCTCCTGCCCGATGGCCGTGGTGGCCCGACAACAAGCCTGAAACATGGAATGCCGCCCAAAAAGGTCAAGGTCGAGTGCGTAGGGATGGTCGTGCTTGAGGAAGCGGGCACCATCTGGGAAGCCCGTGAAATCGTGCGCCAATGCCCTAACCTCAGCCTCATTGATGGCAGCCAAGCGCTCTGTGTGACTGGCCGCCGCTTCTATGGCTAAATGCCATTGCATCAGTCGGTAAAAGCCGCCGAGGAAGACGACTGCGGCCACTGCTCCAACCGCCCAATGCGCCGTGAACAGCAATGCAACCAGGCCAACGCCACCCAGGAACGCACCGAGCCGTACCCATGAGAAACGGTCGTATTTAAGGCGCAGCGAATCAGCCTCTGACCTGAAAATGGCAGCACGGCTTTGGTAGTTTGTCATTGCGTGATATTCAAAGAATGGTGAATTATTGAGTGCCGACGTATTGTTTACCCCTCAATTTCCCAATTTCCTATCCCCCAGCCTCCAATGCTTCCCAGTACTCCACTGCCCTACGGGTATGTGGAATGCAAATAGAACCACCCACCAAATTGGCAATGGAGAAAACCTCGAAAACCTCCTCACGGGTGATGCCCAATTCATGGCAAGTGCCAAGGTGGTAGCGGATACAGTCGTCGCACCGTAGTACCATCGAGGCGACCAGGCCGAGCAGTTCCTTGGTTTTTACATCAAGCGCCCCTGCTTCGTAGCAGTTCTTGTCGAGGGCAAAAAATCGGTTAAGGGCTTTGTTGTTTTGGGCGAAGATTTTTTCGTTCATCTTGGCCCGGTAGTCGTTGAATTCTGTTACGATGGACATGATTTTGGATGCTGGATTCTTGATACTTGATGCTGGAGTTTTGGAGCCGCAAAAATAGCGTATGGTTTGGTACAGGAAGATGAAAAAGCCGCTTCATGCCAAAACATGAAGCGGCTTTAGGATGTAATTGGTATAATTCTTCAAATATTCGTTTCGCCACCGCTATGAACGATTCACGATTCACCAATCACCAATCACGAATCACCAATCAAATTTTCACAACCCTAACGGCCTTGCTCTTCTTTCCATCCAAATCGAGGTGGAGGAAGTAAACACCGCTGGTTTTCAGTTCTTCCCCAAAAGCGATATTGCCATTGTCGGAAAGCAGGGATCGGGACAAAATTTGTTGACCAAAAACATTGTAAATCAAAAGATTGGCTGTCTCGTATTTGCCATTGAAATTGTAATTGACGACTAATTCATTGGAAAATGGGTTCGGGGAGGCAAGTAGCTGGTACCGGCTCTCTTCCAACAGGTCTGTGCCGTTGGCGATTAGATTAATCGTAACGGTGGACACATCTGTACCACAACTGTTGAAGGCTGATAGTGTGACTACGTACTCGCCATCGGCATTGTAGGTATGCGTAGGAGCAGCTAAATTGCTCATGGTTCCGTCGCCAAAATTCCATTCATACAAGGTTCCACCACTGGAAGCATTGGAGAAGGTAACGTCCAAGCCGGTGTTACTCCAAGTGAACAAGGCGTTTGGCACACTTCCAACATTGATTTGGCTGCCAGCTGCTGTATTGCTGCCCGCAGCATTGCTAACGGAAAGCTGCACATTGAAAACACCGCCATTGTTGTAAACAACAGTTGGGTTGGGTTCTGTGGAAGAACTGGGCGTACCACCTGGGAAGTTCCAGTTAAAATTGGTCGGATTGCCCAAGGATGCATTGGTGAACGTCACCGTATAGGGCGCACATCCGCTCGTACCGCTTGGTGTAAAGATGGCCGTTGGCGGTACAACTGTAACAACCAAGGACTGAGTGCTGCTAACGGTGCCACAATTATTGCTCACGGTGAGGGTCACCGTATAGGTACCTACCGAGGTATAAGCATGGGATGGGTTTGCCTCGTTGCTTGTGCTATTATCCCCAAAATCCCAAAGCAGCGTACCTGCGGAAGTGCTTGTGAAATTAGCCACATTTCCAACTACACCATAATTGAAGCTGGCAACAGGAGGCACGCCCACGTTTATATAGTTGGAACGCTCAATGAGATAATTGTTGCCTGCATTGGTAGTCACAGATAGGGAGACATCGAAATCGCCGGGGCTGTTGTAAACCACTGTAGGGGATTTCTCTGTGGAGGTGCTGGGAGTACCACCGGGGAAACTCCAGTTCCTAACCGAGGTTGTATCTGAAACATCATTGAACTGGACAGTGAAAGGCGCACAACCCTGCGTCGCATTGGCTTGGAAGAACGGATAGGGGGATACATCTTCAATCTTGAAGCCGTCCACGGCAGCCTCCACCAAGTGGCCCGGCGTCACGTCGGATGCCTCGAAAATGATGTGCATATTGTTGGTAAGCGATATGAGACTCGCAAGGTCTATTTCCCGTTCAGCTTTCCAGGTACTGCCCGATTGGGTAATGGTCTCTATGGTGACAGTCGTTGAGCCATTGCTTGCCCTCACAGTCATGTTATCGTTGGGGGTGCCGCTGCCACCAGCATTGAAAAACCAAGGGGTATATTTCAATTTAGGTTGGTTGAAGGTACTGAGGTCAATGACGGGGCTGGTAAGGGTCACCGTACCGTTGTCAACATCGAAATCGCCAGCTCCTCCGCCACCGTTTCCGGTCACATAGCAATGGTCTCCAAGGTCGTTGGGCAGGTCGTTGTCGGGATTGGCGGGGTTGCCTTGTAATACAGTACCCACTGGCTCGCCTCGCTCCCACAGGCCGGTAGTGGCAGCACTGGTGGCCGTCCAACCAAAGTCAAGAATGAAATCGTCGTAGTAGCCTTTCGAAAGTGGAACTGTCACGGAGCCAGTAGTACCATTGACTTGGATATTGTTCAATTGTTCGGTCACATAGCCCCATGCACCTGCATAGAGGGTGTAAATGCCGCCAAAAACACCAGGGAAATTGAAATTGCCGTTGCCGTCGGAAGTGGCGGTGAACTCGTTCGTGCCATCCGTTAGCACCAATTTTGCACCAGCAATAGGCTCACCATTGGACGACTTGATGGTCTGACCACCAAATACATAGGAGCTCAATGGTTGTAACTGAACATCGAGTATGGTCAGTATGCCGTTCTCAAGGACAGCAGGTACCACTTTTGATTCGTACCCGGAAGCAGAGAAAGTCACCTGGAAGGTGCCGGCAAGCGCCTGGCCAGTTTTATAGTCCCCATCAATACCCGATGTCCCTGCATTGGCCTGGGGGCTGGCTATATGGACATTGGCACCTTGAATAGGCAAGCCAGTTACTGCATTGGTCACTTTGCCTTCCAGCCAGCAAGCACGTACATAATTGACATTATAAACCAATAGGCCGTTCTGAATATCGGATGCAATGACCAAACCGCTGGGGAAATAAGGGTAAACACCCCACACGCCAAAGAAGCCAGCCGTATTGGAAACAAAAGAATCAAAATAGCCTACTTCAATCACGTTTTCCGGGCGAGAACCGTCAATGATGATGGTGCCTTCGGTATAGTAAGCCGTAATCACCCAATCGTTCCAGACATGGACGTTGTGCGGAATCGAACCACCACCAAGGGTGGCAATCGGCCTAAACTGGTCAAGTTCCTTGATATTGTTTAGGTCGGAAATATCATAAACACCTACAGGTGCATTGGCCCTTTCATCGGTGGTGAAGATGGTCTTGCTATCGTCGCTCAGCCAAGTATTGTGCGTGAAATCGTAAGGCGTTGGTTGAGTGGCCAGCAGCACTGGATTTTGCTTGTTGGTTACATCGTAAACCTTGAAATCACCATCGTAAATGTCTGAGGTGTAGAGCTTATTGTCCCGAGCATAGCTATCGTGGCAATAGATAGGAGGCAGTTTACCGACATAGACAGGGTTGCCATCATCTGCACTCACGTCCACCATGAGCGGCCCTCCACTGTTCAGGTTGGAGCCGTTGAGGTAAAGTATGCCAAACTCGTCCACGGTGATGGAGTGGATGGAACCCAAAACGCCAAGGCCCGGTATGTTTGGTGCCCAATTCACTGAGGTCACGTTGTTTGGGTCGGTCATGTTGATGACCTGAACGCCACCGCCCGCCTCCGTCACTGAGTAAATGTAATGGCCATAAGATTTCACTTCCCGCCATGTGCTGTTAGAGTTGAGTTGGTCTGGCTTAAAAGCAATCTCCTGCACATTGAAAGGGTCGCTGAGATTCACGATGGAAACACCAGTTTTGGTACCAACGGCTGCGTATTCAGTGCCGTCTTCCGGGTCAATATAGCCCCAAAGACTGCTCGTCTCTTGTGGGTAAAAAATTTGGTCGGTCAAGGTCATGTTCAACTGGGCAAAAGACAAGCTCGCAGCGAACAGCATAAAACAGGCTAGTACAAGTTTTTTCATATCAGGATTGATAAATTTTGTGGTGGAAAAAGTCGAAAACAAGAGGCGGGTTTTGAAAAGAAGGGG
This sequence comes from Saprospiraceae bacterium, assembly GCA_022841745.1. GTDB lineage: Bacteria > Bacteroidota > Bacteroidia > Chitinophagales > Saprospiraceae > UBA6168. The sequence goes on along the minus strand of JALHQW010000009.1, from coordinate 149,600 downwards.
CAAAGATAGTTTTTTCCCTCTGGTAGGCATTTGTCAATTCCTGCAAAAACGATATTGGCGGGCTACCGACAAATTGGGTTGAAAATGGAGAATTGCTTACTTTGGCCGCAACTTTTTACCTTGTCCTTTTTACTTTTTACTTTGTCCTTTTTACTTTAAAAGTCACTTATGAAACTTCACCACCTGACCATTCTGTGCTTCGCAATTGCTGGCCAATCAGTTTTTGCCCAAAACGACCGACTCACACCTGAAAAACTCTGGCAACTTGGCAGGGTCGCCTTGTTCGATGTTTCGCCAGATGGCAAAACCGCTGCCTATGGCGTCAGCTATTACAATATGGAAGCCAACAAAGGCAACCGTGACCTCTACCTGATCAGCACCGAGGGCGGCGGCAGGCCCCGGCAATTAACCAATTTCGACGGTAATGAAAACGACGCTGTTTTCATCGAAAACGGCCAGAAAATCGCCTATATGAAGGGCAGCAAACTCTGGCAAATCAACGCCGATGGCACGGGCAATACCCAAGTCTCCGACCTCGACATGGGCGGCTTCAAGTTTTCGCCGGATGGGCGCAAACTCCTTTACATCGCTGATGTAAAATACGACAAGACCACGCAGGATGCCCATCCCGATCTGAAAAAAGCAAGTGGCCGGGTCATGGACGGCCTCATGTACCGCCACTGGACGGAATGGGAGGACGGTCTTTACTCCAATATTTTCGTCGTGGATGTTGCCAACGGCAAAACCACGGGCCAGCCCACCAATATCATGGGCGAACCTTTCGACACGCCGCTGAAGCCCGATGGCGGCATGGAGCAAATTGCCTGGAGCCCGAACGGTCAGCAAATCGCCTACACCTGTAAAAAACTCAGTGGCACGGAGAAGGCCAAGAGCACCAATTCCGATATTTACCTCTACGACCTTGCGACCAAAAAGACCACGAATATCAGCGAAGGCAATGGCGGCTACGACATGAACCCCGCCTTCTCGCCCGACGGCATTTACCTACTTTGGGAAAGCCTGGCCACCCCAGGCTATGAAAGCGACCGCCACCGGGTCATGGTCTATGATTTCAGGAAGAAAACCAACTGGGAAGCCACCGCTGGCCTCGACCGCAATGCCACCAGCCCCGCTTGGTCGCCGGATGGCCGCAACATCATTTTCCAAAGCACCGAGGCAGGCACGGAGCAGCTTTATTCCATCGAAATGATGGGGAACGGCCTCAAGCAACTCACCGCTGGCCAATTCAATTTCGGACCGTTTATCGTTGGGAAAAACAGCATCGTGACCGCTCGTTGCAGCATGGCCGACCCACACGAACTTTTCAGCGTACCACTCTCCGGCGGTCGTGACATGCAACTCACCTACACCAACAAGGACTTCCTCGCCACCATGAAATTCGGCAAGGTGGAAAAGCGCATGGTGAAGGCTACCGACGGCCAGCCCATCCTCACGTGGGTGGCCTATCCCCCCGATTTTGACCCAAAAAAGAAATACCCCACCCTACTCTATTGCCAAGGCGGCCCGCAAAGCGGCGTCACGCAGTTTTGGAGCTACCGCTGGAACCTGCAATTGATGGCTTCGCAAGGTTATATCGTGGTGGCCCCCAACCGCCGGGGTCTGCCGGGCTTCGGCCAAAAATGGAACGACGACATCACAGGCGACTGGGGTGGCCAGGCCATGCAAGACCTCCTCTCCGCCATTGACGATGTGGCCACCGAACCCTACGTGAACAAGGATGCCCTTGGTGCCGTGGGTGCCAGCTTCGGCGGCTACTCGGCCTATTGGCTGGCGGGCAACCACCAGAAGCGCTTCAAGGCATTTATCTCCCACTGCGGCATGTTCAACATGGAGAGCTGGTACGGCACCACCGAGGAGATGTTCTTCGCCAACCACGACCTCGAAGGCCCCTACTGGAACCCCAACGCTGGGGAGACCTGGAAGCTCGACTCGCCCCATAAATATGTGGACAACTGGGACACTCCCCTCCTCGTCATCCACGGCGGCCTCGACTTTCGGGTGCCAGAGAGCGAGGGGATGCAGGCCTTCACCGCTGCGCAAATGAAGGGGATACCAAGTAAGTTCCTGCATTTTCCGGATGAAGGGCATTGGGTGCAGCAGCCGCAGAATAGCTTGCTGTGGCAAAGGGAGTTTTTTGGGTGGTTGGATAGGTGGTTGAAGAATAGGCCGTAGAATAAATTTGGGCATTAACTTGCAGTAACCGCACAAATTTAGTCCCACTGTTGGGTATGGTTACGCGCTATGGACAAAGCAATATAAGACTGTACCGCCACCACAGGTGCCTAGAGTAGTTGCATGAAAATAAGAAGGATATTTCTCATCACTGTTTGAAGTTTTGCTTATTTCTTCTTCGATACCCTAACACGATATCCTAACGATATGCCAAAGGAGTTGATGGGCCTAAAATCAGATGTATTTGCCTTTTTGAATGTCCAAAAACCCTGAACTAAATAAGGTTCAAAAAAGAAGTTTTTAAACGTGGCACCTGCATAAATGACCGCTCCAAATTTTTTGTGTGTTTCTAAATATAGTAGTTCTTCATTGCCATAAATATTGTATTCCCTGACATTGCTAAGGTAATGCATCGCCAAGCCACCTCCTGCATACCAATATTCATTTGGATACCATTTCAATGAAAGGGTACTCCTAAAAGAATTAAACCGAATTCCACAAACTTTAATGATATTTTCTATATTAGCATTTATGTCTTTTTTTGTGAATGACAAATTAAGGTTTAATGCAAGGTTTTTGGAAATATTTTTCTCTCCTGAAATTGAATAAAAACTACTCTTAGCAGCATAGCCATGATCTTCTATCCCGAAGTATTGATAATTCTTGTAATCGTCTTTTAATTCCCTGTATTGGGCATGGTCACGTCCAATAGAAATAGCAAAATAGGACTGTGCCAGCACCCCAGTTGCCAAAAGTAGTTTTACGAAAACAAGAAGGATATTTCTCATTACTGCTTGTTGTTTACACTTACTTCTTCGATACCCTTAACCGATACCCTAAAGATAATCCAAAAGAATTGATAGGGCTTAAGTCCATATTTTCACTCTTTTTGAATGTCCAGAATCCTTGAATCAAGTAAGGTTCTAAGAAGAAATTTTTATGGGTGGCACCCACATAAATGACGGTTCCAAATTTTTTATAATTGTTGATGTAAATAGGTTCTTCCGCCTCCTTAATATTGTAATTACGTAAGTTGGCAATGTAATGCAGAACAAAGCCACTGCCTACATACAAATATTTATTCGGTTGCCATTTTAACGATAGCATACTTCTATATATAGAAAATCGCATTCCAATTATCGCTATCAATGCCTCCATACTTATATCTGCTTCCTTTTTTGTAACGGAAAAATTGAGGTTCAGCGCCAACTTCTTAGTAAGATTTTTTTCGCCGGAAACTGAGAAAAATTTACTTTCAGCAGCATATTTATGGTTTTCAACTACAAAACCCCTAAACTTGCCGTATCCACCTTCTTTTAGCTGGGCTCTATCACTTCCTGCTGAAATGGCAAAATAAGATTGCGCAACTATGACATTTGTAAACATCAGCAAAAAAAGCATTTTTACCAATCGTGGTCTCATAAATTTATTTGGTTTATAGAAGGCAGACATGTTCTCATGCCTGCCTTCAATTCTATGATTAATTTTTTATAACCAGTTTCTTATTCACAATCAAGTTACCCGATATATCAAAACAACTTAGAATAGTTAACCCAACTGAATAATGCTGTAAAGCATAATGTAGGCCGTCCAAGTTGCCTTGGTACAAAATCCTGCCAGTTAGGTCATAAGCTTTGACAGTGACGATTTCCGGGGGCAAACTTGAATCATTGTTTTGAATAGCTACCTCCCTGTCATCTCCACTACCATTTATGGAGGATGCGACATCTTCGCATGTAGGGTCATCTCCAAGGCAATCAGCCAGCCTGACGGGCTTGTTTGTTTCAAGGGTAGAACCCAATAATTTGACGGTTATGTTGAAATACCTTGGGTAATACGGGTATTTCGGGAAGTTGGTGACAGTTAAGCATTGCCCAGTAACATAATTGACATTGGAGGCTGCCCCCTGTACCGTCCAGCCCATTGGGAAGTACCACATATAGCTGCTACTGCCCGTACTGGGGCCGCCAGTGACGCATAGCTGTAATGAGTCCCCTTCTTCACAAACCACTTCTGGGCCAACGATGCCAAAATTGCAGGAAATTGGATTCAAGCAGATTGCCTCAAAAGCTTTTCGAATACCCCTTCCTTCTACAGAACATGGCCCATATTCATGGCCTACATGGTCAATTACAGCTTTCATGAAATCATTATAGTCCAAGTCTTTCCCTGAAAGGGTTACACTTGCATCGGCTACTATTTTTGCAGCTTTTTCTATGCCAAGTGCTGGGATGCCAAGTTGGGCGTTTCCTGCAGAGACTAAATAAAACCAACGGCGCAGTGGGTCGCCTTTTAAATAATCGTCAACTGAGTTTGGGATGGAATCCACACATGGGTAAACGACGTTTGATAAATCCCTGTTTACAAATTCCTTTACAGCGGATACATCATCTCCAATTTCCCAATCCACAAATCCCTGGATTTCGGATTCAACATAAGTCGCAATCATATCTGTAATGGCTTCATGTAAGATACTGTTCCCGTTATCATCATAAGGGAAATAATCATGTAAATAACAATGAACAAGTTCATGAGCCACTACATCAAATAATGCCAAAGGCTCATTTCCAGCAGATAGCTGGCCAATCACAATTCTGGCTTTTGTGGTATTTCTTTCCTCATCATCAAAAACATAAGCTCTTTCCATTGTCGCACAGTATCCAATTTCTAAGGAATCCCAAATTATTCCTAAACTTGTTGCAAATGCTGCTACCACTGTGCTAGCAGCGTAATGAGTTTGATAGGTTCCATTGCTGGCGACGCTACTTGTCCATTCGGTATCTGTAGTAGTAGGTATTCGAAATTCTTGCCAATTATTGTTCTCTGTGCAAGTTACATATGTCCGAATGACCCTGTCGCTCGTTTCCAAGCGAGTTACACCACCTGTAAGGGCATCATCCAACCATACCATACCATTAACATCACCATAGTGGTCAACAGGAGCAAGTAAATTGGCTGCTGCATCGAATAAATTAAGTATCGTGCCACTATGTGCATCAACATGAGCTTCTTTTGCCCCATCATTGAAGTAAGTAGCTTTCCACATCAAATGGTATTGACAATCGCCATTCTCATTCAGGGAGACAAACAGTTCTGACCTGACAGGCGTCTCAACGGAAAGAATAGTGCCAAGGGAAGTAGAGGGAATAGTGGGTGTCGTACCCACGTTGATGCCCGTATGCAGGTACGGGAACAGTTGGAGGGCTGTTTTGCAAGGGTCTCCATCACCAATGGCGGCCTCGGTATAGCCCCCTCCAAGCACCTTTACGCCTTGATAGTATTGTTGGTAGCGGTAAAATTTTTTGTTGCCATCCAACCTGCTCTGGGTCACTTTCTCCAATTGGAAGCTATAACCGCTGCCTCCGACACCAAGCAAGGGGTAGAGGTCCATTATGCCGTCGTATTCTCCTGATTTGGAAAGGTCGAACTTGATGGTGCCGTGCGGTTCGATAACCTCGGCATAATAGCTGAGGCTGCCAAAATTGCTGCTGTTGAGGAAGGCATTGAACCCACTGCAATCAGAGATGTCTTGATTACTGGATTGGGCATGAATGAATTGTAAAGAAAAAACCATAAGGAATCCAAGGGAAATTCGTAGTTTCATGGTAATACGGATTTTTGTGAACGATATTTTATTAAAAATAAGATTAACGCAACCACTGCACGTAGGTCGAATTTTGGTTTGAAAAACGGCAAAGGCTTCTCCTTGTCCCCAACGGACATATGCTCTAAGCGGCTATCTTGATTTGTTCCGCTTATTGGAGCCTTGGTCTGGAACAGCCTTGTTGGTGGTTCAATCCCAAAATTAGAACGGGCAATGGATGCTGTTGAATTTGAAGGAGGAGATACAAGTGTACCGCAACCTGCTTCAGCAGAAACCGGGCTGAGAAATGCAAACCTTTTTTGCCTATTTACCTGTTCTCCCTGAATAAGGGCGGCGGAGGCTCACAGCCAACTGCTCTTGGTGAAGGCAGAATGCCGACCACCTAATTTGCCATAAATGGGCTTTAAGCCTCTAAACTCAACAGGGACTTTTCGACCGAAAATGGTCGAAAAGTCCCTGTTCTTTTTTACAACAAATTGATTATCAGCTAAATAATAATCCGTCAGCTTGAAAAAACAGCGTAAAAAGACCACTTCACCAACCTAAAACTTTGATGAATTGACCCAAAATTTTAGGTTGGTCAACGTAAAATTTTGGTAAGATGACCTAAAATTTTACGTCCTACAACCTAAAACTTTGGCTTGAACACTCAAAATTTTACGGGGTATTACATTCATTATTGCTTACACTTGGCAGCGATTGGCAATTTGACCTGAGCTGTTCAATTGCTATGGCCAACTGGCTTTTAGCACTCCAATAAAAGCTACTAACCAAGCTATTGACCTCCATCATTTGCCTTCTGGAAGTTATTTTGTAAGAATGGTGAACTCAAATGGGCAGGTAGTTTGTAAGAAAATAGTTGTCTCAAATAGCTGAGCAATATTGGACTCAACTATGCTTTCTGGGGCAATAAAGCAAAATGATGTAAAAATTGAAATTGGATTTCCAACCTATCTTTCTCGCACAATCCATTAGCTCGGTTGACCAACACCAGTCCATTTTTTTTCACACTGACTGCCAACTGCCATCCCGAAAATTCGGGACAAGACCTGCCGAACTGCCAACTTTTCCTACCTTTGCCCCCATGAGCAACGGACGTGTCATACTACCTACTGAGCGCTTTGCGCTGACCATTGACCGTCTTTGCCATCAATTGATTGAAAACCACGACGATTTCCAGAACACCTGCCTCGTCGGCATCCAGCAGGGCGGCGTGCCGCTCGTCAACCGCATCCACCAGCGGCTGCTAGAAATCACGGGCATCCCTCGCATCGAAAACGGCAAGCTCGACATCACTTTTTACCGGGACGACTTTCGCCACCGCAGCAAGCCCATCCGGGCCAGCGTGACGGAAATGGACTTCCTCATCGAAGGTAAAAACGTGGTGTTGATGGACGACGTGCTCTACACGGGTCGCTCGGTGCAAGCTGCCATGTCGGCACTCGGTGATTTTGGAAGGCCGCAAAAAGTGGAGCTACTGGCACTTGTTGATCGCCGCTTCAACCGTGATTTGCCCATCAAGTCTGACTTCACGGGCATCCAAGTGGACTCGCTCGATGAGGCTTATGTCCGGGTGGAATGGAAGGAAGTCGAAGGAGAAGATATTGTTTGGCTATTTCCGAATAAAGGATGGAAGGATTGAGGGATTGAAGGATTGAAGGCCGCTGTGCCCCATTCAATCCTTCAATCCCTCAATCCTTCAATCCTTCAAAAACATGCAAGCACAACTCAGCACCAAGCACTTACTCGGTATTAAATACCTCACCGAAGACGACATTCAGCTCATCTTCGAGACGGCGGACGAGTTCAAGGAAGTCATCAACCGCCCCATCAAGAAAGTGCCGTCGTTGCGGGACATAACGGTGGCCAATATGTTCTTCGAGAACAGCACCCGTACCCGCATTTCCTTTGAGTTGGCCGAAAAACGCCTCAGTGCCGACACCGTCAATTTCAGCGCCAGCGCCTCCTCCGTCAGCAAGGGCGAGACCCTGCTCGATACGGTGAACAACGTCCTTTCCATGAAAGTGGACATGATCGTGATGCGCCACCCAGCGCCTGGTGCTCCGCAATTTTTGGCCCGCAACATATCCGCCAATATCATCAACGCCGGGGATGGCACCCACGAGCACCCCACCCAGGCCCTGCTCGACGCTTTTTCCATCCGGGAGCAACTCGGCGATTTGGCCGGAAAGAAAATTGCCATTTTCGGAGACATCACCCACTCAAGGGTGGCCCTCAGCAATATTTTTTGCTTGCAAAAACTCGGCGCAGAAGTCAAGGTCTGCGGCCCGCCTACGCTCATCCCCAAGCACCTGCCCGCCCTTGGCGTGGGCGTGGAGCACGACGTGCGCAAGACCCTTGAATGGTGCGACGTGGCCAACGTACTGCGTATACAATTGGAGCGGCAGGACATCAAATACTTCCCCAGCCTTCGGGAATACTCGCTTTATTTCGGCATCAACAAGGAACTGCTGGACAGCTTGAACAAGAAAATAGTCATCATGCACCCCGGCCCCATTAACCGGGGCGTGGAAATCACCTCGGATGTGGCCGATTCGGAGCATAGCATCATTTTGCAGCAAGTGGAAAATGGCGTGGCGGTGAGGATGGCGGTGCTGTATTTGTTGGCGGCAAGAAAATGAGAGCCCCATTGTTCTTCATCGCCTTGCTCCCTGACGAGCATCTCCAAAAGGAAGTCACGGCCGTCAAAAACTATTGTGCCGAGCATTTCCAGGCCAGCCATTCGCTCACTTCGCCACCGCATATCACCTTGGTGCCACCGTTTTCATGGAACAACACGAACCTCAAATCGCTTTGCGATGCAATAGACGGTTTTACCGAAGGGCAAAACAGCTTTGAGGTTTGCTTGAACGGTTTCAACTCCTTCCCGCCGAGGGTCATCTTCGTGGATGTGGAGCCGAACCCTACCTTGGCCAAGCTGGCCGTTGACTTGAATACCCATTTGGAGCAGACTGTCGGATTGAAGCGGGAAAGCAGCCACGGCTTCAACCCGCACATGACCATTGCCCACCGGGACTTGCAACGGCATATTTTCCCGAAGGCATGGGCCTATTTTCAGCAAAAAACGTTTAAACGGCAGTTCAAGGCGGAGGAGATTTGCCTTTTGAGGCATGAAAAAGGTAGATGGGAAATTGAGCAGGTTTTTGGGTTGGGTTGAAGGGCTTTATCTGTTTCAAGCCTTTATCTAGGGCAATACGCCCTCGTTTTCATATACAAACAACTTTACCTCCGCATCGCACTTAGGTCGCTCGCATTTGTGCAAAAACATGAGGCTGAGCAGTAGGAACTCCATGTAGTGGCAATGAATAATCGTCACAATGCCCAGCAACTGTGGCGGGCGGGCGGCAATGAAGGGTGGATGAAGGCCCTATTCTATGATGTACGGTGTCATTTGAGTTGGCAGTTTGACAGGTATTGTTCCGAAACCTTGGGAGGAAAGTGGGCAGACAGGAACTTAGACAATATTTCAAAACATGGATGGTTTTATGAGTAATAAGTTTTGTTTTTCTGTTATTTTTGTTCCAACTAAATCAGATAGGCCATGATAAAAGACGATTTGATTGTCGAAGAAAGCACAAAGTACGAACCCGATTACGAAACAGAACGCAATAAACCTATGCCAAACAGGATACATGGCCGCATCCAGACTCGGATAGCCACACAACTTGAAATCAACTATGGCCACCAGTTTGCCATAGAAAGTGAGGTCGCTTTAGACACTCAGCCAAAAGCCTCTACACCAGATATTTGCATTTTCCCTTTGTCAACGCTGCATTTAAATGAAATACAGGCCAAGTCTAAGGAAATGCCTTTGACCACCATCGAAATCCAGTCGCCGAGCCAAGCACCGGAGGACCTCGTTAAAAAAGCATTGGAAAGCTATTTCCCAGCGGGGGTGAAGTCTGCTTGGGTAATCATTCCATCCATGAAAGCCGTCCGTATCATCTTGCCAGATGACCAGAATTTCCTGTTCATTTCGGGTGAGGCACACGACCCTACGAATGGGGTGAAGGTAGCGGTGGAGAAGATTTTTGAGGGGGTGGAGTGGTAAAGTAAAATAAAGCCTAAATATATTTCTATCTAAAAATTGTCAAGAGGCAATAATATCTATTGAAAAATATGACTTGCCATTTAGACAATTATCATTTAGTTTACCTTCAAGATTTTGGTTCTTCGTGTCTTCTTGTGGGTAATTTCACTTAACATCTATCATCTTGTAACCCGCTATTTTAATGGCGGGAATTTGGCAAATACCCACCAACAACATCTTTCTTCTTTACAGAACATCAGCATTTACTATCTTTCGTCAAATGCTTGATGTTGATGTTTAGAAAAGAAGATAGATGTGCGAGAGGGAACTCATGCTCCCCTCGTTGAAACGAGGGGTTACAATATGATAGATGTTTACCCATACAAAACCACGAAGAACCAAGATTTTCTCCATCTGCTCCCTTCCTAAATAAGCTAAACGACAATAATACATTCCAGACGAAAGCTCCTTTAATTCAATGGTGACAGGCTGTTCCCCTTGTAGTTCCTCAATTTTTTGTTTAAATATTAATTGGCCGATTGAATTTAATATTGTGAATTCAAGCGGCGCAGGGTGAGGCCAATTTGTAGGTGTGAGGAAGAGTGAGTTATCAGTCAACAAGGTAGGAGTTAATTCCAGCGACGGTATTGAGACTCCACAGTTTGGCAAATCCAAAAATTCCTTGAGGGGCATCTCATAAATGCCTTGCTGGATAAAGCCCACAACTTTGTTATTTTCGATAGGAAGGTACTGTGTGCCACAGAAATGATAATGAAACTGAGGTTTAGAAAGTGGTTGAATCAAGTGGAAAATATATTCCTTTCCTATCACAAACCCATCAAATTCAAAGATTTGGCCTTTTTCGAAATAAAAGATTTTGCCATTGGCAAATTCGCCAGAGAGCGTTTCTTTAATCTTGAAATCAAGTTGGTTAGCCGTCTTTTCGGTCAATACGGCATGTACGACCCTTGTATCTTTATTGCCAGAAGTTGCATCATTATAAATCGTTTCGCAGAAACTCTCAGTGCGCAAGCAATCGCAAGCAAAAACAGTGTTTACGATTAAAACATGGAGTAAGGATAGAAGTAGAAAATTCCTCATTGGATTTTATTTTTCAAGATAGCTTAAACAGAATCATTGGTAGGTAAAATTAGCTTAAACTGAGATAATCTGCTTTACTTTGTCAAAAAATAAAAGATGCGATTTACATTATTTATTATATTTTTTTTCGTTGCAATTACAGTCCCCGCCCAAACGTCCCCCGCCCTCGGCTTCCACCTTGGCATCCCCATCATCCATGAGACGCTGAAGGAAGGCCGCCAGTATAAGCCCTACCAACTGTTGTTCTACTACAATTTCACCAACCTGCTCAAAGGTAAAAAGAACGACCTGTACGTCTATTTGGAACCACAATTGGTCTGGGTGCATTTCTCGCCCAAAGACGATTACGAATGGGAATTTGGCTCGAACCTGGGGCTGGAGTACCGCTGGAACGTATTTGGACAGACGGCCATCACCGCTGCCATCGGCTCGGGGCCGCATTTCATCACGGTTGAGACGAGACAACAGCGACGGGGCTTTATTTTCTCCGACAACTTTACCGCAGGGTTGCACCAAAAACTCGGTGATAGCGGCATGAACCTCGACCTGAAAATGCGCTTTCGGCACATATCCAATGCCAATTTAGCGAAGCCGAATATTGGGATTGACTCTTGGTTTGTGATTGCAGGGTTGACGAAGGATTTGTAGTTGGCAGTTCGACAAAGGGCAGTTGGCGGTCAGAGTGCAGTTTCGCAGTCGAATAGTCATTTGCATTTCGTTCCGGCCCTTACTATACAACTGTCGAACTGGCTGCCAACTGCCCACTATCAAACTGCCAACTATATTTTAACATCCTTCCATTTCCCCTTCTTGAATAACACCACCAAAATCACTGCCATGAGGCTCTCAGCGATGAAAACTGCCCAACATACACCCGCTAGGCCATGTCCAAATTGAATGGCGAAGAGCCAACCCAACGGTATTTCTATCAACCAAAAACAGACGAAATTGACCAAGGTTGGCGTGAGGGTATCACCAGCCCCATTGAATGCAGAGGAGATGACCATGCCGTAGGCGAAGAATACATACCCCACAGAAAAGATGCGCAGGGCAAGCACGCCTGACTCAACCACCAACGGATTGGGGTCAAAACTCGAAACGATGGGCCTCGCAAATAGGAAATAAATAATGGACACGACGAGCATGAAAACCATATCCATGTGCGCTGTGCGCCAAACACTGGCTTCGGCACGTTCGGGTTGCTTGGCTCCAAGGTTCTGGCCGACGAGCGTTGCCGCAGCATTGGCCATGCCCCAAGCTGGCATGATGGTGAATATGAGGATTCGAATGGCAATGGTGTAGCCTGACACGGCTTCCGTACCTGATTTGGCGATGATGGCCATTAGGAAAATCCACGAGGCGCTGGCAATGATGTACTGTAAGGTGCCAGTGCTGGCCACCCTCATCATGTTCAATATCGTTTCAATGTGCAAAACCAAATGGCGTTTCGCAATCTTGATGATATTGGTGCCCCGCAGCAATAGGTAAACTTGGATGCAAACCCCAATCCCCCGCCCAATGGAAGTGGCCACTGCTGCGCCGGTTATGCCCATTGCCGGGATTGGACCCCAGCCAAAAATAAGGATGGGGTCAAGCACGATATTGATGGCATTGGAAACCACCAACACCCACATGGCGATGCTGGCGTTACCTGCTCCCCTGAATATGGCATTGAGCAGGAAGATGAACATGATAACGAAATTGCTGCCGAAAATGACCTTCGTATAACCGACGCACTCGACGACCTGTTTTTCCGTGCCGCCCATCAATCTCAATATGTTTTCGGCAAAAACAACACCTAATACGCTGATAATGAAGGAGATAACCAAAGCCAAGATACAAGCTTGGACAGCGGCTTTTGCAGCACCTTCGGGGTCGTGCTCCCCGATGCGGCGGGCTACTGTGGCTGTTGCGGCAGCACTCAAGCCTATTGCGATGGAGTAAATAATGGTTACAACACTTTCCGTCATGCCAACGGTCGCAGTAGCTTCCGGGCTGATTTTTGACACAAAATAAATGTCAACGAGGGCGAAAATGCCCTCCATCATCATCTCCAGTACCATAGGTATGCTCAGCATAATGATGGCCCGGTTGATGCTGCCCGTCGTGAATTCTTGCTCTTCTCCTGAAAGTGCTTGTTTTAGGGTCTTTAATATTTTCGACATTCGTAAATACAGTTGGGTGACAAGGTTAGCGGCTGCGAAGGTAGGCATTTGGGGGTATGAGGGCAATAACCAATCAGCTTCTCCGATTAGTTCCTTTGTATTACAAATAGCTCAGGCTCCCAATTCCAATTGCTCCTTTACCAATTGGTAGTAGGCCCCTTTTTTGAGTGATAGTGCTTCATGGGTTCCCATTTCCACGATTTCACCCCTTTCCATTACCACGATTTGGTCGGCATTCTTGACCGTGCTTAGTCGGTGGGCAACAACGACTACCGTTTTACCTTGAAAAAATTGGGAGAGGTTGCCACTTATGATTTTCTCGGTATGCGCATCGAGGGCGTTGGTCGCTTCATCAAAAAACAGGAAGTCGGGCTGCTTGTAAACGGCCCTTGCGATGAGCAGCCGTTGGCGTTGCCCTTGGCTGAGGCCATTGCCTTTCGCCCCTACCATCGTATTGTAACCCAGCGGCAGGTTCTCGACAAACTCTTGAATATGAGCAACTTGTACAGCCTTTAAAAGTTTTTCGTGGTCAATGGTTTGCCAATCGGCTTCACTCTCGGCGATGTTGCTTGCTATGGTGTCGGAGAAGATAAAGCCGTCTTGCATCACGGCCCCGCACCTTGCCCGCCATTCGTGGGGCGGTATGTTCTTCAAGGAAAGCTGGCCTGCCTTCACCATGCCTTGGCTGGGCTCGTAGAAGCCGAGCAATAGTTTCAAAAGTGTGGTTTTACCGCTGCCACTCGTCCCAACGATGGCTGTCACTTTACCAGCCGGAATGGTGATATTCACGTTTTTCAACACAAAATCGGAAAGGGGGTTATAGCGGAAGCTGACAGCTTCCAGCGACAAATGAAGGGACGAAGGGTTGAAGGATGAAACAGAGATGAGGGAAGAGGGATGAGGAGTTATACCGCCTTGGGCATTCATCCCTAATCCCTCCTCCCTAATCCCTTCTTCGTTCTTTCCTTCTTGATGGATTTCAGCGAGTCGTTCGAGGCTGATTTTAGCGTCTTGGGCCGAGCGCACAAACCCGATTATCTGCTGCAAGGGCACGTTCAATTGGCCGAGGATGAACATGGTTGCGAGCATCATCCCCAACGACATTTGACCTTCAATGACGGCTGCTGCCGCAATGGCGATGATAATGATGTCTTTCACCTGTGCGATGAACTGTGCCCCGGCATCCTGCCATTGAGAGACAGAGAGCGAGCGGACATTTGCCCGAAACAACCTCGCCTGTATATGAACCCATCCATATCGGCGCTTCTGTTCGCTGTTCTGCAACTTGATTTCCTGCATTCCTTGGATGAGTTCGATGATGGCGCTTTGGTTGTCACTCAAGGCCCGAAACCGCATCAGGTCAGCATCGGCCCTTTTTTTCAGAAAAAGAAAAATCCATCCTACGTACAATATGCTGGCAATCAAGAAGATAACGAAAATCTTCACGCTGAAAACGGCTAAGACGCCACCAAAAATGACCAAGTTGAAGGCAGAGAAAAGGATATTTAGTGTGCTAACGGTCATGAACTCCTCAATTCGCCGATGGTCGCCAATGCGCTGGAGCAAGTCGCCCGTCATTTTTGCATCGAAAAAACTGATGGGCTGCGACATGAGCCGCACCAAGAAATCGCTGACGAGCGAGATATTGACCCTCGTGCCGATGTGCAGCAGTATCCAGTTTTGGAGAAACCGGACAGTCGTTTGCCCCACGAAAAGCATTAGCTGCGCAAAAAGGATGAGCCAAACAAAGCCGAGGTCTTGATTTTCGATGCCCACGTCCACCACGGCCTGCGTGAGAAAAGGAAATAGGAATTGTATCAGGCTCGCCACCAAAAGCCCGACCAGCAATTGCCCGGTGAGTCGGCGGTAGGGCCGCAGGTAATTGATTAAGAAACCGAAGCTCTTGCGGTTGATTTTGTCGCCTACTTGTTGGTAAAATTCGGGGGTTGGCTCCAAAAGGATGACCACGCCCTTGTTGCCGTCGCTGCACCAATTGCGTTGAAATTCTGCATGGCTGTACTTGACCTTGCCCCTTGCGGGGTCGGCCACCCATATCCATTTTTTGGTGATTTTATGGGCAACGACGAAATGGTTTTGCCGCCAATGGGCAATGAAGGGAACAGGTGCGTCCAGCAGCCCAACATCTTGGTTATCAGCGCCTTTGAACGGGATTTTGACTGGCAAAGCCCTCAACCCAATCCCCTCAGCAGCCATCACGATGCCCCTTGCAGAGACGCCCTCTCTGTCAAGAAAAGTGCGCTGCCGCAGTTCCTGCAACGAGTACCGCCGACCATAATGCTCGGCCACCATGCGGAGGCTGGCGGCCCCGCAGTCCATTGCGTCGAGTTGGTGGTGGAAGGGAAAAGGCATTTTTTGGTTACTGGATGCTGGTTACTGGATACTGGTTAGGTTTCATCGCCTATTATTTCACGTAGCCATGATTTAAGTGTTTCGGTGCCGGTAGCTTTTTTCTGGATGATGCGGTTGAGGAATTGTTTTAGATTTTGGTCATTTTCCACGTCTCGACTCTTGGCCAACCGACGCAACCGTTCCTCTGTGTAGGGTATTTCATTTTCAGGAATTCCACATTCTCTTGCAGATATTAAGATAAACCTCTCCAAAGCAGGGCATAGTAAGATTAGGTAGTTTTGATGTTCCTTATGTTTCATCTTTATCAAGAGATTGTTCTCGTCCACTTTCTCGAATTTCTCGCAAAACTTGGCCCTCACTTCCTTGATTACCTTGTCATTATCAATGATACCGACCGCTTTTTGCTTGGAAAAGTCCTTCTCCATTCTGCTCAAAACACCACTGATTCCATTGGTCTGATGATTCGGGATTATCTGCATCAAAAGCATAACCAGTAATGTGTCGCAATAGCACTCAGGCAGGATTCTCGGAGATTTCTTCATTTAAAAACCATCTTTGGTTAAAAAATATGTCAATACCATAATCGAGCAATTCGGAAATCTCCTCTGCATTCAATTTTTTGAACTTGGTTTCATAATTCTCAAAATAGGTGATGAAAACAGCCAATTCTTCAACAGGTGTTTCCTCTACAAGTGTTGTGAATAAGTGAGGGCTGTGAGTAGTGATAAAATATTGATTGTCAGTGGATTCACTTATTTTTAATGCTAATTCTCTGACGTAAGGGGGGAAAGAATGTGCTTCAGGTTCTTCGAAAAGAATAACGGAGTCTTCATTGGAGAAGATGGCAGCGTAGTGGAAGATGATGCGTTGGAGGGTATCAGCTATAAGGTTGTATGGGATTTTATAAGCTATGCCCGACTCTCTTCTTTGAACAGCAAATTTATTCTCCTCCAAATCAATTAAAAACTCCCAACCATACTCTTTAAATAAACCTGGAATTTCTTCTTTCAATTTCTGATTTGTTTGTAAAACCCAAAAGAGATTGTCGCCATTAGGCGGCGTTAAATAGCTTTTACCCCTATTTGAAATGGTTTTATTTCCTGAAAACGAATAAGGTTTAACTACACAATATTCTATGTATTTCCTATCTCCTTTAAGTATTTTCCCCTCCTTGCTTAGGGTTATATGGTCCCTTGATATTTTTTTATCAATATCAGTTATTAAAGGGTAGGTTCTTTCATCATCAAATTCACGAGATGGGTCATAGTCGTTTTCTTGTTCTTCCATGTATTTATCAATCAGTTCTTCATCGTCAGGGAATCTTAAATATTCAAAGATATACTCGTCAGATTCAAATAAATGTTGAAGTAAGACCGAGTCTTTCGCCGTATCAATTACAATATCCTTTTTGATATTTTGGTCATTGAACAAATGACTCAACTTGTCAAACCGAATAAAATCGCTCAAAAACTTTTCTTTCTTTGAGTACTCCGCCCCCAACAAACTCAGCGCCTCCAACACATTCGACTTCCCCACGAACAGGTTCACCCGCCCGCACTCCAGTTCCGCCTCCCGTATGGACTTGAAATTTGAAATCTTCAACTGTTTGATAAAATTTTCCATGTCAGGCATTTCTGCTTTCAAAAGTACAAACATAGCTGTTTTTGAGGAAAAAAGCGCAACAGCCTATGCCCAGTAAAAAATCGGCATAACTGAATTTTCTGTCGCTGTTCAGCCTGCAAGTAGCTACATTTGCCCCACCAAAAAACAAAAAGCGATTTTTGGAGTATGAATGAACGGGCAGCCCACGCCTGCCTATTAAAAGCCTGTTCGATGATAAACGTTTCCTTACTGAAAAAAACTTGCGAGATACCTGGTGCACCGGGCTTTGAGCAGCGTATCCGACAATTCGTTTTGGGCGAAATCCGCCAATATGTGGACGATATTGAGGTTGACCCGATGGGCAGCATCATCGCCTTGAAAAAAGGCCGTTCCAACAAAAAAGTCATGGTGGCTGCCCACCTCGACGAAATCAGCTTTATCGTGACCCATGTTGACGATGATGGGTTCTTGCGGGTTCACACCCTAGGCGGCTTCGACCCCAAGACCTTGACTGCCCAAAGGGTCATCGTACATGGCAGGCAAGACCTCATTGGCGTGATGGGCAGCAAGCCCATCCATATCATGAAGCAGGAGGAACGCAACAAAGCCCCCCAAATCAATGACTATTTCATTGACCTTGGCATGAAGAAAGCGGAGGTCGAAAAATTGGTGGCAGTGGGCGACGTCGTGACCCGGGAACGGGAACTCATCGAAATGGGCGAGTGCGTGAACAGCAAAAGCATTGATAACAGGGTATCGGTTTTTATCCTTATGGAGGCGCTGCGTGAATTGAAAACGGTCGAACTGCCCTTTGATCTTTATGCAGTGTTTACCGTGCAGGAGGAAGTGGGCATACGGGGCGCTATCTCGTCCTCTCATCGAATAGACCCCGACTTCGGCATCGCCGTTGACACCACCATTGCTTTCGATGTGCCCGGCGCCCAACCCCATGAAATGGTCACCCAACTTGGAAAAGGCGCCGCCATTAAAATCATGGACAGTGGCGTGATTTGCGACTACCGGATGGTGAATTATATGAAGGAAACAGCCAAGAAAAACAATATCAAATGGCAGCCCGAAATCTTGGTGGGCGGCGCAACCGATACGCTTGGCATCCAACGCTCCGGTAAGCACGGGGCCATAGCAGGTGCCATTTCTATTCCCACCCGGCACATCCATTCCGTTATCGAAATGGCTCATAAAGAAGATATTCGGAATTGCATTGACCTTCTAAAGGAGAGCCTGAAAGGGTTGGACAGTTACAGTTGGGAGCATGGTTAAGCTAACTTGTATAATTGGATGCATGATACTTATCCACCAGCACCTTCTTCAATTTCAATTGTTTCCTCTTCCGTTTCCTCTAACTCAGGAAGGCTGTTCTGGTAACTGCCAAAAGCACTGTACACCACCTCATGGATGCGGCTGCGAATGCCTTCCGTGAAGATTTTGCCGTTGCGTGAACTTGGGTTCACCCGGTTGGATAAGAACACATAGACCAATCGTTGATCGGGGTCAACCCAAACGCAGGTGCCCGTGAAGCCAGTATGCCCGAAGGATTTGGGCGAGGCATGGGGCGAATAGGTAGGATAACGGCGTTTGGTTGGCTTGTCGAAACCGAGGCCCCGGTGGTTGGCATATTTACTATCAACGAAATCGTCCACCGTTTTTTGTTCGAAGAACTGCATGCCGCCATAAATCCCCCCTTCTAGCAGCATGTGGAAAATCACCGCCAAATCTTCCGCATTGCTGAAAAGGCCGGCACTACCGCCCACGCCGCCCATCAATGCCACACTGGGGTCGTGGACATAGCCTTGTACCAAGGTTTTGCGCCAATAATTGTCCTGTTCGGTTGGGACGATTTGCGATTTCGGGAAGCTGTACAGTGGGTTGAAGGTGATATTGCGCAAGCCAAGCGGACGGTAAACCTGCTCGAACACGTACTGGTCGAAAGGCGTTTTGCTGACGTCTTCCACAATGCGCTTCAACAGGTAAAAATTTACGTCGCTGTACCTGAATCGAGGCTTGGGATTGACAGCGAGGTTGAACACTCTTTTGGATACAGTATCCCGAAAAGAGCTTTTGAAATAAAGGCCATCAGCCACTTTTATGCTATAGCTGCCTTTGCGCTTACGGCAGAAATAATCGTTGCATCCCTTCGCTGGCACGTTCTTGCCAGAGAAGAATTTTGACAACGGCATTTGCGCCTGCAGCCCGGATTGGTGCAAAAGCAGTTCCTTTATTTTGATGTAGCCGACCGCAGAATTGGATGGTACGTCCAAATAATCGGCAACCTTTCCATTCAAATTCAACTGCCCATTTTCCACTAATTTCATCACGGCCAAGGTGGTGGCAGCCACCTTTGTCACAGAGGCAATATCATAAAGGTGCTCATTACCTACGGGCTGGGCCGTTTTTGAATAAGTGAAATTGCCAAAACTCTTGGAATAAATCACTTGACCGTCCTTTGCCACTGCTACCTGACAACCTGGGAACACCCCGTGGTCAATGGCCGATTCGGCGATGGCGTTGATGCCCACCAATCGCTCAGAGGCAATGCCAGCTTCTTCTGCCGAGGTAAAACCGAGCCTTACGGGCTTGTGCCGAACGCTCATTCCAAAACCCAAGCTTTCATTGATATTCAAAGGCAGCATGCCTCCTGAGGAAACCCCACCAAACAACAATTGCGCAGCAAACGCCTCTGTGAACTTGTTTCGCTCGAATACCTGTACGCAAGCCACCGAATTGTTGAAATAATGCAGGTTTTTGGGATAGCCGAAATTGACCACTATGACCTTCCCTTGCATTGCGGCAGCATTCACGCTTTCGATGAACTGCTTGTGAAACCCTGGACGCAGCTCAATACTGTCCAAAAGCAGGATGGCCGTTGGCTGTCGGGTGGAAGTTTCAAACTCAAAGGCTTTCAACTCGCCTGAGGTAGGAATATTTTGGCCGATAGTTCGATGATTAGCGTATTTTGAAAACAGCAGATTGAAATCCTTAAAGGAACTCATAGTGTATTTAAACACCTGAAAATCAGTATCGTACAATCCCTTCAAAGGTAAAATTTCTGAATGGTCACGGGCAAGAACCACTGAATTCTCGAAAAGACGACCAATGAAATAATCCCAGCGAGGGTCTTCAAAATAGCAAACGGTTTTGTCCACCTTGGCATCGAGGTTGGTGGGGCGGGGCCGAAAGATGGGAACCATCATGGGTACTTCTCGCTTGGCGCCAATGGAAACGAACCTAACAGGCTTGTGCGTAACACTGTCGTGTGGGTGGTTAGAGAACTTGACGGGCAGTTTACCGCCCCCTGCCCAAGCCTTGGCCAAAAGTACCCTTCGCACCCTTGCGTTCAAGTCCAATTCTGTCAGCTTTCCCGTATCCATCAGCTGGCTAACTGTCCTATATACAGCTGCTGCATCGGGTGTGATGAGCAGGTCGGCGCCCGCCAAGAGCAGGGTTTCTGGTGACTCATCTGGCCGAAGTTTCACGGTCATCATTCCTTTGAACTTCAAAAAACGGTTGAAATAATGCTTGGCATAATCTGCCGGCAATTTTTTAATAGTATCAGATTCAAGGGCAGAACCATCCAAAATCAGGCCTGGCAAGCCAGCACGAATCGGGTTCAGCAAATCAGCCATCTCCAACTGCCGAATGGAGTCGTTTGCGATGAACTTGAAATTTTGGAATGCATCGCCGATTGCCAGGATTCGCTGGTCGTTCAGCGCTTGGAACATGCGGGACGTGCGCCATGCCAATGCACTGTCGTTTTGTTCAAAAACCTGGTTGTCAAACACTTGCAACGAGTCGTCCAACCTCCGAAAACTGGGATTCAGGCTCAAATTAATGCCCAATGCCTTGCATTGTTCAATGTATTTTTTCTCTAAAAAAGCATGGAGTTCCGTGGAATCAATGGCAGCTATAGAAACTGGGGACGGGAACCGCTGCAATCCCATGAACTGGTTGTGCAGCGCAATTTTTTGGTCGGTGGCCAGGAACAGCGGCAGGTCTGCGCTCCTTTTGAGGCTGTCGGTGGCGTAGAGAAAATCGGCCACCGTTAAGTTGCGGAGCAATAAACCGCCCACCATGCCGGCATCGGTCTTTTCAAAAACCGCCGTGCGGCCCAGGGAATCCGACATGGCAACATCCCAGACGATGAGCTGACCGATTTTTTCCTCCAAGCTCATGTTAGCTATCACCATGTCCACTTGCGAGGTATCGGCCCCACTGAACGGCATGACCGCTTCACCTGGCCCACGTTTGGTACGTTGGCAGGAGAGGACCGACAAAAACAATGCAAGCCCGGTTAGCCGGATAAGTGTTTTGGACAACATGCCTGATGAAAAATGGATTGTCAAGTTTGGATTTCCCTGGCAGCGGCAAAAATAGCCGAAACCTTGAATATGAACGTATTATCTGCGAGTGGTCGTATTTTTCGAGGGGATGAAGGTACGCAGAACTTTAAAATCAAACTTAGTACGCCAAGATTGTGCCTGATATTCGTGCAGCAAAACGACAGCTTGTCCGAGAGAAAAAGCAAATGCAGTAGCTTTGCGGCCCGCTCAACAGCGGTTCTTACAATTATGAAGAAAATACTCGTTGCCAACCGTGGCGAAATCGCCCTGCGTGTGATGCGCACTGCCCGACGCATGGGCATCAAGACTGTTGCCGTTTATTCTGAAGTTGACCGTCGTTCACCACATGTGCTGTTCGCAGATGAAGCCGTTTGCATTGGGCCGCCGCATAGTAGCCAATCTTATTTGATGGGGCAAAAAATCATTGAGGTCGCCCTTTCGCTCGGCGTGGACGGCATCCATCCCGGCTATGGCTTTTTGAGCGAAAATGCTGCATTTGCGCAGGCCGTGACCGATGCGGGCATTATTTTCATAGGCCCCTCTCCCTATTCCATTGAAGTGATGGGCTCAAAATTGGCAGCCAAGGAAGCCGTCAAAAAGTTCAATATTCCGATGGTGCCCGGCACTGAGGGCGCTGTTAGCGATGTTGAGGAAGCCATCGAAGTCGGACGCACCGTGGGCTATCCACTGCTCGTGAAGGCATCGGCTGGCGGCGGCGGCAAAGGCATGCGCATCGTTGAGAACGAAGCAGAACTGGCCAGCCAGATGGAGCGGGCCATCAGCGAAGCGACAAGCGCCTTCGGCGATGGGTCGGTTTTCATCGAAAAATACGTTGGTTCGCCTCGGCACATCGAAATTCAAGTGCTGGCCGATACGCATGGCAACACCGTCCACCTTTTCGAAAGGGAGTGCAGCGTGCAACGCCGACACCAAAAAGTGGTGGAAGAGGCGCCGAGCGCCATCCTCACCCACGAAATCCGAATGGCGATGGGGGCCGATGCCGTGAAAGTGGCCCAAGCCTGCGATTACACGGGCGCTGGCACGGTTGAGTTCCTGGTGGATGAAAACCTGAACTACTATTTCCTTGAAATGAACACCCGCCTGCAAGTGGAGCATCCCGTGTCGGAGTTGATTACGGGCGTTGACCTCGTGGAGCAGCAAATCAGGGTGGCACGGGGCGAAAAACTATCGTTCAAGCAGGCTGATTTTAGCATAAAAGGCCATGCCGTGGAACTGCGGGTCTATGCCGAAGACCCCTTGAATGACTTCTTGCCGAGCATTGGCAAACTAAGCACCTACCGCCGCCCCACTGGCGAAGGCATCCGGGTGGACGATGGCTTCGAGCAGGGCATGGACATCCCCATCTACTACGACCCCATGATTGCGAAGCTGATTGCCTTCGGTAAAGACCGTACGGAAGCCATTGCCCGGTTGCTGCGAGCTATCGCCGACTATGAAATAGAAGGGGTGGCCACTACCCTACCCTTTGGCCGATTTGTGCTGGAGCATGAGGCGTTTCTTTCTGGTAAATTTGATACGCATTTCGTGAAAAACTACTTCACGAAAGCGGCACTTACCGCTGATGAGGCGGACGAGGATGCGGTGGCTGCGGCCCTGGCATTGCGGGTTTATCTAAAGGAAAAAGGGAAGCTGCATGTGCCGGAGACGGGGGGGACAAGTTGGTGGCGGAAGTGAAAATAAGTGTTTATCGAATTGGCGAGTGATGGATATCCTCCCTCCTGAACACATGGCCTTGCGTGGTGTTGTCTTGTTCAATTAATGGTGGGAGATAGGGTATTCCAAAACAACCTAGTTCAATGCCAATTTCCATTTTCACATCAAGCTCCCTGACTTCCCCGCTAAGTAGAAAGTATTTTTCAACCTTTAATGAGATGTATCCAGTTGTAGTGAACTCAATTTTATACGCACCTGGGTCAATTTCGGTAATACTGTAATTCCCATCAAAATCTGTCTCCGTACCTGTAACCGCCACCCCATTTTGGTATAATACGACCCATGCAATTGCTATCGGCTCACCTGTTTCTGCATCCCTCACTGTTCCCTTCAATTTTGCACCTTGTCCAAATGCTGCTGATGAAAACAGTATCCCTAAAACCAAACTCAACAAATTCCTCATGGCTTTTTTTGCCTCAAAAATGGAGGCATTTGCTGTTCGCCAACAAGCCAATTATTCCCAAAAATCAGGTTCTTATTTCCAGTCAATATTTTTACGGGGTGAACAAATATCTCATTTGGCACATCATTAGCAAAGAGCACCTGCCCACCTTTTTCAAAACATTCATCAAAACATTTTCCATGACTAAGAAGTGCATTTTATGGCTAATGGCAGCTTTCTGCCTTGGGTTAACAGCCTGTAAAAAAGATAAGGAGGATGATTCTTCATCCTCAAAAGCCCAAGTGGAAATCCGTCTGACGGACGACCCATGTGACTGCCAACAAGTAAACATTAATATTAAGGAAATACAGGTAAAATTATCGGGCGATACCTCCGAATGGGTAACGTTGACTACTGTTTCTGGTATTTATGACTTGCTGTTGTTCCAAGACATAGACACGACCATCGCTACAGGAATTTTGCCGCTGGATACTTTGAAGGAAGTGCGTTTCATCCTGGGCACGGAAAACACGGTAATGGTAGATAGCGTGATTCATGAGCTTCAAACCCCTAGCGCACAATCAAGTGGATTGAAGGTAAAAATCAATAAAAACCTTGGTACAAGCCTAAACAGCTTTGTACTGGATTTTGACGCAGCAGAGTCGGTGAAATTGAACGGTGGAGGCAAGTACATGCTCGACCCCGTTATAAAATTGAAATAAAGAAATACTGTATCCAAAAGGATGGCCTGTCGTGCTTTAGCGTGCGACGGGCTTTTTTTATCGCACCAGCACCAAATCCCCCTTCAAAAGCCCCACCCTACCATCAATATACTCCACTTCAAGCAACCAAACGAAAACACCCGTCTGGCAGGGCATGTCCCGAAACTTACCATGCCAATGCGTGGCTGGATGAAATGGTGGGGCATCAAAAACGCTGAAAACTGCCTCGCCCCATCGGTCGAATACCTGCAACTGCTTGATTTTCATCACACTGCGACCGGGATACACCGTGAAGAAATCATTCGTCCCATCGCCATTGGGCGAGAAGGCGTTGGGCACATAGACATCGTCTTCCTTACGGACGACCAAAGTGACAGCCCCTTCTGCTTCGCAGCCATTTTCCGTTATGGCAACAAGCCTGTATTGGGTCGTTGACATCGGAAAGGCTGTAGGTGATGGGCAATCATTGCAATTCAAACCGATACTTGGCGACCATTGATAGGAGTCAATGGGCAAGGTTGAAACTGCCTCCAAATCAAAGGCTTCGCCAAGCAACAGGATGGTGTCCTGAAGCACCTCCATCTCAAAACTGGGTGGGTCGGGCAGGTAAATGATGCGTTCCAATTCGCAAGCGGCTTGGTCACGCAGTTTCACATGGTGATTGCCTGCCTTCAAGCCAATAAAATCCACTTTTTCTTGAAATGCACCGCCATTGAGGGAGGTGAAATAAGGTGTCCTACCCCCTGCCACATCAAGGCTCATCTCGCCGTTCTCCTCCCCAGTACACAGTGGTTGAATAGTCCGTACCTGCACCTGCATGGCCGAGACCTCCAACAAGTGGCTGGCTTTAGCCGTACAGCCGTTGAGGTCGGTAACAGTCACTTCGTAAAACCCACCCTGCCCTACCTCGATTTCAGGTGTCGTGCTGCCCGTTGACCAAAGATAGCCCGCAAAATTGCCGACCTTCATGGGGGCTTTTTCGCCATCGCAAAAAATGGTCGGGGCTTGGATTTGCGGAAACAAACGCTCGTGAACTGCAATGTAGCAGCTCGTTGTGCTGTCGCAGCCTTGCCATGTTTGGCCCTGTAAAACAATTATTGTATCGCTGAACACTTTGATGCCCTCAAATGACTCGCCCCAGCAAAGGCTTGCAGAAATACTACCCTTGGCGTTTGGCCAGACCTTGATGCTTGTCCGAATAATGCTGTCGCAACCCGTCAACTCAGCAGCTACCGTTTCCACGAGCATGGTGTCTTTTTGGTAAGCAGTTCCTTTGTAAATAGCTCCTTCACATAGTTCAATGGCTACATCTGTAAAACTGATTGGATGTAGGCTCAACTCCAACACCACCACGCTATCGCAGCCATGCGAAGATTGGAATGTTTGCTCGTAAATGCCAGCTGAGCCAAGGTTCAAACTGCCAAAACTTAGCTGCTCGCCCTCACAAATAGTTGTAGAAATATTCGTGTGCGGTGTTTCATAAAACTTCAAATCTAAGGTCAATAGGCTATCGCAACCTGACGGCGATTGCAGTAATTGTTGGTACAAGCCCGGTGCAGTAAGTTGTTGATTGTGAAATGAATAAGTCCCGCCTACGCAAATACTTGCATCAACATATCCTTCTAAAATTGGCAACACCGCCAAAGTCAGCGTCAACATGCTATCGCAGCCGCTGGCCGTTTGGAGCAGTTGCTGGTAGGTGCCCGCCTGCGTAAGCTGTTGGTTGCCAAAGGCATAGCTGCTGCCGGGGCAGATGCTGGCGCTGATTTGCGAAGCGATGGCATCTGAAACCGCCAAGGTCAGCGTCACCGTGCTGTCGCAGCCGCTGGCCGTTTGGAGCAGTTGCTGATAGGTGCCCGCCTGCGTAAGCTGCTGGTTCCCAAAAGTATAGCTGCCGCCGAGGCAGATGCTTGCACCGATTTGCGAAGCAATGGCATCAGAAACAGTCAAGGTCAGCGTCACCGTGCTGTCGCAGCCGCTGGCCGTTTGGAGCAGTTGCTGGTAGGTGCCCGCCTGCGTAAGCTGCTGGTTCCCAAAAGCATAGCTGCTGCTGCCGGGGCAGATGCTGGCGTTGATTTGCGAAGCTCCAGTTGGCTGAACTACCAAATGCAAAACAACCATGCTATCACAACCATTGCTTGCAGTCAAAACCTGTTGGTAGTCGCCATTTGCAGTAAGCCATTGCCCCGCAAACAAAATGCTTTCTCCTTGGCAAAGCGTCGAGGTCGTTTCGGTAGTTGGCGTTGGGTTCACGGTCAAATCGAGCGTGACCAAGCTATCGCAGCCCTCAGGCGTGGTCAGTTGGACGAGGTGCTGACCGGGCGTGGAGAACCATTGCCCGCCTACTTGCACGGCCACTCCCTCGCAGGTCGCCATTGCTACAAACGACTGATAGACAGGCACTTCTATGGCTGTTTCATTGGATACTGCCCGGCAAAAAGGCTCGCTTAGGTTGGCTGCCGTACCCGCCATGAGTAGGCGAAAGAGTTGGTTGGGTTGAGGGTCGGGTTGGGTGAGGGTCGGGCTGTTTGCGCCGGGGATATTGCTCCAATTAGCACCGCCGTCATGGCTCACCTGCCATTGGTAATAGGCCAGTGGCCAAGGCGTACCCTCGATGATTGGTTGAAGTTGGAGGGAGCCATCGCATAGCGGAACGATATCGGGCAAAGTGATTTTCGGCCCGCAAAACCGCAGGCTGATATTGTCCAAAGCGAGGTCGTTGCCAAAGCCTCCGGGGGCATTGTTGCGAAGCGAAAAAGTGAATTGTGAAACGTTGGGGGGCGGCGTGAAATGGAACTCGTAGGTATGCCATTGCTCGTCCATCAGGATATCGCCCGTGGAGAATACGACGTTGCCGTCAATGAGGAAGTCCACATTAGGCAGAATGGCATCGGTGAACTGGGGCAAAAAGATATTGATAATGTCGGCGGAGAAAATATAGGGCGTGTTTTGGCAAACGGGCACGGTCCGCTGGTAAAAAACACCAGGTTGATGACTTGCGTTCACGACCATCATATAGCCAAAAGGGTCTGGGCTGTTGTCGCCGATGTCGAGCCAGAACAGCTCGGCAAACCAATCCCAGTCCACCGTGCTATTGGCGATGCAATAGGCCCCGTCCACGGGTGGCGGGTCGAGGAAATAGAAATAACCAGGCGCAATTTGGGGGTCGTATGGCAATACCATTTCAGGCCCGGAACCGAGGTCGCCATCGGGGAAAACATTGGGGCCGAGCGCACCGGGGCAGCCACTTACCTGGGCATTTAAATCAAAAGATTGTAAGAGCAAGCTGCATAAAAGGATTGCCAAGCATTTGGGTTTGGATAGTGTTAGCATCTCATCTGGATTATACTGTCTACAACACCTTAGCGTGTCGTGTCAGCTTGGCAAAAGAATTCACCAAAACAAGCAAATTACAAGCCAAACTACACCATTTAGGGTACGGAGTAGATGAGACCAATTCTAAAAATGTCGGCGAAGGGGGATGAATGCCAACCTAGGGGAAAGTGTCAATTATGATTCCTAAATAATTGCGGATGTAAGATAGTAAAACCTTAATCAATTTTTATCAATTCTTTCAACAATGTTGAATTTCCAGTTTTCACCCTTAACCAATACACACCAGCCACCAAGTCTGCTCCATGCAAGCCAATCCTGTGCTGCCCTGCCCCCATTTTGCCATAGGTGATGGGCTGTAGCACCTGCCGACCCATTGCATCGAAAAGGGAAAGGCTGACAGCGGATTGCTCCAATAAGCCAAATTCAACCCTTATTTGGTCGTCGAAAGGATTGGGGTATGCCTTGATATTCAACTGATTAGCATCGAAATCCTTTGTTGCGGTCAACACCGCCAGATTGAGGATTACGATGCTATCGCAACCCTGCCATGTCTGCAGTGGCACCTCGTAAAGCCCGGCCTGGCTGAAAATCATGCCGCCCACTTCCACAAACCCGCCACTTGTAATGGTATCAAAAAGCAGCGTCTCCACATGGGGGAACACATGGAAGATGGCGGTGGAAATGGAGTCGCAGCCAAGTGGCAAACTGACTGTATCCACTAGGATGGTATCGTTTAAAATCGGGATACCATTATAAATGATGCCCTCGCAGACATTGAACTCAAAGTTGGTTTGAATCAAGTCTGTCACGTCCATATGCGCAACGATGGTGCTGTCGCAACCCAGTGTCCAAGTCGGCATTATGGTCGTTATAATGGTATCACTGAACACTTGCATACCACCATAAATACCTCCCGCACAAAGGCTTAGGTCAATATTGGTGATGGAATTTCCTTCTATGTAAATTTCCCGAACCAAGGTGTCAACGCCCTGCCCATTGCCCACGATGAAGGTCACTTCGTACTTCCCAGCCGATGGGAAACTGACCGTCGGGTAGCGCAGGTTGCTTTGGGCGGGCGATGCCCCAGGGAAATACCACTCCCAAGTCTCTGGGTTGGAATAGCTCAGGTCGAGGAACTGTACTACGGGTGCTTCACAATCTGCGTTGTGATTGAAGGCAAAGACTGCCGTTGGCTTGGCAGCAATAGCGACTTGCTGCTCATAAATTGCTGTCCCACAGTCGTTTGTGGCGGTTAGTGTCACGATGTAAGTCCCGTTTTGCGGGTAGGTATAATTGGGGTTGGCGGCCATTTGGCAGGTGCCATCGCCATAGCACCATTCGAATTGCGTACCCCCAAAGCCCATCGGGTCGGCGCTTTGATTGACGAACTGCACGGTCGCTCCATTTACGATGAAGATAAAATCCGCATCGGGTGCGGGCAACACCTTTATATAATTAGTGTAGGTCGCCTCATGCTCCCCCGCCGCATTCATAACCAAAAGCTTGGCCTCATAAACACCGGCTGTTGAATAGGTGATGGTAGGCGGCGTCTCTCCAAAATGGGCGGCGGGCGTACCTCCCTCAAAAGTCCACTCCCAATGTGTTGGGTTGCCTGTTGACTCGTTAAAGAACTGAACGGTCTGGTTCACGCAGATTTCCTGCTGATCGGCTTCAAAAAAAGCGACGGGAGGCGTAAGTGTTGCAGCTTTCCTAAGGAAAATCGGCGCACCCGTCAGGGCAAAGGCATTGGGCGATATAGTGCCAAACTGGCCCGTTTCGGAATAGTCCCATTCGAGGCGTTGCAATTGACCGAGGTTCCA
This sequence comes from Saprospiraceae bacterium, assembly GCA_022841745.1. Taxonomy (GTDB): domain Bacteria; phylum Bacteroidota; class Bacteroidia; order Chitinophagales; family Saprospiraceae; genus UBA6168. Next base: position 120,162 of record JALHQW010000009.1, on the reverse strand, counting down.
ACTACTTGGAAATGAATAGGTTGCGCTTGCATTTTCCGAAAAGTCGGTCTCGGTTTTTGCCCAAAGCACATACACGTATGCTCCACCTGCGTCTATGAATGCCGCACCATCAACTGTGGCCGGGAGGTTCATTTGGTTCGTACGAAGCTCGTCATAGTCAAGTCCAAAAAGCAGGTCAGATGTTGTTTTGAGGGCAATACCGCCAACAGTTTTGGTCACGTTGAAAGGCGTGGAGCCGTCCATCCGTGCATACAAGCCCATCACTTGGAAGGGGTCGGCTGCTTCCCAAACATTGGCGCTTTCAGAGAGCCGGAAGATGTTCAGTTGCCGGATGCCGTCCTTTACGCTTTCCACCCAAGCCTTTATCATCCAATTGCGCTGCGCCTCGTCAGAGCCGATGAAGCCATAAAATGAGCGCCTCGGCAGGTTCGCCTCGCTGATAATCCATTCTTTTTCAGGGAGTTGCGAACCATTATAGCCATAATTGGCCAATACATCCTGGAATTTCTCTTTCACTATTGGGATACCTTGTACGGCGGCGTCGCTGTGGCGTTCATAAGCAAATTGGCCAGCGGCCACATCGAAATACACGGTGCTTCCATCGAAATGCGGATAGCTTTTGTAGCCGACTGCGTCGAAATAGGCGCCCCCTTTCAATGGATAGGGCGTTTTCAACGAGCCATCAAATGGGTTGTCGGTGTTGCGGCAGACCGCATCCAAAAACGACGGGAAGGCAATGCCGCTGATGGTAACATAGGCATCGGGGTCGAGGGTATGCACGATTTCGTAGGCAATGCGAAGGCTGCGCACGTAGTAGAAAATCGGGGCATTCAGCTCATAGTCGCAGGGGTCGGGGTTGTTTTCCCACCAGTTGCCGGGTTCGCCGGGCGGCAGCCAAGCCTTCTCGCCTGTCATATCAAAATCGGGCGAGTTGAAGACTTCCCAAAAGCGCACATGGTCTTTGTAGGTGTTTACTGTGTTCCAGACGTAGAGGGCAAACGGATTGTGCTCGTTCACGGGGGTGCCATGCTCGCCGTTGTCCCAAATATCCAGGTACAAATCCTTGAAAAGGGCGCTTTGGTTGTTGGGACAGTAGCGAATAGGGTCTTGGTTTTGCGCAGCAGGAAAAGCCAACAGAAAGCTGTTGTCACGCAGGTCTAGGTTGCTGAAATGCTGGAATTCGGCAGTACGGGTCTCATAACCAAGGTCAATGAAAGCACTCTCGCCCGTGTAGGTACGCACCGCCTTTACGCCGGCGCCCTCCACCCCTTCCAGCGGGTTGCCTGCGGCAATATCGGTTTGCTGCTCGGAAGTCCAGTTGTTCACATAGTCCCAAGTGGTGCTGGGTCGGAACTTGCCCGTAAAAGCCGGTATGCTGTCGTTGGCGGTGAAGTCGAGTTGGGTAACGGTTGGTGAAACGATGCTCAGGTTCTGCGTCGCATTCACCATACCGCATTGATTTTCAGCGGTTAAGGTGACGGTGTAATTGCCAGATTGCAGGTAAACATGCGTCGGTTCTGGCTCGGCTACCATGTTTCCATCGCCAAAATTCCAAGTGAAATCACAAAGCCCATAAGTCGTCAGGTTCTTGAAAAAAACGATGGGGCCGGACTGGACATAATTAAAAATTGGGCTTGGGGTTTGTTCCAAAAACAGCGTTTGCGTTTGCTCCGCAATGACTTGGCCTGCCGCATTTTTAGCCTGTAGGTTGATAGAATAATTGCCGGGGATTGTCAGTGTTGGATTGGGGGATTGGCTGATAAAAGTGACAGGCACACCGCTTGGGGTCTCTATGGTCCAAAGCCACGAAGTGGCCCCGTTGGCTTGTGTGGATAAATGTAAATCAAACGGCACACAGCCCGTATTGGCGTTCATGGTAAACACCCGTTGCGTCAGGAAAATCGGCGTTCCAGTCAATGCAATATTTGCCGAAGGCACTGAAATCGCATTATGCGAAACGCTACCATCCCATTCGCATTTCAAGAGGTTTGGGACGTTCAAACCTGTTGGAAATGAGTAAGACGTACTCGCTGTCTCGCTCATATCGGTCAGCGTTTTAGCCCAAAGCACATACGTGAAATTGCCGAAGGCATCCTTAAAAGCACCACCACCAATATTAGCTGGCAACTGCAATTGCGCAGTGCGCACCGGGTCGAACGTCTTGCCATAAAGCACATCGGAAGCGGTTTTGTGTGCCACGCCTACCTCGTTCAGTTCTTGGTAGTAGTCGTGGTTGTAATCCAGCTGCTTGTAAAGCCCCATCAAGTCAAATTCTGAATAGGAATTCTCAAACTCGGTATCCTCGGCCAATTTATAGACCTGCATTTGCTCAATGCCATTGGCCATGCAGGTGACCATCGCCTTTATGATGAAATTTCGCTGCGCAAGGGCAGAACCGATGAAGTTCTCGCCGGGGTCGCTGGGGTCGGGATATTCCTTGCGGGGCAGGTTTATCTCGGTGATAATCCAATGTTTTTCGGGATAGGTCGAGCCGTTGTAACCGTAGCTGTCCAGCACTTCCTGGTAATCTTCCTTGGTGCGAAGCAATGCGTTGGCCGCTCCGTCCGAATGACGGTAGTAAACCCAATCTTGGATGGCATCGCTGTATTCCCGAAGGCCACCATCGAAATGCGGGTAGCTGTGGTAGCCCATCACGTCGAAATAAGCACCACCCCTGAGCGGGTACTCGGCAGTCACGGAACCGTCCACGGGGTTGTCGGTATTGCGGAGTATGGCATCCAAAAACGAGGGGTATCCCGTGCCGGAAACCACCACATAAGCATCGGGGTCGAGGGTCTTGATGATGTCCCAACTGATGCGCAACAGCCTGACATAATGGAAAATAGGTGCCCGCAGCTTGTAGTCACAGGGGCTGGGGTTCACGTTCCACCACGAATTGGGAGCAGCGGGAGGCAGGTAGCCAAGGCCGCCCGTGTAGTCGAAGCCTGGTTCGTTCCAGATTTCCCAAAAGCGCACGTGTTCCTTGTAGGCATTGACAGTCTTGTAAAGATAGGCTGCGTAATAGTTCGAGTCGTTATAAGGGGTACCGTTTGCCCCTCCATCCCAAATCGGGCTGTACATATTGGCGAAAAGGGTGCTTTGGATGCCGGGGCAATACTGGGTGGGGTCTTGGTGCGCCGCCGACGGGAAGCCGACGATGACCGTGTGTTCGCTCATGCCCAGTTCATCGTATTTTTCAAAAATGGGAAGGCTGGCATCGTAGCCCGCCACCTCGGTGTAGCTCTCAAAAATGCCGGGTCGCAGCGATTTCACGCCTGCGCCTAATACTTGTCCGCCTTGCGAACCCACTGGGGCAGGGCCGCCCGCTGCGAGCAGGGCGAGTTGTTCTTCCGAAAAAGCAGTGTACTGACCAATATTGGCCGCAGGATGGAAACCGAGCATGTAGGGCTGTACCTGGTCGTTGGCTGTGTAGCTGACCTGTGCGTAGGACGAATTGCCACAATAAATGACAATGAGCGCCATGCACCTTATGGTCAGGGATAGAATTTTGGACATAGTGTTGCTACGTTTCTTGTGTTGCTAAGACAAATAGGAAACCACAATAAGGGGGAATGATATTTTAGACGTCAGCCACTGGGCGGGGGGAGAAGGTACAAAGATAAAAGCAATATTTTGAAGTTGGAACAAATTTTTGGTGGTGAAAATGGGAAACAGGTTTTTCAAAATCCAAGTCTAAGCAGCTATTGTGGGTCTTGCAAGAACAATTTGTGCTTAACAATGGGCGTCATTTCATGAAATAACCCTTATTTTGTGACATAAAAATTATATTTTCACCCTTATTTTGTTACAAATAAATTGTGTTTTTACCTTTATTTTGTAACAATTTTTCTTTAAAATGTATTTTAAACGGCACATTATCAGCAATTTAGAAATCTGGAAGAACAACCCTTCTCGCAAGCCGCTACTATTGCGTGGTGCAAGGCAAGTAGGCAAAACGACGCTTATCAACGAATTTGCAAAAAACAACTACCGCCATTTCATCTCACTTAACTTGGAAAGGCCAGCTCATCTTGACTATTTCAAGAAATACAAGGATGCCAAAACCTTGGTTGATGCCTTGTTGCTCGCTAACAACCTACCTTCCAACCTAAAGCCAGACACGCTGCTTTTTATTGACGAAATCCAAGAGTCACCCGAAGCAATCTCATTGCTCCGCTATTTTTACGAAGATGTACCCGAACTGCCCGTCATCGCAGCAGGCTCGTTGCTCGAACATGTGATGAACCGGGTGAAAAACTTCCCCGTTGGACGGGTGGAGTACCTCTATATGCATCCGCTCAATTTTATGGAATACCTCGAAGCCAAAGGACAAACTCTGGCCCTTGAGCAATTGCAAAAAATTCCAGTCCAGCCATTTGCCCATGAAACTTTGATGGGGCAGTTCCACGAGTACGCCATCATAGGTGGTATGCCAGAAGTGGTCAGTACTTATTTGAAAAAAGGCAATATTGCCGATTTGCCTCCGGTATATGAAAGCATTTGGGCTACCTACAAAGACGACGTAGAAAAATATGCAACAAATCAAGCCGATGCAAGGGTCTTGAAGCATATAGTCAGCACTGGACATTTGTACCTTGACCAGCGCATCAAATTTGAGAATTTCGGGCAATCGAACTACCGTTCACGGGAAGTTGGAGAGGCCATGCGAAGCCTCGACGGTGCCAAAATCATCCAACTCATTTACCCAACCACGGACGTTCAGCCACCACTAAAACCTGACCTTAAAAAATCGCCCCGCCTTCAGTTTTTGGACACGGGTTTGGTGAACCATGAACTGAAAATCCAAGCCGAAATGCTTGCTTTGGGTGACTTGAATATGGCATACAAAGGAGCAATCATTCCAGCCCTCATCACCCAGGAATTGCTGTCGCTCCAAACGACGAGCTATCAAAAACCTCAGTTCTGGACAAGGGAAAAAGCGCAATCTTCCGCCGAAGTTGATTTGGTGGTCGCATATAGCGACAAAGCCATACCCATTGAAATCAAGTCTGGAAAAGAAGGCACACTAAAATCGCTCCACCAGTTTATTGAGCAGGCTGGCCACCCTTATGCCGTTCGCATGTACGCAGGAGAATTCAGGATTGATCAACATCTTTCCACCCAGCAAAAACAGCCTTATTTGCTCATGAATTTGCCCTATTATTTAGGCACTAAAATTCCAGAATATCTCGAATACTTTGTGAAAAACTACCGTTTGTAGCAAGCAGAAAAATTGTTTTTCAGGGCTGATAATTATGGACAACTAACAATCTAATCGTATTTTTACGATTATTTTTCACCAAACACTTGCGCTTTCAAAATTCCATCGTATTTTTGCGATTAATTTCACAAACCACGAAAATGGCAGTCCACAAAAAAGAAGAATTCAGCATCGAAGAACAGGAGTTGGCAGCCTTGGCAAAGGCCCTCGCCCACCCTGCCCGAATTGCCATTTTGAAGGAGTTGGCAAATCGCCAAAGCTGCGTCTGTGGCGAAATCGTGGAGGTGCTACCGCTGGCACAAAGCACGGTGTCGCAGCATTTGAAAGAACTGCTGAACGCCGGGCTGATTCAGGGCACAGTGGACGGCGTGAAGTCGTGCTATTGTATCAACACCGCGAGTTTCATGCGGTTTGAACATATTTTCAAGCAATTTTTCATTCACACGCTGAAGGACAAATGCTGTTGAAAAAGTCGTGGCCAAGGCTTTTTTTTCGCATTATTCATCGTATTTTTTCGATAAATCAATCACCTTTACGACATGAAATCATCAGATGAAATGAAGCAAATCGTCCGGGAGAAATACTCGGAAATCGCCACGCAGGAAAAGGACGCCAACGCCTCCTCCTGTTGCGGAGCAACCTCCTCTTGTGGCACCTATACCATTATGTCGGACAGCTACGCCGACCTCGAAGGTTACAACCCCGACGCCGACCTCGGCCTTGGCTGCGGCCTACCCACGCAGTTTGCGAAGATAGCACCCGGCGACACCGTGCTCGACCTCGGCTCTGGTGCTGGCAACGACTGCTTCGTCGCACGTGCCGAAACGGGCGAAACGGGCAAGGTCATCGGAGTGGACTTCACGCCCAAAATGCTTGAACTGGCCCGTCAAAATGCCGAAAAACGGGGTTTCAACAACGTAGAGTTCCGCCAAGGCGACATCGAAGACCTGCCTGTGACCGCCGACAGCGTGGACGTGGTGGTGAGCAATTGCGTGCTGAACCTCGTGCCAGACAAGGCCAAGGTCTTCAGTGAAATCAAACGGGTGCTGCGGCCCGGCGGCCATTTCAGCATCAGCGATGTGGTACTGCGTGGGGAACTGCCCGAAAAACTCGAATCAGCTGCCGAGATGTACGCTGGCTGCGTCGCTGGGGCAATGCAAATGGATGATTATCTGGCACTTATAGAGCAGGCGGGCTTCCAAGGCATGAACGTGCAGAAGCAAAAGCCCATCCTGATTCCCGACGATATTTTGCTGGATTACCTGACGCCAGATGAGTTGAAAGCGTTTTCAGCTTCGAAAACAGGCATTTTTAGCATTACTGTCTATGCCGAAAAACCGGGCGAAAAGCGGCCCAATAAGATGAAGCTCGAACTTGCTACTTTGACCAAAGCCAACTGCTGCGAACCTGGCAGTGGGTGCTGTTAATTTCAACTTTCAATAGCTGTCTTGTGGGTTATTTTTGCCTCCGGTTCAAAAGATTCACAAGGCAGCTTGATTCATTTTCTTGAAAGGAATTGGACAATCTGGCAACTCTTCAATTTGTCAATCAGCAATTAGCAATTAAATGGAAAATCCAAAACTGAACGACCAACTCCAATCTTACTGTTCGGAACTCGAAGGCGAGTTTGCGCTCATCCCCCAAACCCGGCAACAGGAACTGACACAATTGGGCGACTATATCGCCAAAAAAATCAAAGCTGGAGAAGCGGTTAAACTCAACGTCATCTGCACCCACAACTCCCGGCGAAGCCATATCGGGCAGCTTTGGTTGGCTGCTGCCGCCTACTATTACGGTGTGGAAGGGCTGACCACTTATTCCGGCGGCACAGAGGCTACTGCTTTCAATCCCTGTGCCGTGGCAGCCATGCGACGGGCGGGCTTCGGCATTTCGGGCGATGAAACGCAAAAGAACCCCCAATACGCAGCATCGCTGGGACAAGGGTTGGAAAACATCACCTTGTTTTCAAAAAAATACGACGACCCGGCCAATCCGCAGCAGGGCTTTGCCGCCATCATGGTTTGTTCGGACGCCGACGAAGCATGCCCGTTTATTCCGGGTGCCGAAAAGCGTTTCGCCATCCGCTACGACGACCCTAAAGAATCGGACGGGACGCCAGCGGAGGCTGCAACTTATGACGAACGTTGCAGGCAGATTGGGCGGGAAATGCTATTTGCTATGTGGCATGCCACGAAACTGCAACAAATATAGCGTCGCCATTTCAGAGTAAGGATGTAATATCTTTTTTCTCTACAATTAATTGGCTAATTGGTTTTGCCTTTATAGCGAAAAAAGGGTGTCATCTCTCCACTGTCGCATTATGTTGACACCTATTTCTTTATTGGTTCTTCGTGTCTTCTTGTGGGTAATTTCACTTAACATCTATCATCTTGTAACCCGCTATTTTAATGGCGGGAATTTGGCAAATACCCACCAACAACATCTTTCTTCTTTACAGAACATCAGCATTTACTATCTTTCGTCAAATGCTTGATGTTGATGTTTAGAAAAGAAGATAGATGTGCGAGAGGGAACTCATGCTCCCCTCGTTGAAACGAGGGGTTACAATATGATAGATGTTTACCCATACAAAACCACGAAGAACCTCTTTATTCTTATAATCTTCTGGCATATAAAGTATCCAGTAAATCGCTAAAAACTCCTCCATTTTCTAAATTTAAATTCCTTATCCCCTCAAAATCCATCTGCCATCACCCTATAAGTCAGTTCATCCATCCCGTTCAAGTCAGTGATGCCCCTATCGTCAAATGAGACCAAAATCACCATGCAATATGCCATAAATCAGCTTGTTTAAGTTGTTTTAAACATAGCTTTATAACGGGTTTGAGAGAGCGTGATTAGCGGCAAAATGCTCAGGTTTTTTCAAACCCTCTACTAAAAATTTCAAAGCCATGTCAGAAATAGCAACCTCCAAGCGGCAAATCACCTTCATCTACAATTCTGACTCCGTAAGGGCCAGGAAAGCGCTGGCATTGATTCAAACGAAGGAGCTTCCTATACGGGAAATAGACGTATTGACCACCAAATTGACGAGAGCACAATTGGCAGATATTGCAAGCGACCTCAACCTGCCAATATCGGAGCTTGTCAACCAAGATCACCCTTATTTCCAAGAACACTTCGGCCATGCCGATTTTTCGGACATGGAATGGTTGACCATGATTGAGCACAATCCGCAAATCTTGAAGCAACCCATTGCCATGATGGGTGATAAGACCATATTGGTGGATACGCCAACTGATGTGCTGCAGTTGTGAGATTTCTATTCAGGTAAATCCTTCCCTTCCACCATCCTTTGAACGGTGATGTCCTGTAGCGCTTGTAGGGTTTGTATGCGAACGTAGGTCATGGCACGTCGGACTTCACAGGTGGCGAGGTCGTCGCAGTCGGTGCAGACTTTGTAGAAATTGAGGGAGGCGCAATACGTAAGGGCAATTGGGCCTTCGAACATTCGGTGAATGTCGGCAAGGCTGATGTTCTCCGGTTTTTTCAAAAGTCGGTAACCACCTTGGGCACCTTGTACACTTTCCACGAGGTGGTGGTTTTTAAGTTCGATGAGGATAGATTCCAGGAACTTCTTTGGAATATGGCACAGGGCTGCAATGTCCCTGGTCTTGGCAAGTCCTTCTTCTTTTGCTAAATAGACAAGCGCCTTAATGGCGTATTTCGCTTTTTGAGTCAACATTTACCCTTCATTTGCGGAGCGCAATTACTTAGCAGGGGATGTATTTTGGAAAAAATTTCACTTTTTTTCTCTACACACACCCTCTTAAACGGATATTGCGGAGCAAAGAAAGCAAGAATCGGTAGGAATAGAAAGTTTTTGAAATGAACCGAATTCGTTTCCTTCCAATTTTTAAGTCAGTTCTTTTCAAACATGAACGGACGTTAGCACTGACATGATTCGCTCATAGAGGTCATGTGGCTTGAAAGGCTTTGAAAGATAATCGTTCATGCCAATTTCAAGGCATTTTTCCTCCTCCTGCTTTGAAGAATTTGCGGTGAGTGCAATGATGGGCACTTGGCTGAATTCCCTGATTTTCTTTGCGGATTCAAGCCCGTTCATAACAGGCATTTGAATGTCCATCAAAACGATGTCGTAATTTCTTTCTGCAACCGCTTCGTAGCCTATCTGTCCATTCTCGGCTATGTCAACGCTGACATGATCAGACCATGAGAGGAGGACTTTTTTGGTCGCCAATTGATTGAGGAAGTGGTCTTCAACCATGAGTATCCTCATTGGAGCATTGGGTCTTTCACCCAGCTGGAACCGAATCTTGTCTGAGAGTTTTACAGGTAATTTTACCAGTATCTCGGAGCCGGTAGATTCAAGGTTTAAGAACTTGAGTTCCCCCCCCAATGATTTTACCAATTTGGAGGAAATGGCCAGTCCCACTAATTTCTTCTTGGGAGTCATTTCTTTGCTGCTGCTGTTCAACACATCCTTAATGACATCCTCGACATTATTAAGCTCTGATAATTCACTCGCATTCAATTGTTTGCGAGCGTTGATGATACGGACTTCCAATTGCATGCCATCCGCAGCGGGATCACAACTGGCCCTAATGGTTAGATCATCTCCCTCCTCACTTTGACGCAAGGAATGCTCTATCAAATTGTATATGATTTGAGTGATTTTTCTCGGGTCGGCAGTAATCTTTTCGGGCAAATGCCCATCTGGCATAAACCTGAGGTTAATCTTAGAGGTTTCGGCCTTGATCCTTACGACATTAAGTGCGCCCGTCAAGAAATCTGCCAGTACGATGTCTTCTTCTTCAACCTTAACGGTGTCTGTCACCATCAAAGAGAAGTTAAGTAAGTTGTTGACGGAGAGGGACAGGTCGCTGACGGATGTCTTCAGGTTGCTCACCAACATCTCCTGTTGAGAAGAGGTCTCGGTGTTTCCCAATAAAAACAATAAGTTGATAATGGAGGAAAGCGGTGTACGGACTTGAAACCCAAGATCCGCCAGCACTTCTTCTTGAATGCTGGCTGTTTGGTTGGAGATTGCTTTTTCGAAGAGCAGCTTTTCGGAAGTTTTCCTTTCCGTTATATCCCAAATAAGGCCAACCAGCACTACTTTGTGGCTTGACTCCTCCATTTTCACCATAGCCTGAACCTGAACTTCACGAATATTCAGGTTGCCTACCACTATTTTATGCTCCATATTTAGGAGATGACCAAATCTCCCCGCTTCCTCAAAAAAAGCCGCAACTGTTGCCCTGTCTTCAGATGGCACTATTTTCATGTACTCTGAGAGCGTTGGGGTTAGGCTGCCTTTTTGGATACCAAAAATGCGGTAAACCTCGTCGGACCAAGTCATTTCATTTGAAACAACATCCATTTCCCAAGTACCGAATTTGGCCATTTTCTGCGCTTCCAAGAACCTTTTCTTGAACCCTTCCAACTCTTTGGCGGTCTCTTCCAATTTGCTTTGCGATTTGAAGCGCTGCAAAGAAAAATTGGCTACCCGGCATAGCGTCTTAGCATCAAATTGGCTTTTTACTAGATAGTCCTGTACGCCTGCTTTTGCACTTTGGCCAATGATGATTTCATTGTTGACAGTCGTGACCACCACCACAGGAACAGTTGGTGAGACTTCCATAATTGATGTAATCGTCCTGAATCCTTGAGAATCCTTCAGGTTCAATTCCAGCAGTACCAAGTCTATTGATTGTTGCGAAATTAAGGAAAGCCCTGCTTTCAAGGAGTCAACGTGGAAAAACTCGTATTTTGTACCGAGGTCTTTCAGGTACCTTTCCATCAATGCAATGTCAGATGGATTCGTTTCAAAATAAAGAATTGATACTTTGTTGTTTTTAGCACTCATTGCCTTTATTTATCGAAAAAAGAAGTTAGAATGAATAATTGGTAATGAATGTTTTTAGTCTCTATGGTATCATAGAAGGTAAAATAGCTGTCTTAAGCCAAAATTCTTCTATCTGTTTGATAATTTCAAAAAAACGGTCGAAATCTACCGGCTTATTGATGTAGCAGTTTACATGCAGGTCGTAGGTGTGCTTTATGTCCTGCTCGGCATTGGAGGTCGTCAGCACAACAACTGGTATGCTTCGCAAAGCAGGGTCTTCTTTAATTTCAAACAATACTTCACGCCCATCTTTTTTGGGCAGGTTTAGGTCAAGCAAAATCAAGTCAGGCCTGTTTGATTCTTCGTAAGGAGCGTCCCTGTGTAAATAATGGATTGCTTCAAGGCCATCCATAACCACATCCAACTGCACGTTGATATTGCCTTCTTTGAAGGCTTCCTGTGCCAATCTAACGTCGCCTGGATTGTCCTCGATAAGCAAAATATTCACGGGTCTATTTTTTTTCATGTACGTTATTGTTTTGGGAAATTAGGAAAAAATCCATTCACGAGCTATTTGGAGAGATCTGAAATAACAAAGAAGAAATGTGCCAAAAAACAGCAGGATTGAATAAAGCAGGGGGATAATTGAACTTAGATGAAGGGATTTTCAAAAAAATGATGCGCACGGGCTTATTTTTGCCCAGCACTAGGTTTCATTTTCCAGAATTCATTCATGCAAACTTTACACCAATTCCAAGATTCGTTTGAATCGTACTTACTTTACAACCATTTTGTAGGCACTCCCATCGAACTTTACGAACCAGCAAACTACATTTTGAAAATTGGCGGCAAACGGCTAAGGCCGGCGCTATTGCTCGCTGGCCACTATCTATTTGAGGACGATTTCAGCCCTTCCCTCCCAGCAGCCTTTGCAGTGGAGGTGTTCCACAACTTCACTTTGGTACATGACGACATCATGGATGCTGCCCCGTTGCGAAGGGGAATGCCCACCGTACACCAAAAATACGGGCTGAGTACGGGCATACTTTCCGGCGATGTGATGATGATACTGGCCTATGAGTACTTATTGAAATGCCCCACTAAAAAAATCACCGAAGTGCTGAAATCCTTCAACCGCATGGCCATACAAGTTTGTGAAGGCCAGCAAATGGATATGAATTTTGAGACACAAGCCGCTATTTCAATAGATGATTACCTCAAAATGATTGAATACAAAACCGCAGCCTTGGTAGCTACCGCACTTGAAATGGGGGCAAAGTTAGGAGGGGCGGACGATGAAGACGCAAGGCTGCTTTACGAGTTTGGAAGAAATCTCGGCATTGCTTTCCAATTACAAGATGATATTTTGGACGCTTTCGGAGACCCAAGCAAGGTTGGGAAAAAAACCGGTGGGGACATTGCCCAAAACAAAAAGACCTTTCTGTACTTGAAGGCAATCGAATTAGCACCTGCCTCTGTTGCTGACCAACTAAAGGGCTATTTTACAAATTCGCTTCCAATCGAGGAATCAGAAAAAATCCAATCAGTCCTTACGATATTTAGGGCTTTGAAGGTAGCGGAAGAAGCTAATAGGGTCAAGGAAGAATTTTGGCAAAAAGCCCTTGATGCCATTGGAAAAATAAGTTCACCAACAGACAAGAAAACCATCCTTATAAACTTTGCAGCGGCACTCATGCAGCGTGATTTCTAAAAAAAAAGGAGCAACCACCGAAGCGGTTACCCCTCACACTATGAAACACTATTTTTTTACGGCAAATTGGGATTTGCTAAGAATAGCAACAAAAAACCAACATGAAAGTTCTAACAGGAATTTTAAGTGGTGGTATCAGCAAGATTGGACGGCTCAAAAGTAAATTGTTGCAGCAATTTTACAAAACAAAGTAGAAAAAACTAAGAATACCTTTGAAAAAATTACGGTTTTGAACGCTTACCTAATCAATTTTCGATGACCTAATTACCATTCTTAATTACAACTTATTGATTTTCATTAGACTAAGACGTTTTAAGTAATCGCCCTTCATTCTACGCTATTTTTTTGAAAAGTTTTCTTCAACAATAAAATTTCTTGAAAATGAGATTGAATTCGTTTGCAATTGTTTTGTCATTGTCGCTCGTACGACAGTTTTCCTATTGCCAAAACAGCAACCTGCCGCTTCAACAGCTGCAAATTGACGTGGTTTACCTTGCCTCCAACCTGCTTCAAGGCCGTGAAGCAGGCACCCAGTACGAAGCCATGGCTGGCAATTATATTGCCACAAGGTTCGAAGAAATCGGGCTAGAACCCAAGGGATTGGGGGGGTCTTGGTTCCACCCTTTTGATTTCAACTTCAATTCCAATCCACATGCCACCACGGGCGGCGAGGCCCGTACGGGCCGCAACGTAGTCGGGTTCATTGACAATAAGTCAGCCAATACCGTGGTTATCGGAGCGCATTACGACCACTTGGGGCTTGGCATGCCGGGTGCTTCCCTGCATGTTGGTGAAGCAGCCGTCCACAATGGCGCTGACGACAATGCGAGCGGGGTAGCCTCGCTTTTGTACCTTGCCGATTACCTCAAGAACAACCCAAAGGCCAAGAACAACAACTATCTTTTCTTGGCTTTTTCGGCAGAGGAATTGGGGCTGGTTGGTTCCAAAAAATTTGTCGAAAACCCAAGTTTTGGCCTCCAGAACGTCAATTACATGCTCAACATGGACATGGTTGGGCGCTTGAACGAAGAAAAAATATTGGCCATCAACGGAGCTGGAACCTCTCCTACCTGGAAGGATGAATTAGCCAAAATCGCTGTTGCTGGAATCAAAATCAAGACAACGGATAGTGGCGTTGGCCCCTCCGACCATACCTCGTTTTACCTGAAGGACATGCCCGTGCTCCATTTCTTCACCGGCCAGCACACCGACTACCACAAACCCTCTGACGACAGCGAACTGGTGAACTACCAGGGCATACTCGACGTGTCAATGTTCATTGCCATGCTTGTCGAAAACCTCAACGATGATGGTAAGCTGGTTTTCACAAAAACCAAGGACGAGTCGCAGCAAGGCGCCAGCTTCAAGGTCACGCTGGGCGTCATGCCCGATTATGTTTACGACGGAGAAGGGATGCGAATTGATGCTGTCATGGACGACAAGCCCGCAAAAAAGGCTGGATTAGAAAATGGAGACATCGTTATTAAAATTGGAGATGTTCAAGTCAAGACCATTTACGACTACATGGACGGCTTAGCCAAATTCAAAAAGGGCGACAAGGCCAAAGTAAAGGTCAAGCGCAAGGAGGAAATAATTGAGCGGGAAGTAGTGTTTTAACCTACTTCAAAGTCACAATACTTCTGTAACGGGAACCCAGCAGATAGTGCTTCGTTCCCAGTATCATGGTTGTGGGGCCTTAAGAGCGGTTCACTCTGCGCCGTGAAGCGCCATTTTGGCTACGCAACCGAAAAGGATCAGGATGCCGAATAATGCGAGCATTGTTCAATAGTTTTTTGTTAAAATCCTTAAAAATTATAGGTTATAGCCAGTGAAAAAAGATTGGAAGATTACCAAAAGTAAATCGTTTGAAAGGAAAAAACAGCGACACGAGAAGGCGGTTTTAACTTTTATTTAGGAAAAATCAGGCCAATCTTTCAAGCCAGCTAAAAGATTCAGGGTTTTTGCCACGTTTTGAACCAAATCAAAGCCATCAAGTACTTCCAAAATGAATATCAAGTCCATCTTCTACTTGGCAGTTTTTGCGCTCAGTCTGAGCGCTTGCAAAAAGGATGAAGCAGGGATTTCGAATAGCCTCGTTTTCACTCTTCATTTTGACCCTGAACAGGAGCGCCTCGATAATTTGGGCCAACCCTCCCAATTGCCAACAGGGCACGCAGCTCAAACCCCAACATTCAGGGGAATGAGCATACACTATATTGAACTTGCCCCAAATGCTTTTGTGCCTTTGGGCGGCGGGGCCATTCTTTATCAAGGAAAAGAAACAACTAAAGGCGGGGAAAATGCCGTTGACTTTGACCAAGCCAGCACAGTGGGCGATGGGGAAGAATTCGTAACAATCAGTCTAAAAAATGTGCCGCCCGGCAGTTACGAATGGGTGCGCACCAGCGTCACCTACCAGCAATATGATATAAAATACAACCTTCAAAACATTCCAGTCATTGGTGCACTAACAAACCAAGCTGGTACGATTTCCTCTTTTGTCGGGTTCAACACCTATATCAGCGAGGTGACGCCAAACCAACAGACCATTGCAGTCAATGACAACAAAAAACAGGGTTTTTGGGCATTTGAAACCTCATTTCCAGCTCCCTATCAGATGTACAATGCCGTTTATTCAGGTCAGGCGCCGGTTTCGGCTACCACAGTTGTCAACCCGATTTTCGACACCAGCCCAGTTCCTCCAGGCTCTTGTGTGGTCACTGGAAAATTCGCAGCACCATTGGTAGTAACTGGCAATGAGACAACCGATTTGAAGGTCAAACTCTCCTTTTCTATCAACAATAGCTTTGAATGGCAAGAGGAAATCGCCAATGGTCAGCTTGATTTTTTTGCGGATGATCCCAACAAGAACGATCGCATCGTGGACATGGGGCTTCGGGGCCTGGTGCCAAGTTGGGAGTGAGCTATTTTGTCAACTATTTTTTTGAAATAGCTCCATCTGAGGAAATGTACAACCCCGTGTTTGGGAAATCAGCCTTGGTCAATTCCTTTATCTTAGCGATTACCCGTTTTTCAGGGTCTATTTTGGGGCCATGCGTCTTCTGCTGATAGGTTGCGGTGATTTGCCCTTTTACGAACTCACCTTTTTCGTCCGTAACCACTTCAATGATGGGTGCAATGCCCGCAGGGCCATTGAGGCTGAACCTGCCGTAGGTACAGAAATTGCCGAGGCTGTAGGCAATGAAGCGATCTTTGTAAAGTTCAACAGCCCTTGTTACATGGGGCCCGTGGCCAAAAACGATGTCCGCACCAGCATCAATAACGGCATGTGAAAACTTTACCACATTGCCACGGTCTTCTTCGAGGTAGAATTCCGTTTTATTGCTAACATGCTGGTTGTCAGCGCCTTCTGCTCCGCCATGAAAAGAGACAATTACAATGTCGCACTGCTTTTCCAAGCTGGCAACAATGGCTTTTGCGCTTTCAATCTTGCGGATATCGCAGGTGCCAGAATTGGGAGCAAATGCACAGAAACCGAACTTGATCCCATTCCTTTCAAAAATGGCCGTCTCGTCTGTTCCTTCCAAGCCAGCAAAGGCAATCCCGGCATTCTTCAGCACCGCCTTCGTTCCTTTCCTGCCAGAAGGGCCAAAATCGCCTGAGTGGTTGTTGGCAATGCTCAGCACGTCAAATCCTGCATCGCTAAAATGCCGGATATAACTGGCTGGGGTCCTAAAAACATAGCATTTAGTCGAGTCATTGCAGGTTTTGGGCGTACCCTCCCCATCGAATAGTGTACCCTCAAGGTTGCCAAAAGTGACATCGGCATCCAGCAATATCTTTCTGACATTGGCCAATAAATCGCTTCCGCCATTGGCTGGAAGGTATTTCTTGGAGGGGTAATTGGTGCCAAGCATCATATCACCAACACCTACGATGTTGACGGTTTTTGTGGTTTGTGCAAACAAACCCAAGGAAAAGAACAAGATTGGAAATGCAAAAAAAAGACCCCCAAAGCGGGAGTCTTTTTTCAAATTTGTGAAAGACATAATCACGTCAATTGGTGATTTTAAAATGGTCTTTAGTTTTGTTTGCTGCAAAAAAGTGTATTGAAAAAAAAAAATTAATCAAAAGACTGGTTGTCAAGCTCTGAGAGGCGCACCAATTCCTGATACTGGATCGGAGTCAAGCCATCCAACACATAATCAATCGGGTTGACAGGCTTTCCCTTATAATGAACTTCGTAATGGCAGTGAGGTGCAGTGGATGTCCCTGTGCTTCCTACCTTGCCAATAAGGTGCCCCTTTTTCACCTTCTCACCTTGGCGCACGTTCGCTGCCGACATGTGACCATAAAGGGTCTTGTAGCCATAGCCGTGGTTAACTATGACGTGAAGTCCATATCCCCCTCGGTCGTGTTCCACCTTTTCTACTACCCCATCGCCAGTAACCTGAATGGCGGTGCCTTGCGGCGCAGAAAAGTCAATACCAGCGTGCATTTTGAAAATCTTATGGATTGGGTGCAAGCGATAGCCAAAACCAGAGAGGAGTTCCACCCGCTGGTTCAGTTTGTCAACTCGGACAGGCTTGATGGAAGGGATAGAGGCTAACATTTTTTCCTTGTCCATCGCCATTTTCTCGATTTCATCGAATGATTTGGACTGAACGACCATCTGACGCTTTAGCTTTTCCACTTTTTGGCGAAGCTGGGCCATGAGGTCGCCGGAACGGCTGAAATTTTGCAGTTCGGAATACCGTTCAGAACCACCAACACCAGCCTCCCAGATGTTCTCATCAATGGGATCCATTTCCAAAACCATTCGGTGGATACGGCGGTCACGGTCCTGCAGGTTGTTGGTCACGGCAGAAAGCTGTTCAATACTGCTTTCTGCAACCTTAAGTTCGCTCTTCAGTTGATCAATCTCCTTGATAAGGACTTCTTCCTGTGGTGAGGGAAAATACTTCCAAGCTGCAAGAAAAAGCAAAAAGGTAGATACAAGGATAGCGGAGGCAAACCCAAAAATCTGCTTCAACCGCTCTTGAAAGGAAAGCCTGATTTTTTCGAACTGGAGTGTCTGTTTGTTGTAGAAGAATTTTTCTCGTCTCATACTGTTCTGTTGTTGAGCCAAAACCTAACTTTGCGCCCCTTTAAAAGTAAAGGGCCTCAATTTGGACAGGCATCGTAAAAGCAATTTTAATATGGGTGTCCCTCCCCTAAGCTTTTCAAATCCGTTTGCCCAAACTTTAGGTTGTGTCAATTGAAAATTGCGATTAGCCGCCATTTTCGTTAACGTGTGTAAAAACCGAAAACACGTCTTGGATATATCAGTAGATTATTCTTCTCAAAGACTGTCCGCAACCTGATTTTATGTTTCAAGTTATTCCTAATCGTCACATAAAAATCAAATTCGGGCTGCAAATATGCTTAAAAACCCTGAAAAGCAACCCTTATGTGGAAAACTTTTAAGCACTGCTTGAAACTTTTCTTTGAGATTTTCAGCTAAACTAAAAGAAATTCAACAGATTACAAAAATGATTTTTGTCAATTTGTTATAACAAAAATTATCAAAACATTCTTCAATAACCCTATTTTAGAACCATTTCCTTCTCAAAGACCTGCCAATAACAATACTTAATTTTATGACTGCACAGCAAATCCGCCAAGCATTCCTCGACTTCTTCGCATCCAAAGGCCACAAGATTGTGCCCTCTGCCCCCATCGTCAATAAGGACGACCCCACGCTCATGTTCACCAATGCGGGCATGAACCAGTTCAAGGACTTCTTCCTCGGCACCCAGACACCCGACGTGCGTCGCATCGCAGACACCCAGAAATGCCTTCGGGTCAGTGGAAAGCACAACGACCTGGAAGAAGTAGGCCGTGACGGCACGCACCACACCATGTTTGAGATGCTTGGCAACTGGTCTTTCGGTGACTATTTCAAGGACGAAGCCATTGCTTGGTCGTGGGAATTGCTGACTGACGTGCTTGGGCTGCCGAAAGACCGCCTCTACGCCACTGTCTTTGAGGGTAGCCCCAAGGAGGGCGTACCTGCCGACGATGAGGCACGTACTTTCTGGCAGCGGGTACTGCCACCCAACCACGTCATCAACGGGAACAAAAAGGACAATTTCTGGGAAATGGGCGACACTGGCCCCTGCGGCCCCTGCACCGAAATCCACATTGACCTTCGCCAAGACGAGGAGCGGGCCAAAATCCCCGGCGAGGCCCTCGTGAACAAGGACAACCCAAGGGTCATCGAAATTTGGAACAACGTATTCATCCAGTTCAACCGCAAGGCTGATGGCTCGCTGGAAGAACTGCCCGACAAGCACGTGGACACGGGCATGGGTTTTGAGCGCCTCACCCTTGTTATCCAAGGCAAGTACAATACCTACGACACCGACATCTTTACGCCCATTATCCAATTCGTTGAAAATGAAAGCGGTATAAAATACACGGGGCAGTACCCTGACCTTTCTGCCCCTTCATCCCCCACCCCTCACTCCTCATCCCTGATGAGTGACATCGCCATGCGGGTCATCGCTGACCACATCCGGGCAGTGAGCTTCACCATTGCCGATGGGCAATTGCCAGACAATGGCGGGGCAGGCTATGTCATCCGCCGAATCCTGCGCAGGGCGGTACGCTATTACTATTCGTTTTTGAACATCAAGGAACCCTTCCTCTACCGCCTCTTGCCGATGCTGGCCGACCAGTTCGCCAACGTGTTCCCTGAACTGAAGGCCCAGCAAGAGCAAGTCGCCAAAATCATCCAGAGCGAGGAGAAATCGTTTTTGAACACCCTTGAAAATGGCCTACGTCGCTTCGCAAATTTGACCGCCAAGGACGGTGTCATCGCTGGCGACGAGGCGTTTGAACTCTACGACACCTTCGGCTTCCCGATTGACCTCACCCGCCTCATGGCCGAGGAAAAAGGCTGGAGCGTGGACGAAAAAGGCTTCGAAAAAGCCATGCAAGCCCAAAAAGAACGTGGCCGAGCCGATGCGGAAAAGACCGTCGGCGACTGGACCATTCTCGCCCCTGGTGACGTAGAATTTGTTGGCTACGACCAGTTGGAGGTTCACAAATCGCAGGTGTTGCGCAGCAGGACAGTGAAAACCAAAAAAGGCAACGAACACCATATTGTATTGAGCCGCACTCCGTTCTACGCCGAAAGCGGCGGCCAGCACGGCGACTCAGGCTGGATGGAATTCGGCAACTCGGAACGCATTGCCGTGCTTGATACGGTGAAGGAAAACGACCTGATCGTTCATGTAGTCGAGCGTTTGCCGAAGGCGATAAATGAAAATGTGGAGGCCAAAGTGGACGCCACAAAGCGCCAATCCACAAGCGCCAACCACACGGGCGCTCACTTGCTTCACGCAGCTTTGCACAAGGTGCTTGGCAACCATGCCCTTCAAAAAGGCCAAGACGTGGACGCTGCTCGCCTCCGTTTCGACTTCTCGCATTTCGAGAAGGTGACAGACGAACAGGTACGAGAAATCGAGGCCTTGGTGAACGGCAAAATCCGGGAGAACATTGCCCTCGAAGAGGTGCGCAACATGCCAATCGAGGACGCCAAAAAACTCGGTGCCATGATGCTTTTCGGGGAAAAATACGGCGAAACCGTCCGGGTGATCACCTTCGACAAGGACTTCAGCCAGGAGCTTTGTGGGGGTACGCACGTAGCTGCCACTGGCGAAATTGGCCTTTTCAAAATTGTAAGCGAGAGCGCTGTGGCCGCTGGGGTGCGCCGAATCGAGGCAGTAACTGCTGCCAATGCTGAACAGTACTTCCTCTCGCAAATCGAGGAATTGGACGAAATCAAGGCGCTGCTGAAAGGCGCTCAAAATCCCGCCAAAGCCATCACGGCCTTACAGGACGAGGTGCGTTCGCTGAAAAAGCAGTTGGAGCAAATGGTGAACGAACAGGCTGGGGCCATCAAAGCCCAGTTAAAAGGCCAATTCGAGGAGGTGAACGGCGTAAAGTTCCTTGCCGCCAAACTACCGCTGCAAGACGCCAACGCCGTGAAAACCCTTGCCTTCCAACTCGAACAGGAGATTGGCAACTGCGTCATTGTCTTCGGCCTTGAAGCTGACGGCAAGCCGCAAATCATGGTCTCCGTGAGCAAGGAACTCACAGACCGCTACAACGCCGGGAACATGGTCAGGGATCTGGCCAAGGACATTCAAGGCGGTGGCGGCGGGCAGCCGTTCTTTGCCTCGGCTGGGGGGAAGGATGCGAGTGGGTTGGAGAAGGCTGTGAAGCGAGCGAAAGAGTTGATTTAATCAAATTGATAAAAATAGAAGCGGCTCGGTTTGGAAAACCGGGCCGCTTTTGTTTTGTCACATAGCTGCTTTACTTATTCCGTAATTTTAAGGTTTTAATGGAACTGGCACCGTGACTGTTGGAACTGCCATCCTAACTGATAAAACTGGCATACCAATTCATGGAACTGCCATCCTAACTGATAAAACTGGCATACCAATTCATGGAACTGCCATCCTAACTGATAAAACTGGCATAC